>CAVBXD010000003.1:0-172252 GCA_963599465.1 Oscillospiraceae bacterium | reverse complement strand
ACGCCATCGAAGGGAGCATGGAGTGCACAGTCGGCAAGGCTCTTCTTGGCGATGCTCTCGGCGGCTACGGCCTGCTGTAGCTGGCTCTGCGCCTCCACCCATTTCAGCTCGGTAAGGCTCCCCTTGTCGTGGAGCTGCTTCATGCGTCCGTAGGCATCCTCAGCCTGCATACGGGTGGCGTGCGCCATTTCGTAAGTGTTCTTCACTTGCGTGGGATCTACCGTGGCGATGAGTTGTCTCTTGCGCACGCGGTCGCCCACCTTCACCTTTAGCTGTAGGATGGTGCCGCCGGTAGTGAAGCTCAGCGAGGTGCCGTTTTCCTCCTCCACCGTTCCCGAATACCCATACCCCGATGCCGCGATGGAACTTTCAATCCCTACGGTCATCTCTTTTACCTTCACCGGTTCCACGGAAGTCTGTGCCTCCTGCTTCTTGCCACAGCTCACTAAGAGCGTTGACAACAGGGCGAGGGCCGTGAAGCTCCCTGCCATGTGCTGTCTGTAACTTGTTGTCTTTGTCATACCTATTTGTATCATTATTTTTATTTTTTTTTTAATCATACCAATCCGTGTCATTGTTCTTATTATCCGAATGCGGCTGCAAAGTAACGGCTTTTCTGTAGTATTTTCAGACACAATATCTCTCTTAAAGTGTCCGATATTTCTTCGTGATAGAATATTTGCGAGACAAAAGACACAAAAAAGACATCGGTAACACTTCTCTTTTCAAAAAATAATTGTACTTTTACCCCCTGAAGTACAACAAGAAGTATCTCCCAAACAAGAAGATGGAAACAACAAAGGAACAAATACTATTCAACAAGGAAGTGGCAGGTACAATGGAACACCCTGTTTTCGCAATATGCCACAGAGACATCACGGAAGAGGAATGCAGGGTGCGCATGGAACAATTCACCGACAAGGACGTGGCGGTATTTGACGAACTGGGAGCCTTGCCAGCGGCAAACATACACTCCGAGGCCTATGTCACCATCCTCTGCATAGAAGGAAAGGCTTCCTGCAAGATAGAAGGAAAGGAATACCATATTGGCAAGAATGACATCATTATGGCGCATCCCAACCAGTTCATCCAGAATGCGATGGTGAGCTGCGACTTCAAGTGCCGTGGTATCCTCATGTCGCCCTCCTACTTCGAGAGTATCTTCATTCTGGGAGGCAACATCTGGGAGGCTGGACTCATCATCCGCGAAAACCCGTTGCTGCATCTCACAGACGAGGACATGGCGCACTTCCTGAAAGATCATGAGTTCCTGAAACAGAAGTTGGCGGACACCCATCTGCCACACCACGCCCAAATTATCAAACTGCTGCTGCAGTCGTTCATCTACGAGTTCTACGACAACCTCGCTCCGATGCTAAACCAGCAGCTACCCGACCGCGACTATTCCTCGGGCGAAATCATCTTTAAGCGGTTCGTGAGCCTGACCGCCACCGATGCACCTCGCCACCGCGACGTGGCGCACTACTCCGACAAGCTCTGCATCACGCCCAAGTATCTCTCCACCATCTGCAAGAAACAGACCGGGAAGACGGCCTCTGAACTCCTCAACCAAGTAGCCACCAACTATATCCGCTCCATGCTCACCTCCTCCGAAAAAAGCATCAAGGAGATAGCTGCCGAAGCAGGCTTCGACAACCTCTCCTTTTTTGGAAAATATGTGAGGCGTGAACTTGGCATGTCACCAAGGGAATACAGGGCAAAAGAGAGAGGTGTAGGCCAACTCTTGCAAGTAAAATAGATTGAATACGTATCATTTAACTCGCAGCTTGATAATTTGTGCGATATTCATATTACCTTTGCATAATGCTGGCTGCGTCTCCGCAAGCGAAGCGAGCTTCGTATGAACCCGACATGAAAAATTAAATGAAACAAATCATAAGCATGGCAAGAAAGGCCGCCATTTCGCTTCACCGCAGTTGGCGTCGCTTACAGGTGTTCGTGGAACGTGGCACACGCACATCTCCCGTTTCTCACGAAATGGCGAATTGTAGCCATTGCGGGCATGATTTCGTTGGTAACTACTGTCCACGCTGCGGACAACACAGAGACGCAGGAAAAGGCAAGCCGCGTTTCTTTAAGACATTCCGTGAGGCATATCCGCAGTTGTCGAGTAATTTTGTCAGGACTATTATCAACCTTGCACTACGTCCGGGCTACATGATACGCGACTATTTCAGGGGGCACAGGGTGATATACCAAAATCCGGTAAGCACTTTTCTGATAGCCATTTCCATTGTTGCCCTGTGCAACGGCATCTTCGGGCAAATAGTGCATGATGGCGCGAAAAAGGAACAGATCACAATCTTTGGGTTGATAGACAAACTCGTGACAGAGGATATCTTGAAAAAAGCCGACAAGAACAGCGACATCGACAAAGCCTACGAACAGTGGAACGCGAAGCGCAGTATGAAAGGGCACAGCCGAATGGCGGCTGCATTGAAGGTAGTAAAGGAAAAACTGACGAGCGACGTGTCGCTAACCCTCTTTGCCCTGTTTCCCATGCTTGGTTCAATATCTTATCTTACGTTCCGGAAGCGTGCATTTGACGGACGGCGGCTCACGCTCATGGAACACTATGTGATATTTGTTTACCTGTATGCCTTTTTCAGTTTTACAGACGACTTCGAAGTAATTCATTTTTTCTACGTCGCTTGGGCATATCGCGGAATCTACCGTCTGTCGTGGTTAAAGTCAATGGGCTATGCAACCTTCGTGTTTGGCTTGACAATCATAGCGGTCGCCGTGTTCATTTTTATATTAGTAGGATTGATGCTGGCACCGGTGATGTATTACTACAACGTTGCGGCACTTTGACATTTTCAGCTTCAGCGCAAAACCATAGATATGGCTATAGCGGCAAGGCAGCTCGACATGCATTGGAAAATGATAAGTTGCCGGCTGCCTTAATATGCCTTTAGTGGTTGCAAACCTTGGTGATGTCTACCGTGAAATCTGCACCCGTTGCCAGCATGAACTTCCCGTGAGCTTCAAGGAAATCCACCAATTCAGCAGCGGTCATACCAGATGCGTGGCATGTGCAGAACTGTTCTTCTGCTCCGAAACGCTCGATGATAGCATCTATGAGTTGCTGCTTTGTAGTGTAGCTGTTTCCCTCCATCATGTGGAGTACTTCATGTCCATGTGTCATAGTTGTGTTGTTTATTATTCAGTTATTTTTACTTGCACAATTTTGTGATAATTCTGTGTCTGTCGCTTTTTTGGATGCGCATTTACAAAGTTACTATAACCTCGCCACAAACTATCATGCAGGGAGCTAAATGATGCGAACACTTATAATTTTATCTACATTTGTTTTCATCAAGGCCCATTCTCATAAGCTTTAGGAACGAAACATAAGCTAATGCCAACAACTATTGTTAAACAAAGAAACTGTCGCGCTAAAGAATGTAAACAAGACTTGACATCCAATTGTATTGAACGTCTTTGGAGTATTGGCGGAAAGCCGACGGGGTATGTGGCAAGTCAGGTAACTTCCAAAATTCGAACATATAAAATAAGTATTATTAAAAATGAAAAAGACAATTAAGACATGGATGTTTGCCGCCATCTTTATGGCAACAAGCAGTGCGACCTTTGCACAAGTAAACAATTCGCAAAGCGACAACCAAAGGGGCAACCGCCCATCACGTGAGCAGAGAATAGAGCAAGGAGCCAACAACATCGCCAAACAATTAGGCTTGGACTCGAAGACCAGCAAAAAGTTTCTTGACGTGTATAAGAAGGAACAGAACGAAATGATGGAGATGATGCCACGCAGAGGTGGCGGCATGCCTCCGAGAGGCGAACGTCCACAGGGTAACCCACCAGCACGCCCAGAAGGTAATCCTCCTGCACGTCCACAGGGCAATCCTCCTGCGATGAACGGCAATCAGCCTGAAGGAAGACCTCAGATGAGTGAGGACCACAAGAAAAAGATAGACTCTCTAAAGCAGAAATACAATAAGAAGTACGCAAAGTTCCTCAGCCAGGATCAAATCAGCAAGATGTACCAAATTCAGGAACAAGAGCGTCAGAAGGCAAACGCAAATCGTAAAAGTAAGTAGTCGTTATAGCCTTTAGATTCTTGAATAAGTTGATAAAGGGCAAGCCTCCTCGATGTCGTAATGCATGACATTGAGGAGGCTTCTTTTGTTTTTCCCGTTTTGTTGAAACAATCAGCCCGTTCATTGAATAAAGTTGCGAGTGTCTCAGGTTCGTATTACTTTTGTAATCGAAATTTAATACCAAGCTTATTAAGCAACTTAATCATTTTAACTATGGAAAGTTTACGGATAGCAAAACAAATGACGCCATCAAAACGAATATTGCAGATGGCGCTGGTGATAGTTGCCACGCTTACGCTGATGGGTTGTTCGTCCGACTCAGCCATGGACGACTGGAACTTTGGACCAGAAAATGGTAACGGCGGAGGAGGAAACGGCAACAATGGTGGAGGAGGTTCTACCACTTACTCCAGTTCCATTTCAGACCTCATGTCTTTTGACATTGCCCTTGACAAGACCGCACTCTCCGAAACAGAGGTCGTACCTTCGGAAGGAGACGAGGCAGAAGACTACATCGAGAACAACACTTTCAATAATGAAGTAAATATTGTCTTCAACGGCTCTTCGGCAACGGCCTCTAACAGTGTGGATGGCGTGACCGTGACCATCAATGGCGCGGATGTCATCGTCAATTCCTCGGTCAAGAATGTGAGCTATACCGTGAGCGGAACTACCACAGACGGATTTCTCAAGATATACAGCGACAAGAAGTTTAAGTTGGAATTGAACGGTGTGAGCATCACCAATCCCGATGGTGCAGCTATCAATATCCAGAGCAAGAAGCGAGGCTACATAGTGCTTGCCGATGGAACAACCAACACCTTGACCGATGGCACGAAGTATAGCGACGCTACCGCAGACGAGGACATGAAGGCTTGCTTCTTTAGCGAGGGCAAGATGCTCTTCTCGGGAACGGGTGCGCTCGAAGTTTACGCCAACTGCAAGGCGGGCATACGGAGCGACGACTACGTGATGTTCCGTCCAGGCAACAATGTCTACGTGAAAGCCACGGCAGGCAATGGCATCAAGGCCAACGATGCCATATATGTGAAAGGTGGAGTCATAAATGTGGAGACATCAGCAGCCGCAAGCAAGGGTCTTAGCAGCGACGGACTCGTGCAGATAGACGGTGGGCGGACAACGGCCATAACCACGGGCACCGGTGAATACGATTCTGACGAGCAGGACGTTAGCGGATGCGCTGGCGTGAAAGCCGACAGCATCTTCGTGATGAACGGTGGCGCGCTCTATTGCAAGAGCACCGGCGCAGGCGGCAAGGGCATCAGCACAGACCAGACGCTTACCGTCAACGATGGAACGATAAAGGTTATAACCACGGGACAGCAATATGTATACGGCAAGCTTGACACCTCGCCCAAGGGCATCAAGAGCGATGGCGCGATGTACCTGAAGGGCGGCACCATAATGGTGCGTTGTACGGGAGGCGAAGGCTCGGAGGGCATAGAGAGCAAGAGCACAATGAACATCTCTGGAGGCAACATCATGGCTTTCTGCTACGACGACGCTATCAATTCATCCAAAGCCATGACCATCAGCGGTGGCAACATCTTTGCCATGGGCACCAATAATGACGGCATTGATTCCAATTCTACCCTGACCATTAGCGGCGGTGTCGTGGTGGCTTGCGGAACAACGCAACCTGAAGACGGATTCGACTGCGACCAAAACACCTTTACCATCACAGGAGGTACCGTGATAGGCATTGGCGGCGGAACGTCTACACCAACGGCGAGTGTAACCACACAACCTGTTGCCATCTTGGGCGGCAGTGGCATCTCAAGTGGTCAGTATCTAACGGTGGCAGACAGCAAGGGCAACAACATGTTTGCCTTCAATGTACCACGCGACTACAATCAGCAGGGTTACACACTGCTCGTCAGTTCGCCCGATATGACAAAAGGAAGCTCATATGTATTCTCTTCTGGAGCTACCGTGAGTGGAGGTACAGGTTTCTGTGGATACACTACGGGTGCAACAGTAAGCGGTGGTACTTCCATCGCTACAATGACTCTCTCATCGATGATTACCTCGTATAATTATAATGGTGGTACAAACGGTGGAGGCGGACAGCCTGGCGGTGGTCAGCCTGGTGGCGGTCCTCGTTGACAACAAGGAAAACATTTTCAATGTTCATGCGGTAAGTGATAATTTCAATAGTGAAACCAATTGGTAGATTATGTCGATGAATGCGTTGATTCAGAAATTCCATCCCATCTCGCTCGAAGAGATGGACGGGATAAAGTTGATGAACCGAACTGACACCAAGTTTGTGACCAGCATTGCCAAACTGAACGAGTTGCTCCGGATGGCAGGTGAGGAGTATAGGGTGCAGGAGATAGACGGCAAGCGCAACATGAGCTATGCCACCATCTACTTCGACTCGCGTGATTATGCCTTCTATAATGCCCATCACGATGGTCATGCCAGTAGGCAAAAGGTGAGGGTGAGATCCTATGTTGACAGCCACTTGAGTTTCTTGGAAGTGAAAACCAAGGACAACCATGGCAAAACCCACAAGAGCCGCATAGCGGCATCCAGTCTGGAAGAAGAAGGCGCGATAGACTTCCTGCGTAGGAACTTGCGTCTCGACCCTCGGCTCTTGGAACAAAAGATAGCCAACAGCTTTCGCCGAATAACCCTCGTGAACAAGAAGAAGACCGAACGGCTTACCATCGACACGAATCTTGAGTTCAAGAACCTCACCACAGGCGTGCAACGCTCCTTGCCACAGCTTGCCATCATCGAACTGAAACGTGACGGCTTGCAACCGTCTCCTGTCTTGGCCATGCTTCGAGAGCTTCGCATTCACCCAAGCGGTTTCAGCAAGTATTGCATAGGCGAGGCACTTACCAACCCTGACCTCCGCATCAACCGCATGAAGCCGAGGCTGCAGAGACTGATGAAGATTTCATAAACCATTCAACCCTCGAATGTGGAGAGGTTGTATAATAAGATAATATGACAAACCTTTTAGATATGGCAGAGTTCATGCCCTTGATGTTTAGATTCGTAATCAATACCCTTGCCGTGTGGGTGATAACCCATTGGCTATATTTCCCCAAGAGCCGTCGCCGTGAATATTATTTCACGTTCATGCTCATTGGCTTTAGCATCTTCTTCCTCATCAACCTCCTTGGAAGCGCAAAGGTGAGGATAGAGTTCGCGCTTGGTCTTTTCGCCATCTTCGGCATCATACGCTATCGCACAGAGTCGATGCCTGTGAGGGAGATGACCTATCTCTTCATGATTATAGCCCTGTCGGTAATCAATGGCTTGTCTGGAAGCCTTGATTGGGCACAGCTTGCCGTGGTCAACGTCCTTTTCATAGGCGTGACCTTCGTCTTCGAGAACATCAAGGTGAAGGGAAGCATGGCGGTGAAGATGATACAATATGACCGCATCGAACTCATCAAACCCGACAAGCGAGAGGAGTTGCTTGCCGACCTCAAGGAGCGCACGGGGCTTGAAATCGTCAAGGTGGAGATAGGGGGCATAGACTTCCTCAGGGACATGAGCGTCATTAAGGTGTACTACCATTCCGACGAGGCGAGCACGGTGGACGGACACATGAAAGTACACTCCTATGAATACTCGGACATGTAGTGTTTGGTTTAGTGGAGACAAAATGATGAAAAGAACAAATATGAAAGTGTGTGCCATCGCCTTGATGATGGGCACAATGGTAATGCCGCAAGAGATGAAGGCGCAGAGCGACTTCGGTGTTTGGATGGATGCCGGCGTAGAGAAGAAGCTCGGCAAGCATTGGACAGTGGAGGGTGAACTCGGAGCGAGAACTCGCAACGACTCCAAGGAGATGGACCGATACAGCCTCGGCGTCGGCGCTGACTATAAGCTCAACAAATACCTGAAGTTCTCGGCAGGCTACAATCTGCTCTACGACCATCGTGGAGGAACACAGACCTATCACAAGAATGGCACCGTTAACAAGATAACTCCAACGTATTGGTGGCCTCGTCACCGTTTCCTATTCGGGGTGACGGGCAGTTATAGCATTGGCAACCTTGGGCTATCGATGAGAGAGATGTACCAATATACCTATCGTGCCAAGGCTAAGAACAAGAAGTATGACACCGACACGGAGGAGTGGGAAGACGTGAAGAGCAAGAGCCAACACCTCTTGCGTTCACGCTTCCAGATAAACTATCGCATAAAGCACACGCCGCTTACTCCTTTCGGCAGCGTGGAGCTGTATCATGGAGAAAACGGCCTTCAAAAGACACGGTATACGGTGGGTACCAATTTCCAGATAGCCAAGCATCACGCCTTGAAGCTCTACTATCGCTATCAAGACTTGCGCGACAACGACGACGATGACCTCGACACTCATGTGTTGGGCATAGGATACACCTTTAAGTTCTAAAGACTTTGTCAATATCCGATAATGGTGTCAATACAGAAGTTTAACCATAAACATAACAGATTATGAGGAAAAAGTTACTGTTTATCATAGGCACTTTTTGTCTATGCGGCGCACAAGCCTATGCTGACGATTCGTACAGCCATCTCACGTTCCAGAACTCCGACGGAACAAAGGTGTCGATGACGGCAAGTTCGCTTACCATGACATTCTCTGACGGCAAGCTCATCGTCACCAATGGCACAGACACAAAGGAATTGACCTTGGCAGACCTTGGAAGTATGTATTTCTCTTCCGATGAAACTACAGGCATCAAGGAGGTGAGCATCACCGATGCCGATGGCGAGGTGGAAGCCTTCTCCTTGCAAGGCGTAAGCTATGGTAAGTATGCCAGCCTTACATCGCTCAATGGCGCATTGCCTGCTGGCGTGTATGTAGTAAAGAGTAATGGTAAAACCCAAAAAATCACTGTTAGATGAAGAGAATCTTTACTTCTATGATGGTGGCTGTCTGCATCGTCTTCGGGGCAGAAGCGCAGACACTCCATGTCGTAACCGACAATATTACCTACGCCTTTCCTGCGAAACAGACCGGCTCCATGACATACCAGAACGGTGAGACCCTCACCATAATGGGCAAGACTTTCAATGTGAGCGATATCAGCAAGATGTATGTTGATGACAGCGAAGTGACCGACAACACTGTGAGCATCAGTTACAGCGGTTCTGCAGCCACGATGACCATAGCAGGAAACGTGGCGCAGTATGTTACGCCGACCATCACCAATGGCCATGTGAGTCTCGTTCAAAGCTCGGATGTGAGCGATGACACTTGTGGCGAAATCACTTATACGCTCACAGGCACATCCACCGACGGTGAATTTACAATGGAAGGTTCCTACAAGGCTACAGTAGAGCTAAATGGCCTCACCCTGACTAATCCTTCGGGTGCTCCGCTCAATATCCAGAACGGCAAGCGCATCGACCTGAGCGTGAAGAAAAACACGGTGAACACCCTCACCGACATGGCTTCGGGCGAACAGAAAGGATGTATCGTCTGCAAGGGACATCTTGAACTGAAAGGCAAGGGGACGCTCAATGTGTATGGCAACACTGCCCACGGCATCTACGCCAAGGAGTATGTGGAGATGAAGAACTGTACCATCAACGTGCTCTCTGCCGTGAAGGACGGCATCAACTGCAATCAGTATTTCCTCATGGAGAGTGGCGAACTGAACATCTCGGGAGTTTCTGACGATGGTGTACAGGTATCCTATAAGGAGGAAGACGAGTCACAGCGCGATGAGGAAGATACAGGCGCACTCGCCATCACGGGTGGAACGCTCAATATTGCCGTAAGCGGTACATGCACCAAGGGACTGAAGGCCGAAGGCGACTTGACAGTATCGGATGGTACGCTCACCATCACCTCCGCCGGAGGTGGTGCTTGGGATGAGGACGATGCCAAGACCAAGGCAGCCAGTTGCATAGCAGCCGATGGCAACATCAAAATTGAGGGTGGTAACATCACGCTCACCAGTACAGGCAGCGGTGGCAAGGGCATCAATGGCGACGGCACGCTCACCATTGACGGAGGCAACATCACCGTGAGCACCACTGGAGGCATGTATGCTTATGTAAACGGTAGGGAATATACCAACTACACTGGCAGTACCGACAATTTGACCAGCGACCAAAAGTCGTCGCCCAAGGGCATGAAGATAGACGGCAATGTGGAAATCAACGGTGGAACCATCACCGTCTCTACCACGGGCAACGGAGCTGAGGGCATAGAGAGCAAGGCCGTGCTCACCATCAACGACGGAACGATTGTCGTCAATGCTTACGACGATGCCATTAACTCTTCCAGCCACATGTATATCAACGGTGGCGACATTACGGTGGTGGCTTCCGACAACGACGGATTGGATTCCAATGGCAACATGTATATCAACGGTGGTGTCATCAAGGCATTTGGTACCAAAGCACCCGAGTGTGGCATTGATGCCAACGAGGAAGACGGATATTCTGTATACTTCACGGGCGGCACTCTGCTTGCCGTAGGTGGTGGAAATTCGGTACCAAGCTCTTCTGAGTCTACACAGCCATACGTGCAAGGCTCTATGTCGGTTACTGCCAACACGGAGATTACCCTGAAGAATGGCAGCACAGTATTGGCTACATTCACTGTGCCAAGCACTTACTCCTCTTCGTCTGGCAATGGCGGCTTTGGCAGCAGGGCAGGCGGTGGGCCTGGCGGCAATGGCGGCAATGGTGGCGGACAGGGTGGACCTGGCGGTTCAGGTAGCAGTAGTTCCGTGCTTATCTCTTGCGCAGGTCTCACTTCGGGCAGCAGCTACACCATGACCAGCGGTTCCTCTTCTTCTACCGTTACCGCTGTGCTGAAAGGTAGCAACGGCAGACCATAATTAGAATATAAATTTTCATACCTGCGACAACTTGGTGCGACAACTTTTGTGAAGAAAAAAGAATAGCGCCAAGTTGTCTTTCTACATAATAAAAACCAATAATTAACGTTATAAACTATATTGAAACATTCTACTCATATCTCAGATACATCAACCCATGACGGCAAAGCCCCAAGGTTGGTACAAAACATACGGACAATGATCAAAGGACAGAAGAGAACGGAATTCATCCTCTACGTTGTGCTGTGGGCGATATTGTTTGCAGCTCCCGTCATCTCCATGCTTGTTGGTGATATCTTTACCATGTCATGGGAAGAACGGGCAAGAGACATGGCGGTTTCAGGATCGTCATCCTATGATTGGGATGGCGTGATAAACGCATGGAGCTTGCTGGCGATGTTTTGCGTAACGTTCTTCGTGCACAATTTTTTCATTGCTCCATTGTTGGTATATCGAAACTACAAGTGGGGATATGGCATAGGCATCTTTGTCCTTATTGTTTTTTTTGCCTTGTTTCAACTTTGCGTTCGTCCGCATAGTCCTAAGCCTATGGATGAAAAGGGTAAGCCAAGGATGGAAAAAATGGCAGACAGACCAGAAAAGCCAGAAAGGAAACCTGATGAACAGGGAAATCCAATGATGCGACCAGGCTATCCTGGAGAAATGCACATGCATAACGAACCAAGGAAGCCAGATGGCTTAGGCAACCCTGAAGGAATGCCAGAATTTAGCGAAAACGTCAAAACCGACCATAACCATGGCCCGAAAGACCGTGAGCACGAGCCTCCACTGGTATTTGGCGGACAAAATTCGGTGGCTTTCATCATTATGGCGTTGTTGATAGGCTTAAACATCGGAATAAAATATTTCTTCAAGTCGCTCGATGACCGCAAGCGGATGAAGGAACTGGAGAGGGAAAACCTCGCCAACCAATTGGCTTATCTGAAATATCAAATTAACCCACACTTCTTCATGAATACGCTCAACAACATCCACGCCCTTGTGGATATTGACTCAGAGCAAGCTAAATACACCATAGAGGTGTTGTCGAAGATGATGCGCTACGTGCTTTATGAAGGCAACAAGTCGATGGCACCAATACAGAAGGAGCTCGACTTCCTGGCTAACTATATAGAACTGATGCGCATACGTTATACCGACAAGGTGCGTATCTCGGTGTCTTTGCCGCCAAAAAAACCAGAAGACAACACCGTGACTGCCGATGCAAGCTTATACAACGTAGAAATTCCTTCGATGCTCCTCATCAACTTCGTGGAGAATGCCTTCAAGCATGGCGTGAGCTATCAGAAAGAATCTTTCATAGAGGTGGTAGTGAGGATAGACGAAACATCAAAAGAGCTGGAGTTCCTTTGCAACAACAGTCGCAAGCCTACCTCGGAAGAAAATCATGGTGGGGTAGGGCTGCGGAATACCGTAAAGCGGCTTCAACTAATCTATGGGAAAGATGGATACGACCTTCATGTATCTTCTAACGAAGAGGAGTACAAGGTCCTGCTCAGAATCCCTTTAACTCCCTTAAATTCTTAAGGACATGATAAAAGTATTAGCGATAGACGATGAGCCATTGGCTCTCCGACAGTTGACTGCTTATTTGAAGAAAGTGCCTTTCTTTGAGTTGGTCGATAGTTGCCAGAGTTCTCTTGATGCGATGAACATATTGAGCAAGAATGAAGTGGATGCCATGTTCATCGACATCAACATGCCCGACCTCAACGGCATGGACTTCGTTCGCTCATTGAAACAACCGCCAATGGTAGTCTTTACAACGGCCTATCAGGAGTATGCCGTCGAAGGATACAAGGTGGATGCCATCGACTATCTATTGAAACCATTCGGCATGGGCGATGTGCTGCGTGCTGCCGACAAGGTGAAGCGTCAATACGACTTGCTCAATGCCGCAAGCCTCTCGCCTGCCGACGAGAACGACGCGCTCTTCCTGAAGACCGAGTATAAGGTGGTGCGCATCCTGATACGCGACATCATTTATGTGGAGGGCATGGCCGAATACTTGCGTATCCATCTGCAAGGAGGCTTGAAGCCTGTGGTGGCGCTGCTGAGCATGAAGAAGATGGAGGAGCGTCTGCAAGCCCACGACTTCATGCGCGTACACAAGTCGTACATCATCAGCCTGCACCACATACAGGAGATAAACCGTTCACACGTGGTGCTCAGCCAGGCCGTGGAAGTGCCCATAGGCGACAGCTATCGCGAGCGGCTCAACGATTATATCAATCGGAAATTCCTGGGGAAGTGATGAGTAAAGAGAAATGGGTGAAGAGTGAAGAACGAAGAAAGATGAATTTCACAACATTGCATAAAGCTCCACACCCAACGTTCAACATATAACTCTCGGCATTCAACGTTAAACTTTTACTTTTAACATTCAACTCTCCTTTCCCTGACGGTATTCCTGTGGCGTGCATCCCACCAGCCGCTTGAAGTACTTGCAGAAGAAGCTGGGGTTGGGGAAGTGTAAATCTTCGGTTATCTCTGCCACCTGCTTGTTGCCATGTCGCAACATTACCTTGGCTTGCGTGATAACCGCCTTGTCTATCCATTCCTTTGCCGTGATGCCACTGGCTTGTCGTACAACGGTTCCTAAGTATCTGTCGGTGAGGCACAGTTTGCTTGCATAGAAGCCCAAGGTTCGTTGCTTCCGGCAATGGATGTTCACTAACTGTATAAAGCGGTTGAAAGTATCACTGGCAGTAGAGCTTTGAACGGCAGTGCCGTGCGTTGCAGTGGATGCGTAGTGCCATTGGAACAGTGAGTCGTAGAAGGTGGCGATAGCACCAACCAAGCGGAGGGTGGTTGCCATGCCGTGGTAACCCGAAGCCGAAGAAGCTGTTTGGTTGGTCTCCTGCATCGCCTTTTCAGCGTTGGCGGTCTCCCAAAGAGTCTGAAACATATGCTCCAAGAGTTTTTGCTGCTCGCCGTTGACTGGCTGTATGCCGTGTTTCATCTTGCCATCGGTGAGACATGTAGAACTACCCACAGTGGCAAGGTGTAACAACTCGGAGGGCACGCCCATGCCAGCTATACAGAAGTCATCGCTCATGCCAAGTGGTTCCACGATGGTGCCAGGTGTCACAAAGAGTATGTTGCCAGCCCCGACAGTATACTCTTGCAAGTTTATGATGCCGTGCATGGAGCCTCGTGTGATGATACCTATGCGGTAGTCTTCCAGAAGATAAGGGCTGGAACTCGACTTGATGAATGGCTTTAGAAAATGGCTCATGCCGATAACCACGCCAAAGCCATCGCTGTAGAAGTGCCTTGGCGGAATGATGTTCTCTGCTGTCAGTGTGTCGAACATTCGTTGAATGGAAAGCAGTTCGGGTTGCTTCATGTTTTTCTTTTTATAAAGGTATATTTGCTTTTTGCCTTTAAAAACGTATGTCCCTTTTGTTCGATTCAATAGTCTTTTATGATGCAAAGATAATTAATCTTCATGTATTGGTGTCCTTTTAGTGTGAAAATTGAACAAAAGGAACATTTAATCCTTTCTTTGGATAACAGGCTATGTCTTTTTAATCCTTATTTTTGCAGCCGAATGTTAAAATAAGGTAGAAACAGACAATGAACAACAAGACCATTTTATTGGCTGCGGTTTTCTGTGTGGCTTCCATCTCCACCCATGCACTCTCGCTGGAGCAGGCAAGGCAGATGGCTCGCGACCACTATCCCGCCATACGGCAGTACCGGCTCATAGAGCAGAGCCGCGACTTCACTCTCGCCAATGCGGTGAAGGGTTGGTTGCCCAAGGTGAGCGTGTCGGCTAACGCCAGTGCCTTCACCGACGTGCTGAATCGGAGCGACCAGATGAAAATGATGGGCGTAGACATGGAGAACTGGATGGCAAGCGGTGCCGTGACGGTTACGCAGAGCGTTTACGACGGTGGACAGATAGCGGCACAAAAGAAAGTGATTTCGGCACAGGCTGAAGTGCAGAGCCGCCAGCTCGACGTGTCGATGTATGCCGTCTACGAGCGTGTAGAACAGATCTTCTTCGGCATCCTGCTCATTGACGAACAGTTGGAACAAAACAAGCTCTTGCTCCTCGATCTCTCCTCAAGCGAGAACACCATACGCAGCATGATAAAAGGCGGACTTGCCAATCAGGGCGACCTTGAGACCATACAAGTGGAAAAGCTAAAGGTGAGTCAGCAGAAAGAGACACTTTTGGCTTCTCGGGAAGCTTACTGTAGAATGTTGGGTGTGTTTGTGGGCAAAGACCTACCTGAGAGCGAACCCCTCGAAAAGCCTTCCGCTGTCATCAGCACGACACCCAATCATGCCGTCAACCGTCCAGAGCTTGCCTATTACTCCTCGCAGGAACATCTGCTCGATACCCAACTCAAGCAGCTCGACACAAGGCTTCGCCCTACGGTGAGTATCTTCGGTATGGGCATGGCGCACACACGCGTGAGTAGTCTGCTAAACGATGGCATGCTAGTGGGCGGCCTGTCGCTCTCATGGAACATCGGCGCGCTCTATACACGCAAGAACGACATACGCAAGCTTGAGACGCAAAGGGCGATAAACGACAGTCAACGCGAGACATTCCTCTTCCAAAACCGATTGCAGAACGAGGAGGCAGACGGTGCTATAGCCTCCATGCAAAAGCAGATAGCCTGCGACGAGGACATCGTGCGCCTAAGGGAGAACATACGCAACAAGGGCGAACACAGGATGGAACTTGGCACAGAGAGCGTTAGCGAACTGGTGAGGGAAATCAATGCCGTAAGTATCGCCAAGGCGCAGAAGGCACAACATGAGATAGAGCTTCTAAGGGAAATATATAGGCAAAAGAGAATTAACAATGAATAAAATGAGCAAGAAGAATACATTTATGGCGTATTGCATGCTTGTGGCTGTTAGCCTTGCATCGTGTGCAGAGAAGGAGAAGGAATATGATGCCACGGGAACTTTCGAAGCCACGGAGGTGACGGTGTCGGCCCAGCAGAACGGCACGCTGCTAAACCTCGACGTGAACGAGGGCGACCGCATTGAGCAAGGCAAGCTGGTGGCACTGATAGACACCGTGCAACTCTACCTTAAGGCACGCCAGATAGGAGCCACACGGTTGGTGTATGCATCACAACGCCCCGACATGAACAAACAGGTTGCTGCAACGAGGCAACAACTCGTGAAGGCTCGTGAGGAATACAACCGTTTCGCAGGGCTGGTGAAGGATGGTGCTGCCAATCGTAAGAACCTTGATGACGCACGCAGCCAAATTCAGGTGTTGGAACGCCAGTTGGAAGCGCAACAGTCATCACTCTCCACGTCAACCAATAGCCTCAACGCACAGATGCAAACCGCCGACGTGGAGAAGTTGCAGGTGGCAGACCAATTGAGGAAATGCCATGTGCAGGCTCCAATCTCGGGCACCGTACTTGAGAAATACATGGAGCGGGGCGAGTTTGCATCTGTAGGGAAACCCATCTTCAAGATGGCGGACATAGACCACATGTATCTCCGCGCCTATGTCACCACCGCACAGCTCCGACAGGTGAAGATAGGACAGCAGGTGAGGGTGTTTGCCGACTATGGAAACGGTGAGAAAAAGGAATATCAAGGCAAGGTGACATGGATCTCAGCCAAGTCTGAATTTACGCCAAAGACCATCCTAACAGACGATGAGCGCGCCGACTTGGTGTATGCCGTGAAAATAGCCGTTAAGAACGATGGTTACGTAAAGATTGGAATGTATGCGGAGGTAAAACTATGTAAGTGAAGAGTGGAGAAAGAAGAATGAAGAGTGAAAAGTGAAGAATTCAAATGCTTTAGGAATGAAGATTGAGAAACAAAATATGGGGGAAACTGCTGTCGCCGTGAGCCATGTGTCCAAACATTACGGCAAGGTGGAGGCATTGAGTGACGTGAGCCTCAGCGTTGAACGGGGAGAGATATTCGGATTCATAGGTCCCGACGGGGCTGGCAAAACCACGCTCTTTCGAATCATCGCCACATTGCTCTTGCCTGATGGAAAGGCTGCATCGTCTTCTTCTGCTTCATCTTCTTCATTCTCTTCATTGGTCAGGGTGGATGGTTTCGACGCTGTAAGCGAGATGGGCGAGGTGAGGAAGCGTGTTGGTTATATGCCGGGCAAGTTTTCCCTCTATCAAGACTTGTCGGTAGAAGAGAACCTGGAGTTCTTCGCCACCATCTTCGGCACAACCGTAGCCGCGGAGTATGACAACATCAAGGCCATCTACTCACAGATAGAACCTTTCCGCAAGCGTAGAGCAGGGGCCTTGTCGGGTGGCATGAAGCAGAAACTTGCCCTCTCTTGCGCCTTGGTGCATAAGCCCAGCATACTGTTGCTCGACGAACCCACCACGGGCGTGGATCCCGTGAGCCGCAAGGAGTTTTGGGACATTCTCTCCATACTCAAGAAAAGAGGTGTCACTATTGTCGTAGCCACTCCTTATCTTGACGAGATACGCCGATGCGACCGTATCGCCTTTATGCAGGAAGGCAAGGTGAGAGGTGTTGACACGCCAGATATTATCCTCGACAAATTCAAGGATGTATTCAACCCACCCGGCATAGTGCATGAGAAGAATGAGACGAAGGTCGAGAATGTGATAGAGGTGAACCATCTCGTGAAAGCCTTTGGCACTTTCCGCGCCGTAGACGACATCTCCTTTAATGTAAGAAAAGGCGAGATATTCGGATTCCTTGGAGCCAATGGCGCTGGCAAGACCACGGCAATGCATATCCTGACGGGGCTTAACAAGCCTACAAGTGGAGAAGGGCGAGTGGCTGGCTGCGACATCGTCACCGATTATGAGCAGATAAAGAAGCATATAGGCTATATGAGCCAGAAGTTCGCGCTCTACGAGGATTTGACGGTAAAGGAGAACATACGCCTCTTTGCCGGAATATATGGGATGAAAAGTAGTGACATAAAGCGTAAGACAAAGGAGTTGCTTGAGAAATTACAATTTGCTGATCATGCCAATGATATAGTAGGCAGTCTGCCTTTAGGCTGGAAACAGAAGTTGGCGTTCTCCGTGAGCATCTTTCATGATCCTGAAATCGTATTCCTCGACGAGCCCACGGGAGGAGTGGATCCTGCCACCCGCCGACAGTTTTGGGAACTCATCTACGAGGCAGCCGACAGAGGCATCACCGTCTTTGTGACAACTCATTACATGGACGAAGCTGAGTATTGCGACCGCATCTCCATTATGGTGGATGGGAAGATAAAGGCGATGGGGACACCACAAGAACTGAAGCAAGACTTACGACAACCAGACATGGATCATGTCTTTACCTATTTAGCAAGGCAATCAACAAAACAATGAAGCAATTTCTATCATTCGTTAAGAAGGAAACACGGCACATTCTGCGCGACAAGCGCACGATGCTCGTACTCTTTGGCATGCCCATCGTGCAAATGTTGCTCTTCGGCTTTGCCATCTCTACCGATGTGAAGAACGTGCGCACCATCGTGGTGTTGTCATCTGTTGACCATAAAACGCGGCAGATGATAGAAGCGCTTGATGCCAGCGAATACTTCAACATAACATACAAGGTGAACAAACCCGCCGAGGCGGAACAACTTATAAGATGCCAAAAGGCAGACATGGCGATAGTCTTCGGTCAGAACTTTGCCTCAAGGCATTCCGCCATACAGATAATAACAGATGGAGCCGACCCTAACATGGCACAGATGTATGCCAGCTATGCCACGCAAATCATAATGGCCCACAAGTTAAGCGCACGGCACGAGGTGGATATGAACAAGCAAGAGGCAATTTGCAACAAACTACTCTACAATCCGCAGATGCGCAGTTGCTATAATTTCGTGCCAGGCATAATGGGCATGCTCTTGATGCTGATCTGTGCCATGATGACCAGCATCAGCATTGTGCGCGAGAAGGAACGCGGCACGATGGAGGTGTTGTTGGTAAGCCCAGTGCGTCCCTTCATGATAATTGTAGCCAAGGCAGTGCCATATCTGATGTTTGCCTTTCTTATACTTGTTGCAATTCTGCTGATATCAAAAAATATTCTCCTCGTGCCTTTGGCCGGCAGTGTTTTCTGGATAGTGGTCGTGTCTGGCATATATATACTTGTGGCCTTGTCTCTTGGCCTGTTGATTAGCACGGTGGCAAGAACGCAGCTCGTGGCATTGCTCGCGTCGGCAATGATGCTCATTATGCCATGCATACTGTTGAGCGGAATGATGTTCCCAATAGAGAGCATGCCAAGGATATTGCAATGTGTATCTGCTGTCATGCCACCACGATATTACATCTCTGCCATACGCAAATTGATGATCATGGGCGTTGGGATAGACAAGGTGTTGCATGAGGTCACGATACTTTGCGTCATGGCAGTAGTGTTGTTCAGTGCTGCCCTTTTGAAGTTTAATAAACGATTAGACTAAGTTTATGATATTAAAATACTTGATACAGAAGGAGTTTCTGCAGATTCGGCGCAACACCTTTCTTCCGCGTGTTATCTTCGTGTTTCCTATCGTCATTATGTGTGTAATGCCGTGGGTGATGAACATGGAGATTAAGAATGTTGTGGTGGATATTGTTGACCACGACCATTCAACCCTTTCCGCGCAACTGGTGCATCGCATAGAGGCGAGCAACTATTTTGTGTTGCATGGCCAGCAGCCAGGTTATAGCGATGCATTGGCAGACGTGGAACAGACGGCAGCGGATGTCATAGTAGAGATTCCGCACCACTTTGAACGCGACATGATGCGTGGATGTCATCCACAGATATTGATAGCGGTAAACGCCGTGAATGGCACCAAGGGGAGCATGGGTAGCCAATACATGAACAATATCATTCAGCAACACCTGTCGGGCATGAAGCCAGAGACCGTGCAGTCAGTAGCCACGGAAGCGATTTCGGTGCTTTATCTTTATAACAAGCATCTGAATTATAAGTTATTCATGATACCTTCACTGATGGCAATCCTCATCATGCTGATGTGTGGATTCCTGCCAGCATTGAATATTGTAGGCGAGAAGGAAAAAGGCACCATTGAGGCAATCAACGTGACTCCTGTCAGCAAGATGAATTTTATCCTTGCAAAACTGATTCCCTATTGGGTGATAGCCCTTGTGGTGATGACGTTATGTTTCGTGTTGGCATGGATGGTGTATGGCATAACATCCGAGGGCAACTTGTGGTTGGTGTATCTCCTTTCCATGCTCTTGGCGTTTGTCTTCAGTGGTTTAGGCTTGGTTATATCCAACTACAACGACACGATGCAGCAGGCAGTCTTCGTGATGTGGTTTATTGTCGTATGCCTGATATTGCTTAGCGGACTGTTTACCCCGGTACGCTCAATGCCCCATTGGGCTTACCTCACCACCTATGTAAATCCCATGCACTATTATATTGATGCCATCCGCACGGTATTCGTGCGAGGGGGAGGTTTCGGCAGTATCGCCCGCCAGCTGCTGGCTCTCGGCATAATAGCCGTGATCATGAACGTATGGGCTGTAATGAGCTATCGCAAACATTCATGACGATTAGCTGTCAGAAAGAAAGGTATCATATTAAGAAAAATATCAGGAAAAGCCATGTTTTGATAAATAAAAGCGTACCTTTGCACAAAATAAGCTAATTAACAATATGTTTGAGAATTTAACCGATCGCCTTGAACGCTCGTTCAAGATACTTAAAGGTGAGGGAAAGATAACCGAACTCAATGTCGCAGCCACGCTTAAAGACGTGCGCCGTGCGCTCCTCGATGCCGATGTCAACTACAAGGTAGCAAAAGAATTTACCGACACGGTAAAGGAAAAAGCGCTTGGCATGAATGTGCTTACCGCCATCAAGCCAGGACAGCTCATGGTGAAGATTGTTCACGACGAGCTGGCAAAGCTCATGGGCGGCGAGGCGGCTGACTTCCATCTGTCGGGCAAGCCTGCCATAGTGCTCATGTCGGGTCTTCAAGGTTCTGGTAAGACGACCTTCAGCGGTAAGCTTGCCAATATGCTCAAGAACAAGCAGCACAAGAACCCGTTGCTCGTGGCTTGCGACGTCTATCGTCCTGCCGCCATCGACCAGTTGAAGGTTGTGGGCGAGGGCATTGGCGTGCCAGTGTATAGCGAGCCCGACAACAAGAAGGTGAACGAGATTGCCGACCATGCCATACAGGAGGCCAAGGCCAAGGGCTACGACGTGGTGATAATAGATACCGCCGGTCGTCTGGCTGTAGACGAGCAGATGATGAATGAGATTTCATCGCTCAAGGAGCACGTTCATCCAGACGAGACGCTCTTCGTGGTAGACTCCATGACCGGTCAGGATGCCGTAAACACGGCAAAGGAGTTTAACGACCGTCTCGACTTCGATGGCGTTGTGCTTACCAAGCTCGACGGTGACACCCGTGGTGGTGCCGCCCTCTCAATCAGGACTGTGGTTACCAAGCCTATCAAGTTTATTGGTACGGGCGAGAAGATGGAAGCCGTCGACGTGTTCCATCCCGAGCGTATGGCAGACCGCATCCTCGGCATGGGCGACGTGGTTTCTCTCGTGGAGCGTGCCCAGGAGCAGTTTGACGAGGAGGAGGCGAAACGCCTGCAGAAGAAGATCCAGAAAAACAAGTTCGACTTCAACGATTTCCTCAAGCAGATAGAGCAAATCAAGAAGATGGGCAACATCAAGGACTTGGCTTCCATGATTCCTGGCGTGGGCAAGGCCATCAAGGATATAGACATCGACAACAACGCTTTCAACGGCATTGAGGCTATCATACGTTCAATGACTCCCAAGGAGCGCACCAACCCCGAGATTCTCAACCAAAGCCGCAAGTTGCGCATAGCGAAAGGCTCGGGCACAAGCATACAAGAGGTTAACCGCCTCGTGAAGCAGTTTGACCAGACGCGCAAGATGATGAAGATGGTCACGGGAAGTGGCATGAAGCAGATGATGCGCAATATGCCGAAAATGCAATGAGCTACCAGTTGATAGACGGTAAGGCTACCGCCACTGCCATAAAGGAGCAGATAGCCCAAGAGGTGAAAGATATCATGTCCAAGGGAGGCAAGCAGCCTCACCTTGCGGCAGTGCTCGTGGGCCACGACGGAGGCTCTGAGACTTACGTGAAAAACAAGGTCATAGCCTGTGAACAATGCGGCTTCAAGTCCACGCTCATAAGATATGAGGCAGACGTGACAGAGGAAGAGTTGTTGGCTTGCGTAGACAGGCTCAACAACGACGATACCGTTGACGGTTTCATCGTGCAGTTGCCTTTGCCTAAGCACATTGATGAGCAAAGGGTTATAATGGCAATCGACTACAGGAAAGACGTGGACGGTTTCCATCCCATCAACGCTGGAAGGATGGCAATAGGCTTGCCATGCTTCATCTCCGCCACACCACTTGGCATTCTCACCCTGTTGCGACATTATAATATAGAGACCTCAGGAAAGAAATGCGTCATACTGGGCAGAAGCAACATCGTTGGCAAGCCAATGGCACAACTGATGATGCAGAAGCAATATGGCGACTCCACGGTCACGGTGTGCCATTCCCATTCAAAGACGTTGAAGCAGGAATGTCGCGAGGCTGACATTATCATTGCCGCCATCGGCCGTCCAGACTTCGTTACCGCCGACATGGTGAAAGACGGAGCCGTAATCATAGACGTGGGCACGACGAGAGTCGAGGATGCCACACGCAAGCGTGGATGGAGGCTTAATGGCGACGTGAAGTTTGACGAGGTTGCGCCTAAGTGCTCATTCATCACTCCTGTGCCGGGAGGTGTAGGACCGATGACCATCTGCTCGCTGATGAAAAACACGCTCTCTGCCGCAAGGCACGAGTTCTACAAGTAGAAATATTCTTTTTAGACATCCATCACCATCATTAACTTGGTGGTGGATGTTTTTTATAAGAACAACAATCTGCAACAACCAGACTAAAACTCCTAAACGTTAACAACAAATTTCTTTATATGAACCGAACAATCTATTTGATGCTTGTTGTCATCTTCGCGACGTTCACAACGCATCTACACGCCAACGAACAACAAACCAAGAAGAAAGAGCGCGTGGTCTATCTCTTGGGTAAGGTGTCTGACTCTTTCACGGAATACGACCTCAAGGCCCATGTCACCGTAATGAAAGAGGACAGCACCGTCATCGACACCATCACAACAAGTGGATGGGACGGCAAGCACTTGCAATATGCCGTAAAGATACCTGCACAGACAGGCAAATACATCATCAAGGCAGAATGTGATGGCTATACCACTGGCTACACTACATATCACGTGAAATATATTGCCCGCAATACCGATTTCAATGTCAAGCCAATTCTGCTCAAGAAGATTGTCAACAAGGAAGTGACACTCGACGGAGTAGTAGTGACAGCTACAAAAGTCAAGTTTACTTATCGGGGTGACACTATTGTCTACGATGCCAGTGCGTTCAATGTGCCAGAAGGCTCTATGCTCGACGCCATAGTGCGCCAGTTGCCCGGTGCCGAGATAAAGAGCAACGGTGACATATATGTTGGCGGCAAAAAAATTGAAAGCCTGCTCCTCAACGGCAAGGATTTCTTCAAAGGCAACAACAAGATTATGCTCGAAAACCTGCCTTACTACACCGTCAAGGAGTTGAAGGTGTATAACCGCTCTACCGAGATGAGCCGCTTGATGGGCAATGAAGTGGAGGCAAAGGAATATGTGATGGACGTTGGGCTAAAACGCGAATACTCACGCGGCTACATGGCCAACGCAGAGGTGGCAGGAGGCACTAAGGATCGCTATCTTGCACGACTTTTCGGACTGTTCTACACCAAGCGCACGCACTTGGCGGCATTTGGCAACATCAACAATGTTAACGAGAACCGTACTCCTGGCAACCAGGGCGACTGGGCTCCGTCAAACTCGCCACAGGGTCAGAAGACGACACGACAGGCAGGTGTAAACTTCGACACGGAGTCGAAGGGAGGAAAGGTGAAAGATCGTGGTTACGCCAGTGTCAACTGGGAGAGCCTAAACAACATGACACGCTCCGCAGGCGAGACTTTCGCCTCATCGGGCAACATATTCCAGCGCAGCGTGTCAGACACTAAGACCGACGCCTTCTCGCTCGATGCCAGCAACGACATCAGCATAGAAGGACCTGTCACTATGTATATGAAAACGTCTGTCGGCTATTCCGACAATAAGAGCAACTCAAGAAGCCGCAGCGCAACGTATTCTGCCGACCCGTCACGATTTGGCGGCATCAGCGAGACTCTCGACTCCACATTCGCGCAAAACGCCGAGGGTACGATGCACGACATCATAACCAACCGCTCGCTGGGATATGCCTTCTCCAAGACGCGCAAGCTGAATATCGGCAACGACTTATCTGTGTGGACATTGCTCCCATGGGGTGACAGGATAGGAATTAAAGTCTCTGCACAATACGACAACACCAAGCCAAGCGACAACTACACTCTGAACCGCAACGAATACGTTAAGGCTTCAGACCGCGACATGCGCAACTTATATTGCGACTCACATAACAATGGCTACAGTTTCAGTTCGATATTAGGCTATACCGTGAGAGTGCCTAACACGTGGTGGAATGTGACGTTCGGACCAAAATATGAGCAGATGTTCAAATCGAATGCCAACCAAAGCTACCGCCTCGACCAGCTTGGGGGCGAATGGCAAGAGCGACCTGAGGAGATGTTCACCACGTTGCCTTCGTCGGCAGAAAGGCTCGCCAATGTGCTCGACCAAAACAACAGCCGCCATTACAACACCTTGAAACGAAGCGTAGGTGGCACCTTGGAGGCGAGATATAATCATAACAATATGTTTTTGCGCTTCCAAATGGACATTCTGAATGAGAGTGAGCGCATTCTCTATCATTCCACAAGAGACACCTCTGCCACACGCAGACGTTTACGCGTCATACCGAATATCATGTTGCAGACTTACTCAAAACTGATGATAGACTTCAACTATCGCATACTCAACGACTATCCCGAATATGCGACACTCATGCCTTACACCAATGACTCTGACCCTCTTGCAATACGCATAAACAATCCCGACCTCAAGACCCCGCTCACGCATAACTATAGGTTTAGCATAAGACGCAGTGGATTGAAGAACCAGCAATATTTATCGTTCTTCATGACTGGCGACTTCTATCACAACACCATAGATACACGCTCCACGTTCAACTCGCGCACCGGTGGCTACACCTATATCAGCGAGAATGTGAACAGCGACGACAACTGGGACTTCTGGACCACACTGTCGTATGGCACTGCGATAGGCAAGAAGAAACTGTTCGGCTTCGATGGCAGACTGTGGTTCAACGAACTCAAGCGCACTGGCTTCGACGTTGCCTACGATGACAACAAGGCCCCGCTCTGCAAGACTCTCAACAGCGAACTGGGAAGCAGCCTCTACCTGAGCTATCAAAAGGGTAAGATAACAGTACGCATCGGTGGAAAGGGCGAATGGAAGCACACTACAAGCAACCGCGTCAACTTCACGACACTCGACACGTATGACTTCGAGTATGGAGGCAACCTCACATGCCATTTGCCGTTGGGTATTACATTAGCCACCGATCTCAAGGAATATTGTCGCAGACGATATATCGTCAAGTCGATGAACACCAACGACCTTGTGTGGAACGCATCGCTCACACGCTCATTCTGCAAAGGCAAGTTCACTTTGAAGGCTGAGGCTTTCGACCTGTTGCACCAGCTGTCGAGCACGCAATACGCGGTGAACGCCCAGGCACGCACTGAGACATGGCGCAACACCATACCAAGCTACTGCATGATGCACGTGTCGTATAAGTTTACAAAAAAGCCGAAAAACAACAAATAACCGCGGTAAATTATTTATTTCGTGAAAAAAAATTGACGCTGGCCGAACTGCTAATTAGCTTTCAGCCAGCGTCATTGGTTTAAATGTGTTTTTTTTCTTTGCTTAGCCCACAAAAAACATGGAATTTTAGTAGGTTTAAAATGTTTTTTTATTAAATTTGCAACATTGAAATGCCAAAGTTATTTACCTATACCAAATCTAGACCCAAATCCCAAGAAATTTAGAGAAGAGACATTATAAAAAACGTAAACAATTTAATATGACACATTAAAGAAATAAAGAACACACAAAACAATCTGTATCCTTCCATTGATATAATGATAAGGTGCAGTGAGAACAAAACAGCGGCACAATACGTGCCACTCACAAACACTATTATTTAAAACAGAACCACATGAAGCATTTTGACAAAGCCGTGCTTATCGCATTTCTTGCTTTCGGCACGCACTCCACATTGGTGGCACGAAATCTGAATGGGGGGGGGAAGACCTTTCAAACAAGGACTTGGTTGCCCCTGCTATTCCAGCAACCAATGCAACCCTTCAGACTCAACAAAAAAAATCTACTAAACTGTCAGGTAAGGTGGTGGATACCAAGGGTGAACCTATCATAGGCGCCACCGTTACCGAGAATGGCACGCAGAACGTGACCATTACCGACATTGACGGTAACTTCACGCTCAACGCAAGTTCTGCTAATGCCACTGTCACCGTGACTTATGTAGGTTTCGACACAAAGCAGGCGAAACTTGCAGCAGGACGCGTGACTGAAATCACGATTACAGAAGACTCTCACTCGCTCGAAGAACTCGTTGTCGTGGGTTATGGTAGCTCAAAGAAGCGCGACTTGATCGCTTCCGTATCTACCGTAAAGGCCGAAGAGATGTCTAACCTCCCTGTTACCAACATCGCACAGGGTCTCGCCGGACGCTCGCCGGGTCTTATCGTTCAGGCCAGCGGTGGCGGTATCAACTCCAGTCCTACAATCAGCATCCGTGGTGGTGGCGACCCGTTGTATGTCATCGACGGTGTGGTGCGCTCAGATGTTGACTTCAAGAACCTCTCTCCCGACGACATCGAGTCGATGTCAATCCTGAAGGACGCATCTGCTACGGCTGTCTACGGTTCGCGTGCGTCGAACGGTATCGTGCAGGTTGTTACCAAGCGCGGAAAGAGCGGACGCGTGAACGTCGACTACGACTTCAACCTGTCCTACTCGCAGCCAAGCATATGGCCGGAGAAGATGCACTCTTATGATCGTGCAATATGGGCTAACACCGCAAAAAACAACGACCTCTTGAATGGCAAGGAGAACCCTGTGTACTCTGACGAAGCCATACAGAAGATGCGCGACGGAAGCGACCTCCTCAACTTCAACGACACCGACTGGCGTAAGCTCGTCTTGAAGGATTGGGCACCGCAATCTAAGCACACAGTGAGGGTGACAGGCGGAAACGATGTCCACCAGTTCTACATCTCTTTGGGACACATCGACCAGAACTCGCTCTATCGCAGCAATAACCACTGGATGAAGCGCACCACGTTCCGCATGGCAGAGACAGCCAATATCAAGGCTATCGGTTTGCAGGTGAACGCTGCCATCGACGGTTATCGTCAGCATCAGGAGCATCCTTATACCTCTACGGCAGGCAGCTACTACTATGTGTTCTCTCACATCAACGACAAGTCGCCGCTGTTGCCGGGTGTCAACAGCCTTGGACTGCCTTATAACATCACCGACAACCCTGTGGCGGAGACTGCAAGCGACGCAGGTTATCAGCGCGGCATCGTCAATGTGATCAACGGTAAGGGAGAACTCGTGTGGTCATGCCTTTGGGTAGACGGATTGAAAGTGCGCCTTGCAAGCAACTATCGCTACTATGGCGAGACTCAGAAGAACTGGCGCAAGGATGCCGCACAGTACGACTGGGAATCAGACGTGGCACAGTATGCCAACAAGCCACAGCTCTCTCATACTTCAAGCACTGGCTATTCATACACCAACCAGGCCTTCCTGGAGTATGCACACACATTCGGCGAGCACAACATCTCGGCTCTCGGCGGCTTCGAGCAATATTATGAGAGAGGAGAGCAATATGGCGCTTCCCGTATAAACTATGACTTCCCTATCGACCAGATGAACGTTGGTCCTGCCAACGATGAGCAGAACTCTGGTTCTGAGTCTGAGCTCGGTCGCGCAGCTTGGATTGGCCAGTTGAAGTACAACTATGCCAACAAGTACTACGCTGAGGCAAGCCTCCGTTACGACGGTTCCGACTATTTCGCTCCTGGCCATCGTTGGGGTGCTTTCTACAGTGGCGCACTCGGATGGGTTGTCACAGAAGAGAAGTTCATGAAGAGCATTGTAGACAAGAACATCTTCAACTCTTTGAAGATTCGTGCCTCTTACGGTCAGACAGGTCTCGACAGCAGCGCCGGCCGCTATGCATACCTCACTTCATACAGTCTCAACAACCAGGCCTACGTCATCAACGGCAAGTATGTGCCAGGATTCTCTGAGGGCAGCCTGCCTTCACCCGACCTCACATGGTACACCACACACCAGACAGACATAGGTTTCGACTTCACGAGTCTTAACAGCCGTCTCTACGGTTCGTTCGACTATTTCTACTATTCTACTAAGGGCTACCTACAGTCGCCCACAGGTGAGAGCTATCTCAACACGTCTATCGGTATCGGTCTGCCTAAAGTCAAGTCAGACAGTGAGTTCCGTCGCGCTGGTTGGGAAATCCAACTCGGATGGCGCAGCAATATCGGCGACTTGAAGTACGACATCTCTGGCAACTTCACCTATTTCGACCAGCTTTGGGCACTCAACCGCAGTGAGTCGGAGTCGTCATACATGAACCCATACACACGCACACAGCAGCAGAAGGGTTACTATGGCGTAATGTACAAGAACCTTGGCTATTACAAGAGCGCTGACGATGTGCTCAACAGCGTTGGCATACCAAGTTCCCTTAACTCAGGCTACTTGACAGCAGGTGATATCAAGTATGAGGACACCAACGGTAACGGTATGATTGACAGTGGTGACCAGCGTCGCCTCGGCAAGTCTTCTATGCCACGTGGCCAGTTCGGTATCAACATGAACTTCCAGTATAAGGGCTTCTACCTCAGCATGCTGTTCCAAGGCTCAACAAACTTCGGCATGTATATCCCGGGCTCAGCTGCCATGCAGACCGGCCAGACTGGTAACTTGCCTGTTGCCTATCAGTACCAGACCGACACATGGACACCGGGCAACACCGACGCCAGGTATCCACGCCTTATGGCTGACACGGGCCTCAACTCTAACAACAACTACCAGACGAGCGACTTCTGGCTCATCAATGGTGCTTACCTGCGCATGAAAGACTTCCAGTTCGGCTACGACTTGAAGCACTCTCTGCTCCGCAACGTGACATGGCTCTCACGTGCAAAGGTTGGTATCTCCGGACAGAATATCTTCACAATCTCTGAAGCTACGAAGTACGGACTCGACCCAGAGAACTCTTCAGCAGAGAACTACGGTTATCCTGTGGAGAGAGTACTTGCATTTACTGTAAACTTAGGATTCTAAAAAAGTATGAAAAAGAATATTTTAAAGATAGGTATGTTCGGCATTCTCGCATTGGGTGCCACATCCTGCCAAGATACATTGGACACCCATCCGACAACGACTTTCGACGAGGCTACGGTATGGGGGTCGAAGGCTACCGCCGACGCTTTTATCAATGCCACATACGAGAGTGTCATAACCATGTACACGGGCAACTCATCCTGCGTGGGATGGGAGGCACGCACTCCTAATGGTGTGAGATGCTCACAAGTGGGCGAGGGCATTGACGGAGTGGCTACAGAATTGGGAGTTTCAAGAAGTTCCGACTATGGCATCAACCGTTATTCACTGCTTCGCCGCTGCAATCTCATCATAGAGAAAGCTCAGGCATCTACAACCCTTACAGAGGGCGAAAAGGCTGAGGTCATTGCCAAGGGCCGCCTGCTCCGTGGACTCGTGTTCTTCGACCAAGCTCGCAAGATGGGCCGTTTTGTTCCCATACGCGAGGTTATCTCTACAGGAGAGGAAGAGAAGGCCACTATCCCAATGACAAAGAATGTAGAGGAGAGCTATCAGTATGTGCTCGAAGACCTTGAGGCTGCCATTCCTGCCATGCCTAAGACTGCACAGCCCGGTGAGCCTACAAAGTATGCCGCTGAAGTGTTGTTGAGCCGTGCGTGCCTCACTGCTTATGCCTACACAAAGAACAGCTCTTATTTAGACAAGGCCATTACTTATGCCAAGGACGTGACCGAGAACTGCACGCTCAGCGACAACTATGGCGGACTCTTCAACGAGTCTGACGAGACCAACTCCGAGATTCTTTGGGGTTACTATCGCCTTAAGGCCAACACTAAGATTGGAAACTACGAGGAGCTTATCCGCACTTATCCAAACATCTCAAACGACGATTGCGCCAATTCAAAGTCGCCGATAAACTTCAAGTGTCCTAACGGCAAGACGTTCGAGGGTTGGGCAATATACTTCCCGACACAGGACTTGGTTGACCAGTATCTCGTGACCGATGAGAAGACTGGCGAGGCGCTGCCTTGGTATGAGACATCACAGTATAAAGAGAATGTGGAATCGCTCGATCCTAACTCGGTGACTACAGAAGGCCAGATCGACTCTTACAAACAAGTGAGTGGTAATTTGCGTCGTATGCCTACACCGCAGGACTTCTCTCAGCTCAACTCCGCATACCCTACCAACTTGCGCTACGACAAGCTGAAGGCTGGTGCTACTCGTAATCTCTCTGAGTTGATGTATAGCAACCGCGACGCACGTTTCGCAACTTCAATCGCCTACGACGGCACAACATGGATTGGCGAGACTATTGAGACAAACCTTGGTGGCAACAGCTCTATGGGCGTTCGCGACAAGGAGGACGGTGGCTGGTACAACACCACAACCGGTTACTATTGGCGCAAGTCGAACATCGAGAGCCCTGAGCCACGCGCATACTACGACTGCCAAGTGCAGCTCCACTATGACATGTGTCGCACAGGCGAGGCTTACATGAACCTTGCAGAGGCTTATCTTTTGAAGAAGGACATTACCAACGCTGTGGCTGCTCTCAACGCCACTCGCGTAAAACACGGCAAGATTGCCGCCTCTAAAGCCTCTACCGAGGAGGACGCTTGGGCAGACTACATCCGCGAGCGTCGTGTGGAGATGGCAAATGAGAATGGTGACATCTACTTCAGCTATCTGCGCTGGGGTAAGTATGGCGGCTATGCAAACTATGGACGTGAGGCTGGCGACATCATCTACGATCTTGACCGCCCGGTTTACAAGATTGAGATCTCACGCGACCGCTCACAGTTGCTCATCAACCAGATGACGCTCCTCAACAGCGCAAACCGCAACTTCACGACAAAGCGTTATCTGCTCCCGATTAATCAAGGCTTCCTTGACACTCGCGAAGCTTATAATCTCGACCACGATCAGAATGAGGGATGGTAAGGATTTAGGGCGTGGCAAAAACCACCACCAGAGTCTGGACATTCAAGTTTACTATAGAAATAAAACGAAAACACATGAAGATATTTAAATTCATAATCGCCATGTTTGCCATGGTTCTCAGCTTCTCGTCTTGCTTAGAGAGCAATTTGGAAGACCTTGCAACATACGATGGCAACGACATCACGGCAGGATATGCATGGTATCGCTATAAGAGCAACAACACTATCAACGTTAGCGGTGAGCCGCAGGTCATACAGAGGCAGCTGCAGCGCACTGGCCAGACCATCAACGCCGACGATGCCACATGCACATTGTCATTCAAGGTGCCTACAAACTTCACCGACAAAGAGAAGGCCGACGTTAACATCAACAACATCGTTGTGGGTGTTGAGATCTCAACCGCTGCCGTAATGACACCAGTAGAGGGATCTCCAAGCCTCGGTGTTCCTGCCGATTGGTCTACACCTCACAAGTATACCGTGAAGGCTGCCGACGGCAAGACAAAGACATGGACTATCAGCGTGACGCTGACAAAATAAGTTGTTGACGAATAGTTCAATAAACAATTATTTTTTGAATTAGCTTAACGGTTAGAGCGGCACCTTCCTCCTGAAGATGCCGCTCTTTTTCTTTTTTAAAAATGTCTGTCGTGAGGCTTATGGAGTAGCGCAAAAAAGCCCATTTGCCGTTACGTTAGAACGGCGTTGCCGTTACGCTACAATGGCGTTGCCGTTACGTTAGAATGGCGATGCCGTTACGCTACAACGGCAATGGCCTCTCTGCGGCAAGTCGAAACATGACCCAAATAAAGCTTTTATTTAATTGATAAAGAGATAGTTATAGATAAATTAAATCCTAAGGAAGATTTTACGGGTCATCGGGCACGACACAAATGTTCATTGATGTTTTACCTTACTGGAATTTACTTTATTACCAAATCGTCAAGGTAAACTATAATCAGTTTGCTGATTGGTGGTTTTTCTTTTAATTTAAACGTTAATCGTGGTGTGATGCTTATAGATTGTTTATTTTAGGAAATAGTTTGCTTGAAATTGTTGTGAAATAGAAAAAAGTCAGTAACTTTGCAAAAATAAAATAATAATATAGAAAAAAGACAAGATGAAGCATCAATTGAGAAGCGCGGTATGCACAGAAGGTCGCAGGATGGCAGGAGCCAGAGCCCTTTGGGTGGCAGCCGGAATGAAGCACGAACAGTTTGGCAAGCCAATCATTGCTATAGTGAACAGTTTCACGCAGTTTGTACCGGGACATACCCACCTTCATGAAATTGGGCAGATTGTCAAGAAAGAGATAGAGGCAATGGGCTGTTATGCCGCGGAGTTCAACACCATCGCCGTTGACGACGGCATAGCCATGGGCCACGACGGTATGCTTTATTCCCTTCCCTCACGCGACATCATCGCCGACTCAGTGGAATACATGGTCAACGCCCACAAGGCTGATGCCATGATATGCATCTCCAACTGCGACAAGGTTACCCCGGGCATGCTCATGGCAGCAATGCGCCTCAATATCCCTGCCGTGTTCTGCTCTGGAGGTCCGATGGAGGCAGGACGTTGGAAAGGCGAGAATGCCGACTTGATAACAGCCATGATAAATGGTGCCGACACGAGCGTCTCCGACGACGAGATTACACAGATAGAGAAATGTGCCTGCCCGGGATGCGGAAGTTGCTCGGGAATGTTCACCGCCAACTCCATGAACTCCCTTACGGAGGCTATCGGTTTGAGCCTGCCAGGTAACGGCACAATACTCGCAACCCACAAGAACCGCATCCAACTCTTCAAGGATGCAGCGCGTCTTATCGTGAAAAACGCGTTGGCATATTATGATGACGGCGACGAGAGCGTGTTGCCACGCAGCATTGCCACACGCGACGCGTTCCTCAACGCCATGACTCTCGACATAGCCATGGGAGGCAGCACCAACACCGTGCTCCACTTGCTCGCCGTGGCACAAGAGGGTGGCGTGGATTTCAAGATGGAAGATATTGACCAGTTAAGCCGCAAGGTGCCTTGCCTGTGCAAGTTGTCTCCCAATACCCAGAAATACAGTGTGCAAGAGTGTAATCGTGCCGGTGGCATCTTGGGCATATTGAACGAACTGAACAAGGGAGGCTTGATAAATGGTGCGGCAAAACGTGTCGATGGCAAGACTCTCGACGAGCAAATGAAGGCTTACGACATCACTGGCGCAAGCATTGAGTCTGAAGCCGACCGCATATACCATAGCGCACCTGGCAGGAAATTCTCTACCGAGATGGGCAGTCAGGACGCACAATGGGAAAGCCTTGACACCGACAGGGAGAATGGTTGCATTCGCGATCTTCAGCACGCATACACCAAGGATGGTGGTTTGGCAGTGCTTTTCGGCAACATCGCACAGAACGGTTGCGTGGTGAAGACAGCTGGCGTGGCTCCAGAGCTTTGGCATTTTGAGGGTCCAGCCGTTTGTTTCGACTCCCAAGAAGACGCTTGCGAGGGTATTCTCGATGGCAAGGTGAATGCCGGCGACTGCGTTGTCATCACCCACGAGGGTCCTAAGGGAGGCCCTGGCATGCAAGAGATGCTTTACCCCACGTCTTATATCAAGAGCCGTCACCTCGGCAAGCAGTGCGCCCTCATCACCGATGGCCGTTTCTCTGGCGGAACGTCAGGTCTGAGCATAGGTCATATCAGTCCTGAGGCAGCCTCAGGCGGCAACATTGGCAAGATAAAGGATGGCGACATAATAGTGATAGACATACCAAGCCGCAGCATCAACGTGAAGTTGAGCGACGAGGAGCTTAACGCTCGCCCACAGCAGCCGCTGAAGCGCAACCGCGTGGTAAGCAAAGCACTTCGTGCCTACGCGCAGAGCGTGAGCTCCGCCGACAAGGGTGGCGTGAGGATTATAGATTGAGACCGCTAATCGCACGTGAGCTTGGAAAATAAGAAAATTATGCAGAAACAAGAGATGAAAGAACCTATCGCACCCTGGGAAGGGGTTAAAATAGGCGAGGAAGTGAGCGGCGCGGAGATACTGATGCGTGCCTTGTACCAAGAAGATGTCAAGACCATATTTGGATATCCCGGTGGTGCCATCATGCCCGTTTACGATGCCCTATATACATATACGCACAAAAAGGATCCATGGTTTAAGCACGTTCTCGTGAGACATGAGCAGGCAGCCGCCCATGCAGCGGAGGGCTTTGCCCGTGTCAGCGGCAATGTTGGCGTGGCTATCGTCACGTCTGGCCCTGGAGCTACCAACACCCTTACTGGCGTTGCCGATGCCATGATGGACTCCATTCCCGTTGTCGTGATTGCCGGTCAGGTGGGCGTAAAGGCATTGGGAACTGACGCCTTCCAAGAGGTTGACCTTGTGGACATGGCGCAGCCTATCACCAAATGGAGTTATCAGATTCGTCGTCCCGAGGATGTGGCGTGGGCAGTGAACCGCGCTTTCTACATTGCAAGGAGTGGCCGTCCGGGTCCTGTAGTGCTCGACTTCCCGCGCAATGCACAAGTAGGCAAGGCTAAATGGATGCCGGGAAAGACCGATACCGTGCGCTCATACAACCCCTATCCTAAAATCAGCGAAGAAGCCGTGAAGACCGCGGCAGAGCTTATAAACAATGCCAAGAAGCCTTTCGCCCTTGTAGGACACGGTGTGGAGATAGGCAACGCGCAAAATGAGCTGCGCGAATTTCTTGAGAAGGCAGATATACCTGCCGCTCGAACGCTTTTGGGTCTTTCGGCATTGCCCACAGACCATCCATTGGACATGGGCATGCTTGGAATGCACGGCAACTACGCCCCAAACATCAAGCAGCAGGAGTGTGACGTGCTTATAGCCATTGGCATGCGTTTCTCTGATCGTGTCACCGGAAGGCTTGACAAGTATGCCAAGCAAGCTAAGGTAATACATCTTGACATCGACCCTGCGGAGATTGACAAGAACGTCAAGACCGACGTGGCGGTGATAGGCGATTGCAAGGAGAGCTTGGCTCGCATCACGCAATTGGTCAACAAGAACGAACACAAGGAATGGATAGACTCGTTCAAGCCTCTCTATGAGGAGGAGAAACGTGAGGTTATCGACCCGTCAGTTCACCCCAAAGATGGTGAGCTACTGATGGGCGAGGTGATAAATGCCGTGGCAGAGGCTACCAATGGCGAGGCAGTAATGTGCAACGACGTAGGTTTGCACCAGATGTTCTCATGCCGTTATTTCAAGTTCAAGAAAGAACGCAGTGTGGTCAGCAGTGGCGGCTTCGGCACCATGGGCTTTGGCCTTCCCGCCTCAATTGGCGCGGCATTCGGTGCTCCCGACCGTCAGGTGGTTTTGTTTACCGGCGACGGCAGTTTCCAGATGTGCATAGAAGAACTTGGCACCATCATGGAACAGCAGGCTCCTGTCAAGATAATCCTTCTCAACAACCATTACCTTGGCAACGTGCGCCAGTGGCAAGACCTGATGTTCAACCATCGCCGTTCGTTCACATATATGCTTAACCCGCATTACGAGATGATAGCCGGAGGCTATGGCATCAACTACGACGTGGTGACAAATCGCGAGGAGCTCAAGGCAAAAGTGGAGAAGATGGTGACTACCGATGGGCCATACATACTAGAGTGTGCCGTCAAGGAAGACGAGAATGTGACGCCGATGGTGACACCGGGCAGTTCGGTAGATGAAATGCAATTGCATCTTGACATTTAGTCTTTCAGTTTAATACAATGCTTATATAAGCCTGAAATTCAATGGAAAACAATTTCTATACACTATTGGTTTACAGTGAGAACGTGGCTGGTGTGCTCAACGAGATAACAGGCGTTTTCAATCGTCGCCAAATAAATATCGAGAGCCTCAACGTGTCTGCCTCAAGCATTGAAGGCATTCATAAATACACCATCACCTGTTGGAGCGATGACGACCAGATTTCTAAGATAAAGAAGCAGATTGAGAAGAAGATAAGCGTCATAAAGGCTGATTTCTATACCGATGACCAGCTCTTCATACATGAGGTCGCACTCTACAAGATTTCAACGCCAATCCTTCTCGACAACCCGGAGATATCACGTGCCATACGTCAGCACAACGCACGGATGATGGAGGTCAACCCCACCTACGCCACGGTATTGTTTACCGGACTGACAGAGGACATTGCAGACCTATATTCCATACTCAACAGTTTCAACTGCCTCCTTCAATACACACGTTCAGGCCGTATAGCCGTGACGCGTAGTTTTGAGGAACCAGTAACCAAATATCTACAAGAACATGGCGAATAAAGAGTTTTTGCCAAAGGTCGGCGCATACAAGTTTAGGGTAGAACCTTTCCATTGCGATTTCAGCAATAAGCTCTTCCCCGGGCATTTAGGCAACGGTATGCTTAATGCCGCCGACTACCATAGCAGCGAGCGCGGCTATGGCGTGGCAGAACTTAACTTGAATCGCAAGACATGGGTGCTCTCACGCTTTGCCATCGAGGTTTTGGACATGCCGAAAGCATACGATAAAGTGGAGGTGCAGACATGGGTTGAATCCGCCAAGAAATTTTTCACGAGCCGCAACTACGCCGTTGTCAGTAGGGACGGCACGAAGCCTTATGCCTACGGACGGAGCATTTGGGTAATGATAGATGTAGACACCCGTCAACCCACCGACATATCCACTGTCCACGACAGCCTGATACAGGAATATGTAGAAACAGGCAAGGAATGTCCCATGGATCCTCCGGCGAGAGTTGTGATAAGTCAAGAACTTGAGTTGGCACGCGAGATACACATATATTATAATGATATAGATATCAACGGGCATCTCAATTCGGTAAAATATATCGACCATGTTCTCGACCTCTTCGACATCGACTATTATCGCACACACCACTTGCGGCGTGTAGACATAGCCTATGTAGCCGAAGCCCATTTGGGCGATGTGGTTCGCATCTACAAAGCACAGGTGGCAGAAGGCGAATATGTAGTTAAAATGACGAAAAAGGCAGAAAAGGAAGTGGAGATTGTAAGGTGCATGATTAAATTTGTAAAAGATTGAAAGAAATCTTTGGCAGTTTTCTATAAAACCGTTATCTTTGCACCCAATTAAATAACCACCCATTAGAAAGAAAAAGAAAACAACAAGTTATACTTAAAAGTATTATTATTATGCCAAAAATGAATTTTGGTGGCGTTGAAGAGAACATCGTCACGAGAGAGGAGTTCACATTAGAGAAAGCACGCGAGGTGCTGAAGAATGAGACTATCGCGGTCATTGGTTATGGTATTCAGGGTCCTGGTCAGGCATGCAACCTCCGCGATAACGGTTTCAACGTAATCGTAGGTCAGCGCAAGGGTCGTAGCTACGACAAGGCCGTTGCCGACGGATGGGTTCCTGGCAAGACTTTGTTCTCTATTGAAGAGGCAGCCGAAAAAGGTACAATCATCGCCATGTTGCTTTCAGACGCTGGTCAAATCTCACAATGGCCTAAAATCAAGCCATTCCTGACAAAGGGCAAGTCACTGTATTACAGCCACGGCTTCGCTATCAACTGGAACGATCGCACTGGCGTTGTTCCTCCAGAGGACATCGACGTGATCATGGTAGCACCTAAGGGTTCAGGCACATCACTCCGCACATTGTTCCTTGAGGGTCGCGGCCTCAATTCAAGCTATGCTGTTTACCAAGACGCTTCAGGCAATGCCAAGGAGAAGACTCTGGCCATCGGCGTAGGTATCGGTTCTGGCTATCTGTTTGAGACAACATTCAAAAGGGAGGCCACTTCTGACCTCACAGGCGAGCGTGGCTCACTGATGGGTGCCATCGAGGGTCTGCTTGAGGCTCAGTATGAAGTGCTTCGCGAGCATGGACACTCACCTTCAGAGGCATTCAACGAGACCGTTGAGGAGCTCACACAGAGCCTTGGCCCTCTCTTCGGCGAGAAGGGTATGGACTGGATGTACGCCAACTGCTCAACAACTGCACAGCGTGGCGCGCTCGATTGGCGTCCTCGCTTCAAGGCCGCATGTTTGCCTGTAATGGAGTGGCTTTATGCTTCGGTGGTGAGCGGCAACGAGGCTCAGATTTCTATCGACAAGAACTCACAGCCTGACTACCGTGAGAAGTTGAACGCCGAGCTGCAGGCCATGCACGACATGGAGATGTGGCGCGCTGGTGAGACTGTACGCAAACTGCGTCCGGAGAACAATTAATAAATCTTTGAAATTTATGACTTGTCTACATGTTGAGTCGCAAGGCTTAAATGTCTGAAGACAAGCTCAACGAATTAAAATTATTAGTAAATATAGCCAAGGGTTGAGAATCATTATAGGTTCTCAACCCTTTTTTATGATGGTTTTATTTGGGAATTACAATCATTGTTTGTAAATTTGCAGAAAAGACAACAAAAACCGTTAAACACAGTTTGATATGGCAATCGATGGTATATTCCGTGACGAAATAGAGCTTAAACAGTTGGATAAGTTCTTTGCAGGTGAGATGGGGCGGCAAATCCACCGTTACATAAAGGCACGTGGCTCATTGTCAATGCTGGAGAAGGTTGAAGAAAAATTGCAGACACTCACCATTCCTGAACGCGAGCATGTCATGGCTAAATATATAGACCTCAACCGTAAGGTCATAGCCGATCTCGATTGGAGAATGCTCATTGCCCGCTCCATGGCAAACTTCTGCGATTCGTACACCTATTTCGTGGAGATGGTGGCAGACAAGGAGACAATGGACTTCTACGTGAACCGTATGAAGGAGAAATACGTGAGGTTCCACGAGGTGTTTGAGGAGAATGGCAAGTATGGCATAAAGGATGTTGACGGCACTGTTCTCGTTCAACCCAAATACGACTTCTTGCGCACACCGTTTGTTTATGTAGACGACCTTGTGTCAATGCCGGTAATTGCCGAGAAAGATGGCAAGATGGGCTTGGTGCTCCCTGACGGCAATGATACCGAAGTGCTTCCGTTCGACTATGACGACATATCCCTTCGTGACGAAGAACCATGGTTCGAGCTTACCAAAGACGGCAAAACCATTCTATGGAGTGGGCTTGGCGAGCTGAGCAAATAAGTCTTTGCCAACGATGAGAAAAAAAATCATGCTTATAGTGTCCACTTTCTTGTTGTGGACACTGTTTTTTGTTTTACAAAAACCACTGTTCTTGCTTGCCTATGGTGGTTTCGCCAACATCTTTGATGTGATTTGGCATGGCTTGCCTCTCGACATGTCTATGGCAGGCTATCTGTCGGTTATTCCTGCCCTAATTTTGACCATAAGCGGATTGCCAACAAAGGTAATGCATTCGCCTAAGGCAAGCAGCATAATGATGATGATTGTTGGAGGCTGGTCGCTGATAGGAGCTACCATTGTAGCACTTTCGTTTGTTGCCAACATAGCCCTTTATGGATATTGGGGATATCCTCTCGATTCAACCCCACTATTTTTTATCTTTTCTTCGCCTAAATCGGCACTGGCAAGCGTCGTTTGGTGGCAAGCCCTCCTTGGAATTGTAGGTTTTGTCATTGTTGTGGCAATCATACTTTTGGCATTCCATTTGCTTTGGCGTAAATGGGGTGGGGACGTATTCATGCAGAAGGCATCTCGTTGGCAATGGCTTCCGTTGCTCATCGTTACCGCATTGTTGTTCCTGCCTATCCGCGGAGGAGTCACTGTGTCTACAATGAACTCTGGGAAGGCATACTTTTCCCCGAATCAAGAACTCAACCATGCGGCAGTGAACCCTCTCTTGTCGTTTATGGAGAGCGTGTCGCATAGCGAGAATTTCTCCAAGCAATACCGATTCATGGACGATGGCTTGGCCCAGTCCATTTACCATCGGTTATACCCCAAGGCTTCTAAAGACGGCATTGTGAGCTTGCTTCGCCCAAATGTGAACAAGCCCGACGTATATATCATAATATTGGAGAGCTTCTCCGACACGGTGACAAACGTGACAGGTGTCACGCCAAATATCAACAAATTAAAACGTGAAGGCGTATACTTCAACAGGTTCTACGCCAACAGCTTCCGCACGGATCGTGGACTCGTTTCCATTTTGCAAGGTTATCCCGCTCCGGCTACCGTTAGCCTGATGAAGTTTCCGAGAAAAACCGCCAACATGCCATCAATAACGGCTCACCTTGAAAAAGAGGGCTACGACACATACTATTTTTATGGTGGCGACGCCGACTTCACCAACATGCGGTCGTTTCTTGTAAACCAAGGATTCAAGCACATCACAGAGGATGTAGACTTCCCGATAGACGAGCGACTGAGCAAGTGGGGAGTGCCAGACCACCTGCTGATAAAGCGTGTGGAGAAAGACATTCTCGCCATGTCCGACAATGGCAAACCCAAGTTTACCGTCATACAGACCTCAAGCTCGCACGAGCCGTTCGACGTGCCTTACCACCGCCTGAAGAATAAGATTCTCAACGCCTTTGCCTATTCAGACAATTGCGTAGGTGGCTTCGTGGAATCGCTCAAACGAAGCAAGAAATGGGACAACAGTCTCGTTATACTCGTGCCTGACCATCTGGGAGCATGGCCAGAACACGCTGACAATTTCAAACCATGGCGTTATCATATCCCTTTGATTTGGACAGGAGGCGCGATAAGGCAGCCTATGACCATCGACACGTATGGCTCACAACAAGACATTGCCACTACGCTGTTGTCGCAGTTAGGGATAAAGCATGACGACTTGGTGTTTAGCAAGGACATGATGAATCCAGCAGTCAGACATTTCGCGTTTTTCTTGCCAAACGATGGCTTTGGAATGATAACACTCGAAAATTCTTTAATCTACGATAACATCCAACAAAAAGTAGTCTACAATGCCGGCAAGAAAAAAAGCATCAACCTTATGGACGGTAAGGCGATGCTTCAGGTCTTGTTTGATGACATAGCTAAAAGGTAAGAAGAAAATGGTTACAACATTGCTTTTATCGTTGCTTGACACTCTAATGAAATGGGACTCAATTGTCACGTTGGCCATCAATGGCTTCCATTGCGGCTATCTCGACAATTTCATGATGATGTATTCTGGCCGTTTCATATGGATTCCTCTCTATTTGAGCCTTTTCATTGTCATGCTACGCAATTTCCCGCTAAAGGCGGTGATATGCAATCTGTTGACCGTCGTGATCTTAATCACCCTCTGCGACCAGATTGTCTCCAGCGGTATTCGTCCGATGGTTGACCGTTTGCGACCGGCAAATCTTGAAAACCCCATCTCCGCGCTGATTCATGTCGTGGATGGTTATCGGGGTGGGAGATATGGTTTCCCGTCTGCTCATGCCGCAAACTGTTGGGGTGCTTGTTTCTTTGTCACTTATGTCTTTCGCCGTAGTGTGCTGGCATATGCGCTTGCGATATGGGCATTTCTGATGTGCTGGTCGCGCGTCTACCTTGGTGTGCATTATTTTGGGGACGTATTATGCGGCATGATAGTGGGACTGATAAACGCAAGCATTGTCTACTATTTGTTCCAACGTTATCTGCGCAAGTATGCCCAACATTTTCGGCCAAAGGCGAACCCATGCAAGCTTTATACGCCGGCAGTGGTCTTTGGCATAGAGACCTTGAGCATGCTTGTAATAGCATTATTCACCCGTTTCTCTTTCTGACATGGAGATAAATCCTGTAGCCTTTTTCCATTCTCCGTTCACGTCAAAGTTTGGCATACCAAAACAGAGTGGGCTTGTAGCCGAATTAGAAGGAACTATCGTCTTCACCGAGGCATATCGCTCTGAAGAGGCTCTGCGTGGCATAGACGCGTTTGATTATCTTTGGCTCATCTGGGGGTTCAGTGCCAACAAGCACGCTGCCAACAGTCTCACCGTAAGGCCGCCATTGCTCGGAGGCAATACTCGCATGGGAGTTTTTGCCACGCGCTCCCCGTTTAGGCCAAACCCATTGGGGTTGTCTTCCGTAAGACTTAAAAGCGTTGAATGGAACACCAAGGATGGTCCTGTGCTTCACGTTCTTGGTGCCGATCTTATGGACGGGACACCAATCTACGACATAAAGCCCTATGTTGTTTACGCCGACAGTCACGAAGGCGTGAAATCGGGCTTTGTGGACAGCAACCCCATCAAACGACTGCATGTCGTAATATCCGAGGAAACGGAACGTATTTTAGGCGAAAGGCGCACGATGATGCTACGCAAAACCCTCGAACTTGACCCTCGCCCGCATTACCAACACGACTCATCGCGCGTTTACGGAATGCCGTTTGATGGTCGTGACATTCACTTTAAGGTTGATGGTGACACTCTGACGGTGGTAGATTGCTAAACCAGCTTCAACACGAGGCATCTCCAATCGCCCTTGGCTTTTCGACTCATAAGGTCAAGCCCAAGTTCGTTGGCTTTCTCCACAAGTAAAGGAATGTCGTCCTCGTAAAAACCACTGAGAATCAGAATGGCGCCTTGAGTCATCTTGCTTCTCATGGCTGGCATGTCCTGCAGCAAGATGTTGCGATTGATATTGGCAAGCACGATGTTGAATTGACCTTCAATAGTCTCTATTACAGACGCGTCGCCCAGCAGAGCCTTGACGTTGTTAACATTGTTGAGCTTGGCGTTATGCGAAGTGTTCGTCACGCTCCATTCATCAATATCATAACTTGTCACCTCGCTCGCGCCAAGCATAGAGGCGGCTATGCCGAGGATTCCGGTGCCGCATCCGCAATCCAACACTCGTGTCCCTTTGAGTGGCATAGCCTTAGACTCGTCGAGATTGAGAAGTGTAGAGATAATCATTTGCGTGGTTTCATGTGTGCCAGTGCCAAAAGCCAGCTTTGCGTCAATCTTGATAAGCTTGCTTGTCATTGGCAGAGAAAGATTGTCAGAATTTTTGGCATCAACCACAACCATTTTTCCATTGTCAATGTCTATTGGTTCGAAGCCATTGTCTTCCCACGTCTTGTTCCAGTCTTTGTTCTCAGCTTGACTTATTTTATAGGTGATGTTAGTGTCCTCCAAGGGGAAGTAGTTCAATTGGGAAATCAACTCGTCTTCATTGAAAAGTGAGGCTTGAACATATCCTCGCATGCCGTTGTCGGTGTCTTCAAACGACTCAAAGCCAGATGTAGCCGCCGCGTCTGCCAAAAGGTCACGTGCCGTCTGCAAAAGACCGTCAGGACACGTGATTGTAAACTCTGCTTGCAAATATTCCATAATAGTAGTGCAATCAAATGAAAATGTAATATAAATATCAGTGCAAAAGTAAAAAAAATAGGGGAAAACCTACCAATGGTTAGGGTTTTTCCGTAAATTTGCAATATAAAAGGCATTAATTTTGCAACATAGAAAATAAGACAATCATTTAAAAGGTAAAGATATGAAAAAGTTATTGATGCTATTAGTTCTTGCGGGAGCGATGCCGCTGGCATCGATGGCGCAAGACGACGTTTACTTTACTCCAAGTAAGAAAGCCGCACCTAAAGAGGAAAAGGAAACTTACTATTGCGGCAGCAAACGTGGGGTAGACGAATACAACCGCTATGGCAGGTTGAACAGCTATTATCAAAAGATAGGCTCCGACTCGTTGGGCAACGACATCATCACTTTCATGCCTGGCGATGGAGTTTATCGTGACTCGTCGATGGCAGACACGGCATACGTCTATCCAGGCAGTGCCAAGTTTGACACCGAAGACGATTACGCCTACACACGCCACATGTCTCGTTGGGACGGGTTCTATGACCCTTGGTTCTACGACAGTTTCTATGGACCTTACGGTTGGTACGGCTCTTGGTATAATCCTTGGTATAGAGGATGGTATGGCGGTTGGTACGACCCATGGTATTACGGCTATGCTGGCTGGTACAGCCCATACTATTATGGCTACTATGGTTGGGGTTGGCCTTATCGTCATGGTTGGTATGGCTGGAACGCTCCTTACTGGGGTGGCACCGTGGTTGTGAACAATGGTGGACTGCACTCTGGCGGCTATACTGGCCAGCGCACATGGACATCAGGCAGAATCTATGGCAGCTCCAACAGGAGTAACCGTTCGTTTGGCAACTACACATCTCGAAGCGCAGGCAACCGTTCGTTTGGTTCACGCTCAACAAACAATAGCAACTTCAACAACAACAGCAGGTCGTTTAACAACAACTCATACGGCACACGCTCATTCGGAGGCTCAGGTGGTGGCAACAGCGGCAGCTTCGGTGGCGGCAGTTTCGGAGGCGGACGCTCTGGTGGCACGTTTGGAGGTGGCGGCGGCCATTTTGGTGGCGGAAGACGCTAAAAGGCTGACGTCGGTTAAGATGTAGATAAAACAAGTATTTTAAACGTTAATATCATGAATTCAAAATATCTTCTTTTGCTTGCCGCTACAGGGATGATTTCCATGTCAGCATCGGCTCAAGAGACATATCAAGATACAAAACTCATTGAGAATGAGCTAACCGGTACCGCACGCTATGTCGGTATGGGAGGAGCCATGGAAGCTTTGGGTGCTGACCTGTCCACGATGCAATCTAATCCTGCGGGTATTGGTCTCTTTCGCAAGTCACAAGTTGCCATTTCGGGTGGAATCCTCTCGCAGTCGGGCGACAATGCCAAGAAAAACAATGGTTTGAACTTCAAGGGAGATGCCACAAACGCCAGTTTCGACCAAGTGGGCTTCGTATGGGCATCGAGGACAGGAAGCAATTCTTGGCTGAACGTTGGCTTCAACTACCATAAGAGTCGTAACTTCGACCAGATTCTTTCAACAAACGGCTCGCTCAACAACGCCTCACTCAACAAGCTCAGTGCTGCCAAGCACTTTCAGGGATTGGCACAGAAGGGGAGCATGGCATGGAATGCCGTAGACGATGGTTATGCGCATTTCCTCGCCAACGACAGGGATGGGATGACATTTTACAATGCCACGTCTTACGCTTTCGGACAGCATGAATACGGTTATATTGGCGAGTATGACTTCAACGTCAGCGGCAACATCAACGATCGCGTGTTCCTTGGTCTCACGTTTGGTCTTCACGACGTAAACTATCGCGGCAACAAGTTATATGCTGAGAACGACGACACGGGCGCATTGTCCGACAACTATGAACAATTGAAGATCGACGGTACGGGTTTTGACGTTAAACTCGGTGCCATATTCCGTCCGATAGCGGAGTCACCTTTCCGTGTAGGCGTGTATGTCAACACTCCTGTGTTCTACGATTTGACGATGCGTGGAGCTTATGACCTCACGTTCTATCCAGCAAAATCAGACAACATGATTGGCAACTCAAGCGACTACGAGTATAAGGTATATACGCCGTGGAAGTTTGGTGTTAGTTTGGGAAACACCTTCGGCAAAAATGTCGCCGTGGGTCTCACATACGAGTATCAGAAATACGGAGCCATTGACAACCGCGTAAATGACGGTACGTCATATTATGACAGTTGGACTGGAGAATATTATTCAAACAGCAGTTCCGATGACGCGATGAACAACGACACAAAGTTGAATCTCAAGGGCGTGCATTTGCTGAAAGTCGGCTTGGAGTATAAGCCAATGCCACAGTTGGCAGTTCGCGTGGGCTACAACTACATGTCACCGCAGTTCAACGACAACGCATATCGAGATGGTTCACTTCAATCTCCTGGCGTAGGGTATGCCACCTCAGCAGATTATACCAATTGGAAGGCAACCAATCGTTTCACTTGTGGACTTGGCTTTACGATAAACAAGTTCTTTGCTGACATAGCTTATCAGTATAGCAGCACAGAGGGCAAGTTCTATCCATTCATGAGCTATTATCCTTCAAGCAAGGATGACGAGGCATACGCGAATATCGCTGACGGAAGTAAAGTTAGCGTAAACCGCCATCAACTCTTGTTAACAATTGGCTATAGATTCTGAATACAATAATATCACAAAGAATAACAAATTGTTATTTCCCGAACAATTTGATTAAAATAAGGGCATGGACGTATTGTTCATGCCCTTATTTTTTCGTAACTTTGTGGTCATTATGAAACGATTCTATTTTATTGCCATACTATTATTATCCATAATAGGTTCGTACGCGCAAAAGCGAGAGTTTCGTGGCGCATGGATACAAGCTGTCAACGGACAGTTCCAAGGTTTGTCTACTCAGGTTATACAGCAAAAACTGAGCAGACAGCTTGACGTGTTGAAAGCCAATGGCGTAAATGCCATCATTTTTCAAGTGCGCCCCGAATGCGATGCCCTCTATAAAAGCGATTATGAGCCATGGAGTCGCTACCTTAGCGGACAACAAGGCAAGGCTCCTAATCCTTATTGGGATCCGTTGCAGTGGATGACTGACCAATGCCACCGCCGTGGAATGGAGATTCACGCATGGATTAACCCTTATAGGGCAAAGACAAAGGGCACGACGTTGCTTGCCAACAATCATGTAGCAACTCAACATCCAGACTGGACATTCCAGTATGGTGGGCAACTTATTCTGAATCCAGCATTCAAAGCAGCCGCAGACTATACTTGCAAGATTGTTGACGATATAGTGAGCCGTTACGACATTGACGGACTTCACATCGATGACTATTTCTATCCTTACCCCGTTGCAGGCGAAGAGATACCCGACGAGGACATCTTTCGTGCAAACCCACGAGGATTCAAGAATATAGGTGATTGGCGTCGCGACAACGTAAACCGTTTTATAAAGCAACTTGACGAAACCATTCACAAACGTAAGCCTTGGGTGAAGTTTGGAGTCTCCCCGTTTGGCATATACCGCAACCAAGGCAGTGACCCCAAGAACGGCTCTGCTACGAATGGTCTGCAAAACTATGATGACCTTTACGCTGACGTTCTTCTTTGGGTCAACAACGGATGGGTCGACTACTGCGTACCCCAGCTTTATTGGAACATAGGCAATCGTGCAGCCGACTATAAGACCCTCATTAACTGGTGGGACAAGTATGCCGCTAACCGTCCTTTGTATATTGGCGAGAACGTTATTGGTACGGCAAATTCTACCGATCTCGACAATCCCAACATCAACCAGATGCCGGCAAAACATCAACTCCACAAGTCATCCCGTCACGTTCAAGGCACCGTGCTATGGTACGCCCAAGCGGTTGAGGACAATGTCGGCAACTATGGGTCTGTGTTGCGCACCGCCTATTGGAAACATCCAGCCTTGCAACCTTTAATGCCTTTCATAGACAGCAAGCGTCCAAAGAAGCCACGAAAAGTGAAGGCAGTATGGACGAGTGGTGGCTACATACTCTTTTGGTCTGTTCCACGCGGAAAGCAATGGAACGACATTGCAAAGCAATATGTTGTATATCGTTTTGCCAAGGGTGAAAAGGTGAACACTGAGGATCCTTCAAAAATCGTAGCCATAACCTCAGACACATTCTATAAACTCCCATACGACAAGGGGCAAAAAAAATACACCTATATTGTGACCGCCCTTGACAGGATGTCTAACGAAAGCAAGGCGAAGAAAGTAAAGGTGAACCTTTGACATAAACACATAAAGTAAAACGATTTAAAACCCAAACCACATGAGCCCGATAACAGTAACCATAACCATTATAGCCTATTTCATACTTTTGTTCACAGTGTCATGGCTTGCTGGAAGAAAAACCGACAATCAAGGCTTTTTCCTTGGAGGAAGAAAGCAACCTTGGTTTCTTGTGGCTATAGCCACCATGGGCTCTTTCCTTTCTGGCGTTACGTTTGTGTCGGTTCCGGGCATGGTAGCAGACAAGAGTTTCTCTTATCTGCAAATGGTGATGGGATTTGTAGTGGGACAGTTCATAATAGCCTTTGTCTTAGTGCCACTGTTCTATAAAATGAATCTTGTGTCGGTATACCAATATTTGGAAGACAGGTTCGGTGCACGTTCACATAAGACTGGAGCATGGTTCTTTTTCATCTCTAAGATGCTTGGAGCATCGGTAAGGCTGTTTCTCGTATGCCTTACTCTTCAGCTGCTTGTTTTCGAGCCATTCCATTTGCCATTTGCGTTAAACGTAATAGTAACCGTTTTCCTCGTTTGGGTGTATACATATCAAGGAGGCGTGAAATCAGTTATTTGGACTGACGTTCTCAAGTCGTTGTGTCTCATTCTATCGGTTGTTCTCAGCATCTATTTTATATCATCGGAACTCAACCTTGGCTTTAAAGGAATGTTCAAATCAATATCCGATAGCAGCATGAGCCAAGTGTTCTTCTTTGATGATGTCAACGACAAGCGATACTTCTTCAAGCAGTTCATAGCTGGCATATTCACCATGATAGCCACTACGGGCCTTGATCAAGACATGATGCAACGCAATCTCAGTTGCCGAAACTATAAAGACTCGCAAAAGAACATGATGGTTAGTATCGTATGCCAATTCTTCATAAACCTTCTGTTCTTGATGCTTGGAGTGCTCCTTTATCTCTTTGCCTCTAAGGTTGGTATCAATGCCACAGGCGATACCCTGTTCCCAGCAGTGGCTACAAGCCAATATTTGCCCGGGATTGTTGGCGTGCTTTTCGTGGTTGGCTTGTTTGCGGCGGCATATTCGGCAGCCGGGTCCGCCCTTACCGCCCTTACTACATCGTTCACGCTTGATATCCTTGATGCCGACAAGAAAAAAGATGACGCCACAAATACATCATCGTTGACCAAGACACGCAAGACCGTCCACATATTGATGGCACTACTGATGGCAGTTGTCATTTATGTCTTTGGACTTCTTAACAACACAAGTGTGATAGATGCCGTGTATGTGCTTGCCAGTTATACATACGGGCCAATTCTCGGAATGTTTGCCTTTGGCATACTCGTGAAGGCAAAGACAAACGACAAGTTCGTGCCACTGGTAGCAGTAGTGTCGCCAATACTGTGTTTTATCCTTCAACAAAATTCAGAAGCGTGGTTTAATGGCTATAAGTTTAGCTATGAGTTGCTTATCATTAACGCGCTCTTCACCTTTATCGGGTTGACGTTGTTGATTCGTCGTAATAAAGCTAAGGAATAACAGAGAGATTATGAAGAAAGTCTTATTTATCATTATGCTGGCGCTTGGCATCATGAATGTCAGCGCCCAAGGTCTCAAACATTGCGAACCCGCCGAAGTTGGGTTAGACGCATCGCGCCTTCTTTATGCTGACTATGCCATCAACAAGGCAATAGCCGAAAATGCTACTCCAGGAGCCGTGCTTTGTGTGGTGCGTCATGGGAAGATTGCGTACCTCAAGGCATATGGCAACAAACGAGTGTACCCCAAGGCTGAGAAAATGACAACGGAAACGGTCTTCGACATGGCTTCGTGCAGCAAGTCAATGTCTACGGCCATTTGCGCGTGGATTCTAATTGAACAGGGAAAGTTGAGACTTCTTGACCGTGTCGACAAATACATTCCGGGATTTGAAAACTGGAAAGACTCTATGGGCAACGTTAGTTCAATACGCGTTGTCGACTTGATGACTCACATCTCTGGTTTACCCCCATACGCAGACATCAACAAAGTAAAGGAAAAATATGGTGCGCCTAATCGTGACGGCTTGATAGACTATATATCTCATTGCAAACGCGACTTTGAGCCAACAACCGATTTCCAGTATAGTTGTATCAACTATATCACGTTGCAGCGAATCATTGAGACTATTTCTGGCGAGAGTCTCAATGTCTTCGCGAAGAAACATATATTTGATGTACTTGACATGAAGCACACCGATTATACTCCATCTTCAAAGCTTGCCAAGTTGTGTGCCCCAACAGAAAAGCTTGCCGATGGCAAGTGCCTTCAAGGAGTGGTGCATGACCCATTGGCTCGCATCATCAATGGCGGGATTTCCGGCAATGCAGGAGTGTTCTCAACGGCTGAGGATATTGCGAAACTTTGCGCCGCACTTCAAAACGGTGGGTCTTGGAATGGAAAGCACTTACTAAGTCCTTCCGCTGTAAAGGCCATGCGTACTGTCCCAAGAAGGGCTGCGAAATTTGGACGTACTCCTGGATGGGATTGTTATTCAGACTATGCTTCAAACAATGGTGACATGCTGAGTGCTGAGACGTATGGACATACAGGATTCACTGGTACAAGCATCGTCATTGATCCAGTTAACGACATAAGTGTAATACTTCTCACAAACAGTGTTCACCCTACAGGCAAAGGTAACGTTGTTGGACTTAGGTCATATGTTGCCAACGCCGTGGCATCTTCAATAATAAAATAAGCAAGGACTATACTTGATACCTGACAATGAAAACATTTATATTTCTCGCGGGCATGAGCATCGGAATGCTGTCATCTAATTCAATGTTCGCCCAAAGTGGCTCCATGAGCTATTCATGGGAAGCCGACTTGCACCATCGCTTGCTTGTTGATTTTAACAAGGATGAGAAGAGCGTGTTGGACTATATTCATCGTTACATCCCAAATGTCACTGAGGAACAGATGAGGGTGTGGGAGAAGACTGGTGCCTTGGAGCTTCGTATTATTGATGGTGAAAAGAAATATTTCCAAAATGCTGCCCGCAACTTGTTTCGTATTGACAAGACGTGCAGAGCCATTAAGTTGAAGAAAGACGGAACTGCACTAGAAGGCTCGGAGAAAGCCGACATAGAGAATATTCCAAAGATCATAGCAAATGCCTCAAGCAATAAAAATCGTTTGGCAGAGCCTAAAAAGATTAAGGTCAGGTATACACTGACCGTCAAGGCAGACGCTGTGCCCACGGGCAAGACTATCCGTTGTTGGTTGCCTTTCCCAAGGACAGACATACCGAGGCAACAAAATGTAAAACTGTTGTCTACAAGCGAAAGTCAATATCAACGCTCTCCGGTAGAATGTGCACATTCTACCATTTATATGGAAAAGAAGGCAGAGGCAGGAAAGCCAACAGTGTTCTCTGAAGAGTTTGAGTATGTAACAAATGGCAGTTGGTTTAATATTCTATCCCAAAATATCAAGCCCTACGACACAAATTCCACATTGTATAAGGCATATACTTCCGAACGTGACTGCCACATGGTCTTCACGCCAAGACTGAGACAGTTGGCGGATAGTCTAACGCAAGGGGTTACAAACCCTGTGGTAAAGGCTCAACGGATTTTCCAGTGGGTAAACGACAATTTCCCTTGGGCTTCAGCACGAGAATATTCAACTATAGAGAACATTCCAGAATATGTGCTTGAGAACCATCACGGAGACTGTGGACAAGTTACACTGCTTTTTCTAACTCTTTGTCGCATATGCGGCATTCCTGCCCATTTTGAGAGTGGCTTCATGATGCATCCCAACGCTGAGAACCTTCACGATTGGGGTGAGATTTACTTCGAAGGCATTGGATGGGTACCAGTGGACATGTCATTCGGGATACCGACTTACGCCAAGAATGAAAAGGAGAAGTGGTTCTTCCTCGGTGGCATAGACTCTTGGAGAATGGTTGTCAATTCCGATTTCGGCAAGAGCCTCTTCCCAACCAAGACATGGCCACGAAGTGAAACCGTTGATTTCCAACGTGGTGAGGTAGAATGGGAAGGCGGTAATCTCTATTTCGACAATTGGAGTTGGGATTTAGAGGTAATAAAATGAAAGACCAAATCTGTGTTGCCAGATAAGATTTAATAAATAAATCGCAACAATTAAATCGCCTTATTAGTGTAAAGACATTACTTTTCACTAATAAGGCGATTACGCAAAATCCACCTACCATAGGTTGTTCAAATAGAGGCACACGAATTTAACAAAGAGGGGTAATAGATAAAACAACTGTGTTGCCGTAATACCTATTTGTTATTATTTTTCACTACTACCTCAGTTATGACAATCATTTTTGCTAAATAATGCATACTTTTGCATCACATTTAGGCATAATGCTCAACATATAACATGGAAAAATATAGATTTATTTATCCCAAGAACAATGGTTTGATTCAGGAGCAAATATCTGAAGTAGGCGCGACGTTAAAAGAAATCATTTCCAATGAATCATCCAATGGAAGACATGTTGCTTATTTCAAGGTGTTTTTAAGTGACATACAGAATCAATATGCCGCCTTGAAAGCGTCAACGACCTATAACGACATATTGTCTAAAGTCGCATGTAGCATCATAGGCCAAGCGCCGCTCAATGGATGCAAAGTGGCTGTGCTCATGAAAACAACTGACATCGCGGAAAACCTTGTGTTTCACAGCATGCGCCTAAACGAAGATGAAGTAACTACTCAAAGTTCCTATCTACAAACTCTCCAGCTTTTCAAAAAATATATCGACTATCTCGACGAGCAAGGCCTCGACATGAAAACGCACCTCGTGCGCACGTGGATTTACATAAGTGATATTGATGTAAACTATAATGGAGTGGTAAAGGCGCGCAACGATATTTTCGTCCAATACGGCCTTACAGCTGATACTCATTTCATTGCCTCAACAGGTATAGGCGGCGACAGTCAATCACGCCATGCGTGTGTGGCTATTGACTTCCTTACATATCCAACTATCGTTGAACAACAAAAAAAGTATCTGAAGGCTCTTGACCATCTCAACCCAACTCATGAATATGGCGTAGCTTTCGAGCGCGCCACGCGGCTCGATACTGGCAAATCTATGCATTTTTACGTGTCTGGAACGGCAAGCATAGACCGCCATGGCAATGTGCTTCACATAGGAGACGTAAGACTTCAAGCCCAACGCCTCATTGAGAACATAAGGGCGCTCCTTGCAGATGGCGATGCTACGCTTGCCGACATTCGCTATCTTATAGTCTATCTGCGAGACATAAGCGATTATCAAACCGTTGACAATATTTTCTCCAATCACTTCCCCGATACGCCTTACATCATCGTACACGCTAAAGTGTGTCGCCCCGAGTGGCTTATTGAGGCCGAGTGCATAGCAGAAAAGTAACCTCCAGACTAAGAACCAATAGCCTTGATGAGTTCTTTTTGATTAGTGACGGGGGTGGTTATCAGCTCAGGGAGGTTGTATGTCTTCATGAAAGTGTCATAGAACGAGGGCGACTTTTGTGGAAGCACAAACGGCTTGGTGAACCGTCCTGTACGTTTGTCGAAATGAGCAAAGTAGGGACGAGCCCAACCGCCATCCATGCGCTTGCTGCTGAAGACAATCCATCGCCCTGTCGATGACCACGTGTGGAAGCTTTCGACATTTCGGCTATTGAGTTCGTTAAGACAGCGCACGTGGCCTGTCTTCAAGTCGACCATGGCAAGGTCGGCCTCTGGGTGCCATATTGAGAAATTGCCATAGTTGAACTCCACGAACACCACATACCTTCCATCGGGCGATACACGTGGCAAGCTGACAGTGTGATGCTTTGCACTGGCTTGGTAGACGCACTTGGGTGTGCCAAACTGCCTTGTCTTAGCATCAAACGACACGCTCCACAGGTCGTAGCGGAGGCTGTCGAACGGTGTGTCCTTGGTGTAAGCATTGCCACGACAGTAGAAAAGTGTCTTGCCGTCTGGGCTCCACTCTGGAAATGTCTCCATAGCATCGTCGCCGCTCAAAGCTGGTGAGGTGATTATCACATCATGTTCAACGTCGTACACTCCAAGGTCGGCTGCAAGGTCGCTCACTTCGATGGGCTTCTGCCCGCTCGAATGGAAAAACTGTTGTATATCGTTCATCGAGAAAGCAATGAACTTCCCACTTGGATGCCATCTCGCATAGGTTGCTCCCATCTTCACTGTGGGGCAACGTGGAGATACCTTGCGCACAGATCCATCGTGGCTGATGAGTGTTCCGCCATTCTTACCGCGCACATGTACCATGAAGTCGCTGGTTGAGTTTTGGCGGAACGTGTGGCAGTTTACGCATTTCTTGTCAAATGAGCGGTTATCGAGAATCGTGTTCTCGTCAAAGTTGGTTAGATCGCGCTGGTATATGCCCATCTCGTTCCACAGCTCGTAACCGGGATAAATGAGTCGATAGGCAAGATACGAATCTATGGTGTCGCGGCTTATCATGTTTGTTATTGGGCGATATTCTGTCCATTTGCCTTGACGTTTGACGCCTATGGTAATTGTAACCTTTCCTCCCTTGTTGTCATTAAGCATTTTATGCCACGAATCCTCGGGTATCACGACATCAGCGTCCGTCGACACGGAGCGATAATATTCCTTTCCATTGGATGAGACGACCACCTGATAGGCATCAGCAGCCTCTTCGACGCGGAAATTGGTAGGGGCGATGTTGCAGGGCAGAGTCACTCCTGCATAGTCTGGGTATATGTGTGGCTGAGATTTTACAAGGGCGTCAGGTTGTTTATAACCACTCTCGCACGCGGCGAGGAGCGTGAACGATGCCACGGAAAGTATTATATTCTTTATATTCATTGCTTCACTATCTTTTTATCTTTTCAGCTTGTTGCCGTACGGACTAACATAGTTAAGGTAGAACCAGTAGGTGTTACCAAACTCGGCCTGCAACGCCGCCATATTTCCCATTTGCGCGAGCTGTGCATATTGCTGGAAATTTCTACGCGTTTCGTCTGACGGTTCTATGCCCTTGGTGTCGTTGCCTCCTAATTGGTAAACGAGCAAGGCTTCGTTGAATATGCGGGGCATTCCTTCGGGATGGAACCGCTTGCACATTTGCAAGTTGTCCACGAACCGCGGGAGGTTATTAGACAACAAAAGGTCGCACATTAGATAGTCGTAAGCCATCTTGTTTCCTGAATCTTGTTCAAGCACGTATTGGAGGTTGGGACCAATGTTCTCCACGTTTATGAAATTGGCCTTCTGTGGCTCTTTTGTGCTGAAAGCATGCAAGCCTGGAACCTTTCCTTTCTCTACACATGCCTCAATATCATCGGCCTCATTGCGGTAGAACAGACTCTGGCGCAACTTTGCAATGTACTTGCGAGCGATGGTTTTCCTACCGTTGATAATGTTATAGCGAGCCAGGTTTCGAAGTCGAGGAGCCGTCTCACCCCACACCACCATAGATTCAAATTCCCAATGCTGTGCGTCGTTGATGCATCCGAGTTGTTCGAGCACGTAGTGGCCAAATTCCGTCTCGCGAGTGCGGCTCTTCCACGGGAAGTATAATGCGTTGACACCTACCATAGGTTGGTAATCAAAAAGGTGATTGAGCAGTTGTCCTTTATTGTAGAGCGCAAGGTTGTGAAAATAGAAAATCAAGGGGTTGGCTTGATGGTTGTTGCTGAGATAACGTTCTGTATGATGTAACGCCGCGTCCCAATCGTGGTGGTCTATGGCTTGCTGCGCCTTGAGCATGCGAAACTCGCTCATGGAGAAAGTGCGCATGAAGCTATAGCCCGAAAGCAATGTAATGACTACGACAGAAGCAATGTTGACAACAGCAAATTTCCATCCTTTCAGCGAAGAAGGTTTTATCTTTTTGCCTTTAACCCAAATGCACATGGCAACAGCCAAAATGCCAAAAGCGATGAAAGCCCATACAACAACCGCCAGTGAGTTAGACAAGCTTGCTGTCCATACCCAGAGAGCCAAAGCTGGAATGAGCGACAATCGTAATACATCCTCACGAAGCGTAAGGGCAGAAAGAATGCGCCACGTCATGAGGTAAACGCCCGTGATCAATATGCTCATGATCGCGGATCCTAAAACGGGATAGTAGAAAAATTGGACGACGAAAGCCGTGAGCCACTCGGTTAGCGTATGGCTTTTAAAATAGTCGGCGGTAAAGAGGAACAATTGGTGCTGCTCGTTGTAGTATAACACGTGCGACAGCAAATCGTTATACGTCATGAAAACCACGACAAACAGCACAATGGCCAACAAATAATGTAAACGAGCTCTCATAGCTTGCGTTATTGGAAAGATAAAAAAGAAATGTACCGAGAAGGGATTGCTTGTGTGCTCCCTAAACAGTACACTTCTTTTTATTATTTATTATTCAATATATCTTATTCAGCGCCATATCCTGGATTCTGCTTGAGCTTAGAGTTGAGATCCATCTCAGTCTGCGGAATCGGGTAGATGTAGTTGTTGTCGCTATACTTGCTGCCAACCAATTCTACATGCTCTGTACCAACATACGGAATAAACTTATCTCCATTGAGTGTCCATACCATGCTGTGATACTTGCGGTTGAGTACAGCCTTGGCATCACCCCAACGGCGCAGGTTCCACTTACGTATCGGGCCTTCAAGAGCAAACTCCACACGCCACTCGTTCTTGATTCTCTTCAGAAGTTCAGCTTGTGTGCCACAATAGGTTGGTTTGCTTGAGTCTGTATTCTGCAATGCAGGCATACCGACACGCGCACGCACCTGGTTCACGGCATCGAACGCCTCAGCGCAAAGTGGCTTGAGGTTGTTCATAGCCTCAGCATAGGTCAGAAGAACCTCTGCATAGCGTATGATCACATAGTCTTTGCCCATGTCCCATCCTGTTGATGACGGGTCAATTGCCGGGTCAAGCCATTTCTGCTGATAGTAGCCAGTTTCTGTGGCATCACCATGACGACCTATACCAGTGTTGCCGCTGCTACTCAATGGTGCAACATGAATTGTTACGCCATACATTTGCTCACCATCGTGCAAGACGTTTACCTCAAGACGAGGGTCACGATTCTTGAACGGGTCTGCAGGGTCGAAAATTTTCGAGAGCTTTGGACTGTTTGCTGTAGGGTTACCGTTGTCGTCGCGATCTACCACGCCAGCGTCATTGGTCTTGTAGATTGGACTTCCATCAATATCCTCAAATGCGTCTACGAGATCCTGAGTGGGATCCATTCCACCCCAACCAAGTGTCGGGAAGCATTCCCAACCAATGAGATAGTTGGTATTGTCAGGAGCTTTGTATTGAATTACGAGAATGTTCTCCTTGCATCCGTCAGCCTCTTCCCAGAACAGGTTAGCATACTTGCCGGTGTTGTCTTTGTCCCAAAGCTCGTATTTTCCTGACTCAATGATGGCCTTAGCCTCGTTTGCTGCAGTCTGGTTGTCACCATAGTACATGGCTGCACGCATCTTCACAGCACGAGCCGCACCCTTCGTGACGCGTCCATAGCTGGTGGCATCCCATTCTTCAGGCAGGCCATCAATGGCCTTGTCAAGGTCAGCAATGGTCTTGGCGTAAACCTCCTCACGCGATGACTGTTCAATGTTATTGAGGTCGCTAAGAGTCAGAGGCTTGTCGACATAAGGCACAGAGCCGAAAGTCTGTATCAAGTTCCAGTAGATATATCCACGGAAGAAATAAGCTTGTCCTTCGAGTTTCTTGCGTGTGTCATCGTCCATTTCTACAGTTGGCAATTTCTCCAGAGCCAAGTTAGCCTCACGTATGTAGGTGTATTCGCCGCTCCAACCGTAGTCGGAAGGGTCATACACACCTTTGGCCTCGTTGCCAGCTGCCCATTTGATACCCATCGTGGCATCATCTGTGTTGATAGCCTCATCAGCAGACCAATAGAGATAGTTGTACATATCGCTTACATACATCTCTGCATCTGTGCTGTTCTTCCAGAAACTTGCGTCGGAGAGTTCTTCCTTAGGCGATTTGTCAAGGAAATCGCTGCACGATGTGAGGGCAGCCATTCCGACAAAGGCCAATGCTATATTAAATATTTTACTCTTCATTTTTTACTTTTTTAGAATGTAAGTTTAACACCAAGTGAAATCTTTCTCACGTTGCTGTAAGACCAGCCACGAGTGTTGCCTGACTCTGGGTCAAGACCCTTGTCAAGTCCTGAGATTGTAAAGAGATTCTCGCCTGTAACGTAAACCTGTGCATACGACAAACCAATGTGTCTGATCAACTCTGCTGGCAATGTATAAGAAAGCATAAGGTTCTTCATGCGAACATATGATGCATCCTGGAGCCAGAATGTTGACAGCTGATAGTTTGTCTGCGATGAAAGTGACAAGCGTGGGAAAGTACCATCTTGGTTTTCCTCGCTCCAGCGGTTCCAGTGCTTGTTCAAGCAGGATGCACTGTTGAAGAAAGCGTATGAAGACTCGCCCTGGTAGTAGCGCTTGCAGTCGAACGCACCCTGAAGAAGACCACTCAACTCGAAGTTCTTGTAGCTCACGCTGAAGTTGAAGCCGCCTGTCCAGTTGGGGAATTGGTTGCCAATGATCTGACGGTCACCAGCGGCAGTGATCTTGCCGTCACCGTCGAGGTCTTTATAGCGAATGTCACCAAGTTTCTCGTTGCCTGTGCGCTTCGGCCCCTTGTCAAGTTCCTCCTGTGTGCGGAACAAGCCGTCGGCAACATAACCATAGTAAGAGTTGATGGCATAACCCTCAAGGTTCCAGATGTTGGAATCGCTTGTTGGGCCTTCGGTGCCAGCCATGTCAAGAATCTTGTTCTTGTTGTAAGACATGTTGAGCGACACATTGTATTTCCAGTCCTTGCCAATGCGGTTGTTGTGGCCAAGTGTAAGCTCAAAACCGGTATTCTGTACGCTACCCACGTTCTGTGCGGGTGCCGACAGACCGATTACACCCTGAAGGGGCAAGTAGAGCAACATGTCGTTGGTCTTCTTCTTATACAACGAAAGCTCCATCGTGATCTTGTTGTCAAGGAAACCGGCGTCAAGACCAAGCTCGTAGTTGGTAACGGTTGCCCATTTCAACTTGTCGTTCACAAGGCGGCTCTCATAAGCTGTAGAATAAAGAGTGTTGCCGAACATGGTTGAACCATATGCGTATGTGGCTACTGAAGGATAAAGGTCAGATGAAGACAACTCCTCATTACCAGTCTTACCCCAGCCGAGACGCAACTTGAGGTTGCTGAGCCAATCGGCACTCTTCATGAATTTCTCTTCCGAGATGCGCCAGCCTGCTGAGAAGGCAGGGAACGTACCCCAACGGGTTGCTTTAGGGAAGCGTGAGGATGCATCGCGACGGATGTTTGCCTCGAAGAGATACTTGCCGGCGTAGTTGTATTGCAAACGACCGAAGTATGAGAGACGCGTCATCTCTGTGCCACCATTCGTGTTCTTCTGTGAAGAGGAATCGAGAGTGTTGAGCGACTCATCGAGGTTGTTGTTACCACCGCCCTTACGGGTAGCAGTGACATAGCGCGACTTAACGTCATACGACTCCATACCGAGAAGCACTCCGAGGTTGTGGTCGCCGAACGACTTGTTGTAGTTGACAAGAATCTGACCTGTGAGGTAGTCGTAGTTGTAGTTGCGCACATAACCCTCACGCAAGCCGGAGTTGTATGTGCCATAACTCCAATTCTTCTTGAATCCGGTCTGGTCGTCGGTCCAGTTGCGCCAAGAGTAGATACCCTTGATGCTGAGATCCTCGATAGGCTTTATCTCAACTGAGCCAATGAGGAACACCTCCTGGTTGACATCCTTTGTCCAACCTGTCTTGTCGCGTCCCTGCACAGCCACTGGGTTGTCAACGCCAACATACTTGAAATTGCCGTTTTCATCATAAACAGGATCAGTAGGATGCGAGCGTGTGATACCCTGTATCACCTGTGTATAACCACTCCAAGCGTCGCGCTTCGTGCCACGATAACCAGAGGCATTGAGTCCGAGAGTGATATACTTGTTGATTTGCGACGTAATGTTCATACGGGCATTGAAACGGCTATAGTCAATGTCCTTTGTTACACCGTCCTGACTCAAATATCCAAGATAGAGATTATATTTGGTCTTATCGTTACCGCCGCTAAGCGACAGGTTGTGCTGGTGCTCGAAACCGGTGCCGGTAAGGGCTTCCTTATACCAGTCAGTGCTTGCCAATTCACCTGTGCGGTATTTCTCAACCGTCTCGTCAGAGAATGGTTTTGTAGCGCCCGGGTGATCGTTAAGATAAGCCTCGTTGTAAAGGTAAGCGTAGCCGTAGGCATCTACGAGGTCCAGCTTTGAAAGGAGCGAAGACCATGAGAATGTGGCGTTGTAGGAAACTGTTGTCTTGCCGGTCTTACCTTTCTTTGTGGTAATGAGTATGACACCGTTAGCAGCCTGCACACCATAGATGGCAGCAGAAGCGGCATCTTTCAACACCGTCACCGATTCTATTTCAGAAGGGTTGATGACATTCATCGAACCTGGCACACCGTCTACGATGACGAGTGGCGAGGCAGAGTTGATTGAGTTCTTACCGCGCACCGTGATTGTGGCGTTCTGGCTACCAGGAGCACCCGTGGTCTGAACAGCCGTGACACCAGGCATTTCACCTGCCAATGCAGACGAAATACTTGATACTGGACGAGCTGCGAGTTGTTCAGCGTTTACAGAAGCTACCGCACCGGTGAGGTTCTCCTTCTTCTGCACACCATAACCCACAACTACAAGCTCGTCAAGCACTTGCGAATCGTCCTTCAATGTGACCGTGAGGTTGCTCTTTGCCTTGACCAACTGTTTGATATAGCCTATTGAGCTAATCTCAAGTTCTGCGCCAACTGGGGCATCAAGCGTAAATTTACCGTCAACATCAGTAACCGTACCGCCTGTGGTGCCTTTCACTTTAATGGTAGCACCTATTACAGGTTCACCATTGGCGTCTTTCACAGAACCCTTGATGGTTTGCTTTTGTTGATTAGTAGATAGTAGCTCGGTACTCTTATCTGTGCTTGAGCCAGCTGTGGCAAAAGTTTGCATTACTCCTCCCGAAAGTAATGCGGACAGCATAAGAAGCCTCGCGTTAAAATAGGATTTTTGCATATGCATGCGTGTTGTTTTGACCGCTAACTATTATTTTTCGTGATGCAGACATAACGGCCATTGCCCGCAACCGTATATTTTTTGAATATAGCTAAGAAATTGTGTAGGTGTTTACAAAGGTAAACATTTCACAGAAAAGAAAATTAATTTTTTAATAAAAAAATAGTTCAAAAGTAAAAAAAGTTTCAGAAACCATAAATTTATGATTCCCATTGGAGCAAGTTGTTATTACTTTGGTCTGTTTTTTCGTTTGCAATGGATTTTGTAAAAAAACTCGTTGTATGCTTCAAATCGGCATGCAACGAGTTTTTCGCTTTTTATCCAGAGGATTGGCACCACTTCAACGTTTTTAGATTCTTACAACACCTATGCCTGGGAGGTCAGGCAATGTTATCTTGCCTTTAACAACCTCCATGCCCTTGAACCTGTCGTTGGAAATGAGAAGGTTGCCATCAAGATCGGCGAAATCAACGGCAGGAGACAATTGTGCCGCGGCGCTGACCGCGCAAGAAGTTTCAGTCATGCAGCCCACCATGACTTTCATGCCAATGGCACGTGCGTAATTGAGCATTTTCCAAGCCTCGTGCATACCGGTGCATTTCATCAACTTGATGTTGATTCCTGTGTAAGCGCCTTCAAGCTTCTTAATGTCTTTCAATCGCTGTATGGCCTCGTCAGCGAATATCGGCAATGGGCTCTTCTCGGTAATCCAAGCTATGTCGTCTATCATCTCTTTGGGCATTGGCTGTTCAATCATCACGATGCCATGCTCTTTGAGCCAGAATATCTCATCGATGGCTTTCTGCTTGTCTTTCCATCCCTGGTTTATGTCAACGGCAATGGGCAGGTCTGTGACGCTCCTGATGGTCTCTATCATCTCCTTGTCGTTTTCGCGACCAAGCTTCACCTTTAAAATATTGAACTGGTTTGCGCATTCCTTTGTCTTTTGCTTCACCACCTCAGCCGTATCTATGCCAATGGTAAAGGTGGTGGAAGGAGCCTTCTCCTTGTTCAATCCCCAAATCTTATACCACGGGGCTCCAAGGAGTTTGCCCACAAGGTCGTGGAGGGCAATGTCCACAGCGGCTTTAGCTGCCGTGTCGCCAGGTGAAAGGCTGTCTACATATGCCAAGATGTCTTCAAGCTGGAAAGGGTCGCTAAACTGGCTCAAGTCTACCTTTTGCAAGAATGCCGAGACACTCTGGACCGTTTGCCCCAGATATTGAGGCATGGAAGCCTCACCATATCCAGTCACGCCGTCGTATGTTATTTCAACCTGCACGTCGGGTGTCGTTGTGCGCGAATATGTAGCCACGGTAAAGACATGACGCAGTTTCAGCTCATAAGGAAAGAATTTCAGTTCCAGTTTTTTAGACGAACCTTTCCTGTTGATATTCACATTCTTGGCTTTTGAACCGAGTGTGGTAAGAGCGTCGATGTTAGACAAAGCCAAGGCTGAGCCTACCGTTGTCATTGCCGCTTTCTTGATAAAGTCTCTTCTTGTTGTCATACAATTATAATTAATAATTTGTAATTAATAATTTATGATTTATTTATAAAACTCGTTTTTGTCTGTTGTCGTCAACCCTTCTTCCTTGTTGATATATGGCAAAATCCTTTGTGCCCACAACAATCGGTTATAGTCATACTCATCGTATTCGGGATCCGATGGATTAAAGCTGCTCACATGAACCCATCCCAAAGAATGGATAAATTTCTTGTTGCCGATATACATGCCTACATGGGAGACGTGAGCCGGCTTGTCTTCTGTCGCTTTCCTTCCAAAGAACACAAGGTCGCCTGGGATTAAATTACTGAAATCCGGCTCTATTACCAAATGCTCACCCTTTTTTGCTTGTTGCGAGGCATTACGTGGAATGATTATGTCGTGCTGGTATAATATTGTACGGATAAACCCGCTGCAATCTACACCCTTAGTGCTCATTCCTCCCCACATATAGGGAACGCCATTGAGCTTCATTCCTGTTGCTATGATGTTGTTGGCGTCTTGTTTTATCCCTTTCCTCCAATCTGTTACCTTTTGGGCGTCTTTCATGGGAATATATCCTTTTCTGCCATCAGGGTATTCCACTTTATAGAAAACTCCTGTCTTTCCCAAAAGTTTCAAGCGGTTGCTTGCCACGACATCGCTTACATGTTGTGAACGCAAGTTTGGCTTTTCGTAAACGAAGCCGTAAATTGATGTCACTACAACTTGTGGTGCTTGGTTCCATGCTTCCATTTGTTGTTTATTGACCAATACAAGCGAAGACTTCAAGACCCATGCCGGGTATTCGTCTGGGGTTTCTATCTTCAACCACGTTCCGCCCTCTATTACTTTCGCCGGCATGCCGAGCAATGCCTGCGACTCCATGCCAGCATCATAATCGCCAGTGGTGCGAAGGTTGCAGCAAGACACATTGATAATTGCCCATTTAGTGGTGTCGGCCTCCATCGGCGACTGTGCCCAAATAGTGGCAAAAGCCATGACGAGCGTCAACATTAAAAATACTCTCTTTTTCATATCACTTCTATAATTATTTATCAACCTTTAAGTTAATTGAGATTGTTTCTCTCACGTTCATTCTCTGTATAGGTAACCCAACATCGTGTTCACCCACGGTATGTTTATTCTGAACCACCTGTATTTGCCAACAGGTTTGCCGCCAAACGACAGAATGAATTCACGGAATGGATTCTTGTGGAACGGCAATCCCACGTCAAGGAAATTGATATGGGCGTAGTTGTGTTTCCATGACCACGATATGGCTTCCCAAACCGTCATGAGATTTGGGTGGAGTAGGGCATACCGTTTGCGTTTCGAGGCGAGATACCAAAGAAACGAGTTGCCGCCGCTGAACACGCAGACACAACCGCCAATAACCTTACCCTTGAATAGGGTTATGAATATCCTTACGTTATCGCTATCATAAAGTTGCCTGATATTACTCTCATCCGGTATTATCCTGCGGAGCTTCAAGCGATAGAAGCCGTGCAAGAGTTTATAAAAACTGTGCACTTCTTCGTCGGTCTTCGCTTCACGAGTCTCCACGCCGGCATTATAACTTCTCTTTATCCGCTCTTTCATCTTCTCCGAGAGCCGTTCGATGGGAGGCATGGAATGGAGCGAGTTGTGCACTTCCTGCCAATTCACGGGGAAGAACTTCTCCTTACGGAAATATTTGTAACCAAACATCTTGGTGGAGAGGTCGCTGAACTCTATATAGAGACAAAGCTTTCTGCGGAGCTTACGGGTAATCTCGTTAAGCATCAAGCCGAATATCAATTCCTTGTCTGTATCGTCAGTATATTCTCCCTCTCCGTATATTCTGCCTTGCGAATAAAGGAATGGTGGGAAGCACGTCTTGCGATGATGGATATAAGCAAGCATATGGGCCACGATTTCACCGTCCTCCTTATAGGCAACGGCCATGTAAGGGCGCTGCCCCTGCGAATGCTCCATGATATGGAACAATTCCGAGGAGTGGAAGAAGTCATCACAAACCATCTGTGGCAACTTGTTCCCTTTGGTGAATATTCGTATCCTATACTCGCTCATACTTGCTCATCCTTGCATCTTCATTCTTTATACAAGAGATATTTGCGTCGTTGCTTCTTAAACTTTTCCACGTCGTCTTGCCACATTTTGCTGATTTCCGTCGCACTCTTCCCTTGCTCTATCATCTTGCGCACATAGTCAACTCCCATGAGTTTCTCAAAAAACGAGGTGAAAAAGCTGTCGCCTATGTTCACGGCGTTGTATGCCTCAATCAAGTAGCTAAGGTCAATTTTGCGCGCCCATATCTCCGAGTCTTCCATTTGGCTAAGGTCTTTTCCATAACAGGTATTGCCTATCTGTGGCGGGTTCTTGGCTCCTGGACGGCTTTCCGGCGTAAAGCTGAAACTGTAGTCTTTCATCCCCGGGTGCCCGAATATCTGGAAAGGCTTGTCGGTGCCACGTCCTAAACTCACGGGGGTTGCCTCGAAGTAACACAGTGAAGGGTAAAGATACACCGATTTCATGTTTGGCAGGTTAGGGGAGGGGGCAACAGGGAGGTCGTATCTCGTTTGGTGTGTATAGTTTTTGCAGGGAATAATTGTAAGCTTGCAAGTTTTTCCAGACTTGAGCCAACGCTCACCGTTGATCATTCGTGCCAATTCGCCGAGTGTCATGCCGTGCACGATGGGGATAGGAAGTGCTCCTACGCCTGAGGCATGTTTCATGTCCAAAAGCGGGCCATCCACATAGAAGCCGTTAGGGTTGGGACGATCGAGGATAATCATGTGCTTGCCATATTCCGCACAACGATCCATCAAACGCATCATAGTGATATAATAGGTATAGAACCTCAAGCCTACGTCCTGTATGTCTGTTACAAGAACATCAAACTTTGCCATTTCGTCGGCATCGGGCGCATCTTTGGGCGCGCCATATAAGGAGAATACGTGAACGCCGGTTTTGCTGTCAACCGACGAGCTGACCTTCTCTCCCGCATCAGCGTTGCCTCGGAAACCATGCTCGGGAGAAAACACCTCAACCACGTTAACCTGATTTTCCAGCAAGACATCCAATGTCAATCTGTTGCCCACGACTCCAGACTGGTTGGAGAAAAGTGCCACGCGCTTACCCTTAAGCAACTTCAGGTAAGCATTGGTTTGTTCAGCACCAGTGACAACGGCAGCCCGCACGCTGCTGATGAAAAAAGGGAATAGAAAGGTGAAGACTGTTAGAGCCAGTATTTGTTTCTTGTTTTTCATTTCAAGACATTTTATCATTTGCCTTTTAATTAAGTGCAAATATAAGCACTTTTAACTATAAATCTTCAAAAGACAGATATAAAAAGTATTAAATGGCAAGAATACAGACCTATTGTTTGCCCACGGCCTTAGGTGTCCAGTTGTTTAGGAAACGCAATACCTTGTTCTTGCTGTAACCTTGTCCTTCCTCAAGAAAACTTGAATCTTGAATATGCAGCACCTTTCCGTCTCCGTCGAGCAACACAAACACGGGGAAACCAAAACGCTTTGGATTGCCGAGCTTTTTCATCAAAGCCTCAGCTGTGGCACTGTCGCCTTTACGGGGATTATAGTTTACATGAAGGTAGACGAAGTTGTCGTTAACCACCTTCATTATGTCCGTGTCCTTGCTTATGTAGTCGGCAAAACGAAGGCACCAAGGGCACCAGTTGCCACCAACTTGGCAGATAACGAATTTCTGCGATGATTCCGCTTTTACCGTTGCGAGAGCATTGTCTATTTGCTCAATGGGGTTAATGGTCTCGTCGTAAACCTTCTTCAATTTAGATTGGGCGCTAACCATCATGGTGATGACAGCAAGCAATAAGGTTAATGTGATTTTCTTCATATCGTTTTGTTGGTTAAGTTTATAAATTCGCGGTGTCTTGTTGGTTTTGGTTCAAAGTGTAACGTGCTGAGTGTATATTCTCTCGAACGTCTGCCTAAGCATGGTCTTGTTTGCAATGATTTCGCGCACCTGCTTTAGCCTGGCCTCATTTGGCGAACCGTTTATCCAAAGATGGATATAACCATTTATGCCGTATTTCTCCTCCATGTGTCCGCAGAATCTTTTCCACTGCTGTTCCTTGTTGAGTTGCGGCTCACGTTCCAATCCAAACTGTATGGCACGTGTAAATATGACCTCCGGCTCAAGGTCCCTGTCGGCCTCTGCCACAATCTTTCCATATATGGAGCGTGGCGCATGAGATGATGACGCACGATGATCCTCAACGGCTTCTTTCATTATCTTTATTTGCTCTGGCGAGAACCATTTGCGAAGGCGTGCGTCAGCCGCGAGAATCTTGCCTCCCAAAATGTGGTGGATGGCTCGCGGTCCTTCCATGCCGAGGTCGTGGTATGCCGCGATGACATAAGCCATGTCAACATCGGCACCAAGCATATTGGCAAGCTCAAGCGAGTTTTTTATCACTCTAAGCGCATGGGCGAGGCCATGGGAAGACCCAAAGGCATTGTAACGAGGCAATATCTGTTGCTCAACGAAACTCATTATGTCGAGACTGACATTCATAGGCAAATATTAACTTTTAAAGTCGGGATATTAGATGGAAGAAAGGAAAATGGCTACAACTGTCATCAAGCCATAGATGAACATGTCGCGTGCCGTCATGCCAAGCACTTTGTTTAATTCGCGTCCCTTCCATATCTCACGCAACTTCGCATTAGTTTGAGAATGTTTGTAGGCATAGACAAGGAAGGGGAACATGCACACGGCTGCCAACTGGGTATGGCGTGCTTGAAACATTATGACGAGCATGGTGACAGCCGCACCCACAGAGCCAACCGCATTGTAAAGCAGGGCACCGCGTTTCTCTCCTAATCTCACTATGAGTGTGAGCTTCCCGTCTCTTTTGTCATTCTCGCGGTCGCGGAAGTTGTTGACACACAACAAGGTGTCTATAACCAAACCGCATCCGGCGGAAATGGCTATTATTTGCCATGTCACAACACGCAACGCGTCGGGAACGATGACATAATAGGTGAAGCATACAGGTACTATTCCGAAGAAAACCAAAACAAGAACATCGCCCAAACCTTGATAAGAGAAGAACGTGGTATAGAGAAAAGCAAAGAGCACACATGCCAAGCCAACGATTATCATCTGCCATCCTCCATACCATATAAGCGGAAGCCCAACGGCGCAAGCCAAGACTGAGACAAGGGCAACGCCGGCAAGCATGGCGCGAGGCGTTATCCAACCTTCAGAGCAAGCTCGCTTTGGTCCAAGACGCGTGGCAGGGTCGTCGTTGCCATGGCGAAAGTCGAAATAGTCGTTGATGAGGTTCGAATCAATCTGCATGAGGAAAGCAAACAAGAAGCACAACACCGCAGGCACCAGCCGAAAATGTTGCGCACCCGTGGCTCTCATCGCAAGCGCTGTGCCAATCATCACGGGCACAGCGGCTCCAGCAAGCGTCTTGGGACGCATGGCGAGAATCCACGCCTTCAATGAATTTGTTGTTATCTGCTCGTTTTCTGTCATTATCTATAATGCAAGGTCAATCGGCGAAGTTCCAGCTAATGCCGAACCTGAATACACGTCCGTTAAGCGGATAGTTTGGCGTGAAGAAATATTCCTTGTTGCCAGACCCACAGTTCACGTGGCTCATCATTACGAAGAAACGCGCACGGCTAAGCTTGAAATTGAGGTAAGCGTTTATAACGGGATAGCCGCCAATCTTCTGCTTGCTCTCATTCTCTTGCACCGTGTATTGCCCGAGTGACGGGAAGTATTCGGGAGCCGCGTATTTGGTAAAATATCTGGCATCGGCTCCGAAGTCACAATTAAGGACTCGGGCTATCTTGAAACGCAGGTACAGATTGGTATATACATTGATGTCAGGCAAGGGCAACACGTCTTGGTTTGTCGATTTCTGCCATGTCAGCGTTGTCTCCCAATGGAGCGGTCCGAGAGCCACATCTTGCGCCACCTCTGCCGTGAGCACGGTTATAGGGCTGCTCGCCTGCCGTGAGTATGCCATGTTGTACAAACGTCCCTCATCGCCGGAAGCTGTGAAAGAACTGGCAAAATAGGCGTAGTTCTTTATCTCGTCGAACGCGAACCTGAAACGCGTGTGCGTCTTGGCATAGTTCAATACGCCTTGCGCACGGAAATGGTCTATCATGGACAGGTCGTCGGAACTCCACCATAGGTGGCGCGACTGGTAGTGGCGAAAATAAAACGACGGTTTTACGTGATGATAGAATCCAGAGGCGGCAAGTGTCATGGTGTCGCCAAGGAGAGGGAAGTTGAGGTCGATGCCTCCGTCTATCTTTATTTCCCCGGCATTATATCCCAGGAGGGCCACATCGCCTGTGACATTGAAATGAAGGCTCTTTCCCTGTGTCTTGCTGAGTTGTGCGCCTACCGTGACGCTATTCTCGTTCCACGACGTGGTGCCTACGGAGTCGGGCAACACATAGTGGCTTAGCGTGTGTGTGGCAAATATCTTCGCGCCTGTCTTTATCCATTTGTTGAATCCTTCGAGCAAAGCTATGGCAAAGGTGTTGCGCAGGTTCCAGTTGCTCGTCTTATCGTAGATGGAGTCTGCCGAAAGACGTTCCTTAACTTTATAAGTATCAAGATAATAGTTATCCGGGGTGTAATAAGCCTCATATATGCGCCGGTAAGTGGTAAAGTCGGCGGTATGGATGAAGCTCGTCACCGGAACATACTCATCTTTAAGCCAGGCCGTGTCTTCCTTGGCCTTGGCGGAGGCAGCCAAGAGGCTGTCGGCCATGTTTTTGCCATCAACCTTCACTCTGCCTGCCATGGCTGAAATAGAGTCGGTCGGGGCTGCCTTGGCTGCGACCTTGGCATCGTCGGGACGGCCTGAGTATGACTTGGGCAACTTAACATTTTTCTTGTCAAATTCCACGCCTGCCTCCTCAGCCTCTTTTTCTGCCTTTTCCCTTGCCTTTCTCTCGTCTTGTTCTTTTTGCGATTCTATGGCAAACTTCCTTGCCTTTATTTCCTCGGGTGTCATTGGCACCTTTCGGTTGAATCCGAAGCTATAACGATGGGTGAAGAAAATATGCTGGTTGTCGTTGCGGTTCCAGTTTTGCTCAAGCATTGTCGGTATCTCCGATGTCGCGAAGTTCTCTTCAATCGACTCAGGGTGCGTCACATATAGGTCGCTCATTATGCCGCCATTCTCCGTGACCTTCTGATGGAGGGTGTTGAAAAGGAGATGGGCCTGATAACGATCACCTATGTAGCTTCCAAAAAGTGAGGCCTTGAAGTGTGAGGTCGACTGGGCGTTGTAGTAGCCACGGCCATATATATAGTCTATTAAGAAGCCAACGCCTAAACGCTTGCCGGCATTTACTGCAAATTTTGTCTTGAAATGGTCTTCGCCGTTGGTGCGGTTGCCACAGTTGTTGTAGGAGATACTTGTGAGCGGCGATAGGGTATTGGTGAACTGGAATTTCTCTACGGGTGTCACCACGAAATCGTATGGATTGACGAAGATGAAATTGTTGTTCTCCATCCTGTCAATAAAAAGTCGCGCCTGCCGGGGAGCTCCAAGGTTTCCGGTACTGTTATACTCTGACTGTCTGCCAGTGGTGAAAATGGAATTCATGAACATGTGAGAGATCGTGTCGGGCTTAGCCTCTACACGATCTCCAAAACGAGGGTCAACAGTCCAAACGTGTATGCCTTCGGGTATCTCCTTGTCGGTTCCGAGCGAGTCGGGCTTCCCAGAACGGTTGCGCTGGTTGCCCAGGGTGCTGCCAGTTCCTGTCATGTCGAGATTAGCCGTCTCATATTGTGCCCAAAGAGGTGTTGCCGACAGGAACGCAAGAAGAATGAAGGAAAGGATTTTCTTCATTTAATAAAGCGTAATGCGCATTCAACGATTTTGAAGACCATGGAAACAAGTACGATTATTATTCCCACTGTCTGAGGAGTGTGAAACAGGTAGGTCAGAACGCCAACAATGGCACCTATCATGAAGATGATATTCAGCCATTGGCGCACGTTGCGGAAACCGTCTGCCTCTGGCAGTTGCGGCTTGTCCCTGTGTGAGCTTTTTGTTAACATTTCCTTCGAGTTTTTTCGCTTATGACGCGTTTCGCCTTAATAGTTTACGTTGAGAGCTTGGCAGACGCGCTGGAAGATATTGTCCTTGCGGTCAATGGTCTTGCGCCTGAACTTTCCACTGACGGGCGAAAGCTTGGTTTGCTTCTTGTTGAGCGCGTATTTGTCTGTAATCCATTTCTCAGCCTTCTCTTTCATGCCCGCGATGTCCTTGCGGTTCATTTCATAGGCATAACTTATTCGCTCCATCTTCAAGTTGACATGACCGTCGGAAGCCGTTGCAATGAGCGTGTAGTTGAATTCCGTCCTGTCAAGCGAAATGAAGTTAGAGGAGAACACGAGCCACTCCTTGACACGTGCGGCTATGGTATGCCCCGCCTTGTTGACGGCAGCTATACGTGCCTCGGGTTGCAACCCTGAGCTCTTGCCTTCTTCCACTATGCTTGAGATAACCTCGTAGACCTTGTCGTAGATGTTGTCTGCCGACATGCCAGGCACTTCCTTGTCGAGGGTGAAAACCACCTCGCCATTAACTTCGGGTACAGCACCTGACAGATATTTTTGGTCAACCTTCTGCACTACTTTCTTTTCAACCACCTTGGCTTTTTGTTGTGGCTGGTCTGGTATTTCCCATGTATTATTTTGCGCCATGCCCAACATTGGGATGAAAGCAAGGATCGAGGCTATCAGTTTTTTCATATTCATAGTATTTAAAATATCACGTTAGACTTCTTGTTAAAAACCCATTTTACAAAAGCAAAATTACAAATTAACATCGTCAATCTGTAGTTATCCTTGCTATTTAACTTTTTTTGAGTTCCAACATCTTCTGCAACCTAAGCATTTCGTCACGATATTGAGCAGCCTGAATGAAGTCGAGTTGCTTCGCCGCTTCTTCCATGAGACGCTTGGTGTTGTCGATGCTTTTCTCAAGTTCTGGGCGTGTCATCTCCTTTATTATCGGGTCGGCGGCGAAAGCTGCCTTTTCAGGTTCTACATAGCTATATGCCATTCCTGTTTTTGTCTTTTGCTTCTGCGTGCTGTCAGATTGGGGCAAAGAACCTTTGATATCCTTGACTATTTGCCGTGGCGTAATGTGATGATCCTCATTGAATTTCATCTGTATCATTCTTCGCCTTGCCGTCTCGTCTATGGTCTTTTGCATGCTCTCCGTTATGGTGTCGGCATACATTATCACCTTGCCATTAACGTTTCTCGCCGCTCGACCTGCGGTCTGTGTAAGACTCCTGTGGCTACGCAAGAAACCTTCCTTGTCGGCATCGAGTATGGCAACAAGCGAAACCTCAGGCAAGTCGAGACCTTCGCGAAGAAGGTTGACACCTACCAAGACATCGTAGACGCCTGCCCTAAGGTCGTTCATTATCTGTACCCGTTCGAGAGTGGCGACATCGCTGTGTATGTAGTTTGCCTTGACGTTATGGTTTAGCAAGTATTCGGTAAGTTCCTCAGCCATACGTTTCGTGAGTGTGGTGACCAAGACGCGTTCGTGTTTATGGCTGCGTGTGAGAATCTCGTCGAGCAAGTCGTCTATCTGGTTTTCTGAAGGTCGCACCTCTATCTCTGGGTCAAGCAGACCCGTGGGGCGGATAAGTTGTTCCACGACAACGCCTTCCGACTCTTGAAGCTCGTAGTTGGCAGGAGTTGCCGAGACGTATATCACCTGATGGAGCATGTCGTGGAACTCTTCGAAGCGCAACGGACGGTTGTCGAAAGCAGCTGGAAGTCGGAAGCCATATTCCACAAGATTGCTCTTGCGGGCACGGTCGCCTCCAAACATGGCGTTGATTTGCGGCACGGTGACATGGCTCTCGTCTATGACCAACAAGAAATCCTTTGGGAAGAAGTCGAGTAGGCAATACGGTTTCTCGCCAGGCTGCCTGCCATCAAAATAGCGCGAATAATTCTCTATGCCAGAGCAATGTCCCAACTCTTTTATCATCTCCATGTCGTATTCCACACGCTCCTTTATTCTCTGCGCCTTGATGTCGTCGCCAATTTCATGGAAATAAGCCTCCTGCTTCACGAGGTCGTCTTGTATCATGCGTATGGCGTGTTCCGTTTGTTCCTGGGAGGTAACGAAAAGGTTGGCAGGGTAGAGGTCATATTCGGCAAAACGCTGTATGGTGTGCATGGTAACGGCATCAACCTCATCAATGCTGTCGATCTCGTCGTCCCACCATGTCACTCTGAGCAAGGAGTCGGAATAAGCCATGGCTATGGTAACCGTGTCGCCCTTGACAGAGAAGCAGCCACGTTGCAAGTCGATGTCGTTTCTTACATATAGCGAACTGACAAGCTTGCGCAAGAATTCATTGCGGTCCAGCCTCTGTCCACGCTTTACCTTAACTATGTTTTCCTGCATCGCCACAGGTGCGCCCATGCCATAGATGCACGAGACCGACGAGACTATTACCACGTCTTTCCTGCCAGACAGCAAATCGCTGACGGCAGCAAGCCGCAGCTTGTCTATCTCGTCGTTTATGGCGAGATCTTTTTCTATGTAAGTGTCGGTGGACGGGAGGTAAGCCTCTGGCTGGTAATAATCGTAATAGCTTACGTAGTAGTCGACGGCGTTGTTAGGAAAGAAACCTTTCATCTCCTCATACAACTGTGCGGCCAATGTCTTGTTATGGCTCAACACGAGTGTAGGCATATTGACATTGGCTATGACATTGGCAACCGTAAACGTCTTGCCGGATCCCGTAACGCCCAAAAGCACTTGCGCGGGATCGCCTCGCTTCACACCTTCAGTAAGCTGCGCAATGGCATGTGGCTGGTCGCCCGTTGGTTTATACTTGGAAGACAATTGAAACTTCATGCCTTACAAAGTTAGGCATTATATGTCATAATCGTATATATAATCTCGAAATTTTGCTAAAAAAAACACAACATATTTGGTTTACCAGATAAATGTGTGTAAATTTGCAATTCGTATTTAAAGGCTCATTAAAAAGAGGTATGACAAAACAAGCTTTAGCAGCGCTTATCCCATTGATGCTCCTCAGCGGTTGCGCTAAGGAATTTAACAGCGTGTACAAGTCGAGCGACACCAAATACAAGTATGAGTACGCAAAAGAGAGCTACGCATTGGGTAAAAACCAACGCGCGGCAACTCTGCTTCAAGACTTGATAGTACCGCAGAAGGGTAGTCAGGATGCCCAAGAATGTCTCTATATGCTCGGCATGGCTGAGTATAAGAACATGGACTACGAGACAGCTTCTGAGACATTCAAGAAGTATGTGAAGACTTATCCCCGTGGTGAATATGCCGAAATAGCCAAATATTATGTTGGGCAAAGCCTCTTCATGAGCACTCCTGAGCCCCGCCTTGACCAAACCGAGACTGTAGCGGCAATCAACGCTTTCCAGGAATACATGGACTTGTATCCAGACGCGAAACATAAAGAGGAAGCACAGGAGAAACTTTTTGAGTTGCAGGATAAACTTGTGCAGAAGGAATTGTACTCAGCTGAATTGTATTATAACCTTGGCACCTATTTCGGAAATAACAGCGGTGGTGACGACGGTGGAAACAACTACCAGGCTTGCATTGTTACCGCTCAAAACGCGCTGAAGGATTACCCTTATACAAAAAAGCGCGAGGAGTTTTCCACTCTAATAATGAAAAGCAAGTTTCATCTTGCCGAGCAGAGTATCGAGGAAAAGAAACTTGAACGTTTCCAAGACGCTGAGGATGAATGCTATGGCTTCTTGAACGAATTCCCAGACTCTAAAGAGAAGAAAACTGCTGAGCACTTCATAGAAAAATGCAAGGAAGTGACTGCAAGCGCAAAAGATTAACAACAATAATATAATACTATAATATACTGTATTAACATGGATTACAGAAAATCAAAGGCTCCAGTAAACACCGTCACGCGTAATATCATGGATTTGTGCTCGGAGACAGGCAACGTCTATGAGAGTGTTGTAATTATTGGCAAGCGAGCTAACCAAATCGGTGTAGAGATCAAGTCTGACTTGAGCAAGAAACTTCAAGAGTTTGCGTCATATAACGATTCGCTTGAGGAAGTGTTCGAGAACCGCGAGCAGATTGAAATAAGCCGCTATTACGAGAAGTTGCCAAAGCCAACTCTTCTCGCTACACAGGAGTTCGTGGATGGTAACGTCTATTGGAGAGACCCTTCAAAGACTACAGACGAGACTGCTGATTTGGGTTAATAAGCTATGATACAGCGTAAACAAACTATCTATTTGCTCCTTGCGTTGGCTGCACTTATTGTTTGCCTTTGCCTTCCCATTGGCAGACTGACGAGCACAACGTTGGGAGCAGAGACTTTAGTGTATAATTTAGGCCTTTATACAAACACTGGCGTTAGTGTCCATCCAATATTGTTTGTAGACATTGTTGTGGTGGCAACACTATCCTTTATTAACATTTTCCTCTACAACAAACGCAAGTTGCAGATGAGAATATGTGTTGTGAGTATAATTCTTTGCCTTGTTTGGTATGCTTATTATGCATTCATGGTTCTTTCAATGTTTAAAGGCATAGGAACGGTCTCTATAAGCTTTGCGGTTTGCTTGCCGTTCGTGGCAATTGTCATGCTCGTTCTCGCACGTTCGGGAATAAAAGCAGACGAAGAGCTGATAAAGTCGATGTCAAGAATCAGATAGCCAAGTATTTACATACTTATTAAAAATAAAAATTGGCAATCATTGAGCATTGAATCAATGGTTGCCATTTTTCTTTTTATCTACATCTATTTATTGTCTTCGCCGTTACACTGCAACGGCATTGCCGTTACGTTAGGATGGGATTGCCGTTACGTTAGAACGGGAACGCCGTTACGCTAGAATGGGAATGCCGTTACGCTACAACGGCAAAAGGCTTTCGTTGTAAACTATATTAGTACGCTTATGATAAATAAAACGATTCAAAAAAAACAAAGAAATCATACTCTGATTTCTTTGTCTAAAATCTCATTAAGCGGATTCATCACAAAATCCCTTTCGAACATAAGAGGATGCGGAATCTTTAGATCTGGTTCATCGACTTTGACGTCATCGTAAAGAAGAATATCAATATCTATGACCCTGTCACTATAGTTTCCATCGATGCTTTTGCCAGTCCTTCCAATTTCTTTTTCAATGCCTTGCGTTATTGTAAGTACATCTCGGGGAGAAAATAGAGTCTCACAACAAATACAAGCGTTGATAAACTTGTTGGGCGAAAAATATCCCCAAGGCTCTGTCTCGTAAAGACTTGACTGCTTAATTACATGACCGACCTTTTGGTCGATCATGTCTATAGCAGTCTTTATCAATCGTTTCCTGTTGCCTAAATTTGAACCCAGGCTAAGATAAACGGTATGCATGAAGGTTCTTGGTTAATCTACAATCAAAAGACTGTCGCCAAAGCAACCGAACTTGTAGCCGTGCTCAACAGCGAGCCTGTAGCATTCCATTACGTTGTCGTAACCGCCAAAGGCAGCTGTAGACATTATAAGTGTTGACTCTGGATGATAGAAGTTTGCAATCATTGAGTCGGCAAGCTGATAGTCGTACGGCGGGAAGATAAACCTTGAGGTCCATCCATCATATTCTTTCAAGTAACCGTCGGTTCCGGTGGCAGTCTCGGTAGCCTTTGCCACGCTGCATCCTACGGCACAGATACGATGACCAGCATCTTTAGTCTTGTTGACTATAGAACAACATTCCTTGGTTATCACCATTGCCTCGGAATCCATCTTGTGCTTTGACAAGTCTTCAACTTCTATATGAGAGAAATTGCTCAAGCTGCAATGCAATGTAAGAAACGCTGTGTTTATGCCCTTGATTTCCATGCGTTTCATCAGTTCCCTACTGAAATGAAGACCTGTGGCAGGAGCTGTAACGGCACCAATGTTCTTGGCAAAGATGGTCTGGAAATTCTCCATGTCTTCCTTGGTAGCATGAGAATGAACATGCATATTCTCCATGCCTGGTTCTGCTGGACGGTTATTCAAGACGTATGTAGGCAATGGACATTCGCCAAGTGAATAAAGGTCGTCAACAAACTGGTCGTGAGGACAATCATATAAGAAACGCAAGGATCTGCCACGGCTTGTGGTGTTATCGTAAACCTCGGCAACCATTACACCAGCATCGTCGAAGAACAGCTTGTTTCCAATTCTTATCTTTCTGGCAGGTTCTACGAGAACATCCCAAAGATGTGTCTCTTCGTTAAGTTCACGCAGCACGAAAACCTCTATCTTCGCATCTGTTTTTTCTTTTGTGCCATACAAGCGTGCAGGAAACACCTTGGTATCATTCAAGATGAAAGTATCTCCCTCGTCGAAGTAGTCGAGGACATTACGAAAGTCAAGATATTGTCCTTCAATAGGTTGCCCTTCACTATCTTTCTTGAAGAGGTCTATTTTTCCGCTTTTGCGATGAAGCACCATTAAGCGTGACTCATCACGACGATATGCACGGAATGTCTCTTTCTCTCCTTTATCGTTAACAAACTCACGCTCGACGCTATGAGGATATAAAGCCACAAGTTCCTGTGGCAAATTGAAATAAAATTGAGATAATTTCATAGTTTATCATTTAGCCACTCATCAAAGTGGTCGAAATTTATACAATCGTTTACAGTAATGTCCCCTACCCTTGTTCTTCTAAGAGAAGTAAGATATGCTCCGCTGTTTAGAGCCCTGCCAATGTCGCGGGCGAGAGCGCGGATGTATGTGCCTTTGCCGCAGACAACTCTTATTGAGATGCTTGCGTTTTCTTTGTCGAAGTCGGTCAATTCTATCTCACTTATATGAATCTGTTTGGGTTTGAGCTTCACTTCTTCGCCTTTTCTGCGGAGCTTGTATGCCCTGTCGCCATCCACCTTTACGGCACTGTATGTTGGTGGCACCTGTTCTATGTCGCCAACAAAACTCTTTAGAGTCTCCAATACCAACTCTTTTGTGATATGCTCGTGTTGGTAAACGTTGTTTACCTCATGCTCCATGTCGTAGCTGGCCGTTGTTGCTCCAAGTTGCAATGTGGCGGTATATTCCTTGGTATGACTCTGCAATTCTTCTATCTGTTTTGTGCATCGTCCAGTACAAAGAATAAGGACACCCGTTGCCAAAGGGTCAAGAGTCCCCGCATGACCCACCTTGACCTTTTGCCCTACCGCTTGTGACATTAAATATCTACAGTGAGCCAAGGCACCGAAGCTGCTCATGCGGTACGGCTTGTCTATGGCGAGTATTTCTCCCTTTATAAAATCCATCGGCGAGTGTTATTCAAACATTACCATGCTGTGGCCGGTAAGCATCCATATCAGGATGAACGCGCCAACAACAATGCGATACCAACCAAAATACTTAAAACCGTATTTGGAAAGGAATCCCACGAACCATTTCATTGCGAGCAAAGCCACTATGAAAGCAACAACACAACCAACAAGGAGCATGACAAGGTTTTCTGACGTTGCCCAGCCTGTGCCCACGGCTTCACTGCCTACGAAAAGCTCAAGAACGTCGAGCCCTGTAGCGGCTGCCATAGTAGGAACGGCAAGGAAGAAAGAAAACTCGGCAGCACTGCGGCGAGTGAGTTTCTGGCTCATGCCACCGACAATTGTCGCCATCGAACGGCTTGTGCCTGGAATCATGGACAGGCATTGAATGAGACCAATCCAAAAGGCCCTTTTCTCTGTGACCTTATTTTGCTCGGTACCACTGTTGAAAATTTTGTCGCAGAACAACATGAAGACACCGCCAATAACAAGCATTACCGGCACAATCCATATCGCATTAGAAGGCGTGAGCATAAAATCTATCATGCCTGACTTTTTAACCACCAAACCAACAACACCTGTTGGTATAAAGGCTACAAGCAACAACCAATAGAAGTGCCATTTGTGAATGAACTTCTGCCAACCATTGCTGCCAACTGGTGCTGGCGTATGATCAAGGCGGAAGAACTTACTCCAATAGAGCACGACTACAGAAAGAATTGCGCCAAACTGTATAATGATGGTAAATGCTCTAACAAAGTCGGAGTTTTCTACACCTAACAGGTTCTCCGCAATCAGCATGTGCCCAGTAGAGGAAACAGGCAAAAACTCTGTAAGGCCCTCAATGATTGAGATTATTATGGTCTGTAAAAGGGTCATTAGTGCTTTGGCTTACGGATGATGGCATATATCAAAGATATAAAGCCTATAAAACAAACAATAGGAGCTACCGTTATACGACGTGCGCTAAAGATGTCAGGATTATAAACTCCTTCACTTGAGCCACCACCACTCATAAGAATGAAACCGATTATTACTATCGCAAAACCAATTGCCATTAGCAAGAAATTGGTGCGGTCGAAGGCATAGTTACGGCCTCCACCCTGATGTTCATTTGATGAAACCGACATTTGCTTAGAATTATTATTGTCTGACATACGACAAATTGAATATTATTATTTAAATCTTATATAAGTCTCCTGCTTTCATGCGCAGGAACCTGTTGACTGAGATGTTGGCGCAAATCATCGTGATTATAATACCGCATAGCAGTACCGACGCACCTGTAATCGCCATCTCGCGCCATGTAACAATATTGAGGATTTCAGGCTCATAGCAATATAGCGCATACATGCCCAATCCCAAGACTACACAAGCAAGCAACGCCGCCACGATTCCTATCAAAACGGCATTAAGGACAAACGGTCTGCGTATAAAGCCCCATGAGGCCCCAACAAGCTTCATGGTATGAATGGAGAAACGGCGGGCATAAATGCCAAGGCGCACCGTGTTGTTTATAAGCGAGAACGACACGAAAGTAAGCAGAAGTGCAAGAACCATCAAGGCCATGCCAATCTTTGCCAAGTTGCGATTCACCGCATCGACCAAATCCTTTTGATAGGTTATGTCGGATACCTTCGGGTATTTCTTCAACTCCTTGGAGATCCATGCCAAGGAGTCATTGTTCGCATAATCACTTTTAAGGGTCAGTTCTATGGATGAGGAAAATGGATTCACGCCATCAGTAAATGTAGAAGGGTCGGTTCCCATCTGTTTAGCTGCGTCGCGAAGCGCGGTTTTTTTACTAATGAAATGAATAGTCTTAATATATGGTCTTGCCGTAAGACTGCGAGATATTGTCTGTGCCTCGTTGTCAGCCATGTCTTGCTCAAGCATCATGGTCACGGTAAGGTTTTCCTTTACATATGACGAGAGATTACGTCCCGTCAGTGTGGAGAAGACCACCAATCCCAAGAGGATAAGCACCAGAGCCGTACTAATGCAAAGTGTTACCATTTGAAGGCGTCCTGAACGTCCGGTGCTCTTTATATGTTTTTTCTTCATTATAGAATATCCACTATCAATGCAAATTTATTGCAAAGTTACTAAATGAATGACCCATACACGAATGTTTAACTGCTATTAACATAGTCAGCAAACATTCATTATTTACCATTGACATCCCTCTCGCTAATGAACCCACGCCTGTAAGCGTAGAGCAACTCTTGAAGATCGTCTATTTGCGCGTTCAGTTCCTTGCCCTTGTCCGTGTCGGCCACAAGCATACGGCGTGATGACATCTCCACAATTTGTGTCGTGGATTTAATGTCCGTGCCACTGAGAATGGCATCCTCTGTGCTTGTGAATGGCTCGTGCTGCACAAGCTGGAATCCTCGGCTATGATATACGAGCGTATAACCGGCAATGCCGGTCTCGTGATGATAAGCCTGCGAGAAGCCACCGTCTATGACCATCAGCTTGCCATTTGCCTTGATTGGGCTTTCGCCTTTCACAGCTTTCACTGGCACATGGCCATTGATTATATGACGATTTGTGTCTGTTATGCCAAAGGCCTTAAGGATGTTGTCGCAAACATCCTCGTCGTTGCGCAAGATGAAATAATAACCTTTCTTTTCCTCGTGAGTCTCTTTCTCCTTGATGAAATAACGTTCGAAGGTTGCCATTTTCGACTTGTCGAACAGAGGGCTGTCTGCCCCACTCCAAAGATACATGAAGTAATCGATGGCATAATCTATCATCTCTTGCGTCGTGTCGTTTTGGAATGCGCATCTTATGAGCATGCCAACATCGGTAAGGAGTTGTTGACCGCTTGCGAAATGTCCGGGATGGATCTCAACGTTTTTCATTGAGCCGTCCTCGTTAAGGGGGATAGAAGCATGAAAGAGGAGATTATTGTTCCAAATAGAGTACATGCAACCGTGTGACAACATCAATTTGATGTGCTTGTGAAGTTTCTCGCTTACCTCAAAACTGTGGTGAAGCTTTTCCACGAGATTTGCTTCTTCCTCAGTGAGCTCGTTTGGGTTCTTCGGGTCAACAGTAGGGAAATTGCAACTACTCAACTTGTACTCTTTGCCATCAATTTCAATCGTTCCCTTATCATAGTTGATACGTTCGAGCATGCTGCGGTCTTGCATCTTCCATTCAGGGTGCTTCTTATAGAGTTGCCCTTCGAGCTTGAATTGCAGAATGGCTATAGCCTTGTGTTCCTTGGCGATTAACTGGCGTGTCTTGTCGTCAATGATGCCAGTGCCAGCGTCGGTTTTTGGCAAGAACTCTGTGCATGGGTCATCCCCGTAGGCTTCCATGGCAAATGTGGCCAATGGCACAAGGTTGATGCCATAACCATCTTCAAGAGTAGCAAGGTTGGCATAGCGCAAAGAAAGGCGTATGACAGAGCACATGCAAGAGTCGTTGCCTGCTGCTGCGCCCATCCATAAAATGTCGTGGTTTCCCCATGTGATATCCCAAGAGTGATAAGTCTCAAGCAAGTCCATTATGCGGTGTGCGCCAGGTCCACGGTCATAAATGTCGCCAAGTATATGCAATTGGTCGATGGCAAGACGCTGAATGACGTTGGAGATGGTCACTATGAAATCATCGGCACGCCCTGTGGAAATGATAGTGTCTATGATCACATTAACATAATCAGCCTTGTTCTTGTCCTCAGGACGCTCGTGTAGCAATTCCTGTATAATGTATGAAAAATCCTTAGGCAAAGACTTGCGCACTTTGGAGCGCGTGTATTTGCTTGATACGTCCCTGCACACGGCAACAAGGTGATGAAGGGTTATGTGATACCAGTCGTTGATGTCTGGTTCAGAGGCTTTTACCAATTCCAGCTTTTGTTCCGGATAATAAATCAGCGTGCACAACTCACGCTTCTCCACTTCACGCAACGTATTGCCGAACAGCTCGTTCACCTTGCGCTTGATGTTTCCGGAAGCGTTCTTTAGAATATGCTGAAACGCCTCGTATTCGCCATGTATATCCGCAACGAAATGTTCCGTTGCCTTCGGCAGGTTGAGAATTGCCTGAAGATTGATTATCTCTGTGCTTGCGGCTGCTATTGTCGGGAATGTTTTAGAAAGCAACCTTATATATCTCATGTCATTCATTATGTCGTAATTATTCGTGTTCATGGTCATAAATAGATTCTGTGGTTAATGAGATTTAGTGTTTATAATTTAATAGTTGTATAATCCGAACTTTGTCATCTCTTTTATTAATCTGTTTGTCTTCGCGCCTTTCTTAGGCTTGAATATCCAAAATCCATCTGGCAATCCAAGAAACGACGACAAGGCGGATGTCAATCGTGCAGCAAAGTCATCTATACTGAGTCTTGTAGCCATCTCCCTTACCAAGTCCTCGTCCACATCGCGGCATCTCGTCAGGGAATATAAATCGACAAAATGCGACAAGGGCAATAAGTGATGATTCAACTCATAATTAATATTGAGCATTGCCATGCACAACTGGCATTCAAGCTTACCGTTATTCTCGAACACTTCCTTTACCTTGTTCTTTAAAAGAATATTCTTTGAGAGCAAGGAATCCGTCACGAGTTTCCCTTCCAAGTATTTTGACATGGGCTCGAAACGGTTAATCTTCGTGATATCCAGGATGGGGTAATTTATTTCCAGGGCATTAAAAGCCTGCAACACGTTGTCCGTAATATGTTCTTGGTCGGAATAGATAAGCAGTCGTCGCCAGTCTTCCTTAGAAAGTTGCGTGAATTTGTATTTAAAATGTTCTATGGAATCCTCCTGAAAGGCATGGTTCAGGCGCATGGCATGTGGATCGGTGCCAACTTGGAGCAATGTGCCTAAAACATCTTGTATTTCGGGCTTCAAGCAAAGCTGACAGTTTGAGTCGATGACCTTTCTGTAAAGTTTTTCGATTTGTTTAGCGGCCTCCTCAAACGAAATCTGACTTGTGAGGACTGGATTCTTGACTGTGGCAATGCGTTTGTTCCATCCAAGGCTTACAAAGTTGTCATGTTCAAGCTTTCCGCAAACGTGTATGGCAGCCGCTTTTTCAACCAATTCTCTCTGCCTTTTCAGCAACAACGTGTGTTTGCGTTTAGATGTCTCCCATGGTTGCAGTCCTCCGAGTGGAGTGACTACGTAAGGCAGTCCATGCGCATATGCCTTTGATGCCATGACGCATGCTGCATGACTCCAACATCCAAAGAAATGGATAAGGTCCAATTCGTCAAGTTGAGATTCCTGATAGTGCTCACCGCTTACAAAACACTGCACATCAATCCCCTCAGGATAGCTCTCGGCTAACCTGCTTACGAGGTCATGATTTATTGCAACAGCATCAATATGGCGAGGCACAAAAAGAAGAACCTTTAACATGGCAACTTATTATAGTGCAACCTATTGTTTATGGGTAGTGAAGTCGAGTTTGTTTGAGAACTTATGATGAAGCAAGTGAATGAGATTATTCCATATCACCGAAAGTTGAAACGGATAAATCAAAAGCAAGGGAATGTGCTCGTTGAAAGCAGACGTCGCCATTTTCGCGAATACCGTGTGGAGAACATATCCTACTATAAAAGCCAAGGCAGAAGCCGCAAGCAGGATTATGTTGGATGTCACCCCACCCCATACCATACCAGCAATGGTCATGAGAAATGGTATGTGCAATGCGAATTGGTCAAGGTTGAACCAAAAACGATGACTGAGGCTGCGTGATAGCCATTTGCGTGTCTCCGCATAGATGATGTGGCGGGCCTTCCATGTCAAATGTGAAGGAGCGTCCTCGATAGTCCAAGCTTCGCTTCTCGTTTCCAAGGCTACACGATCTTGTGCAGAATACTTATTCACGAGGAAATCGTATTCGCCGTGAATGAGGTTAAGGTTGCCACGGAAGCCGTCTTGCTCCATGAACTCCGATTTACGAATCATTATGTTTGGAGCTATGGCTGCATAAGCGTTTCCTTTGGCGGCTTCACGCATAAGATAGTATGACGAATTAAGTCGCTCGAATCGTTTAAACGAAGATACCTCATCGTCAAATGCACCATAGCCGACAACAAGGCTGGTATCCTCCGTACAGTTTTCTGCCATTGTCTGAAGCCATGTGTCGCTGGCTGGATTTACAGTTGGTTCGGTCAGCAACAGCCACTCTGTCTTCGCGGCCTTGACACCTAACGTCATGGCAAGTTTTTTTCTGCTCACATAGCGCGACGACTTGGGGATATAAGTAACATAAATACTACAGTTGGGCGACGTTTCATCCAGCGAGTGTTGAAGACGCTTTATCACTTCTTCCGTCTCGCTGTCACCTTCCTCAACCACAACTATGATCTGGAAGCCAGAGTCATATTTTTGCGCCATCATGCTCGGCAAGTTTTTCTCCAACGCCTCAGGCTGGTCGTGAGGTGTAAGGATGATGGAAAGGGGAGGAAGAGAGCCGTCACACGTCATCTTTCCCCTCTCCCATTTGCCTTTCTTAAACCTAAGATAAGGACAAATGAAGGAGGAGACAATTGCCATCAACAGCAATATGGCGCTGCTGATAATGGTGAAGTTATCTATGTTTGTAAACGATATCATTTCTCTTGAAAGCCCTATTAGAGCTTCTCCACTACTTAAAGTCTTCGCTTATATAGCCCACAGGCATTTTGCGACAGTTGTATTGGCTTGCCATGATCTCTCCATAGGCACCTGCCGAACGCATGGCAATAAGGTCGCCACGTTTGCATTCGCCCACTTGTATACCTTTGGCAAAGACATCGCTTGACTCGCAAATTGGACCCACTACGTCATATGTCTCTGGGGCTTTGTCATCGGTGATATTCTGTATCTTGTGGGACGCCTGATAAAGGGCAGGGCGTATCAAGTCTGTCATTCCGGCGTCAACGATACAGAAAAGCTTGTTAACGCCTTTCTTTACGTACAACACCTTTGTTATCAAACTGCCCATTTGTGCGACAATGGAACGTCCAAGCTCAAAGTGAACCTTTTGACCAGGCTCCAGGCTAAGACCATTTGCGAAAGTCTTGAAATACGACTTGAAGTTAGGGACAGGGTCTTTCTCAGGGTCATCATAGTTAATCCCGAGTCCGCCTCCCACGTTTATGTTCTCGACCTTGATGCCTTTCAACTTCAAGACTTCTTGAAGCTCATTTATGCGGGTACACAATTGCTCAAAGTCGCCCATGTCGAGAATCTGACTGCCGATATGGAAGTGCAGACCCGAGAACTTAATGTTTTTAAGACTCAAAGCCCTCTCTATCACTTTCACCATGTCGCTCATGGCAATTCCGAACTTGTTTTCGGCAAGTCCTGTGGTGATATTGGCATGTGTGTGCGCGCCAACTTCAGGATTTATCCTAAAGCATACGTTGGCAACCTTTCCCTTGGCTTCAGCGAGTTCGTTTATCACTTCAAGCTCTGGCACACTCTCCACGTTGAAACAGAAAATGTTTGCGTCAAGAGCCACGTTTATTTCCCAATCTGACTTTCCAACGCCTGCAAAGACAATACCATTACTTGGGAAGCCTGCCGAAATAGCTGCCTCTATCTCTCCGCCACTCACGCAGTCAGCACCAAGTCCGCCCTCTGATATTATCTTCAGTATCTTTGGGTTTGCGTTGGCTTTGACGGCATAATGCACAACAAAGTTGTCGTATTTTGAAGCTTCGTTTTTAGCTTCCTCTATCGTTTTCCGAAGAAGGGTCGTGTCGTAATAGTAGAAAGGGGTTCGCGTTTCGCGAAACTTTTCAATTGGAAAGAGTGTCTCCATAAATCAGATGGGGATTAAAGTGCTTTTCTTGTTATTATTAAAATAATGTGTCGCTGAGATTCTTCAGCGCTTGCTTCTTGTCAGACTCCTTGATAAGGAATGAGATGTTGTAGTTGGAACCTCCATAACTCACCATTCTCACGGGTATATCCTTCATGGCATCAGTGGCAATCGTCTCAAAGCCCACGTTGTTCCAATCGAGGTCTCCAACGACACAAATGATGCACATGTCTGTATCGACCGTCACAGAACCGTATTTCCTTAACTCGTCAACAATCTCGTCAAGATGAGAGTCATTATCGATACTCATTGACACTCCCACCTCCGATGTGGCAATCATGTCTATAGGTGTCTGGTAGCTCTCGAATATCTCGAATACCTTACGTAGGAAGCCTGTGGCAAGCAACATACGCGACGACTTGATCTTAATGGCCGTGATGTTGTCTTTTGCTGCGACTGCTTTAATGGTGCCTCTTCCGAGTTCGTTGTTGATGATCGTTCCTTCAGCGTCTGGCTTCATCGTGTTTTTCAGTCTCACTGGTATGCCGGCGAACTTAGCTGGTTGCACGCACGTCGGATGCAGAATCTTCGCACCAAAGTAGGCAAGTTCAGCCGCCTCCTCAAAGTTCAGCTGCCTCACGGCCTTTGTGTTTTCAACAAAGCGAGGGTCGTTATTGTGCATGCCGTCTATGTCGGTCCAAATCTGGATTTCGTCAGCAGGGAGGGCGGCACCAATCAATGACGCCGTATAGTCAGAGCCACCGCGAAGCAAGTTATCAACCTCGCCATAGGCGTTCCTGCAGATGAAACCTTGCGTAATGTAAATCTGCTTGCCAGGATTATTCTGCATCACTTCGGCAAAATGCTCCTTGATGTATGGTAGGTCAGGCTCTGAGTTCTTGTTTGTACGCATGAAGCTAAGGGCGTCAATGAGAACACTCTTGATGCCATTCTCCAGAAGAAGGTTGTTCATCATGTTTGTAGACATAATTTCACCTTGCGACACGATGATCTTCTCTTCAAAACTCGTGAAAATGCCTTTCGTGAAGGAACGCATATAGTTGAACCTGTCACGCAGAAAGTCGCGAGTCTTGTTCTTAAAGGCAGAGTCAGAATACAAGTCCTCAACATGTCCCATGTACTTTGTTTCGAGCTTGTTAATCTCCTCATTCGCCCCCTCGGGGTTCTTTTTGTAGAGATAATTGCTTATTTCCACAAGACTGTTTGTCGTACCACTCATGGCTGACAGTACGACAACCGTTGGCTCGCCCGATCTTGTTATGAGTTGGGCCACGCTCTTCATGCGCTCAGGACTTCCGACCGAAGTGCCTCCAAATTTCATTACGTTCATAAGACGGTATATCTTTTTGTTTTAGTCTTTGTTTCTAACCTCCATCACTTTGCCATCTTCACATTTATATATAATGCCGGGATAGCGGTCTATCATGGATATGTTATGCGTTGACATCACGACGGCCGTTCCTTGCCTTGTGATGTCTTTGAGCAGTCTCACGATATTTTCTGCGGTTTCAGGGTCAAGGTTGCCGGTTGGCTCATCCGCGATTATAACTTTGGGGTTGTTGAGCAATGCCCTTGCTATGGATATTCGTTGTTGCTCGCCTCCCGACAGTTCATGGGGCATGGAATGGATTTTACCTTCCATCTCCACAGACGCAAGCACCTCATGTATGCGCTCTTCTATCTTCTTGTTGTCTTTCCATCCTGTGGCACGTAAGACGAAACGCAGGTTGTTCCAGATGTCGCGGTCGCGAAGGAGCTGGAAATCTTGAAAGATGATTCCCATCTCGCGCCTCAACGCTGGAATCTCACGGCGCTTCAGTGTCAGAAGGTTCCTGCCAAGCACTTCCGCTTTCTCCGATTCTTCGGGATAGAGGTCCAACTCGCAATACAAGGTCTTGAGCAAGCTGCTCTTGCCCGATCCCACCTTTCCTATCAGGTAGATAAACTCACCCTCGTTGGCGTGAAAACACACGTCATCGAGCACCAGCTTGTCTTGTTGGTAAACCTTTACTTTATCGTAATCTATAAGCATAATCTGAAATAAGTTAACAGGATATTCCGATTATTCTTTACTTTTCTTTATTCTCCGCGCCTTATCCCAATCAGGGTTGTGGCGCTTCGCAAGTTCCCGCGCAAGGTCTTCAACGCGCAGTCCCTTCGATGTCAGCAGCACGATGAGATGATACAAAAGGTCAGAAGCCTCGTATACAAGTTTGTCGTTGGTGCCGTTGGTTGCCTCAATTACAGTTTCCACTGCCTCCTCACCAACTTTCTGAGCCATCTTGTTCACACCTTTTTGGAAAAGGCTTGTCGTGTAGCTGCCTTCGGGCATTTCCTCGTGGCGCTTTTCTATGAAGTCTTGCAGTTCAGAGAGAAATGTTATCGGATTCAAGTCATTGGTCTCGCCCCAACACGTGTCGGTGCCGAGATGACATACCGGACCGTCGGGATGCGCCTCAATGAGAAGGGTATCGTGGTCACAGTCTTCTTTTACGCTGACCAGATGCAAAAAGTTACCCGAAGTCTCACCTTTTGTCCAAAGGCATTCCCTCGTCCTGCTCCAAAAAGTAACAAGCCCTGTCGCCATAGTCTTTTCATAGGCTTCCTTGTTCATGAAGCCCAGCATCAGCACTTTCGCCGTCACTGCATCTTGAACAATCGCTGGCACGAGGCCGTCCATCTTCTCGAAATCTATATTCATAATCTTACGTTTATACCTTTGTTTTTAAGGTAGAGCTTAAGCTCCGGTATCGTTATCTCACCAAAATGGAACACGCTTGCAGCCAACGCCGCGTCTGCCTTGCCCAATGTGAATGCATCGCAGAAGTGTTCCATCTTACCTGCTCCACCGCTCGCTATCACCGGTATTGGCACCATGTCTGCCATTTCAGCCAGAGCTTCATAGGCAAAGCCTTGCTTCACGCCATCGTGATCCATGCTCGTGAAGAGAATCTCGCCAGCGCCACGGTCGGCTACTTCGCGTGCCCAATCCATCAAGCGGCGTTCTGTACGTTCCCTGCCTCCCTTCACATAGCAATGCCACCCATCGGCGTCATTACGTGCATCAATGGCACACACGCAAACCTGCGAGCCATATTTCGACGAAATCTCGTCGATAAGCTCAGGTCGTTTTATGGCAGCTGAGTTTATGCTTATCTTGTCGGCGCCAGCCCCAAGCAAGCGGTCAACGTCCTCTATGGCGTTGATACCCCCGCCAACCGTGAACGGGATATTGATATTTCTTGCCACCCTGCTCACCATGTCGGTAAACGTCTTACGCCCATCCACGGTCGCGGTGATGTCTAGAAACACGAGCTCGTCGGCACCGGCATCGCTATAAGCCTTGCCAAGCTCCACGGGGTCGCCAGCCTCGCGAAGGTTAACGAAATGGGTGCCTTTTACTGTCTGTCCGTCCTTAACGTCAAGACAAGGCACTATGCGTTTTGCCAATCCGTTGTATTTCATGCTTTCAGCTCCTTTAAGTTGATTTTACCCTCATACCATGCCTTACCAAAGACTACAGCGGGGATCCCGGCTTGGTCGAGCTCTACGATGTCTTCGTTGCACCCCACTCCACCGCTTGCTATCAGATGGATATTAGGGAACGTCTCCATTACCTTGCCATACAATTCCGTGGAAGGTCCCGACAGGGTGCCGTCTCTTGATATTTCTGTGCACAGCACGTTTTTAACGCCAGCCTTGACGTATCTTGACAGGAATGGCAAGAGCTCCTCCGCGGAGTCTTCTTTCCATCCGTTTATGCTGACAAGACCGTTTCTAACGTCAGCACCCAATATTATCTTGTCTGCTCCATATCTGTCAAGCCACTTCAAGAAAGTGTCGGGCTGACTCACGGCTATGCTTCCTATCGTAACCAAGGACGCACCTGCCGCAAAAGCCGCCTCTATGTCGCCATCGCTTTTTATGCCTCCTCCGAAATCCACTTTAAGGCTTGTGGCAGCCGTTATCGCCCTAAGCACTTCGACATTTACAATATGCTTGGCTTTCGCTCCATCGAGGTCTACCACATGCAGACGTTTCATGCCGAGTTGCTCAAACTGCTTGGCTTGATCCACCGGGTCGTCATTGTAAACCTTCTTTTGGCCATAGTCTCCCTTGGTGAGCCTCACGCACTTGCCGCCTATTATGTCTATCGCTGGAATAAGTTCTATATTCATTCTTACTTCTCTTTAGCTGAGCCCATTTCAAGGAAATTTCTTAGTATTCGTTCGCCCACTGCCCCACTCTTCTCTGGATGGAACTGCACCGTCCAAAAGTTGTCGCGATGCAACGCGGCGGAATATGGCAGGGAATAATCTGCCGTGGCTATTGTGAACTCACTTTTCGGCACATAGAAACTATGGACGAAATACACATAATCGCCTTCTTCAACACCATCGAACAGCGGTGATGATATGTCGCGCAACTTGTTCCATCCCATCTCCGGCACCTTCAATTCACGGTCCACAGGGTTGAACCTTTTTACGCTTTCGGGGAATATGCCAATGCAATCCACGTCACCCTCCTCAGAGTGTGCGCAAAGCAGCTGTTGTCCCACACAGATGCCAAGCACCGGCTGGCGCAGCGACCTTATAACCTTGTCGAGACCATGGGATTTCAGATACTCCATTGTGGTTTGAGCGCTGCCCTGCCCTGGAAATATTACATGGCTTGCCTCCGCAAGCTCCTCAGGGCTATCGGTGATAACCGGCTCAACCCCCAAGCGCCTTAGCGCGTTGACAACCGAGTAAATGTTACCCGCATTATATTTTATTATGGCTATACTCATATTTTCGGCATGCGATATTTATCATGCAAATTTAGTAAAAAAATAACGGTATGCTGCAAAAGTATGTTTTTTTTTGAAACCTTGACGTTAAAAATAAACATTTCGCTCGAAAAGCGGTATTAATTTTATAATTTTGTACCGTAAATCGTCAAAAAGTCAACAAACATCATCATGAGGAAATATATCCTAACCTTTTTCATGGCCATTGCATGCCTTTGCGTCTGGGGAGCCTCTCGCCCCGCAAAGGCTTATATTTTTGGCTTCGCATCGTCTTTCAACGACTCTACAGTGTATTTCACCGAGATACAACAACTCGACTCTGTATATATCGAGACAAAGACAAAATTCTTGTTCAGTCGCGAAAACTATTCCAGCCAGCTTCGTGAGCATCTCCAGATGGAAGGTGTCAAGACTCCCACTTGTATCACCTGTTTCGCTTTGAAAAAGAAAGACATAGAGAAAAAATACGCACGCTTGAGGAAAAAATATGCCGACAATGGCAAGTTTATAGTTAAAGAGGTCAAGCAGCCCGGATTCCGCTATGAGGCTATCAGGCCCGAAGAATAAATGATGCCTCAGGCAAGGAGCAGCAACCCACAGGCTCGTGCTAAGGAGACACGCCTCTTTCAAGTAGCAGGCCTTACTTTTGCGATTTCCTTTGTTGGATACGACAGAGGTTTTCGTCTTCTTCCGTCGTTTCACCCGTTTGAAAAGACGGATTGTGATAAAGATGCGGCATTGTTCACGTTGACGGTAGATGACAACGTTTGTCCGGTGCCTAAAGAGCAACGCGAACGGATAAGGGAGTTTGACACCGGCAACGGCATTACAGTTGTAGACCAGCTTCAGGATGGCGGTTATCAATACATTATCAAGGATGTCAACACGGCGGAATGCGCCTTGGTCATCACTGATAAGGATTTCGCCCATTGCAGATGCGCCCTCAAAGGCAATGCCCTCATGCGCTCTTATGGGTTAAACAATGCCTTGATGCTCGTCTATGCTTTTGCTGGTGCCAGCAAAGACACTGTTCTCATGCACGCTTCCGTCGTAAGGCAGGGAGGCTTTGCATATGCCTTCATTGCCAAGAGCGGCACGGGGAAATCGACGCAGGTGAGCAATTGGTTAAAACATATTCCTGGATGTGACATGATCAACGACGACAACCCCGTGGTGCGAATCATAGGTAAGGAATGTTTTATCTATGGCAGCCCGTGGAGCGGGAAGACACCCTGTTATCGTGATGTCAAGGCTACACTGGGTGCCGTGACACGAATCGACAGGCAGCTATCCAACTCCGTTGAACGAATGAGCGCAGTTGAGGCTTTCATATCACTGTTGCCTTCCGTGTCGTCCATGAAATGGGACGTTGAACTATACAAGCAAATTTGCCGGACGGTAACGAGAATAGTGGAACGCATACCAATATACATTCTTCATTGCCTTCCAGACAGAAATTCGGCTGAAGTGTGCCATGAGGCCATAGCGAGGAAAGACAACGTTTAGAGTCAACGACATGAAGCAGACCATATTATTCAAAAACACCGAATTTCTGCCGGAAGTGTTGAAACTCATCAACGAAGGCCACACCGTGACGTTGCCGTTGATGAGAGGTTTCTCCATGCGCCCTTTCCTTGAAGACGGTCGCGACAAGGCTTTGCTGACGAAAGCCACGGAACCCCATGTAGGCGACCCTGTGCTTGCCATGATAGACAAGCGGTATTACGTGCTTCATCGGGTGGTCAACATAGATGGCGACAAGGTGACACTTCTTGGCGATGGCAACCTTACGCCAGAACATTGCACGAAGGGCGACATCGTGGCTTCTGTGGTGGGATTCTACAGAAAAGGAAGACAACAACTAGACTCCGTAAAGGGCAACAAATGGAAAGTATATTCATGGATATGGATGAGGCTGCTGCCCGTCAGACGGTGGCTGCTTGCATTTTATCGCCACGTGTGGATTCCACTGTTCAACAAGTAGCTTGAAGAAACTCAACACAGAGATATTTTTTATTTATGAGAACAAAAAAAGGTTTCAGAGTCAACGATATTTGCGGTGCTCACGTCATCGTGGCAGAAGGCAAGGAGAACATCGATTTCAGCGATGTCATAAACATGAACGACAGTGCCTTTTTGCTATGGAACAACGTTGAAGGCAAGGAATTTACAGTAGACGACCTTGCCGACATTCTCGTTAGCAACTACGAGATAGACGAAAACACGCCATTGCCTCGCGACGTTGCCTTGAACGACGCGCGAGAGCTCGCAGACAAATGGCTGAAAGCAGGCATTATAGAAAAGTAGTCGGTATAATGCTCATGAAGGGCATATAAACAAAACGGGGACGTTTCGCTCTGCGCGAAACGTCCCCGTTTTGTTTGATACGATGAATTACCATTGGTTGCTCTTGTTCCAGCTGTTGTTGTCAGTTCCCCATATGGTGTCGTGGCGTTTGCTGAGCGATTCCTCGCCCTTCATTTCTTCGTTGCCGTTTTTGTCGTTGGAATTTATCGAAACGGCAAGCAGACTGCACACCTCTACATTCAACACTGTCACACTAGGAGCAATGTATGTGTTTTTATGTTTCCCTGTTGTGTTCATATTTGTTGTCGTCTTATTTGCGAATTGTGTGTCTCGGTTTATTTTACCAACACTTTTTTTACGCTTCCGTCGCTCATCTTCAGCAAGTTGATGCCTCGCTGCAAGTCGGTGCGCTGCTCTCCGTTGATACCGAACACGGCTTTCACCGATACACCTGGCGTATTGTCGATAAAGTTGATTGCCGTCGTACCGTTGAAGTCGAATGCCGCATATTGTTTGCTCTCCCCGCTGGTGGCATTGTCGCGAAGGATGTAGGCACGGAAGGCAGGGATATATGAGTCGGATGCCAGACGGTAGAAACCCAATCCTTGGCTCTTGTTGCCGAGGAGCATGTAATTGTAGTTGGTGAAGTCAAGATTCTCGTTGGCAATTGTCTTGTAAGTACCACTGAGGATATTTCCGGCAGGTGTCTCGGCTGCATTGTTGGTGCGCTTGAAGGTGTAGGTGCCGGCGTTGTCGGAGTAGAGCAGGAAGCCCACGCCCTTGGGCAGCACGGTGGCATTATACTTTTCGAGGTGCACGGTGCTTGTGCCGGTGGCATTCTCGTTGTACTTGGTGGCGATATACACCGTCACGCCCTCGGGCACTTCACCGTTCCACGGCAGACAGGTGGTGGCATACTTGGTATCGGTGATCTTCACGTCAAGCGTCTGATACTTGGCAACGATAGCCTCCAGTTTCTCGGTGTCGCTGGCCACGGAGCCATAGTTGGACGACTTGGTGTCGTCGAGCACGCCGATGAGTTCGTCGTTGAGGTCATCGCGCTCGCCCAGCAGACTGTTGGCCTCGTTGTAGAGCGACACATAGTTCAGGTAAGCCTGCTTTTGTTCCTCGGAGATGAGCAGCCAGTCGTTGTAGGTGTCTTTGGTCGTAGCAGCCGAGTAGATGGTTTTTCCGCTCTCTGTGGCTACGGTGAAGAAATGGGTGTTTCTGTCAAGGAAAGTAGACCAGTCTTTCAGTCCGATGCGGTGACTGCCCTCGGTAATGCCCGCCTCGCTATTGGAGAAAGTCGTGGCGCCGCTTCCCGACACTACGCCCTGATTGCTTTTGCTTCTTCCCATTTGCAGACGGTAGCCGTCACTATTGCTTATCGTGTAACTGGTGGCAGTACCATAGATACCCCAGATAGGTGCCTGGGAGATGTTTGTCACCGAAGGACCGAAATCGTTGGAGATGAAGTAGTGGCTTCCTACATTGTAGAGATACACCTGTTGGCCGTTGCCTGTCCATGCCTCTCCGCGCCAGAAATCGGTTGAAGCGGCGGGGGCGTAGGTAGTGCCTGCGGCCTTGAACTCTACGATGACGGGCACATGGTCGCCGAGCAGCGTGCCGTCGTCCTTGAGATAGTTGTCGGCATCGAAGGTGATGGAGTTTGGCGTGAGTTGCATGCCGCCGTGGGTGGGGTTGAGGTAGAGCACCTTGTCTACGATTTCATTCTCCACATAGGCACTCGACTTGGTTCTGTCGGCCTCGGGTACGACAAGTGCTTCGGCGCCGAGTGTGGGATAGGTGCCGTTCTTGCACTTCTCCACCCATACGTCGCTGACGGTGTAGTTGCCGGCGGCTACAATGGGATTGGTGAAGAGCGTAAGGATGTCGTCGCGGGTGTAGCGGCTATTGGTGTCGCCCATCACAATCTTGGGCAGACCACTGTTGTTGGCGAGGATAGCGTCGCGGAGTTGTTCCCACTGTGAGGCGCGGGCAGCGTTGTCCTCAGCGCCGGTCTCGGCATCCATGTGCATGATGTAGAATTCCACGACGATGCCTTGTCCGAGGTTCACCTTATAATATCTGTATCCCTTGGTGATGAGTTCGTCGGCACCATCGGTGAAGTGGCCGTGGTTCTGTGTCCAGGCCGTCCAGCTCTCGTCGCCGAAGGTGAGTCCCTTCTTCACGAGCAATTGCAGACCGTCGGTGGGAAAACGCAAGTTGTCAATATCGAGATTGCCTGTGCCGGAAATGGAGATGCTGCCGCGCCATGTGCCCGACTGGTAGTTGTCGCCGGCGCCTTCGAGCAGGCTGCCGTTATAGTTGAAGTCCTCGCTCAATCCTACTACGTCGATGCCGCTGCCGGCGATGTACTGTCCGATCTTCTTTGTTCCGTCGGAGCCGGGGCCGTCAGCGTTGAGGTCGAAACTAAGGATTTTCTGCGGAAGTCCGTCCACGTTGAGGGCACACACCTTGAAGGTGGTTTCCACGGTGGTCTGAGCTACTGTAGCCTGTGCGCAACCTATGCCCACAAGTGCCAGTGTCACGACGGCAATTCGTTTGACCTCCGTGAAAATCTTTTCAAAATAATTTTTCATTTTCTATTTTTTGTTGCTTTATATACTAGAGTGTTTTTCAGTTATCCTAAAACGTTGTATAATTTTAGTACAAAGTTACCACATAATGACCGAATCGGGTATATGCAATGTGTAAAAGAGTGTTAACCTCATAACATAAAAACACTTATTGCTAACGTATTACATGACTTCAATCGGATAATTATCATTCACATTAGCAGGAAAATTCTCTTGCAGATATTACAGTAAAAGGCGACCCGAAAAGGTCGCCTTTATCGTTTTGTTTATCGAATATCTTACTTTAAGTGCTCTTCAAACCATTGCGTGATTTGCCTCAGCAGGTGGTTGCGTGTGTTTCCACCGTAGATGCTGTGATTGCGGTTGGTATAGATGTTCTCCTTGAAGTCCTTGTCGGCCTGTACCAACGCCTCAGTGTATTCAAAGGTGTTTTGTGGATGCACGTTGTCATCGGCTGCCCCATGGCAGAGAAGCAATGCGCCATTGAGCTTCGACGCACGACTTATTGGGCAATCATCATAACCGGTAGGGTTTTCCTGTGGAGTGCGCATGTAGCGCTCGGTGTAAATAGTGTCGTAGTAACGGAAACACGTTGGTGGAGCCACTGCCACGCCAGCCTTGAAGACGTTACGACCTTCGCTCATGCTCATCAATGTGCAGAAGCCGCCGTAGCTCCAGCCCCAAATGCCGATGTTGTCTTTTTCAACGTAAGGAAGCGAACCAAGGTAAAGGGCGGTCTCCACTTGGTCTTTCGACTCAAAGTCACCTAAATTTTGGTAGGTGCACTTCTCAAACTCGGCTCCTCTGCCACCTGTGCCACGGCCATCGACGCAAACAACGATAAAACCTTGCTGGGTAAGATATTGGTCGTAAGCGCCTCCCTGCCCCATTGAGCCGGCATTCCACGAGTTGACAACCTGCTGGCTGCCTGGGCCGCTGTACTGGAACATGATGACGGGATACTTGCGCGAAGCGTCAAAGTTGGCAGGTTTCACCATCCATCCGTCGAGCTTCACGCCCTCTGACGTGGTAAACGAGAATGGTTCCTTTTTCACCCAGCCATACTTCTCAATCTTGTCTTTCAGTGTCTTGTTGTCCACGTTTGTGGCAATGACGTTGCCCTTGTTGCTTCGTGTGGTATAGACGTAGGGCGTGTTGTAGTCGCTCCATGAGTTGAGGAAATACTTGAAGTCGCCTGAGAACACGGCTGAGTTCCAGCCTTCCTCTTGCGTCAACCTTTCGGTCTTGCCGTTCTTGTGGGCCACGTATATCTGCCTGTCGTGAGGGTTCAGGGCAGCAGCTTGATAATAGATGTCGCCTGTTGCCTCATCTATGCCATAAAGGTCGGTGATGTCGTAATTGCCTGGGGCAACCTTCCTGAGCAACTGCCCATTGTGGTTGTACACATATATATGATTGTAACCATCACGGTCGGAAGGCACCAAGATAAAGTTGTTGCCAACCTTGAGGTTTGCCATGGTCTCCTCCTTCACATATTTTGCCACGCTCTCTTTCAGGAGCAATTTTGCCACCGTGCTGCGAGGGTTAACAGCGTAGAGATTGAGCACGTCTTGATGCCTAGGCATGGTGTAGACCAAGATCTTGTCGGCGCTTGGTGTAGGCACGATGCGAGGCATGTAGCCGTCGGCATCGAGAGGCACCTGAAGCTTCTGCGTTCTATGGCTCTTGATGTCATAACTCCAAGCCGACATCTTTGAATTGTCTTGACCAGCCTTAGGGTATTTATAGCTGTACTCTCCAGGGTAAAGCGCATTTTCCTTGTGCTCAGGATTGCTACCTTTGTACATTTGGAGCGAATACATACCAACGTTCTTCTCATCGTATTTCAGCCAGCAAAGCATGGTGCCGTCGGCGTTGAACGTCATTGCGGTGTTGAACTCAAACTCCTCCTCGTTGACCCAATCAGGTATTCCGTTGATAATCTCGTTGAACTTACCGTCCGTCGTCACCTGACTTTCAGCGTTGTCGTAAAGCAACTTCACGAGAAAAATGTTGTTGTCTCTCACGAATGCCACTTGCAAACCGTCGGGCGACCATACCGGGCACTGTTGCGGGCCTCCGTCCGACAATTTCTCCAACTTGCGGCTCTTTATGGTATAAATGTAGAACACCGCCTTATAAGAACGGCGATACACATTCTCGCGCTTGGTGGAAATGAGCATGCGGGTTCCGTCGGGCGACATGATGTAACCATTGAAGGCGTTTATTTTCTCGCCTTGGGTGCGTTCCACGTCAAAGAGCACCGACGTGAGCTTGCCGGTCTTGAAAGAATACTGCTCAATGCGCTTTCCGTCGGCTGACACGCGAGCATACTGGTCGGTGCCTTTAAGCGGATTGATGCCGGAGACACCCTCCGCGGAAAACTCGCCAGAGGTTACTTGCTTGAGGGTAATAGGCTCTGACGCAAAAGAAACTGTTGTCGACATAAGCAGTGACAAACAAAAAAGAATCAGTTTATTCATATACAAAAAAGCTTTCTTCTTGAGTAGTGCAAAGTTAATATAACTTCTCCAAACGACCAAGTTTTTTGCGAATGTGAGGAGAATATTATTTCACGCGAAAACCCTCAATCGGCATCTCAACGTAAGGCCATCGCCGTTGTAACGTAACGGCATCGCCATTCTAACGTAACGGCATTGCCATTGTAACGTAACGGCATCGCCGTTCTAACGTAACGGCGACGGCGCTCAAAACAGCTCCACTGTGTGAGGCATAATTTTGGTGCATAAAAAAATATTTAGTACCTTTGCGCCATAGTTAATCTATAAAAATATGTACAGGTCATTTATCATAAACATCATATTGTTGCTGCTCGTGACACTGCCATCACATGCCGTGCTCAAGGAGCGTACCATCGGAGGCTCGTTGGCCATGCTTAGAATAGAGTTGACCAACTATCACAACAAGCTCGAAAAGCAGACGGGAGCACAGAAGGAGCAGCAAGAGCAGGTGATGAAGCAATTGCTGGCGACGATGAACCGTAGCCAGCAAAACGCCATAATGCTATATTCGCAAAAAAGTGGCAACGTGTTCAACCTGACCTATGCCTGCCACGAGGCAACCGAGCAATACAAGAGTTTCAAGGAAACCGTGGGGCCTTTCAGGGAGTATGTCGACGAGGCCAACACTGAGATAGCAAGATACGACAGCTTGATTGCCGATCTCAGTTCGATGTATACCTCTTCTTTATCTGAAAGGGAGAAGATAGACCGCAACGTGTGTCTCACGCTCGCGGTGAACATAAGGCGCACGCTTAACCACAAGAAAAACCAAAACCAGCAATATATAGAGATATACCGTAAAACAGAGGCGAGGCTGAAGGCCCTCAACGATTACGCCAACAAGAGATACACGGAGATACAGACAAGCATCTTTACCAACAATGGCGACAACGTGCTGTCCCTGTTGCGCAATCTCAAAAATGAGGTCAAGACGACAAGTCAGACCATGGCGGAAAAATATAAACCTACAAACAAGTTCCGCTCCGATTGGGATAGCCGCATCATACTCTTCTTGCTCGGGATAATAATTTTCTACGCCTTGATAGCAGCGGGGGTGGCATATCTCGCCATCGGTTTCGTGGGCACAAGGCTCGTGAAAAGAAACAAGGGCGGATTCCTGCTTAACTGGCTCAACGGCGGCGACGGCGGTGAACGGGCAAAAGAGAACTTCCGCGCCAAGCGCATTTGTCTTATCCTTGCCGCTACCGTTATCACGTTCGCGGCAGTCTTGGGCATGATTAAGGCAACCATAAACCAGAACTTCCTCTCCATGGCATCCGGCTTGCTCGTGGAGTACGCATGGCTCATGGCGGTGATATTGTTGTCGTTGCTCATAAGGCTCAATGGCAAGCAGATTCTCCACGGATTGAGAATCTACACGCCTATCATGGCAATGTGCTTCATAGTGATATTCTTCCGTATAGTGCTTGTTCCAAACAACCTGTCAAACCTCGTGATGCCTCTGCTCTTACTGGTTTTCACCGTTTGGCAATGGTTCGCGCTCAGGAAGAACTTCCGCGATCTGCCTGCCACAGATACATTCTACGCTTGGGTGTCGCTTTCCGTCTTCATTGTAAGCGAGGTGGCATCGTTGGTGGGTTACTCGCTATTGTCGGTAGAAATTCTCATTTGGTGGACAATGCAGCTCACTTGTATACTCACCATAACATGCGCGTCCGACTTGCTGAAACAATACGGCAACAACCCCAAACGCGATTACTTCAACGACGACACGCCTGTGAGCCGCACATGGTTTTTCCGTCTCATCTATACTGCAGCGTTGCCTATCATGGGAACATTGTCGATCCTGATAAGCATCTATTGGGCCGCCGACGTGTTTAACCTCAGCGACACCACCCTTTCACTCTTCAACCGCTCTTTGGTGAATACCGATAAGTTCACTTTCAGCATTATACGTGCCGTGCAAGCGTCGGCGTTCTTCTTCATGGCAAAATATATAAACCACGTCTCGCTGCACACCCTTCACTATCAACTGACACTTCGCGAGCAACGTAAGGCCAAGGAGGAGAAACGCAAACCAAGTCCACAAACCGTGATGAGCCACATTGCCATGTGGCGCAACCTGATACAGGTGGTAGTGTGGGGAGCATGGTTGCTCCTGACGCTCACGATATTCCATATAGACAATTCGTGGATTGTGGCTATCTCGGCAGGTCTCTCAACTGGTATCGGATTCGCCATGAAGGACATTCTTGAGAACCTTTACTACGGCATCTCACTCATGGCAGGCCGAATAAAGGTGGGTGACTATATTTCCATAGACGGCACCAAGGGTACCGTGAGCAACATAAGCTACACCTCAACAACGGTGGAAGCACTCGACGGCTCAGTGATTGCTTACCAAAACTCACAACTGTTTTCCAAGAACTACAAGAACCTTACGCGCAACCACGGCAACGTACTTTCCATCATACCTGTTGGCGTGGCATACGGCTCAAGGGTTCCGGAGGTAAAAGACGCTATTGATGCTGCCGTGGCGAAGCTCAACAAGGCCAACTACATAAAGTACCTGAAAACCGTGTTCGCAGGGTTTGGTGATAATTCCATCGACTTCAAGATCCTTGCATGGGTTGACTCCAGGAAGCAGACCTACGCTGAGGGAGACATCATGGAAGCAGTATACAATGCGTTGAACGACAAGAACATTGAGATTCCTTATCCACAACGCGACATACACATAGTGTCAGACACGGCGCACATCGTAGCCCCTTCGCCGACGAAGATACAACATGCCGACTCCGAGGAAGAGGCTGAGAACATGATTATCTCTAAAAAATAGAGTAAAATGGAGAATAACAATCAGAAATATAGCAATGTGCACAACAATGCACAAAACGTGAAACTAATAGCCGGACCATGCGTCATTGAGTCTGCCGAGCTACTCGACACTGTAGCTCAAACGCTGGTTAACATTAACCGTCGCCTCGGCACTGACATCATATTCAAGGCAAGCTTCGACAAGGCCAACCGCACGAGCCTTAGCTCTTTCCGTGGTCCTGGTATAGAGAAAGGATTGCAAATGCTTGCCGACATTAAGGCTAAATACGGCTTGAAGCTCACCACCGACATTCATGAGCCTTGGCAGGCAGAACAGGCTGGTGAGGTAGTAGACATATTGCAGATACCCGCATTCCTCTGCCGCCAAACCGACTTGCTCGTGGCAGCTGCAAAAACGGGGAAAGTGGTAAACATAAAGAAGGCACAGTTTCTATCAGGAAAAGACATGTGCTATCCTTATGAGAAAGCCATGCAAAGTGGTGCCAAGGAAGTGTGGCTCACCGAGAGAGGCAACAGTTTCGGCTACAACAACCTTGTAGTAGACTTCCGCAACATTCCCGACATGAAAGAAATAGCCTCGACCGTCATCATGGACTGCACACATAGCGTTCAGCGTCCTTCTGCCGGCAACGGCAAGACCGTGGGCGACCGACGTTTCGTGCCATCAATGGCACTTGCGGCGAAAGCCTTTGGCGCAAATGGATATTTCTTTGAGGTTCATCCCGATCCAGACAAGGGGCTTTCGGATGCAGCCAACATGCTGGAGCTGGACAAGCTGGAAAAACTGATAAAGAAACTGATAGAAGACTAATAAGACGAAGACAGGCCATGACAACAAAAGCACAAGCGGAAAGATTGGCAAATTCGAAAGCATACGGAACACAATGCTTGCGCGACGAAGCACAGGCAATACTCAACTTGATACCCCAGCTTGATGAGAATTTTGAGAGAGCCGTAGAACTCATGTACCACTGCCACGGCAAGGTAATCGTGACAGGCGTGGGAAAGAGCGGCCACATAGGGGCAAAGATCGCCGCCACGCTTGCCTCAACGGGCACTCCGGCCTTTTTTATCAATCCTCTCGACGCTTATCATGGTGACCTTGGTGCCATGACATCGGAAGATGTCGTGCTCGCATTGAGCAATTCCGGCCAGACCGATGAGTTGTTGAGATTCATTCCAATCTTGCTCCATATGCATGTGCCTATCATTGGCATAAGCAGGAATCCCGAGTCTTTGCTTGCGAAATATTCAACCGTACACGTCAAAGTGTATGTAGAGCATGAGGCTTGCCCTCTGAATCTCGCTCCTACGAGTTCTACTACGGCGGCACTCGCCATGGGCGACGCTTTGGCCGTGGCGTTGATGAAAGTGAGAGACTTCAAGCCACGCGACTTTGCACAGTTCCACCCTGGCGGTGAATTGGGCAAGCGACTTCTGACGACTGCCGAAGACGTGATGCGGACCGAAGACCTGCCCATCATTCCACAGAATATGCACCTTGGCGAGGCCATAATAGAAGTGTCAAGAGGAAAGCTCGGGCTGGGTGTGGCTCTCAACGAAGACAAGACCCTTGCCGGAATAATCACCGATGGCGACATCAGGCGAGCAATGCAGAAATGGCAGGCAGAATTCTTTGATCACACCGTTGCCGACATCATGACACGTGAGCCAAAGACCGTGCTGCCAAATGCTAAAGTGTCTGAAATACAACGAATAATGCACAATTTTAAAATCCATTCAGTGCTGGTCTGCGATAAAGATAAGCACTTGTTTGGAATAGTAGACAGTTTTGCGTCTTCTATGCTTTAAAACGTATATCCTCAAATAATGAAAATTCTTTTTAGGGTACAAATCGCTCTTTTATTATTATTGTTTCCATGCCTGGCAATTGCGCAAGGCAGTGATACTCTCATAGTTCGCCACCTTGAGAAAAGTGGCGTCACGTTCTCCAAAGACAACAGTGTGACACTGCTGATGAACGGGCAAGAGAAGTTTGATGACATGTTTAAGTCTATAAGCAAGGCAAAGTCATCGATTCACATGGAGTATTTCAATTTCAGAAACGACTCCATAAACCACGAGCTCATTACTCGTCTGTCAAAAAAGGTGAAGGAAGGCGTAGAGGTGCGCTTATTGTTCGACGGCTTTGGCAACATCTCCAACAACAAGCCAATGCAAAAGACGGATATACAAAAAATCAGGGAACAAGGCATTGAGATTTACGAGTTTAATCCCGTGAAGTTTCCTTGGCTTGACGACATCTGGAGCCGCGACCACAGGAAGATAGTGGTAATAGACGGGCAAGTGGCATACACAGGTGGCATGAACGTTGCCGACTATTATATAAAAGGAACAGAGCAGGTTGGGTCATGGAACGACATGCATTGCCGCATAGAAGGTTCAGAGGTTAACACCTTGCAGAAGATCTTCCTAAAAATGTGGAAGAAGGTAACGAAGCAAGATATTCAAGGAGAAAAATATTTCCGCGCTCAGGGCACGGACAGCCATTTTGATGGACTAAAGCCAGACACATGTTGGAGTGCAGGCCATAAAATGGTAGGAATAATTAACCGTGAACCGCACAAGTCGAACAAGATTATAAGGGATTTCTATACTAATGCCATTAATTTCGCCCAAGACAGCATTAAAATCATCAATCCATATTTCACGCTTAACCATAAGATAAAAAAAGCCCTGAAAGATGCCGCAAAACGTGGTGTCAAAGTGGAGATAATGCTTTCCGTGAAGTGTGACATTCCTTTGACACCCGACTGTGGTTTCTATAATGCACACAAGTTGATGAAAAAAGGTTGCACCATCTGGTTGTACAAACCTGGCTTCCACCATACAAAGATAATAATGGTTGACGGAAAGTTCTGCACTGTTGGGTCGGCAAACCTCAACGCTCGCAGTCTTTCATGGGACTATGAAGAAAACGCTGTCATCATTGACCCATGCACAACCAGCGAGCTTGACCAACTGTTTGACGCTGAGAAGAACGACTCTTTCATGCTCACGCCAGAAAACTGGAAGAAATGGAGAACTCCTGGGCAAAGGTTCCGTGGCTGGTTCGCTCACCTTATATCTCCATTCCTCTAAGCCAAGGCAAAACCATCGTTTTGTGACGTGCGTTTAAAGCTTCACGCTACTGATGTCTACCAGGTTATTGACAATGGCATAAATGGTGAGACCTGCCGGCGAGTGGATTTGCAGCTTCTTGGCTATGTTGCGACGATGGGTAATGACGGTATTGGTTGAAATAAACAGGTGATCGGCAATCTCCTTGTTTGTCATACCCTGAACGAGGGCTATAATGACCTCTCTCTCACGATCGCTAAGAGCCTCATCTGAAGCTTTCGCCTTGCCTATGATGTTTTGGATCTTCATGCTCACCTCATTCTGTCTTGACTTTTGTTCCAACAAGCGGACGGCAGGAATAAAGATGTGCTCCTCTACGGCGGCATGCTGTTTCAACCATTGCTCACAGTTGTATATGTCGTAAAGAGTCGCGGTGAGTTGATGGTTGTGCAAGCCATCAGATGGCAAATACTTGATGATGATATTCTTCAGCTCATTAAGTTTGCGGTCGGTGGCAGAATGGTGCTTTGAGTAAGTTTGCACATCATAACCAGATGGCTGTTCATGACGCTCAAGTGCCTCAACATAAGGGAAAACTGTCTTTTCCTCATACTGCATATGATTTCTCGTGGTATGATCATATTCATCATATATCTTGAGTATCAGCTTTGCCAAGTTGTTCTCTTGATCGAGAGCCTCCTCAAGCTTCTTCCTGATGGTTGGCAATTGATAGCCAAGGAAATAGTCGTGGCTTGCTTTAAGATAATGAATGAGAGTGGGTACGGAGATGCTTGCGGCATCCTCAAAAATCTTGTAACCATTCACGGTGAAGTTGACAATAGCAAGAAAGGTATATGTGTCAACTTTCTCGTCATCGCACACTTCTTCCACGGTCTTGTCACCAAAGCCAAGGTTAATACCGAAAGCGCCTAAACTTTGTAATACCGAATAGTTATCACTAATTATATTAATGAGCTTATCGGTTTGCTCATATACTTTCTGGTTTTTCATATCATAATGAATTTGCTATTGCAAAAGTATGAAATTATAAAATATTATGAACTTTCTTATAGACTTTTATTTTCGCATGCTGCAAAATACCTAAAAATGGGGATAGCGCGACCTTTATAAATGCCAACGGTAGCCGCGGCTGGCCCTTTGCGGTGAGGTTACGAATCCGCCCGTGCTACCACCGCCGGCTGCTCCACGATATTGAGCCCAACGGTCACGGATGCGACTTACATAGTCTACGGTCTCCATGCCTCGCATATAACCGTATCGCACCACTGGGTCATTATAATATTTTGGTTGAGAAAGCTTTAACACAAACTCCGACACATCGCCCCAACGATGGTGGTCGCGTCCGTTTTTCCTTGCCAACGCCATTGCGTCGCGCACGTGTTTGGATCCGCCATTATAGCTTGCAAGTTGGAACCATATACGTTCAGCGGCTGGCACGTCAGCAAAATGTCCGCCCAGCTCAAGCATGTATTTGGCAGCCGCGGCAATGTTTTCCTCGGGATTAAACAACGATGACCGCGGGATTCCCAAATGGTCTGCCGTGCCTGGCATAATCTGCATCAAGCCACATGCACCAGCCCACGACCGCGCGTTAGGATCAAAGGTTGACTCCTGGTAACATTGTGCAGCCATTAGTCTCCAATCGAGGCGCGCAATGGGGGCATAAGTCATGAAATATTTATCGTAGCGAGAGATAATGCCTTTTGAGCGATTGAGCATGGGAGAGAACACACGACGACGGACGCTCGCCGTTGAAAGCCAAAACGACTCCTCTCGACGTGTCTTTGCCACCAAGTCTTTCTTAAACCAGGCATCTATGTTCTTTGCCAATTCAATATTGTCGGAATTGACCGCCCATCCATGCTTCAAGGAGTCTACTTTCACGTTCGTATAGTCAACGCCTTCTACGGAATCTGGCAATTGTATAGCCACAATGTCTACATCACCGTTTTTAATCTTACGAACCACCTCCGCTGTGTCCTTGCAAACATCCACACGAAGCGACACACCTAACTTGTCGGCAAACTTCTGACAGAGCAGATATTGCAATCCCATGCCGCGCCCATGGTAGTCATAATAAGTCTCAGGACCAGACAATGTGGCAACTATCATCTCGCCATTGCTCACGATATCATTGAGGCTGAACTTTTCACCTTGTGGAATTGTGTCGCCCTCAAGCGGCGTTCCCCAAGGAGTCATCTCGACCTTTTTCTTTTCTTGGCAAGATGCCAATAAAAATAAACAGAAAAGGAAAATTATGTAATTAATATGAAACCTCATAGACTAATTATGTACAAAATTACGAACTTTATTGGAGATATAAGAAAATTGAGGTACTTTTGCAATGAATATTATTAATTAGAAAGAATAAAGACACTAACACATAAAAATATGTTAAGAATTGCCATTCAGTCAAAAGGCCGCCTTTACGAGGACTGCATGAATCTCCTTGCTGAAGCGGACATCAAAGTAAGTCCAAGCAAGCGTACTTTGCTCGTGCAAAGCACCAACTTCCCTTTGGAGGTGCTCTTCCTTCGCGATGATGATATTCCACAAAGTGTTGCCAGCGGTGTCGCAGACATAGGCATCGTAGGCGAGAATGAATATGAGGAGCGACACGAAAAGGCTCAGATTATCGATCGTCTTGGTTTCTCTAAGTGTCGTTTGTCACTTGCAATTCCTAAGAGTGCCAATTACGAGGGACTTGAATGGTTCAACGGAAAGAAGATAGCCACAAGCTATCCTGGCATTCTCAAGCGTTTCCTCAACAAGAATAATATTCATGCTGACATCCACGTCATAACGGGATCTGTGGAAATAAGCCCGGGCATTGGTTTGGCAGACGCCATCTTTGACATCGTAAGCAGTGGCTCAACGCTGGTTCACAATAACCTCAAGGAGGTGGAAGTAGTCATTAGGAGCGAGGCATTGCTCATTGGCAACCTTAACATGGACGAGGAGAAGCACGACATTCTCAACGAGATGCTCTTCCGTTTCAAGGCTGTAAGGTCGGCACAAGACAAGAAATATGTCATGATGAACGCCCCGAAAGACAAGATTGACGAAATTGCCGCGGTCTTGCCAGGAATCAAGAGTCCTACAATAATCCCACTCTCCGACCCCAACTGGTGTGCCATACACACCGTACTCGATGAAAAGCGTTTTTGGGAAATTATAAACAAACTAAAGGAACTTGGCGCACAAGGCATCTTGGTGACGCCAATTGAAAAAATGATTCTTTAAAAATGAACATCATAAAATATCCTGCAAGATCAGAGTGGGACTCAATAGTCGAACGTCCTCATATGGACTTGTCTAAGCTCAACACTACAGTGGCAAGCGTCCTTGAAGACATAAAGAAGAATGGCGACGAGGCCGTTAAGAAATATGAGGAGAAGTTTGACCATGCAAAACTGTCTACATTAAGAGTTACCGAAGAAGAGATAGACGAAGCTTTTGAGTCCATCTCGGTTGACTTGAAAGAATCCCTTGAACAGGCACACCATAACATTGCCGTTTTCCATGAGGCACAGCAATTTGGAGAGGGGCAACATATTGAAACGTCCAAGGGGGTAACATGCTGGCAGAAGAGTATCGCCATCGAAAAGGTTGGGTTGTATATCCCCGGTGGCACCGCCCCACTCTTTTCTACAGTTCTCATGCTCGCCACGCCAGCAAAAATTGCAGGATGCAAGGAAATAGTGCTTTGCACTCCTCCAAACAAGGAAGGCAAAGTGAACCCTGCCATTCTTGCGGCAGCAAAGATAGCAGGTGTGAACAAAATTTATAAGGCTGGCGGTGTGCAGGCTATTGGCGCAATGGCTTATGGCACAGAGTCGGTGCCGAAGGTTTACAAGATATTTGGTCCTGGCAACCAGTTTGTTATGGCTGCCAAACAGATGGTGAGCCTTCACGATGTAGCTATTGACATGCCAGCAGGTCCAAGCGAGGTCTGTGTGTTTGCAGACGAAACCAGCAACCCTGCATATGTCGCGGCTGATCTTCTCTCACAGGCCGAACACGGAATCGACTCACAAGTAATATTGATAACGACTTCCGAGGAGCTTCTAAATGATGTGAAATGCGAAATTGACAAGCAGCTAAGGCCACTTCCACGCCGTGAGCTTGCCGAAAAGACATTGGAGAACTCAAAGTTGATTCTCGTACACGACAGTGAGGAAGCAATGGAGCTTTGCAATCTTTACGCCCCAGAACATCTTATCATTGCCACAACTCAATATGAACAACTTGCCGACAAGGTAGTTAATGCCGGCAGCGTGTTCCTCGGCAAATGGGCATGTGAGAGCGCAGGCGACTATGCCAGCGGCACAAACCACACACTTCCTACACATCAATATGCACTTGCCTACAATGGAGTGAACCTTGACAGTTACAACCGCAAGGTTACTTTCCAATACCTCAACGAGGACGGCATCCGCAGCATCGGAAAGGCAGTTGTCTGCATGGCAGAAAATGAGCAATTGGAGGCACACGCCAACGCCATGAGACTCCGCATGGACAGTCTCAAAATGAAAAACAAATAGACATGAAACAGCTTCACGACTTAGTAAGACCAAATATCTGGAAACTTGCCCCATACAGTTCAGCACGCAATGAATACAGTGGGCATGAGGCGCACGTGTTTCTCGATGCCAACGAGAGCCCTTACAATGCTCCCCTAAACCGCTATCCGGACCCATTGCAGACGGAGGTTAAGGAAAAGTTGTCTAAGTACAAGCAGGTCAGCCCCGAATGCATTTTCCTTGGCAACGGTTCTGATGAAGCCATAGACTTGGTTTACAGAGTCTTTTGCCGACCTCAAGTAGACAATGTAGTTGCCATTGAGCCTACATACGGAATGTATAAGGTGTGTGCCGACATCAACGACGTGACTTATAAACCTGTATTGCTTGATGAAGGCTACAGGCTTAATGCCGATAAACTTTTGGCAACTTGCGACAAGCATACGAAAGTCGTGTGGCTTTGTTCTCCAAACAATCCTACAGGAAACAACCTTGAAGTTAGCGAGATAGAAAAAGTAATCTCTCGGTTTGAGGGCATTGTTGTCGTTGATGAGGCTTATAGCGATTTCTCCACATTGCCTCCATTCCGGAAACGTATTGCCGAGTTCCCCAATGTCATCGTCCTTAACACCATGAGCAAGGCTTGGGGTTGTGCGGCAATTCGCTTAGGCATGGCGTTCGCAAGCAAAGAGATTATTGACTTATTCAATAAGGTCAAATACCCATACAATGTCAACTTGCTCACACAAAAGCAAGCCCTTGAAGAACTCGAAGATATTGAAATGGTTGAGAAATGGGTCAACATCATCCTCCAGGAAAGAAAGCACATGGTGCAAGCCTTCAAGGAGCTCCCAGAGTGTATTGAGGTATTCCCGACTGACGCTAACTTCTTTCTCGCTCGTATGACAGATGCCCAAGCCATATACGATTATCTCGTTGAGATGGGCATCATAGTCAGGAACCGCACACGTGTAAAACTGTGTAACAACTGCTTGCGCATCACCATAGGTTCAACCACGGAAAACTCCGAACTTCTTAGCGCACTAAGAAACAGGGGGTAAACCTTTGGTGACGCGATCAGTGTCTTTTGATATCTTGTTAAGCCGTAAGACCTTTTGATGTGTTACGGCTTAACAAGAGTTCCAATTTCCTCACCTTCCATCACTTTCTTGAGGTTGCCAACAACATCCATATTAAAAACATATATGGGAAGGTTATTGTCTTGGCACATGCAAATGGCTGTGAGGTCCATGACTTTCAATCCACGTTCCAGGACTTCGTGGTAAGAAATTTCCTTGAATTTCTTTGCCGAAGGGTCTTTCTCCGGGTCTGCCGTGTAAACACCATCCACACGGGTGCCTTTCAACATCACATCGGCCTCAATCTCTATCCCACGAAGCGACGAACCTGTGTCTGTAGTGAAATAAGGACTGCCAGTGCCCGCAGAGAATATGCAAATATATCCAGCTTCAAGGGCCTCTATTGCCTTCCACTTGTTGTAGAACTCACCTATCGGTTCCATCCTGATGGCGGTCATAACCTTGTTTTTCACACCAATGGCTCCTAATGCGGAACTAAGTGCCAGTGAGTTTATAACCGTGGCGCACATTCCCATTTGGTCTCCTTTCACGCGGTCGAAACCCTTTTGTGAACCACTGAGCCCACGGAAGATATTGCCGCCACCAATCACGATGCCAATCTCTACGCCCATGTCATGTATTTCCTTGATCTGTGCGGCATAGTCTGCAAGCCGTTGAGGGTCAATACCAAATCCTTGCTTACCCATCAAACTCTCACCTGAGAGCTTGAGCAGAATTCTCTTAAAACGTGCCATTTGTCTTTAGTTTATCGTTATCTATATATGTCTTATATTATGAACTCCACTTCCTTGAAAGCGTAACTTCTGATTCTGCCATCCTTATCTCTTAAAATTAAATGGCCATCATCTTCCACTTCCACCAATGCAGCCTCAAATTCTCCATCACTGTCGCGATACTTAAAAAAGCCGTGTCCACGGTATAGATGCGACGTGTACAATGTCACAATCTTGTCGTAGTTGCCATTACGCAGGTCGTTAAGATACAACGAGAATGTATCGACGAGTTTTTTAAGCAATGCTTGCTTGTCAACCTCCTTACCAAGAATCTGAACAAGCGACACTGGATTTGGAGCATCGCTATGAAACTCTTTTTGGTTGACATTAATTCCCGTACCTATGATACAATCGCGAATATGGCTCTGTGACAAGAAGTTCTCAATAATTGTACCACTAATTTTCTTGTCTTTCCAATATATGTCATTCGGCCATTTTATCTTGATGTCTTCAGTATAATTGGAAAGGACATCATGCAAGGCTATCGCAATAGCCTCCGATATAAGGAATTGTGAGTGCAACGACACCCAAACAGGGTGACACAAAATGGAAAAAAGCAAGTTCTTGTCACGTTCACTCTCCCATTTGTTTGTTCCCTGCCCTCTTCCTGAAGTTTGGAATGCAGCAGAAACCACAGCCAATCCCAAGCCATTTTCTTCAATCTCAGAAAGATGGTTTTTCAGATAAGTACTTGTGGATTCGGTTTCTTCCAGGTTGATATAATTGACCTTGGGCTGATTCTTCTTTTTCCTGTCAAATAAGGAGAGGATTGAACGCATCTTCAATATGGTTAACTTTTACTTGTTTGCTATTTCTTTTCCCAATTATTGCAACAATGTCAAAACGTAGTTCCTCACTTATGTCGTGAGATTTTACATACTCGTCTGCGGCAACCATAAGGTGACGCATTTTCTTTATGTCAACGGCTTCCTCTGGGCTCGTCACGTCGTCGTTGCCACGAGCCTTAACTTCCACAAACACCACTGTAGTCATGTCGGAAGTCTTGCAAATGAGGTCTATGTCACGTTTGCTTCGACCAAAAGTCCAATCGCGCTCCAAAATTATGTAGCCTTTCTTTTGAAGATACTCAGCCGCATAGTCCTCGCCCCATTTTCCGAAGTCGTTGTGTTCTGCCATTATGCGCAATATTATTTTGCAAAAATAGCTTTTTTCTTTTATAATTCAAAGAGAAAGGCTAACTTTGTGGATACAAAGTCCAATTATGCAAGAAGAGCAAACAAATCGTGATGAATATTTCATGCGTCTTGCCCTCGCCGAGGCTAAGGCAGCTTTCGAGGAAGGCGAAATTCCGGTAGGGGCAGTCATCGTCGCTAATGGCAGGGTAATCGCGCGAGCTCATAACCAGACGGAAACGTTGCACGACGTAACGGCTCACGCGGAGATGCTCGCCATCACTTCCGCCGCGTGCCTTCTCGGTGGCAAATATCTCTCTGGTTGTACATTATATGTCACTGTAGAGCCTTGCGTGATGTGTGCCGGAGCATTGGGATGGTCACAGATGAGCCGCATAGTTTTTGGAGCCGCCGACGAGAAAAGAGGTTACTCAGTGTTCGCGCCTCGGGCCTTGCACCCCAAGGCCAAAGTCTTAGCCGGAGTGCTCGAAAAAGAGTGCAAGACCTTGATGCAATCGTTTTTCGCATTAAGGCGACGATAGCGACTTACTTCACCACTGCTACAAGATATTTACTCGTGCTCCAGAATAGTTGAGGATTGGTGATAACTAATATGTACATTTTATTATTATCGCGAGTAAGCTCATAACTCCCGATGGGATGCGAAGTCAACAATCGTGCCGACTTCGAGTAAAGTTTTATCTCTTTGGTCACGCGAATGTCTATCTTCGTAAAATAATTCTTGTTGAAATTTTGCTGCAACACCTTGTCGCCCGCAAGAATGCGCTGGTCTTTCAACTCCGACCTCGTGCCAAAGACATACCAAGCGGTATTCAACTGGGTTTCCTGATTGTTGATTATCTGCGACTTCTCATCGCTCTCGCTCTTCAGTTCCGTCATGTTATCGCTTAGGGTGCTGATGGTTTCGTCGAGTTCGGCAATGTGTATGTTCTTGGCATCAAGCTCTGCCCTAAGCTGTTGCAATTGTTGGTCCTTCTCGTCCAACTGACGCAACATGTTGACAACAACCTTCTTCAACTCCTGACTCTTGAAATCGCTGTCGCGCAATTGTCCCTGCAGCTTTTTTATAAGTTCCCTGTTTTGCTGCATACGGTCAGCTATGAACTTAATGTGTTCTTTTATCTCGCTGGATTTGTCAGCACGTTCATCGGCCTGTATCAGGTTGAGACGGTTCTCGGTTTCGCTTATCTCGTTAAAACCCTCTTGTATCTCGTTCATCGTGGCCATCATGTTGTTGATTTGTGTGTCACGTTGCGAGATAACCTGTTGCAAAGAGTCGTCCTTGGTCACCGTCGGCTTAGTTACCACGGGAGCTTTATTCTCGCGGCAACCACTGAAAACCAAAACAAGGGCGAAAAAGACATATGACAAGTGTTTTCTCATGGCAAATCCTCCTTTTCCATGTCATGTCGTTTGTTTTTCTTCTCTGGCTTGATCTTTTCTTTTCCTGCCAGCACAATCACGATTTCACCTTTCGGCTCTACCTCTTCAAAATGCGCTATGACTTCATCAAGCGTACCTCTGACATGTTCCTCGTGGAACTTGCTTATCTCACGCGCCACACTTACCTGACGGTCTCCGCCAAACACCTCGCCAAACTGCTTCAGCGTTTTCAGAGTGCGATAAGGCGACTCATAAAACACCATGGTACGCGTCTCGTCCTTAAGGCTTTCCAAATGTGTCTGCCGACCTTTCTTTTGGGGCAAGAAACCCTCAAAGCAGAAGCGGTCGCATGGAAGCCCGGAAGAAACTATGGCGGGTATGCAAGCTGTGGCTCCTGGCAACGTTACCACGTCGATGCCTTCTCTTGCGGCCTCACGCGCGAGGAAAAAGCCCGGGTCACTGATACCAGGGGTTCCTGCGTCACTGATTTGGGCTATTGTCATTCCGGCCTTCAGTTTTTCTATTATGCCAGCGGTGGTGCCATGCTCGTTGAACTTGTGGTGCGCCACGAGGTGGTTCTTTATGTCATAATGTTTCAACAGGATACCTGAAGTGCGGGTATCCTCGGCAAGCACAAGGTCTGCCTCCTTGAGTATGCGAAGGGCGCGGAGCGTAATATCCTCCATATTGCCCACTGGTGTCGGAATGATGTATAATGTACCCATAATCGCAACAAATGTAGATAATATTTTTTAATGTGACAAGGTTTTGACAAAATCTTTGCAAATTTTAAGAGGCTCCTTCAAATTATATTGTTTACCTTTGCATTCATGATTGACAATCTCGTGGGGGAAATCCACCGCCCCGGCAGAATAGAGGTGGTTTGCGGCTCCATGTTCTCGGGCAAGACAGAAGAACTTATCCGTAGGCTGAAACGTGCGCGCATAGCGCGTCAGCAGGTCATGATTTTCAAGCCTTCTGTTGACACGCGATATTCCGAGGCAAAAGTGGTGAGCCATGACCACAACTCAATTGGCTCCACCCCAGTAACTGATTCAAACGCCATATTAAAATCAGCACAAGGCTTTGACGTAATTGCCATCGACGAAGCTCAATTCTTCGATGATGGCATTGTCAACGTTTGCAACCAACTCGCCTATAACGGCATGCGAGTTATCGTGGCAGGTCTCGACATGGATTATCTCGGCAAGCCTTTTGGCCCCATGCCTAAGTTGTTGTCCATTGCCGATGAAGTGACAAAGGTTCACGCCATCTGCGTCAAGTGTGGCTCATTAGCATATGCGAGCCATCGTCTCGTTAAAAACAACGCCCAGGTCATGCTTGGCGAAAAAGAGGAATATGAGCCTCTATGCCGCGATTGCTTCAAGCGAGCTACGGAAGAGGATGAGCGAAACGCTCGATCAAAAAACCTATTTGAGTAATATTCCGATATTTTTTCTTGCTTGACTCATCTAAATAATGTAATTTTGCAGGGAATTAATCTAAAATAGTAAAGAATAGAACAAGAGTGGTATATTTCTGACCACGGTTCAGATTATAACATATAAAAAAGTAACAGTAAAGAAACACATATTATTATGGGATTATTAACAGGAAAGACAGCTCTCGTAACAGGAGCCGCACGCGGCATTGGTAAGGCCATTGCCCTTAAGTTTGCCCAGGAAGGCGCAAACATCGCTTTCACCGACTTGTTTATTGACGAGGAGCATGGCGGCCTCCAGACCGAGCGCGAGATCCAAGCCCTTGGCGTGAAGGCAAAGGGATTTGCCAGTAACGCTGCCGACTTTGCACAGACTGCTGAAGTCGTGGCAAAGGTAAAGGAAGAGTTTGGATCCGTCGACATTCTCGTAAACAACGCCGGAATCACCAAGGACGGCTTGATGCTTCGTATGACCGAGCAGCAATGGGATGCCGTAATCAACGTAAACCTCAAGTCTGCGTTCAACTTCATCCACGCTTGCGTGCCTGTGATGATGCGTCAGCGCGGTGGTTCTATCATCAACATGTCGAGTGTTGTTGGTGTCCACGGCAACGCCGGACAGAGCAACTACGCCGCATCCAAGGCAGGCCTCATCGCCCTTGCCAAGAGCATTGGTCAAGAGATGGGAGCAAAAGGCATTCGCGCAAACGCCATCGCACCTGGATTCATTGACACAGCAATGACACAGTCGCTGCCTGACGACATACGCAAGGCTTGGATCAAGAACATTCCTTTGCGCCGTGCCGGAACGGTTGACGACATCGCTAACACGGCACTCTATCTCGCTTCAGATCTCTCTAGCTATATCTCTGGTCAGGTAATCCAGGTTGATGGCGGTATGAATATGTAATGAAGCCAACTTACGAAGACAACCATATTATCATCATCTACAAAGAGAGTGGCGAGATTGTGCAGGGCGACAAGACCGGCGACAAGCCACTCTCCGAGACGGTGAAAGACTATATCAAGGCGAAGTATCACAAGCCGGGGAACGTATTCCTCGGTGTGGTGCATCGCCTTGATCGTCCTGTATCAGGCCTTGTGGTTTTCGCGCGCACGTCAAAAGCTTTGTCACGCCTTAACGACATGTTTCGCAAGGGAGAAGTTCACAAGACTTATTGGGCGATAACACACGAGATGCCTTCTCAGCAAGAAGGCACGTTGACAAATTGGCTAACGCGCAACGAGAAGCAAAACAAGAGCTATGCCTACGACCATGAGGTCCCTGGGGCAAAGAAGGCAATACTTCACTATCGCGTCATCGCAAGCAGCGACAACTACCACCTTTTGGAAATACGTCTTATGACAGGGCGTCACCATCAGATACGTTGTCAACTCGCGGCAATGGGCTGCCCCATCAAGGGCGACTTGAAATATGGCGCGCGACGTTCCAATCCTGACGGCAGCATATCCCTACTCTCACATGAGGTGGAGTTTACGCACCCCGTATCTAAAGAGACCATACACGTGGTTTCGCCATTGCCAAAAGACAAGCTATGGTCTACTTTCAAGCTCAACCATCAAGATTAAAACAATGACAGACACTTCTTTTCCCCGCGACTTTGAGATATATTGGGAGAAACACAAGGCTGACCTCATAAAGCAAGCGCCACCCGCCCTCAAGGAAGAGCGCGAGAACAACGGCAAGATGAACACCGCCGGCGACTGGCTTTTGTTTGCCTTGCCTGTCATTGTCATCATTGGCTTTACAAATACCGACTTTATCAAGAACGAGCTGCTCAGGTTCATCGTGGCTCTCGCCATAGGCTTGGCGTGCTTTGTTGTCACTGTCTACATCAAGCCGTTTGTCACGGGCAAGAGAAACATCGTGGACATCGATGCCGACATCAAAGCCTATTTCTATAGCGTTTACAAGGAGAAAAAACACTAAAGGCCCATTCTTATTATTGGGCCTTTTTATCTAAATGTGCCTCTTGACACATAATTATCTTTAGTATTTTCGCTTGGTGCTCATCCATGTCTTTTTCATTCCATTCCAACCCGGATTCACGCTTTAATACTTTATCTCTAACACCATTGTCATAATTGTCTTGGCATATTTGCAGCATTATTCTGAACTTCAATGAGGCAACACTCACTTGATTAAGCTTCGAGTCCAGATAACGGTTCCTCTTCTCAATAGGATTCCAGTCGGACCCGGAACTGTTAGCATCAGAACCTATCATCGCAAAGTTTCCAAAACAGTTGATATCAAGAGAGCTGATTGACCTATTATCACCAGCCTTTGCCTGAGGATAATAGTGTTCCAAGCTCTTGCGGGTTCGAGAGAAATAAAAATTCTTGAACGGCTCCAACTCAAAATCACAACATCCCAACTCTTGGAAAAAACGGATGCGTCCTGCATTTTCTTTCTTCATTTTTTCACCTCGCAGCTCAGTTGCATATTTTTTCCACAACTTGTAGTCTGTATAATTAAACACATAGAGAGGTATATTGAACGTACCCTTTGGGTAGATGTCACAAAAGTTACGCTCTGCGCTCACTAATTCCACATTCAGACTGCTAACCGTCAATCACCTCATATTTGTCCTCATCACGCTTATAAGTTACAAGGGTACCTATATAATAAACAGGCTTGCCCATCTCCATGGAATCGTGAACATCTTTTATCAATGCACATATCTCGTCTCTTCCCCATGCATAGTTTCGCTGATAGATAGGTATCACATAGGTGGAATGTGCCGTTCCATGGTTGGCAAGTCTTTTAGTTGTTTTCAACAACGTCACACGTCCATCAAGTCGCTCATGATGCGATTGCTGACATTTATGCCTTCACGGGTCAGGTGAAGGTGCCCATCCTCAATGGCTAAAAGGCCACTATCCACATAGGGTTTAGCATTGTCGAGCAGGAAATCCCTATGACTGCCATCAAGCCTGTCAAGACATATGCCCTCACGAGTACGCAGCGCAGTCATTACGATGTCATCGTAATGAGTGTCGCTGTTTATTTTTTCTTCCTCGTAAGGCAGTCGTCCACTCTCAATGGCATCCATATACATTATTATATTGTCAGGGTTCCAACGACGCGTCGTTTGGTAATAGGAATGAGCCCCTGCTCCTAAACCTATATAAGGAATATCGTGCCAATAGCTTGAGTTGTGCCTGCTGCGCCAGTTGCTCGTCTTGTCACCGTCAAGCCTCGCGAAGTTGCTTATCTCATAATGTTCGTAGCCTGCGGCATCAAGCTTGTCGATAAGCTCGGAATACATTCTCAAACTTAATTCCTCGTCAATCTCTTTCACCTTGTCCTCCTCCAGCATGCGGTAAAGCGGAGTGCCCTCCTCAAACATCAATCCATAGGCAGAAATGTGTTCGGGATTGAGCGATATGGCATGATCCACGTCTTTGTTCCAATCATCAAGTGTCTCGCCAGGGAAACCATACATCAAGTCTATGCTGATGTTCTCAATGCCATCATGTCGAAGCGTGTCAACCGCTCGGTCTACCTGTTTCGACTTGTGTCGACGCCGCAGAAAACGCAAACGCTTATCGGAGAATGTTTGCGCGCCCATGCTTACTCTGTTCACGGGAAGGTCTTCGAACATGCCTTTATGAATATCGTCGGGGTTGCACTCCATGGTGATCTCGGCATCAGGAGACACATCGTATAAATCATATAACAATGAGAAAAATTGGTAAAGCTGATCGTAGCTCAACTGACTTGGTGTGCCGCCACCGAGATATATTGTGGAGATCTTCGGCTTATAAGGCAACATGAGCATTTCCAGACAAAGCGCATCAACGTAACGCTGACGCTGCGACAACGAGGTGGTGGAATAAAAACCACAATAGATACATCGTGATGCGCAAAATGGAACGTGGACATAAAGCCCTGCGGATGAAGATATATTGTTCAAACTTTGTGTTTTTTTTCTTTATTTGAACACGAAATTACTAATTTCTTTTAAAATATAGCACATTCCCGTTTTTTTTCTTTGAACATGTTGTTTTTTTTCCTAACTTTATCATGGGTTTTAGAAATAAAGCCATAGAAGAAACCAAGACTAACTTTAAAACACTTTTGATATGCGAGTTTATCAAACCAACGAAATTAAGAACATCGCGCTCATTGGCGCCAAAGGTAGCGGCAAGACCACGCTTGCCGAAAGTATGTTATACGAAGCTGGAGTCATCAAGCGTCGTGGTACCATAGAGGGTAAGAACACCGTCTCCGACTTCATGCCAGTGGAGCTAAACCTTGGCTACTCTGTGTTCCCAACCGTTTTCCATGCAGAATGGAACAAAAAGAAGCTCAATATTATCGACTGCCCCGGATCTGACGACTTCGTGGGAGGTGCCATCACTGCCCTCAACGTCACCGACCAGGCCTTGATTCTCATAAATGGCCAGTATGGTCCTGAGGTGGGCACACAAAACAACTTCCGCTACACCGAGAAGCTGAAGAAGCCTGTCATCTTCCTTATCAACCAGTTGGACTCCGACAAGTGCGACTTCGACAATCTCATCGAGCAGATGCAGGAGATTTACGGAAACAAGTGCGTGCAGATTCAATATCCGCTTGAGACGGGTCCTAACTTCCACAGCCTCATCGACGTGCTCATCATGAAGAAGCTGTCGTGGGGTCCCGACGGCGGCGAGCCAAAGCGTGAGGATATCCCTGCCGAGGAGATGGAGAAGGCCGAGGAGCTGCACCGCACGTTGGTAGAGGCTGCTGCCGAGAACGATGACACGCTGATGGAGAAATTCTTCGAAGACGAGAACTCGCTTAGCGAAGACGAACTGCGCTTGGGAATCCGCAAGGGCTTGATAAACCGCGACATGTTCCCTATTTTCTGTGTCGACGCACACAAAGACATGGGCGTACAGCGCTTGATGGAGTTCCTTGGCAACGTGGTGCCTTTCGTTAGCGATATGCCTGCCTATCGCGACACGCGTGGCAATGAGGTGCCTGCCGACTCCAACGGTCCAGAGAGTCTATACTTCTTCAAGACAAGCATGGAACCGCACATTGGCGAGGTGAGCTATTTCAAGGTAATGAGCGGCAAGGTGAAGGCTGGCGACGACCTCACCAATGCTGACCGCGGCTCCAAGGAACGCCTCGGACAGATCTACGCTTGCGCCGGAAGCAACCGTATACCTGTCGACGAGATGGAGGCTGGCGACATTGGCTGCACCGTGAAACTGAAAGACGTGAAAACCGGAAACACGCTCGACGGCAAGGATCTTGACAACGTGAAGTTTGATTTCGTGAAGTTCCCGCGTCCTAAATACTCGCGCGCTATCAAGGCAAGCAACCCACAAGACATGGAGAAAGTGATGGCAGCATTGCTGAAGATGAGGCAAGAGGATCCCACATGGATGGTGGAGCAAAGCAAGGAGCTTCGCCAAACCATCGTGCACGGACAAGGTGAGTTCCATCTTCGCGTGCTGAAATGGCGTCTGGAGAACAACGAGAAGCTGCAAGTTGAATACGATGAGCCACGCGTTCCCTACCGTGAGACAATCACCAAGAAAGCACAGGCCACCTATCGCCATAAGAAGCAGAGCGGCGGTGCCGGACAATTTGGTGAGGTGGCTCTCATCATTGAGCCTTACGCCGAAGGCATGCCCGATCCTGTGAGCTATAAGTTCAACGGCCAGGAGTTCAAGATGAATATCAAGTCGAAAGAGGAGAAAGACCTGCCATGGGGCGGCAAGTTGCAGTTTATCAACTCAGTCGTGGGCGGCGCTATCGACCTCAGGTTCATGCCCGCTATCCTCAAGGGTGTAATGGACTGCATGGAGCGTGGTCCGCTGACCGGCAGTTATGCTCGCGACGTGCGCGTGGTTGTTTACGACGGCAAGATGCACCCCGTAGACTCCAACGAGCTTTCGTTCACCTTGGCAGCGCGTCACGCCTTCTCCGAGGCATTCAAGACCGCTGGTCCGAAGATTCTTGAGCCTATCTACGACCTTGAGGTTTATGTACCATCCGATTACATGGGCGACGTGATGAGCGACTTGCAGGGCAGACGCGCCATCATCATGGGAATGGACGCTGAGGCTGGTTACCAAAAGCTGAGCGCGAAGATCCCATACAAGGAGCTTTCCAACTACAGCGTAGCCCTCAGCTCGCTCACTGGTGGCAGGGCATCGTTCAACGCCAAGTTCGCGAGCTACGAGCTCGTGCCAAACGACCTCCAGAGCAAGCTCATTGCGGCTCACGAGGCTGAGCAAAAGGACGAGGATTAAAAACCACAACCATAATTACTAAAGGCGATACCCGTTTGGGTACCGCCTTTTTTTGTTACCTCATAGCTGATGCCATGTGCAGTAAGAAAATCGTATGTCTCTTGCTTGTTCATTGTCGATCGAATTAGAACTTTATTTCTTCCGGCTTTATCCGGTCAGACTCGGTTATCAGTCTTATCACCTTGCATGGCACACCGCCAGCAACGACTCCGGCAGGAATGTCCTTCGTAACCACCGCTCCGGCAGCAATGACCGAACCATCGCCAATAGTAACGCCACCAATGACGGTGACGGTTGCTCCGAGCCAAACGTTGTTGCCGATGCGTATAGGCTTGCTTTGCGTGAGCGGTTCCGTGAGCCGTTGCTCTGAGTTGACAGGATGACCAGCGCAAGCCAGTACACACTTCGGCCCAATAAACACATCTTCACCAATATATATGGGTGATGTGTCGAGGAACACGCAGTCGAAGTTAACGAACGTGAAGTGTCCTCCAGCAAAGTGCGTATTGATGCCATAGTCGAAGTGAACGTGCGGCATGATTGCCACGTTCTCACTCCAACTCCCAAGTAGTTCTCTGAGGATAGTGGCCTGTGCCTCTCCGTCCGATGGGTCAGTCATGTTGTATTTCCAGCACAGCTGCCTCGCCTTCCGCTGTATCTCCTGTGGGATACGCATCACGTTGCCGGCGTATGGTGCATCGGCGGTGATGATACTGCGCACGTTGAGATTATTGCCTACATCATTCATTGCTCAATATATGTTATGAGATTTTCCAATTGTTTTTTTTGATATCTTTTTTTGTCTATTACCACCTTTTAGAGTGATGAGTTACCACCTTTATTGGTGGTATATGTTACATATTCTTTGCAATAAATCCTAATCTATGCCACCAACGCCAATAGCGATAGTGCCGCAATGAATGAATTCAGATTCGGCATCGTCTTAGTTGGCTGATATCAGGAGTAGTATACTGTATGCAAAGTGGTGAATGCATTTATATAGTGTCGTAGATCCATCATGGTTCAGACATTATTATCGCCTTCGCAATATCCACATCAGCCGCAGCCCAATCCACGGAGGTCAACTCTTCTTTTCCATGCCACTCGAAAGCCACATGCTCTGTAAGACGGAAACTTTTTGCCAATGGCTGGCACAGGAACGCTGTCATCGTAATGCGGAAGTCGGGATATTCGTGTGTTACAGTAGTTATTTCCCTTCCTACCTCCACGGGGTAATCCATCTCCTCCATTAGTTCACGCTTCAGTGCCTCTTGGGGCGTTTCCCCCATCTCTATCTTGCCACCAGGGAACTCCCATTTATAGCTCGTATACTCAAACCTGGTCTTGCCCTTCTGCATACAGAGATATTTACCATCTTGGCAAACTACGGCAGCCACAACGTTGTAATGCTTCTTCATTGCTTATTCTATTTATTCCATCCACTTGAAATCTTCCTGAAGTTCATCTGGCAAGGAATTGTTCAGGTGGATATCATACAGGATAGATCCATTGTCCGTCTCATCCTTACGAGGATTCTCCAAACTACCTGTGCCGACATATGTATATGGCAAGGTGACACCATTCTCGGCACTTACCTTTCTCACAAAGACAAACACCTCCTTGGCTGAACTTTGCAGAGCCTCATCCTTAGCAGAAATATTAGCGATACTCTCCCACTGGAAAACATCTGGCGTCAAGAACTTGTCTTTGTATTTCAAATGCTCCTGTTGGGTGGCATCTTTCTTCAACCCCGCAAAGACATACATGTTACCATCCTTATAATAGGTACCGTATTGATTATGCTTCGGATTCTCCAAAATCTTCAAGAGCACTTGATGTTGGCGATAGTCTTGCCATAGAAGGAAATCTATCTTATCGTCTGCATATCTCGCCGAATATTGCGTCAAACCATAGTTGAGCAAGTCTTGCAGATATTCCTCATATTCCTGCTCCTTTTCGCCACATATGGCAATATGCTCACCATCTATCCGAATTGCTCCGCCATCTACCATGAAACGCAAAGCGTGCTCCATTTGCTTCGATTCATAACCCGAAATTTCCTCCCGTGCCTTTGCCTCTATCTCCGGCAAAGAAGTCTCGCCTGACAGTAGACAATTCATTACCAAGAACTCATGCTTTCTTACCAAAGGTAACAAACTGGATAGATAATTGATGCAAGCTATCTGCTGGTCTGAAAACACTGGCAAGCGTTCTTCCCCAATGCCTTTCAAAAAGCCATAATAGGAGTTTGTCTTCTTGCCGTTTATCTTTATCTTCATGAATTTCAAAAGATTAGGCGCATAGTCGCTATTCAGGTAATCCATATGGCTAGGAAAACCTGGCGACTTGAGGTAAGCCTTGAAGTTCTGATAATCCATCTTCAGATAGTTGATACGGTTAAAGTTCTCGCTCTCTATCTTGTCGATGATTTCTTCTTTCGAAAGGTCGTCGATGTGTATCTGCACCCCATAATCTTCCAGTCCCAATGTCTTGAAATCATTCCTTACCATAAACTTCAGCAATTTCTTTTCCAAGATAGAATTGCGTGACAAACTTCCTAATGCCAGGGCGATATGTACGCTGCGCTTATAACTATTGCCAATGAAGTCGAGGATAGTAACGTATGGCTTGTTCTCATACTTGCGCAGTCCTCGTCCCAGCTGCTGGAGGAAGATGGTGCTTGACTCCGTAGGACGCAAGAACAGCACCATGTTTACACCCGGAATATCAACACCCTCATTGAGTATATCGACAGCGAAAAGTATCTCCAAGTCCTTCCGCTCATCCTGCAATTCATTGTAAGCTCTAATACGCTCGCCAGTTTTGTTTTTGCCACTCAGAAATGCCGTATGATAGTAATCGCCCAGATTATCAGCCATCATCCGTGCATGCTGGATATTCCTACAAAAAGCCAACGCCTTCAATTTCTGCCCCCCCATGCGATGTTTCTCTATCTGCTGATGGATAAACTCACAATTCTCTGGTGTCGAAATTTGTGAAATAAGCCTGCGCTCACCCGCTGCAGTCAAGCCATAATCTACCAGTTCATCGCGAATGCCATAATAGTGGAAGGGGACTATCAGGTCATTGATAATGGCATCACGCAATCGCAATTCGTAAGGGATGTTGTTTCCAAATATCTCCACCACATCCTGATTGTCCATACGGTTCTCCGTTGCCGTCAAACCTAACAAAAACTCAGGTTCAAAATACTCAATGATTTTGCGATAGCTGTCTGCCACAGCATGATGGCACTCGTCTATGATGATATAATCAAACTCATTCTTATCAAAGAGTTGCAACGAACGGCACATCGAGACATTCGTAGAAAAGAGGAAGTCTGCCTCCAGCTCCTTAGCTTCTCCACTATACAGTCCGCACGTCTTGGCACCTCCAAATATTTTTTGGAAAGTTTCCAAAGACTTCTTCAATATTGAACCTTCATGCACAACATACAGCAACCTATCAGGATTGAAATTGAGTGCATCGAAGGCTGCCAGATAGGTCTTGCCAGAACCTGTGGCAGAAATCACCAGTGAACGATTCTGCCCTATGGCCCGATAGCGGTTCAACTCCCTGAGCGCCTTGCGCTGCATATAGTTGGGTTTGATTTCAGCATTCGCCATATCGTAGTCCATATCCCAGCGTTCTATGGCAAAGCTGAGCTTCATGGCATAATCCTTAATTTTATCTTGCGACAACTCATAAGTATTGTTCCAAAGTTTTTCAAACTCGCCCATGGTATCGCGATAAACCTCGGCATGACGGTCGCAATTGATCACCAAGTCCCACTCTATGTTTTTGAGTAAAGCATAACGGGTGATGTTGGATGAACCGATGATTATCTCCACACTGTCTTCCATTTCAAAGACGTAACCCTTTGAGTGAAAGCCTTTCGTGGAGAAACTTTTCTCATCCACAAAACATTCATCCTCCAAATGACACTGAAAATTGGGACATTGCGCAAGTCCAAGAAAGAAGTTCAAGGACTCCACATCCGTAAAGTTCTGATAGGTAGACGTGATCACTCTACCCTTGGCACCTCTTTCCACTGCCGCCTTAATGTCTTTTGCCAAAAGCACCAATCCTGCTTTCTTGATGAAGCTAACGGAAAAATCAAACGACTTACAGCGTCGCAAGTTCGCCTGAATAGCAGACAAGAAAGTTGTCTCGGTATAATTGGTTAGGAATTTTGATTCCATACTCTTTGTCTTTTTATTTGAACAAGGGGTTGACGGCAGGGACAGGCGGCTCTATCCCCCATCCTAAAGCCGGACAATCTCCCCACTCAACCAGATATGTTTAGTATTGTTGGTGTCGGCAATACAAAAATAAAAATTTTTGTTTCAACGAAAGAAGAATTGCACAAATATCTTTCGCGACAAGTTGGCATTTAACAGAAGTTCCATGAAAATGACTTCAAAAATATTGCCAGACATTTCAAAGACTGGGCCAATGGTACTCCTATGGGCATTGGTGAAAACACTTATAAGGTGTTGATTATAACAGACTACGTAGGCAAGCCTTTTGATGTCTCTCGGAAAGTTTGGGAGATGAGTCATCGTAAGTCGGCAGCCAATGGCGGACTTATGAGAACATCTGTTGTCGGTCTGTTTCCGAAAGCCACGGAGAAATGTGCGGAGAACATCTGCAAACTCACTCATTATGACCCGCGTTGTATTGGCACGTGCGTTAGCCCTAAATAGAGACAACTGGCTTCGCCCATAGAACCAAAATTATGGTCTGAAAAAGGTTGTCTCTATTGTCGTTTTTCTTGTCCACCTTACAATATAAACTTATTTTGAACTATCGCTTATCAAATGTCGTCCCTGTGGGATTTTTCCGAATGTAATATTTTTTACCGGACAACAATAATATGCTATTATAAGTTTTCCCTGTATTTCCTGGGAGAGATTCCTACAGTCTTTGTGAAAAGGCGTGAGAAATAAAAGGAGTCTTCTATGCCGACCTTATAGCTTATCTGATTGATTTTCATGTCGGTGGTGTCCAACAGTTCACAAGCCTTTTTGATCTTCAGCATGTTGAAGTAGCTGAGTGGACTATGACCTGTCCGACTCTTGAATATGGCAGAGAAATGCGAGACGGAATAACCTGTGTATTGAGCGATGTCTTGCAGGGTAATCTGTCGCTCAATGTTTTCTTCCATGAATTTCAATGAGGCATTGATGATGGTTTCTGTTTCTCCATCATTTTGTCTTTCCTTCTTGTGATATTTCCTGTAAAGAGGCATATAACGTAACGAGCCAAGATAGAAATGCAACAAGGATGCAGTGTATCTCAGGTTTTCTATCGTGTAGCCGTCTGACAGGGTCAAGAATATGTCCTCGAAGATGTTGTTGCGGTCTGCTATTCGGGAACTGAGGTTGGGCGATACTGTTATCGGACATTCCGCACTCTCAGCATAGTAGTTGGCGAGTTCGCCTCGGAAATGTATCCAGTAAATTGTCCAAGGGTCGTTGTTGTTGGAAGCATAGGCATGGGGACTCATGGCAGGCAATATGAAGTATTGGTTGGCATGCACCTCGTATTGCTTACCGCTGATGCTATATTTGCCACTGCCATTTACGCAATAGATGAGTACATATTGGTCTATAGGAGCCGTTCGTTCCCTGTAATGGTAGGTTGCATGAGGGTAATAGCCAATGTCGGTTATGTGCAGAGTTCTTAGCACAGGGTCTTCTTTGGCTAATTTCAATATCATCTCAGGCATGATGAGAGATCGCTCACCCTTAAAACCGTCCTTTATCTTTAGATTGTTCATTTCAAACTGAAAACCAAAGAGTTGTTGTTGGATTATTATACCAAATGTTCATCCAGTAGTGGCAAAAAAAGTTGTTATTTGGGTTGCTCTGCAATATAACCCACCTTGTCTGCGTCTGATAATTTTCGTAGCACACGGCAAGGATTGCCAACGGCCACAACACAAGATGGGATGTCGTGGGTGACGATGCTTCCCGCGCCAATGACAGTGTCGTCTCCGATGGTGACGTTCGGCAGGATAATGGTGCCTCCGCCTATCCATACCCGATTGCCTATGTTTATATTGCCCGGTATGAGTGCTCCGTCCATGCGTTCCTGAGCATCCAAGGCGTGGTTGGCATCATAAATTCCGACGTTAGGGCCAATGAGCACCTGGTTGCCAATCTTTACGTTCCCACAATCGAGGATCACGCAACCAAAGTTGATGTAGACATCATTACCAATAACAATATTCTTGCCAAACTCGCAGCGGAAATCCGGCTCTATCCATACATTTTTGCCTACTGACTTGAAAAGCCTGCGCATCAAGTCAAGTCGCTTTTCTGTCTCGTCGTCATCGGTTTTATTATACTCGCGGAAAAGTTTCTTTGCTTCCACTCTGCGGTTGAACAAGTCCTTGTCGAAGTCATTGTAGATTTCGCCAGCTTGCATCTTTTCCCAATCTGTTTTTGCTGTCATATGTTATAACGATTGACTTTTTTACTTTAACAGAGGTCATCTTCTTCATGTTCATACACCCAAAGCCTCTTTCAGCCCCTTAACATCCTCTTCGGTCGTTGCCCAACTGGTAACGAAGCGACAGACAATCTCTTCTGTCTCACTGGGCTCCCATATCTCGAACTTTATCTTTTCCGACAGCAGGCGGTACTGTTCACGAGTTAGGACCACGAACTGCTGGTTGGTTGGCGAGTCAACAGCCAATGGTATGCCTGCAGCGGCAAATATCTCCTTAAGGCGAGCAGCCATGTCTATGGCGTGGCGAGCCACACGAAAATATAGGTCGTCGGTGAAGAGCGTATCAAACTGCACGCCGAGCATCCTGCCCTTGGCAAGCAGTGCGCCGTGACGTTTAACTGTGGTGAAGAAATATTTTGGCGCTGGCATTTTACAGAAGACCACAGCTTCACCCATCAATGCACCCACCTTGGTGCCCCCGATGTAGAACACGTCGCAGTGGGCGGCGAGGAACGGCAGGTCGTAGTCGCACGCCTTCGACATAAGCCCGTAGCCCAGTCGCGCGCCGTCCACGTAAAGTTTCAGTTCGTAGTGCCGACAGGTGTCGTAGAGCGCTTCCAGTTCGGCACGCGAGTATATCATGCCGTGCTCCGTCGGCATCGTGATGTATACCATGCCCGGCTGCACCATGTGCGGATAGGTCTCGTCGGCAAGAAACTTGTCCATATAAGTCTTCAATGCATCGACGCTCACCTTGCTGTCGGCAGAGGGCAGAGTGATGACCTTATGTCCCGAAGCCTCTATTGCTCCCGATTCGTGCACGGCGATGTGTGCCATCTCTGTGCATATCACGCCCTCGCACGGCATGAGCAGTGAGTCGATGACGGTGGCGTTGGTCTGCGTGCCGCCCACGAGGAAGAACACGTCAGCCTTGTCATTGCCCACTGCACGGCGTATCTTCTCCTCCGCCCGCCCCGTATAGGGGTCGAAGCCGTAGCCCGATGTCTTGTCATTGTTCGTCTTGGCGAGAGCCTCCAGAATCTCTGGCAGCATGCCATTGTTATAGTCACTTTGAAATGATATGATGTTCGATTCCATATTTACATAAACGCTTTGTGCGATTTCTTAATGTTCTGCAAACTTACACAAAATTATTTGAGTTATGCACCTCTTTTGCAAAAATATTGGGTGTACTGCTCTGTAAGTTTTTCGGTAAGACAGAAACTTGCCCATGTAAGCAGATAGCGGCCCTAAGTGCCCCATCAGATAATCTGGCAACCGATTCCTTTCCAATCTATTCTCAACTTCTCCACAGTGTCGTCTTCAACAACCAAATAGTCGATGTCAGCGAGCGAGGCTGCTACGTATGGTTCGGCGGTTTTGAGCTTGGTGTCGTCGGCCATGACGAGCGTCTTGCGAGCACGGGCTATCATGGCTCGTTTCACGAGGTTCTCGTCGTAGTTGTTGTTACTAATTCCTAACGCAAGGTCGATGGCACAGACGCCAAGCGACAACCAGTCAGGGCGGATGGCTTGCAACGCCTCTACAACAGGCACGCCAATGGTGACGCGCGATGAAGCAAGAATTTCGCCGCCAAACATATGAATAGTGAGGTTCTTGCGGTCGCAGAATTCATTGGCCAACGGCAACGAATTGGTATATACGGTGAGTCGTAGATCGTCGGGTAGTTGTCGCATCAATTCCATGTTCGATGTGCCACCGTCTACGAGCAGCGTGTCACCGTCTGCAAAAAGCCGTGCTGCCTTAGCAGCCATTGATCGCTTTGCCGTGCTCTCAAGGTCACTGCGACGAATGTATTCTGCCGGGATGCCCATACGCGAGACCGCTCCGCCATGCACACGTTTCAGTTTTCCAGCCTCGTCAAGCTCGGTGATGTCACGCCGCACGGAGTCGTAGCTCGCGCCCAGTTCCTCGCACAGTTTTCCTATATATACGTGATGCTCGATGGCGATTCTGTTGAGTATGAGTTGTTGTCGTTCTGCCTTGTTCATTGCATATATTTTCTTTCTAACGTTGCAAAAGTACGCAAAATATACGAGAGCAACAGAAGGCTATAAAAATATTTTGCGTTAAATAAAGTAAAAGTATTTGCAACTTTCAGCAGTTATGTATATATTTGAACAAGATATAAGAGCGATATGCAAAGTCCTGCAATGTTTTGCAAACTTCATCTCATAGGTGCAAAAGAGAGATTAAACCTTGCAATTCTGCAAATAAACACGCAATGAACGAAAAATGATAAATAATAAAAAGATGTTAAAATGGCGATAACGACGGAAAAGAAACACGATTTAAAATGGATGCGCGTTGCAGTGGGCGCATTCTATTTTGCCATGGGGCTGACCTTCGCAAGTTGGGCGAGTCGCATTCCTGACGTACAGCGTGCGCTCGGTCTTACCAACGGACAACTTGGCATGGTACTCTTCGCTATACCTGTTGGGCAGCTATGCATGATGGCAGTGTCGGGATGGCTTGCCGCAAGGTTTGGCAGCCGGGTGTGCACAATGCTCGCGCTGTTGATGTATGGCGTAGTGCTGACTTCAATATCATTAGCCAACAACGTGCCGTTGCTTTTAGCAAGTCTTTTCCTCTTCGGGGCGATGGCCAATTTAATGAATATTGCAGTGAATACGCAGGCGGTTTTCGTAGAACGACTCTATGGGCGCAACATCCTATCATCGTTTCACGGCATGTGGAGCCTCGGAGGACTGGCAGGCGGAATCGTCGGTGCAGTGTTCGCCACTACCACACTACCACTCGGCTTTCACTATGCTACTATCTTGGCAGTCGTCGTGCTGACCATTGTTCTCGGCCACGATTTCCTCGTCCGGCAAGATCCTACAGCTTCAGACGATGGCCCAAAAGAGAGTTTCAGCCTTCGGCATGTAGAAGGACTTATAGTCGTGCTCGGCATAATGGGCTTTGGCGGCATGTTCTGCGAGGGTACGGTATATGATTGGAGCAGTGTCTATTTTGCCAATGTGGTAAAACCCGATGACACTTTTATCCGTGCAGGCTATATAGCAGGCATGGCCGCGATGACCTGTGGGCGTTTCGTTGCCGACCGTTTTGTCACACGCTATGGAGCATCGCGCGTACTCGGAGCAAGTGGTGTGTTCATCGTTGTTGGACTGCTCATGGCGGTCGTTTTTCCTCAGCTCATCCCAGCCACAATCGGCTTTCTCCTCGTCGGTGTGGGCATATCGAGTATCGTGCCAATCTGCTACAGTGTCGCAGGGAAGCACACACACATGAAGGTCTCAACGGCCATTACGCTCGTCTCAACCGTCAGCTTTGTCGGTTTCCTCATAGGTCCGCCCGTCATCGGCCTTGTCTCCGAGGCCAGCAGTCTGCGCGTCAGTATCGGTCTGGCATCAGCCTTCGGTCTGTTCATCGTCGTATTGTCGAAGTTCGTCAATAGAAAGATAAACCTAACAAAATAAACACTTATGTACAAGTCATTATTAACCATTGGCCTTATGATGGCCACCACAGCAGTGAATGCACAGAAATTGGAAAAGATGCAATGGTTCAACGAGCCGGAGCAGTATGAAATCAAAAACGGCACGCTGACCATGGACGTACCGGCACAATGCGACTACTGGCGCGTCGCACACTACGGGTTTACCGTTGACGACGGCCCGTTTCTCTACGGCATGTACGGCGGAGAGTTTGAGGCGAAAGTGAAGGTGTCGGGCGATTACAAAGTGCGCTTCGACCAAGCCGGAATGATGATCCGCATCGACAAGGACAACTACATGAAGTGCGGCATCGAGTATGTTGACGGAAAATTCAACATCAGCACGGTCGTCACCCACAACACGAGCGACTGGAGCCTCATCCGGCTCGACAAGCCCGTGGACTACATCTGGCTGAAAGCCGTGCGGCGCAAGGATGCCATCGAGGTGTTCTACTCCTTCGACGACAAGGAATACACCATGATGCGCACGCTGTGGATGCAGCAGAACACGCCCGTCATGGTCGGACTGATGGCCGCCTGTCCCGACGGCAACGGATTCCGCGCAAAATTCTCAGACTTCCATGTCAAGCATCTGCCCGATGCCAAACGGCAGGAATGGCTGAACAACAACAAATAACATAAATAGTTAGAACCATGAAAATCGAGCACATCGCAATCTGGGCGGACGACATTGAGCGCCTCCGCCAGTTCTACACCGAGTACTTCGGCATGAAGTCGAACGACATGTACACCAACCCACGCAAGCAGTTTCGCAGTTATTTTCTATCCTTCGCCGAGGACAATACTCGCATTGAGATTATGAGTATGCCCGACCGCCTGGAACCCACGTCGCGCAGTCAGATGAAAGGTCTCGCCCACTTCGCCTTCAGCGTAGGCAGCAAGGAGACGGTGCTTTCACTCACCGAGCGATTGCGCAATGACGGCTACACTGTCCTCAGCGAACCGCGTACCACTGGCGACGGCTATTTCGAGAGTGCCGTAGCCGACCCTGAAGGAAATTATGTTGAAATAACCGTTTGACAATTATGTTTGACAGAAGCATACCACAAGGCTTGCTCGACCGCTACCATCTCAACCCTGCCGAATGCCTCTTCATCGACGACACTCCGCAGAACGTTGCGGCGGCAAAGAGTATCGGCATAAATAGTCGCATCTTTGCTTAACTCCGTGCAAAATAAAGCCCGAAGTCTCATAAATCAGACTTCGGGCTTTATAGTCAACAAGTAATCCTTCTATCTTCCAATCAAGAAGTCGTCATTAATCGTGTTTCGGCTAAGATGCTTCAAATTCAAACTCTTTTCAGATTTTTGGCTTATGAAATCCCCATCAGCTCTATCTCAAATATGAGCGTGGAGCCACCGGGAATGCCAGGTTGAGAGAATTTGCCATAGCCCATTTCCGCAGGGATATAAACTTCCCACTTGTCGCCAATGCACATCTGCTGCATGGCTATAATCCAACCCTCAATGAGGTCACAAAGACGGATGGCAAGCGGTGCCCCACCTCGACTGCTGTCGAACTTTTTGCCATTGATAGTCCATCCTGTATAGTGGGCCGTGACGATGCTGCGTGGAGAGGGGTGAACTCCATCGTTCTTGCCCTCTGACAACACTTTGTATAAAATACCCTTGGGGAGAGTTTTCACACCCTCTTCCTTTGCTTTCTCTGTAAGCCAATCCTTGTTGGCCTGTGCGTATTCACGTTTGTTCATAATGGATGTCTTTGAAAGTAATATCACCTTCCATGCAAATGATCCCATTTCAGATATATTCCTGCAAGGATTGTTCCCGAAATGCTGTGCCAAGCACAACTGATGGCACAAGGCAGAACGGCGAGAGGCTGTGCTGCGAAGAAATTGCCAGCCAAGACGGTGGCAAGACCTGCGTTCTGCATGCCTACTTCTATGCTGATAGTACGCTTCTTGGCAGTGTTGAATCCTGCCAGTCTTCCCGCGAGCCAACCGAGGAGATAACCCAAGGTGTTGTGGCAGAACACCACGGCAAAGGTCCAAAGGAAGAGCATCAAGCCACGGGCCACCAAGTCATCATGAACCGTCGAGATCACACCGCCAACAATAAACGCAAGGCAAGTGACGCTGATGCCAGGCATCAGGCTTTGGATGGTAGGAAAACACTCCTTCTTGCCATAGACGTAGTTGAGGGCGCAACCTATGGCGACAGGAATAATAGTAACGATGAGAATGTTGATGAACATGCCCACGGCATCCACATGGATAATCTCTCCTGCCGTGAGTTTCATCAACAGAGGCGTCATCACAGGGGCGAGGATGGTTGAGGCGCACGTCATTCCCACGGAAAATGCCACATCGCCATGGCAGAGATAACTCATGATATTGCTCGACACACCGCCCGGACAACAACCTACCAGCAGGATGCCAAGAGCCAGGGCTGGGTCGAGATGCCAAAGGTGCACCAAGAGGTAGGCCACGCCAGGCATGATGATAAACTGGGCGCATGCTCCGATAAATACATCGAGCGGACGCTGTGCCAGAATCTTAAAGTCGTTGGTAGTCAAGGTCAATCCCATCGTGAGCATGATGATGCCGAGAATCACGGTCTGTGTGGTTCCACGCACCCAGCCGAAAGTATGTGGAAAGAAGAAAGTGAACACCGCAATACCGATCACGAAGATGGAGGTATAGTTGGCAAGCAGACGGCTAAGACCCTGAAATAACTTCAACATAATTCTTATCTAAATTAAAATCCTATTCTCCAAATCGTTAAATTTAGTGCAAATTTAATATGAAAATCTGAAGCAAACAAAGTTTCTATAGCCAAATCGGCAAAATTCTGCTCTATATGGGGTTAACCTGCAAAAGCGTGTTGCTTAAGCATAGTTTTCGTGAGTCTAAACAAGAAGAGCCTTTTAATTCTGTCTGTTGCTACTCTTAGCCGTCATCACCCAGCATATCACGAATGCAACGAGCATCAGCAGTGCAAGCAGCATGAAGGCGTGTTGCGAACCGACGGCCGTAGCCTCGGCAAACTGTGAGGCTGCGGCAGAGAGTTGCTGTGAGGCAACGATAGTAGACACTACCGCCGTGCCCATCGCTCCTGCCAACTGTTGGAAACTATTGACCAAAGCATTGCCGTCTGCCGAGAGGTCCTTGGGCAACTGTGAAAGACCAAAAGTGATGGCCGAGGGCATACCGAGTCCTTGTCCGATGGTGAACACCACATAGAAGGCGTAGAACATCAGCGTGCTCATGGTATCGCCATACCAGGCGAAGAGCACACTGGCGAGGAACATGAAGACGTAGCCTGCCATGATTGGAATGCGAGCCCCCACCTTGTCGAGCAACCTGCCGCTGAGCAAGGAGAGAATGGCACCCACCACGCAACCCGGCACAAGCAGTCCGCCTGCCGTGAAAGCACCGGTATGGTTGGTGATCTGCGAATAGTTGGGGATGGCATAGCCCAAGCCCAGCACAGCAAACTGAACAATGAGGATGGTTGTCAAGGCAAACATGTAGTTGCGATGGCCCAGTACCTCCACGCGCAGCAGCGGATGCGACTCACGGCGTGCCTGCCTCACGAACCAGACGAGCGTCAATGCTGCCACGACCAGCAGGGAAATAACCGTCACGCTAACCCATCCGGCGGAAGAAGCCTGCACCATGGCGAGGATGAAGGTGGTATAGCCCACCACGATGAGTGCATAGTCAAAGAGGTGGAAGCGGGAACGCTCCGTGGGCACGGAACGCTGGATGAGCTTGCAGCCTATGACGAGCGAAAGCAGAAGCAACGGCATGAGCGAGAGGAAGATATAACGCCATCCGAACATGTCCACGATGAAGCCACCCAGCACGGGACCAACGGCCGGGGCAACGGCGGTGACGAGCATGCCGACGCCCATAAAGGTGCCTATCTGTTCCTTGGGTGCCTCACCCAAGATGATATTATACATCAGCGGCAAGGCAATGCCTGTGCCCACTCCCTGCACCATGCGCCCTATCATGAGGACGGTGAACGAAGGTGCCGCGAAGCAAGCCAACGTGGCAATGATGAAGCTAAGGATGGCGACGAGAAAGAGCGTGCGCTGCGAGCAATTGCGTTTCAGGTAGGACGACATCGTGATGACCAGTGCCAGAACGAGCAGGTAGCCCGTTGTTATCCACTGCACCGTGCTGGTGCCAATGCCAAACTCATTCATCAATGTAGGGAAGGTGACGTTCATCGCCGTCTCGCTCACCACGCCGCAAAACGACATCACGCCCGTGGCGAAAATCTTTCCCACCAATTTCGTGTTACTTGTATTCTGCATTTTCTTTATCTGTTTTTATCATTATCCTAAATTGGCTGCAAAATTACTAACAAAATGACAGATGAAAAAAAATAAAATAGTCTTGTTTTTGACAAAACGAGAACAAGAGGGCAATAAATTCCGACATGGATAGGATATTTATGTAATCTCACGAGGTGTCAACCCTTTGGTTAATCTTTATATTGACAAAACATCCTAAACCTTTTTATATATTCCTGCAGAATAAAAAACTTCTTTTCCCCAAAAGTAAGTACAAAAGCATAAGTGCTTATATATCAAGCTCTTTCAATGGCTTTCAAGCCGCATTTTCGGCTTGCCGCTGAAATGGCATCGCCGTTCTAACGTAACGGCATTGCGATACTAACGTAACGGCAACGCCATTCTAACGTAACGGCAACGCGATACTAACGTAACGGCAACGGGGCATCTCTGGAAATGAGAAAAGCTCCAAAGAGACAGATAATTTCTCTTTGGAGCTTTTCAGTTATAAATCGCCTAATCAGTTCAACTTTGGCTTCAGTTCATCAGGCGAATCCTTGGTAAACATATTCACTGCTGGAGCCGACTTGGTGAAAAGATCTTGTATTACCTGTTCATCAAGCGAGAGACTTGGATTGAAATCCTCACTCATCATATATCGCAATATGGCATAACGCATTTGCCTTGCCACAAGACGATTGTCAAGGTCATTCGTCAAGTCCATTGTCGTCATAAGCACCTTGCCCTTGCCAACCTTACATTCGACCATCATACCGAGCTTGCGGCTCAGATGCCATGTGTCTATCGGTTGGATGGCTGGCTGATAGTCATTAGGGAACTCACGGAGGTTCATTACCTGTGCCCTGTTCAAAAGCTCCCACCAGTTCAAGTTAGCCCAATTGTCCGTAGGGAACCACTTGAATAGCGGATGGCTCGTGTCGATGGTGGCACCCGTGGTGTGTGGCGGACGCATCTTAAACCAACTCGTGTTCCAGAACACAGGCAGGTAAGTTTGCTTCACATCCTTGCCCATCTTTACTTTCCCTGCAGCCAGAAGGAGCACCTTGCCGCCTTTCTGCAAGACCTTCTGAGCCTTGACGTCGAGCGTGTCGGCGATGTAGATGTCCTTTTCATTCACCTTAGGCATCTCCATCTCTGATGGGTAAACCCAGAAGTCCCAATGGTTGTGGGCTTCTGTAGCGTTGGAAGCCTTCACGTTAACCTCTAAGGTATATTTGGCAGGACTTGGCAGTTGCGAACAAGCAATAGGCACCCTACCGAGGTCGATGTTCTTGCCAACAGGAAGTTCTTGTTCTCCTGGCATCAAGGCGGCAGAAGCGTACACTTTGCCTTGACTGTCCTTTACCGTATATCTAACACGGGCATCCTTCAACGGTTCCTTGTAGGCATTATACAGTTCCACAGGTATCTCCGTCTTGCTCTCGTTTGAAAATACAAACTGCGGGAACTTGGCCAACGGTACGATAGGCGCACAGAATTCCGTCCATTCCTTAGCATCGCAATAGCCCTTCTCCTTCCAATGCACATTCAGCACACCCACAAGGGCCGTGCCCTGTCCGCTATAGTCGTTGAGCGAGAGCATCTGAAAGCCAGCATAGTCCTTGGTACGCAGGTTGCGCTCCAAGTCGTATTTATAGGCTAAGGTCTGCAGCTTACCACTGGCATGCAGGAACTTCTCCGCTTGACCACCCATGCCATTGCCGCGCAGCAAATCGGAGAATATCTCGAAGTTGCGAGCCTTGTAGACGCCTGTGTATTGCGAAGTCTCCTTTAGGTCAGGGAAGGCGCACCACTGCCCCATCTCGTGAGCCAATCTTGGACTATTCACATCGTAGGTGACATGAGTCTTCCCTTTTTGCACCACTTTTACCATATCCTCATTGAAGTTATCTTCAGACTGAGGTGAATGATTGTTCCAATCGAGTCCACGAGCACCACCTTTCACATGATACTCACTCTTGGAGTCCCAAGCCCAGCCGCCTCCTACGGATGCACCGCAGTAGACGCGACGCTTGTCGCCCGTAGCCTTCCATTTATCCACGAAGTCGCCAACCCATTCCACCCAGTTGCCGGCCGGTTCGTTGCCGGCAGCAAGCATGCAGAACGACGGATGGTTGCCGTATTTTTCTACCATTCGCTGGGTCTCCTCCATCAGATAGCGGTCTATGCTCATGCCGTCGCCGAGCTTTATGCCGTGGTTAGGCCACGACGGTCCCTCCGGTTGCAGGTAGAAGCCCACTTTGTCGGCCGCCGCGAATGCCGCCTCCGGCGGACAATAGGAATGGAAGCGCATCATGTTGAGTCCGTACTCCTTGCACTTCTCGAAGACGCGAAGCCACGAAGCCTCATCGGTTGGCGGATAACCGGTTTCAGGGAAACAGCAGTTGCCTACCGTGCCACGTATCCAAATCTTCTTGCCGTTCATATAGAACTGCCTGTCCTTGATGCTTATCTCGCTCATGCCAAAGGTGGTGCTCACGGAGTCACGTCCCATCACGGCGGTGAGCGCGTAGAGGTTCGGACTGAACTCATCCCACAGCTTCACATCGTCACCCATCGGGATAACGACAGAATACTTGCCGTCTGCCCCATGAGCTACCTTCTTGAATGCAAACTTGCGAGGTGCGTTCGATTGGGAAGCCAACTGAGCAAAAGGATTATCCTTTGCCGTCTTTTCCGAGATAGAAAAGGCGAAATCAGCTTTGTCGTTCTTTCCTCCCACTACATCCATCACCACCTTGATTTGCTTCCCCTTAACATCTGGATAAACCTGCAAGTTGCGGATGTACTGCTGCTGACGGGCTTGCAGCTCCATCCGCCCGACGATACCATTCCAGTTGCCTTGCGTCTGGTCGGTCACGCTGTGTGAGTCCTGTCCCACGCATACGTTTTCTATGCCGTTATATACCCGGATGGCTATCTCGTTGTCCTTGCCACAAATTATATAAGGTGTAACGTCAAACTCGTGGGGCACGCTTAAGGAAGAGTCTCTGCCAGCCAACTGACCGTTCACGTAGACGGCCGTCTCTATATGAGGCCGCTCCAAATAGAGTATGACGCGCCGCTTCTTCCATTCCTTCGGCACGAAAACGATTTTGCGGTACCATGCGTTGCCTGTATAATGCTTTTTGGGCGTGAGGAAGAAGGGAAACTTCATAGTGCCCTCCACTTGGTGTTTCCCACCCGGCAGCACCTTCTCCATGCGATACTTCTCCATATAGGGATTGAAGTAGAAGGACGAGTCGTAGAGACTACCCGTCCACTGCGTATGGGTGCAAACATCCTCTCCCTTGTCGTTGGTCAGCATAGAGCCTGGCAATACTACCTCGTCGGCGTAAGCAGGACTGTCGCCTTGCGCGAACTGCCACTTGCCCGAAAGGTCTATCTTTGTACCGTCCGCCCACACTTGCAAGGAGGCGAAAGCCATAAGGCACAAGGCCATATTTCGTTTCATGTTTCTCATCATTGTTCTCCGTTTAAGTCTAACTGCCTCTCCTTCCTTCGAAGTGTCGGCTTCTCGTAGGAAATCGCCACCAGTCCATCAGGAACGGGCGACCGTTGTAGAAGTTATCGCCTATCGTTTAGGTATATAATACTGTTGCAAAGATAGTTCTTTTGCCCGACATTCCGCTATACTTTCTGACCAAAACACACAAAAAATCGGTCACACTTAGTTACTCCTTCTTTATAATTGTCATAAGTCACATGCCAAGAACCAGCCAAGTTAAGCTCATGGTTATTTTCCATGTCATGAGCAGGCAGCATCCCTGCACAAAGGAACGCAGCAAAGCATACTTGCTTCTTCAAATACATCTTTCCTTGCGCCAAAGATGTCATTTCTATTCTTTAATTCATTGATTATACATACAAGCATAGAATAAAAAGAGGAACACAATATAGTTGCAGAAGGGAAAACATCTAATAATAATCCATAAACCGAAATAGAAAAGTCCATTTCAAAATAGTGGATTTCCAAGTACCTTTGCCGCCGAAAGAACATAACAAAAACTAAAAATTAACACATACTCTATTATGAACAGAAAAGTAGTAGCGCAAGTGGAGCGCATGGTCATCCCGACCTATTGTCCACCGGCTCCTGAGGAGATGCCCATGTATTCTGAATTTCGCCAGCACCAAGGCTCCACAGGATACGCATACCCAAACAAGGTAACCATCAGCGTGGAGCGTGAGACCCTCACCGACAAGGAATATACCGTAGTGAGATTAGAGAACGATTATGTTCGCTTGCTGATTCTGCCAGAATTGGGCGGAAGAATATTGGAAGGTTACGACAAGAATACAAATTATAATTTCCTCTATCGTCACCATCGCATCAAGCCTGTCATCGTGGGTTCGTATGGTTCATGGATTAGCGGCGGCATGGAGTTCAACTATCCTTTCCATCACCGTCCTTCTACCTTCATGCCTACGGACTTCACCTTGGAGACGCTTGAAGACGGTTCGCAGGTATGCTGGATTTCAGAGGCAAGTCCATCGCCAGGACAATATCGACTCAAGGGTACCATAGGCATCCGTCTCCGTCCCAACGCCAGTTACCTTGAGACCATGGTGAAACTCGACAACCGCACACCACTCAAACACCCGTTCATGTGGTGGGAGAATGCAGGCATTCATGTCAACAACGACTACCAACTATTCTTCCCACAAGATGTAAACTGGGTACACCATCATAATGACCGCCATCATGCCACATTCCCTATCTCCAAGGGCTGGTATGCCGTGGAAAACCATGAAGAAGAAACCGACATCAGTCTGCACAAGAACACCGTCAAGGGCAACTCCTTCTTTGCCGGGCCGTCCAAATACGATTTCTTCGGAGGCTATGACCATGGAAAGAACTGTGGTACGCTTCATGTAGCCGACCACCATATAACCCCTGGAAAGAAAATGTTCCAATGGGCATTGGAAGACCTCGGTGACGCATGGAACGGCAACTTGACAGATCTTGACGGCGAGCATGCAGAGCTTATGGCGGGCTCATTCGCAAACGACCAGCCCGACTTTACATACATCCAACCATACGAGGTGAAGTATTTCTCTCAGTTCTGGTATCCCATCCATGGTGTGAAGATTCCTGTTTTCGCCAACCTAAACGGAGCTGTGGCGCTTGACCGTACTGCCAACAAGATACGCATCACCGTACCAGTAGAGACCCACGATGCCAAGTTTGAGGTAAGTTTGGGCAGCAAGGTGATTTGTTCAGACACTATCAACCTTAACCCCTCGGAGTTCAAGGAGTATGACGTGCAGTTAGCCCCTGAAGCATCGTATACCATCACACTTATATCCGATGAAGGCGAAGAACTTATCCGATACACCGAAGACAGAGCAGAGGAATACCGCTTGCCAAAAGACAACATCGACATCAACGAGAAACGTTCTGGCAAGCTGCCTCATCAGTTGAAAACCGCTCAGGAGGCTTATCTCATGGGAACCCATGTAGACCAATACAGAGACCCATCATGGAAGGGACGTGAATATTATAAGGTAGCCTTGGAAAAAGACCCGGAGTTTGTGCCAGCACTCATCGCCATGGCTGAAGACTGCTACAACACAGCCCACTACCAGGAGGGCTTGAAGTACATAGATCGTGCCGAACAGGTACTTTGCCGTTGGAACCAAAATCCCGAGGATGGTCGAATCTACTATTTCAAGGGCTTGCTGCTGTGGGGGCTGCACCGTGAGTACGAGGCATACGAGACGCTATTTAAGTCTACATGGAGCAATAATGTAATATCTCCAGCGATGACTCTTATCGCCGCCATAGACGGACGGCGCGCTGACTGGCAGAAGATGAAGGAACATGCCAAGAATGCACTCCGCAAGGAAGAAGAACATGCCATCTGCCAAACCTATTATGCCATTGCCGATTACAAGATGGGCAACAAGAAAGAGGCATTGGACCTGCTGCGCAACATCGTAAGCCACGACCGTCTGGACCATTTGGCACGTTACGCCTTAGCTTACTACGCCGAACAAGAACAGGTTGCCAAGGATGGAGAAAAGCTCCAGGACTTCTACTCCGTGCTGTTCAGCAACCCATCGCAGACCTGCCTCGACGTCGCCTTCAATCTCCTCGATGCAGGGTTAAGAGACGAAGCCGCCACCCTGTTGGAAGGTCTCGGCAGTAACAATGTTTATAAAGACTGGACATTATCCATGTCGACCATGGCCCACTACACGTTGGCAGCCATCTACCTGCAGCAAGGGAACAAGGCAAAGGCTTGGGAACAACAAAAGATTGCCAGTCAGCATCCGTATGTGGACACCTTCCCCTATCGTCTGGAAGAAATAGACATCCTGAAGACCATCACCCAAGAATACCCTGAAGACGAGACTGCACAATACCTGCTGGGCAACATTCTCTATGACAAGCTCTTCTATGCCGAGGCAGCTAAGTGTTGGGAGAAAACTGTGGCATTGGCTCCAAACTTCTACATCCCTTATCGTAACCTTGCCATCGCCAACTACTCTAAGTTCGGCAAGAAGCAGGGAGCCATCAGTTTGCTCAAGAAGGCCATCGAGGTCTACGAGAAGAACAACATGAAGGCTGATGCCACACCAGCAGAGAGCAAGAAGCAAGAAGCCGGTTTGGACGTTCTGGTCAAGGAATTGAATTACGTGATGTGCAAACTTGGAGTGGACGGGAAGGAACGTCTCGACTATGTACTTGCCCATAAACCTGCCCATCTAACCGATAACCTCACATGGGACATAGCAGATGCCTACTCCAACATCATGGAGTTTGACAAGGCACTCGACATGCTAAAGAACCATGAGTTTGTGGCAGCCGAATGTCAAGAGACATATCTCACTGAAGCCTATACCTTTGCCCTATGCTGCAAAGGACGCCTGCTTCGCAGGGAAGGCAAGCTGGAAGAGGCTCTGGAGTGCTTCAGAAACAGCCAGAAGATACCCGCCAATTTCCGTGCCGGATGGTGGGACACCCAGTCGCTCTACTACGCCATCTACTTTGAGGCTGAGACCTTGAAGATGATGGGCAGAGAAGACGAGGCAGAAAAGGTGGCACACAAGAACGTGCCATTTATCCACAGCGGCTACAGTCCTTATATGGGTCCGGAGTGCGACTACTACGTCGCCCTTTGCATGAAGATGCTTGGCGACACCGTGAATGCCCACCAGTACATGAGCCACTACATCATGGAATGGGAACGTGAGGCAGACGACAACCTCGACCGCAAGCCCATTGTTACATCGCTCTACTGGAGTTACGTTCCAGATGCCGTGAAGGAAAACAAGGCCGCCTACAAGGTGGCATTGGGATATGGCAGCCTTTTCTTTGGAAAAATCGAGGAAGCCAAGAAGCATTTCAAGGAGGCCTTGGTTCTCAACCCGGACAATTTGAAAGCGAAATTCGAGTTGTATATGATGGGAGAATAATCCCATTATACACCTTGAAAACATAAATACGGTTTCACCATTACAACATCGAAGACATGATAAAACAACTATTATTATCGACATTCATGCTTAGTAGCCTCTCGGCTATGGCACAAAAAGCATATAACATCAACATTGGAAATGTTCCTGACAAGCAAATCATAGACGGTAAACTCAAGTTGGGTGGCAGCAACCCCGAGGGACATCGCATCGGAGTAAACAACTACTACCTCACTCTCGACGGCAAACCAATGATTGCCACCATGGGTGAGATGCACTACTCCAGAATACCGCGCGAGCAGTGGGAAGAGCAAATCCTTAAGTTGAAGGCCGGTGGCATCAACGTCATCGCGACTTACGTCTTTTGGGCTTTGCACGAGCCACATGAGGGAGACTATCGTTGGGACGGCAATCTCGACCTCCACCATTTTCTGGAGCTTTGCAAGAAACACAACATGTGGACCATTGTCCGCATCGGTCCCTTCTGCCATGGCGAGATGCGCAGCGGCTCCATACCTGACTGGATGTATGGCAGACCCTTCCAGATAAGAACCAACGACGACGAGTATCTCAAGTATGTCAGTCGGCATTGGGACAACGTTGCCAAACAACTGAAAGGCGAATACTACCAGGACGGCGGTATCGTGGTTGGCATTCAGCTGGAGAACGAACTTCAGCACTCAGCTTCCCCTTGGGCATTTGGCTATCCTAGGCAGCCGCTGGAGTTTACCGTGGCAGACTATGATGTGGACAACACACACATCGGTGTGCAACAGGCAGACAAACCTATGCAAGCTGCCGACATGGGCGAAAAACACATGGCCACACTCAAGGCTCTGGCTGAGAGCAAGGGCATCAAGGCACCACTGCTTACAGCTACTGGCTGGGGATATGCTGCCATCATGCCAAACGAGTGTATTCCCGTCACATCATGCTACCCCTACAACTGGTGGGACGAGAAGCTCAATCCCAGCAAGTTCTATCTTTTCAAGGACATGACCAAGGAGCCGGACTACTCGCCCGTGCGCTACAACCCCTCCGACTATCCCTCCTTCTCTGCCGAGATAGGCATCGGCAATCAGCATGTATACTGGCGACGCGCCACTCCTGCCGACGACTCGCCAGAGGCTTTGGTCATCAGAGCCTTGGGCTCAGGCAGCAACGGTGTTGGATACTACATGTACCAAGGCGGCACTACTCCGAGAAACGACGTCAACTTCCAGAGCGACCACCCGATGGGATTGCCTCTGATGTCTTACGACTTCAAGGCTCCACTGGCAGAGTTTGGCTTCACGCGCCGCTCCTATCACCAGTTGAAGCTATTACATCTCTTCACGGAAGACTTCGGCGACAAGCTGGCTCCCATGGGAGTTGTCTTGCCAGATGGAGCGGACAAGATGTCACCCACCGACGATTCCGTTCTCAGATATGCAGTGCGAAAGAAGGGCAACGGCGGCTTCGTCTTCTTCGACAACTTCCAAGACCATGCCAAGAGACATGACCTCCAGGGCGTGAGCATCAACATCGAGGCACAAGGCGAAAACATCCGCTTCCCACAGACAGGCGAGATGACCATCAAGGAGAACGTTTCCGGCATCATGCCCTTCAATCTCGACATGGATGGAGCATTGCTCAAGACTGCGACGGCTCAACCACTTGCCATTATCAAGAACGACGGCACAACTCATTACTTCTTCTTTGCCATCAATGGCATCAAACCGGAATATGTTTTTGACAAGAATACTGTGAAGGGAAAGAACATCCTCAGGCCAGTTGCAGGCAAAAACTCCACCGTCAAGGTGAAGGCATCCTCAGGCCAGACCATACAAATCACTACCCTTACCAAGGAGGAGGCTATGCAGACATACAAGATAAAGGCAAATGGCAAAGAGCGACTCGTCATTACCGCTGCCGACCTCATGCAGGACGGCGAAGAGGTTAAATTGCAACAGACTACAAGTACTCTGACAGCGACCGTATTCCCTGCCAACAATCGCAACAGGGCATATCAGGCATATACCTTCACCAACCAGCCTGTCACCATAGAGCCACAGATTACGACCTCGGGCAACCGCCGCCTCATGGTAAATGTCGGAAAGGATGCATTTGAGCAAGTGAACGACCTCTACCTGATGGTAGATTATACCGGCGATACCATGCAAGCCTTCATTGACGGCAATATGGTAAGCGACAATTTCTACGACGGAGAGCCATGGCAAATCAGCCTAAAGCGTTTCAAGGACAAGCTGACGGCAGGCAAGGGAATCTACTTCTACATGACACCGCTCCATGCCGATGCACCGTTCCTCGATGACTTGGCAAACAAGGGCAGCCTCGACTTCTCAAAAGGCAACATTGCCCAGTTCAACAAGGTGAAGATAGTACCCGAATATAAAGCTACATTCAATCCTTTCAAGTAGAAAAACACACAGCTGACAGACTAAAAAAGGTCTTGGATTCCTCAACCACAAGGATTCCAAGACCTTCTTTTTTGCAATTAAACTGTGAAAGGGCTGCTGTATTTGCTGTTTTTTTAGTACTTTTGTAGTACAATTATATCACTCCTTATGCCTCATGAGCAATATAAAACTAAAAGACGGCTTTAAAGGTGAACGTTCGCTTTTCATGCCAGACATGATACTCAACCTTGCGCAGGATGACCCTGTGCTAAAGACCTTGCACATAACTGCCATAGGTTATTACCCACATGCCACGTACCATTACAGGGAGCGTCCCGACTCCATTGACCAATGTGTGCTGATCTATTGCGTCAAGGGCAGCGGGAGATACAAGGTTCATGGACGACAATATGATGTGCATGCCAACCAATACTTCATATTGCCTGCCATGACACCCCATGCCTACGCCTCCAACAACAACGACCCTTGGACTATCTATTGGATACACTTCAGAGGGGACCTTGCACGCTATTACGAAGAAGGGGCAGAACAGCCCGTTACGGTCTCTATCAACCTCAACTCCCGAATAGCCGACCGCAACAACATATTCGAGGATATCTTCCTCACCCTCTCTGATGGCTATACGATAGAGAACCTGCGCTATGCTACCTCATTGCTTCATTTCTACCTCGGTTCCTTGCGTTACCTCCCCCTCTATCGAAAATACCACAAGAAGAAAGAACGTGACATGGGCGAAGTACAAACCGTCGTCAATGCGGCTGTCAAGTATATGAAGGAGAATATCGAGAGAGCCATCTCGTTAGATGATTTGGCTCAATATACAGGATATTCCTCTTCTCATTTCTCCACGATATTCAAGAGCAATACAGGACACAGCCCACTGAACTACTTCAACATGCTCAAGATAGAAAAGGCATGCGAACTGTTGGATACAACAGACATGAAGGTAAACCAAATTAGCTACAAAGTGGGCATCGAGGACTCCTGCTATTTCTCGCGCCTGTTCACAAAAACGGTAGGCATCTCGCCTATGAAATACAAGGAAGCAAAGAAATAAAAAAAGCATACCCTTACTTTCCGTCACAACAAGCGAAAAGTAAGGGTATGCCCTTGCGCCCTAATTTATTTTATTATTGTTTTCTTACCATTGATAATATAAAGACCTTTGGCCAATGAAGACTTGTCCTTCTTCTGTTTCATGCCCGCAATGCTATAAATCTCATCATTAGTGTTCACATCTGTGGTCTTTATTGTTGCTATACCTGTAGTATTGGAGATACTCAAGAACTTGATTTCCCCACTTTCTGATTTCTGTAAAGGCAAATAAGCCTCATTTGCGGCTAATTCAAACACGCCGCCATCTGTAGCTCCCCAGTAGAAACCAAGTCCACTGTCGCCCTTGGCCAGTTTATAGAAATTATAATCACCGTCCTCTGCACTGACAGTTCCTTGTTCATGCACACCCTTTAAAAGATTATCTTCTGGAGCTTCTGCCGTTGCAAAAGGCAACAGTTCGAAGGTATAAGTCTTATTGGCTTCGCCTTTCAATACCACGCCTGTAGACTTGGCTACCTCGGCGCACGTTTGATAAGCCACAGCCAACTTGACTGTGCTATTTTCAACACCCGTAACAGCATAAGCCGTCATTCCCTCTGGTAGATTGTAGCCATGCCAATTATAATAAGTGGCAAATCCATCCTCCCCTATGGTCACCGTGCCAGGCTCCAGGACATACCAAAACGAGTCCCAATAAGTCCAAGTGGCACTGCCTTTATAGATTGTTGCAGACCCAGCAGGAACATAGAGAGCACAATGTTGGCCTATATAATCCCAATCCATATCAGCAACGTCTGTCTTAAAAACATCATCACCTAACTCAGGTGCTGCCGCAGCAGCAGAATGAATGGATGTCAGACCAGTGCAGTTGGTAAAAGCCCAACCTCCAATTGTTGTCAAAGTGGACGGGAGTGATAGCGAAGTCAGACTAGTCTTGCTCCAAAACGCACTGGCACCAATAGTTGTGATGCCCTCACTAAGCACCAACCTTGTAATATTGTCTCCAGCAACACCACTTCCATTGCCAAGAGCAGAAACTTTGTAAGTACCCGTTGACTCCTCTGCCTTATCGGTTACCTCTGCAGGGATTGTCACTTCTCCCTCATTATAAATCCAAGTGATGGCTACTGTACCATCATCCAAGACTGTGGCCTTATAACCATCAGTGGTATAGATGTCTGTGCCTGCAGGTGCCGTACCTGCCCAAGATGAGACGCCGCATACGAGCATCATTCCCAAGAGAAACAGATTTTTCATTTTAAAACTTTTAGATAACAATAGATTTTTGCTTGCTTTACCTTTATTATTTTAGCCTTACTTGATACTGTGGCACGATAGATACGCCCTTCAAGTAGAGTATTTGATCACCCTTGCTGAAATCAGGCTGCACTTCTCGTGGCAAGTCTTGCAGACACTCGTGATTCTTGTTGATAGGTCTGAAATAGAAAGACATGTCATCCTTCTTCATTGCCTCTTGATGGCGGTTCAATCCTATCATCCAAGGTGTGCCATGCCAGAACTCATCTTGCACCATCTTACCGTTCAAGAACGCCATAGCCACGTCGCCGACATAATCGACCTTCATGAAATACTCATGCACTTGCGGAGCCTCGATGCTATCGCCACGGAAGTGAACGCTCAGACGACGAGTGCCCACACGACGGACATCGCACTTTGGATTTACTGCATCGACGCTCATCGTCTGTTCCTTCCATCCCTTGGCAGAAGGATAAAGCATATAAGTAAAGGTGGGGTCTGCCAACTGCTGCAAGGTGATGCCCTCTTTTGTTGGCAACACCGTAGCCTTAGTGATAAGCAGTTTGCCGTCCACCTTCATTGCATCCAAAGCCTGCGCATGGGTCAGCGTCGTCACTTTTATTTTCTTGCCGTCCTTTCCCATTACGGAGAAAGTGCTCGCTAGTCCGCTCTTCACTTTCTTCAAGGCTGCACCCTTTACCGTGGCTGCATCAAACAGATACTCTGGCTGCATGCCGTCAGGAGCGAAGAAGATGTAATGCTCTACTCCACCGTCCATAATCTTCATCAGCGGTTGGGCGGTGGCATACTTCAAGCAGATGCTTCCCATCGACATGTTAAACGGCAATATCATACTCTCGTCCTTGGGCAGGGTGAACGTTCCCTTGGCAGGGATGCGGAGATTGTCTATCTCTACAGCAATGTCCTTCATGTCGTGCCGGGTGGTGTCGTGGTCCTGAAAGTTAACCAAGAACAGGAATCCCTTTCCGTCCTTCATACGTGCTGCATAGCGCAGGTCATCCTTGTTGTCAGGAGTCATATGCTTCCAGTTGTCGGGGAGCACCACCTCCATAGGAGCCAGTTGGTCGCCAAAGTCAGCCAAGAATGAATGGATGGTGCGGAGATAGCGATAAGAGCCATGCTCCAAACCAAACTCGCCGAGGGGCGCCTGAAAGTCGTAGGAAATCTTTGGCATTCCCATTGGCTCGTCCTGATAACTGCCAATACCATCCTGACGCAGAGGAGTGCTGCCACCATGATACATGTAATAACCTATGCCGTTACAACCGGAACCCAAGGTGCGGGTCATCAATGCCTGTGCCGCACGAGCCGTCACAATGGGGCGACGACGATAAATCATCTGTATGCCAGCTCCCATCTCCGCACAGAAAGAAGGGAAGTCCTCGGGATTGTAGCGCACGGGCGAATAGTCAGGATCCTTATGCACATCCTTGAACATGCAGAACTGCGACATCCTAGGTGTCTCCCAGAAGGGGTACGTATAGGCAGAGGTCACAGGGATGCCCTCATTGCCCAGCACGGCAGCATAGCCCCAACCTGTAGCCGTATATAAAGGAGTGATGATACCCTCATCTTTCGCCATCTGGAGCAATGTCCGCATGTGCTTGTCGCCCATTTCGCTGGTGTTGACCTTCTTGTGCTGCACGCCCACGCCAATCAGAGTGAAGTCCTTGTCCTCGTCGGCAGTGGTGAAGTCGAGCGGCTCACCTGGGTAGTTCACTCCCCAAGGTGATGCCGAATGTTGCATCTCGTTCTCTATCTGACAACCGATGATAGGGCCGCCATCCTTATAGAACAAACCCTTTAGCTGCTGGCCTATCTCATGATAGAGGCGCTTCACATAAGAGAGATACAGTTTGTCATTGCTTCTCACCACCAATGGTTTGGCAAAGAGCCAGTCGGGGAACGAACCTTGGCGTATCTCACCATGGCAGAAAGGACCTATGCGCACGATGACGGGCATGTCATGTTTCTTGCAAAGCTGGATGAAATAGCGCAAGTCTTTCTCGCCAGTCCACTGGAACTTGCCTTCCTCTTCCTCATGAAGTCCCCAAAAGATATACGTTGGCAAGACGGTGACACCACCGGCTTTCATCTTCACTATCTCTTCTTCCCACTGGGCACGAGGATAGCGCGTGAAATGAAACTCACCCAAGACAGGAACGGCAGGTTTGCCGTCAATACTCATATAGTAGTTGTTCACGCTAATGCTTCCGCCCTGTGGTGACTTGCCACCCATCTTCAGTTTGCCCTCCACGATTTTCATCGGAGTGGCAGGAGAGGTCAGCTTATACACCTTTTGTGCTGTAGCCGACGTCATCATCAGACAAAGCGCAGCTGTCAATAGATATGCTTTTTTCATTTGTATATTCTATTATAGTTTAAATTCTTCTCTTTTCGTTCTTCACTCTTCACTTAAATTAATACCCAGGATTCTGCTTGATGTTGCTCTTTGACTCATCAATGAAGGTTTGGGGAATCCAGAAGCGGTTGTGGCTCTCGTCCACCTTGAAGTAAGACTTGCCATTCTTGTTAGCCTCATCAATTCTTTGGTTTGCCAATTCAACATACTTGCCAAAGCGAATCAAGTCTTGGCGACGCAATCCCTCCATATAAAACTCATGACCACGCTCTGCAAGCAAAGCCTCATTGAAGGCGTCATAGGAAGCGGAAGCGTCAGCCGACAAATCTTGCAAACCGGCACGGTGGCGCACACGATTGACGAGATTGATAGCCTCTGCAGTAGGCTGGTGCTGGTTGCGGTTGATGCACTCTGCCAAAGTCAGCAGGACATCGGAATAACGATAGATAATCAGGTCGATGCCACTATACGAACCGCTCATCGTGTCGTCCTTTCCATATTTCAGAGGCAGGGGACCGTAAGACAACTGGGTGCTATTGTCCTTTGTCATCATCACACCATTCTTGTTTGTATACTGTGTGATGATGTTCTTGGTACGGACATCACCAGCTTCAAAAGTATCATAGAAAGCCCAGGGCATCACATAACCGCCCCACCCTTCGCTTTTCTCTGTCCAAGGCATATCGGCAGGCAAGACCTCGGCAGTCATATAGTTGGCTACCCATGAGGACGAACCGTTGGCACCCACCTGAAGAATAATCTCGTTGTTGCCTTCACCTTCCTTAGAGAACACATAGTTATAGTCAGGTTGTAGACTATATACACTTCCCTCCATCGCCATCAGGTCACGAGCCAAGGTTTCTGCCTTGTCATACTTGCCACGTATCATATAATACTTCAAGAGTATCATTCGTGCTGCACCTTTGGTCATACGTCCCATGGCACTAGCTTTCTCGGGCAACGACTCAATGGCTCCCCGCAAATCGGTCTCCATCATATTGTCATATTCCTCGTCTGTGGCACGACCAAGATAGTTGAAGGTTTGGGGATCATCAAGCACCTCATCAGAAGCCACAGGCACAGGACCAAACATGTCATAGAGATACAAGCCCATCCAACCTCTCAAGGCTTTCACCTCGCCAGCATACAGTTTCTTTGCCGTTTCTGGTGCGGCAGAAGCCTCGATGCGACGAATCGTGTTGCGAGCTTTTGACAGGAACTGGTAGTGAGCGAAGTTTTGGTAACAATGACTTTGGATGTCACCAGTCACCGTGGCAAACCACTGGTGATAGTAGAGATTGTCGCTCTCCCATCCCCAACAGCTCCATAGGACATCGGAACTCATGTCGCTGATAACCTGATAGCCGCCATAGTTAGGCGAATAGATACTCTCACCATTCCAATAGCCAGTGCCAAACTCATACATGAGGGCATTTACAGCCAAGCGTAGGTCTTGCTCGGTGGTAGGAAACTTATCTGGCGAAATTTCCGTATAGTCTTCTCTTTCCAGTTGGCAACCCGTCAAGGACAAGAGCGACAATGCTGCCAACATCAATTTTATCTTTTTCATAATATAAGCCTTTCTTTTAGAATTTACAACTCAAACCCACAGCTATAGAGCCTTGGTTAGGATAAGCTCCAATGCCGTTTCCTGTCTCCGGATCCATGCCCTTGTATGGAGTGAACACGCATAGGTTGCGAGCTGCCACATACAGGCGAGCCGACTTGACATATCCGCCAAACCACTTGGTGGGGAATGAATAACCTATCGACACGTTGTCAAGTCGCAGATACCAAGCTTTCTCCAAGAAGAAATCGCTGCTTTTGGGGTCAATACCCGAATTTGCCTCTGCCACACCTGGCATTGTTCCCTCTGGGTTGGTGTACGACCAGCGGTTCTTCACATCAGTCAATGCATTGACACCGTATGTCAAATCTTGCACACCATAAACCGACTGATACTTCACATCGTTGATTTTCCATCCGTTCAAACTGCCATAAAGATAGATATTGGCATCCCAATTCTTCCATCTGAAGGTGTTGTTGATACTGAACGGAATAGGTGTGGAGTTATGGAGCAACACCATGTCTGCCGCATCGAGTGTACCATCCGCTCCTGCCACGGTGATGTATCTTCCTTCGCTGTCGCGCATCTTCTCGCCGTTCTCGTCGAGCTTATACCCATTCATGTCGAGATATTTGATGGCACCTGCCGTAGATGAAGGCAAGTGGGCATAACTCTCTCCTGGCTGCACCAACCCGTTGGTCTTGTAACCATAGATGTTGTTCCAAGTCTCCTTCCATGCCTGATATGGCTGTGGGATGAACTCTGCATCGCGCTTGATGGTCTTGTTTCGGTAATAAGAGAAATTGATGTCGGTGTCCCACTCGAAGTTCTTGTTTACTATATTCACAGTATGGAGAGAAAAATCAAGACCACGCGACTGATATACCGCAGCCGAATTATAGTCGATGGTATTGATTTCCTGGTAACTCATCAACTGTCGGCTCATGATGACATCCTTGCGCTCACGCTGGTAGACATCAAACGTACCGGAGATGCGATCCTTAAAGAAACCAAAGTCTAAACCTACGTTTAGGTCAGTCAAGGTTTCCCACTTCAGATTGTCATTACCCAACTTTGAGAGAGCAATGCCGTTTACAAGACTGCCATCTATGACAGCCGCTCCGCGGTTCACCTTATAATATGTATTGATACCTGTCAAGTTGCCTGCATTACCTGTCTGACCATATCCCACGCGCAGTTTCAGGTTGCTCAACGCCTTCGCATTCTTCAAGAAGTTTTCCTCATTCATACGCCATGCCACAGAGACACCAGGGAACGTACCCCACTGATGTTTGGTCGAGAAATTGGAAGATCCGTCCACACGAACATTGAATGTCAGGATGTAACGTTGCATCAAGGCATAGTTGACACGTCCGATGAAGGAAGCCATCTCGCTGCTGCCCTTGTATGAACTGATATTAGGATTCTCAAGCTGGCTGGTACCTATGTTGTTCATCAACGAACCGTCATATGGAAAGTTGGAAGCAACGATGCCCATGCCTTCCCAAGAGTTCTTCTTATACTCCCAACCAGCCATCACGCTAAGATCATGTTTGTCGGCAAAGGTCTTGTTGAACGTACCTGTCACATTGATAAGATTCATCTGCGCCTTGCCATTCTGCTTGGAAGCCTGTCCGTTAACATTATATCCCTTCTTGGTTGTGGTTGGGATATATTGGTCAGCCTGAGTGTCCTTGATGTCTACACCTCCCGTGACACGGAAGGTAAGCTCCTTGATAGGCTTGTATTCAAGGTAGCCACTAATAAACAAGTCCTTGCTGACTGTCTGGTCTGTTATGTCAAGCAGCGACACGGGGTTCGGGTAGATATTACGAATCGGGTTGTCTGAGTATTTCCCGTTCTCGTCGTACACAGGAACAGTGGGAATAAAGGTCATCGCAGAATAGAACAGTGCGGCATTGTCTTGGCGTGAGTCGCCCAATGGCACGTCATTGTATTTTATCTGTGCGAAAGATGTGCTGATTCCAGCCTTGAAATTCTTGCCAAAGTTCTGGTCGAGGTTAATGCGTCCTGTTATACGGTTCATGCCGTTGTTCTTGGCAATGCCCTTTTGGTCATAAAGACCGAAAGATGCCAAATAGCGAGTGTCACCTGCCCCACCATTTACAGAGAGATTATGTTCGTTGACGATACCTGTACGTGTCACTTCATCCATCCAGTCAGTGCCCCGTCCAACGAAATTGTCTATCTGCCCTTGGGTCCACTTCTTCTCATCGCCACGTCCCAGCTCGTCGAACACCTTGTTTTGTTCTATCATGAAATCCTTGGCATCCATGAAGTCGGGTGCGTCCTTGATATACTGGAAAGCCACAGAGCCAGAATAGGAAATCTCCGGTTTGCCACTCTTGCCTCGCTTCGTGGTAATCAGGATGACACCGCCTGATGCATCGCTACCATAGATTGAGGCCGCCGAGGCATCTTTCAGCACATTGATGGTCTCGATATCATCAGGATTGATGTTGATGAGATTATTGTCCTTGTCGCCACCGCTGTAAGTAGTGCCTGCAGAAACGGTAGAGGTTGACAACTGTGGCACACCGTCTATCACCACCAAAGGTTTCTGTCCTGACAATCCGCCACGAATGGAGATGTCCATCGAAGCGCCTGGCTGGGCAGAGTTGCTGGTGATGTTCATACCTGCAGAACGGCCACGAAGCATTGTACCTATGGAGGCTGTTGCAGCCTTTGGCAATTCGTCAGCCTTGACAACAGACACAGCACCCGTGATGTTGGTCTTCTTCTGGGTGCCATAGCCCACTACCACCACCTCATTCAGTGCCTTGCTATCACTCTTCAAGGTAATATTTAATGGAGTGGCACTGGCTATCTTTACGTCTTGCGATGCATAACCAATGTAAGAGATAGTTACGGTTTGTCCCACCTTCACACCCTCCAAATGGAAGTTGCCGTCCAAGTCGGTAATAGTTCCTATGTTTGTGCCGTTCACCTTGATGGTTGCACCGATGGTAGGCTCGCCAGAATCATCTTTTACATTTCCCTTCAGGGTAATAGACTGTGCCATCACCATTGAAGCTGAAGCAGCGAAGAGGGCTGTCGCAAACAGCCTTTTGCTCGTATTTATTATTGTATAGTTCATATTGTTTCACCTTTAGTTATTTCACGATCTTCATGGTTGACCACAACTCAGCGGTATCAAAAGTGATGAGCACCTTCTTGGCGTTGCCTGGTTTGTAGGTTGCCACTGTGCCGCCCCAATTACCGTTGTCGAGCCACCACCATTTGCCATCGCTCATTCGCCAAACTTGACTCCATGCTGCAGTGCCGTCAGTTACGCAATAAGAATAGCTTGACGAACTGCTGTTGATGCCGAGTTCGATACTCTTTCGATAGTCACTGCCCGCTGCATTCATAGGAGAAGAGAACGACCAGTCGCCCATATCTGAGAAACCTTCGCCCGTTACAACCAAGTTGCCTTTCCAAATGGTGCTTTCGACCTCATAGGGAGTAAGAACATACTTGTGGTTCTTCAGGTCGAGCCATACATAATAGTAGCCTTTCTTCTCAACCACCACTGGCACTACATATCCGTTCTTGTTCATCAACTTGGTGTTGACATATGGGCTTGTGCCAAACTTATCTCCTGTCTGACTTTCGGTTGGAACGAAATAGAACTTAGCCCCGTCTTTCTCTGCATATATCTTGCAAGAATACTGGTAAGCATCCGTTCTGTCCATATAGCGATAGTAGCCATAGACATAATCCGACGCATCTTCTTCTGCATTATACATATACATCTGGGGGTAGTCGGCGATGGCATCCTCACTTTCAGCCAACATGCAAATCACATTGCATGAACGCTCCAACTTGTTTCCGCCCTCATCCTCTACGGCCAAGGTCATAGGGAAACTTCCGATTTGCGCTATCTCAATATGCTTGGAGACGGTGGCCGTTCTGCCATTCAGTTGTCCTTCCTCATGAATGTTGAGGCTTGGTATGTCAATTGTATAGCCCTTCAGGGCACGATCGTCATTGATGTTCAAACTCAAGTTCCAGTCTGCCTTGCCTGTCTGTGTATCATAATCCACACTGATGTCACCTGTGATATCTTCCGCTAATGATGGAGCCGTCGTGTCAGGCAAGTATTTCATGACAACAGTTCTTTTGTTCTCACTACCATTCTTGTCGGTCACGCAGATATGCAACTCTTGGTCAAACTCGGCATCCTTAGGCACTATCAATTGGTAGTTGTAGTTGAATACCTTTGGTTTTTGTCCTGATAAGTCATACACTTTATTGACCTTCCAAGCATCGCATGAGATGCTGACACTTGACATACCAACATAGTTGGAAACCTGTCCTTTCACTAAGACTGTATCTCCAGGGAAAGTCTCTATGACATCACCGTCGTTCCAAAGTCCCGGTCGCAAGTCCTCACCTTCCTCACCGCATGCAGAGAAAGCAAGAAGCGAAGCCAAGGCAAGCGTATAAAAAACAAATCGTTTCATGATTGAATGTTTTAGTTATTATATTTAAGGGCATCGCACGCCTCGATTCGGTTGCCACCGAAATCAAAGAGTGTGGTATTGCTCACGTAGTTTTTCCCGCCTACTATCCAACCTGTCTTTGTAGGTGTCTCGATGAAGATGGGATCCCAATAGACATATCCCAACACGCGTTGGTTGGCAACACTCTTTATGCCATTGCTCAGTTCGAGCAGGAAGTTTTTCTGTCCAGCTTTGGTCATGTCCTTATATGGATCGTTGTTGCTCAACTGCCCTTGAGTGCCGTCAGGCAAGGTAGCGTTCCACGCATACCCGGTCTCCATAAAGAGCAAATCTTTGTCAAACTTGTCTGTCACATATTCTGCCCAATCGCAAACGGTCTTTACATCACGATGAACCCAGAAAGGATAGTAAGAAGAACCGATGATGTCGTAGTCTACCTTGTAGTCTCTCATCAGACCCAAGAACCAGTTGTACACATCCTTGTCGCCAGCACCATTGAGATGGATAATGATCTTACTGTCAGGAGTTGCCTCTCTCACGCCCTTGGATGCTGCAGAGAACAGGCTACACATGTCTATCTCATTGCTTGTGCCGTCCTCCTTCTTGCAAGCTCCTAAGGGATAGAGCAATCCGGCCTGTATCTCGTTGCCGATAGCAACATACTCCGGCGTGGTGCCTTGTGCCTTCATCTGCTCCAGAAAGTCCTTGGTGAAAGAATAGACGCTCTGCTGCAGTTGGGCGAGGTCCTGTCCCACCCATTCATGTGGGATATGCTGGTCTTCGCCATTCGTCCAATAGTCGCTGTAATGGAAGGAGAGCAAAATCTGCATTCCCTTTTCCTTTGCTCTCTTTGCAAGTCGAAGAATATCCTCCTTGTCCTGTATGCCCTTGGGCATTAGCTTGGAGTATTCATAGTCGGGATTACCCGGGTCGTTGTAGAGGCGAAGGCGAACAAGGTTCATGCCGTTGGCTTTCAATATGTCAAGACAATCCTCCTCTTGACCGTTCTCATAGTATTTGCCACCATTCTGCTCCACATAGGTCAGCACAGAGATGTCGCCTCCCTTCAGGAAAGTCTGGTCGCCATCGCGTGAAATCAATTTCAGACCGTCAAACTCGCTAACTGCAGCCTCAACACTTTTCATATGGATGCTCAAGTCGAGCTTGCCGTCTGTCACGTTCACACCTCTCACAAATAGGCGTTTCCACGTGTCGGCAGACTTCTCCAAGGCTGTCGACCTGCCATTGGCTGAAACATAGCTGATGTGCTTGCCGCCATTGTCCTTTGTATAAAACTCCAAATCGTAATAACCATTGGCCAATTGGCCGATTGATTGGCTTACCGTAACTTCGCCTTTAGACTCAGCCGACAATTTCAAAGACTTGCTCCCGGAGCATCCGTCATTGCCAATGCTTACCATCGATGCAGAACCATCGCCAATAGTCCAACCTTCTAATGAGTTCTCAAAATCGCCATTAGGAACAGCGGTCAGACCAACAGACGGTAACGGCGTGTCCATGCTTCCAGGCTTATCGCTGGAGCAAGCCGTAAAAGGCATGGCCAAAAACATACCAATCAACATAGGATTGGCTAAAAATTTCTTATTATTCATCTTGTTAGAATGGTTTTAGTTTTTATTTCTGCTGCAAAATAATAAAAAAAAGAGTAAACACAAGTTAGAAACCTATATTAAAAAAGATGGACAATTTTATGATGTCCCGAAAATGGTTTCATAAACAAGCCAAGGAGATATTAAGGTGGAGTTGGCTCACGACAACTCCACCTTGTTCCAAAAAAACAATCTTGTTACCTATATGTTTATAACCTCAAATCCATCAAAGTTTGGAACGAAAGGATGCCTAAATGGTTCTTGTCCAGCTCGGAAGCCTCTGCAAGATAACGCTCCGCATGACGCATGTCGCCCAAACCGTAGAAACCGAGGGCAAGCATATACTTGCAGTGTATCAGGTTGGAGAGGTTAAGGTCGCCTTCCCATATCTGAAGGTCGGGCAATGACACGGCGAAATAGTCCATCACCACTCGCTCGAAGAGATGGTTCTTGCCATAGTTCACGAGTTTATAGAACCTGCCATGGGCCTCTCCTACCCTGCCGAGTTTCATGAGAGCCAATCCTTGATAGAAAATCTTATCGGGCTTGGCATCGTTGTAATACATGGCAGCCGCAGGTTCTTGCGGGCCCTTGGTAGCCTCTTCCCAGCATTCCTTTGCCTTGTCTGGCATTCCTTTGGCAGCGTATGCAAGTCCCAAGAAATAGTAGAAGTCGTTCTCCTGTGCTCCGTAGAGCTTGCCCTCGCCAAGGTGGTGAGGATAAATCAGGCATTCTTCCAACAGATGGATAGCCTTGTCGTAATCCTTGGCCGCCAACGCCTTCTTTGCCAACTCCAGTCGGCAGAGTTGGTACTGCCCGCTAACCTTGCCTTCGCCCCCTTCCCATGGGTGGAACTGATGTGCATCCAGTTTCTTCATCGCTTCCTCGTAACGGCCAGTCTGATTGAGCAGAGTAATTTCCTCCAAGAGCAAGTCATCACGCTGAGCTATCAACTCAGGATATTTCTGCAACAGTTGCAGACGTGTGGCATGTGGGTGTCCCATGCGCTTGTAGAGTTGGTCGAGTTCCATCAGGATGCGCCCGTCTGTGGTGTCAAGACTGAAAGCCTTTTCCATGTATTCGATGGCTTGCTCCTCATTGTGCTCCTTATTAAACTGTGCCAATGCGAGATTCCTCCAAACAGTGGGGAACTCGGGGCATGCCTCTGCCGAACGATTCCAATAACGCACTGCGACATCATATTGACGCTTGTCGTAATACAGGCATCCAAGATAGTAGCTTGCCTTGGCGTCTTTCTCATTGTGGTCCAAGGCGGCCCGCAAAGCCAATACTGCCTCTGCACGGTTGGGGAAACAATAGTCGGAAGGATAGTCCGCAGCCTTTGCAAACACATCCGTAGCTCCCATCCATCCCATATAATAATATGTCATTGGTGTAACGGCCTTCTCCTCGATTGCAACACCCAAAACCTTCAACCCCTCCGCATAGAGACCAGCTGCTTGATAATCGAGAGCCAACTCGTCGTAGTTGTTTGACATGCCGTGCATCATCTCCTTCAACTGAGCGAGATATTTTGCATCGCCCGTCAATAGATACAATTCGAATATGCAACCATAATTGAACAAGTCTATCTTCAATGACTCCTCACACCAAGCGATAGCCTCCTCCTTTTTGCCAGTCAGTCGGAGTATCATCGCTTTCAAGGCACGCGCCTTATGGTTGTGGGTATTACGAATCAGGCAGTTTTCTATCTCTTCCTTGGCATCCTCCATACGGTGTTGCATCACGGAAATCTGTGCACACTCGAAGAAGCCCGCATCCTGCCAAGCACCGTTCCATGTCGACTTGTAGAACATGTCGTATGCCTCATCCATCTTATACTGATATTTCAGGGCAAGACCAAGGTTGTAGATAGGCTCACCATCGTAGGGGTTGGGATTGCGTTTCATCAGCACCTTCACGGCACGGCGCAAATACTGCTCCGCCTTGTCGAAACGGCATTTGCGGATATACCACAGTCCGAGGGCATTGTTGCAACGATAGTCCATAGGGTCGCGACGCAAAGCCTCCTCATAATAGTCCACTGGGCTATATGTTGCGTGGCGATATTGCTCCAGGTGAAGACCGGTAAGGAAGAGCTGGTCGTTGGTCTTTATCTGCTCTGGCAATAGTGCTGCTTCAGCTGGATCGGGGATAGGACGAATCTCGTCGGGATCGGCATGCCAAGTCATCAATTGCTTACCCTCCAAGGACTGTATCTCAAATGTCAACTCGTCCAGGCGGCTCTTGCCGATTTCCACTGTCTCATCCAAGACAGTCTCAGGATTGATGCTTACAACCTTATCATAATAGATTGTTCCATCGTCATTTCTCAACGTAACCTTCACTTCTTGTTGGGAGGTGGCAAACACCTTGAAGTTGGCCTTGCTGGAGACATTCTCTGCCACCGCCTTGCCTTCTGTATCCACAAGATTGATGTTCATAATCAAGTCTTTGGTGGCATTCTTCACCACGCCCAGCTCACGGTACGGCATGAAGTACTGCGTGAAACGCTTCTCCTCGTATGGCATCAGCCATGTGAAGTCGGGCTGGTTCTCCGTAAACACGCCTGCCATAAGTTCGATATACGGCCCGTCGGCATCGGTCAGGTTTCTGTCCCATGCCTGCCCAAAGTCGCCGTTGCCCCATGTCCACTGCTTCTTGCCTGGAGACACGTGATGGTTGGCTACATGAAGCATTCCTGCCTTGGTGTCGTTCTCATAGCCGCCCTCGAAATTGAACTTGGAGTTCACACCCATGTAAGAGGTTGGCACCTTGATGTTCTTATAATTGGAGATGTCTACACCCGCGGAATAGTCCATTTTATAATAGGTGCCCGTGGCGATAGGGAAACTGCTCACGGCACGCTTGCCATGGTCGAATACGGCATTGATGTCTTGTGGAAACACGCTCTGGTAGTGGTCGTTGACAGCCACGGCAGGGTTGGCCCACCAAAGGAATGTTTGGGGCATATTGGTGCGGTTGTAGAGCTGTCCCTTTATTTCGAGATAAGCCTTGCCGGGATGGAGCGTGAAACCTGCCATACCTTTCTGATGGAACATCTTCTCCGTCTCGCTCACCCATACCGTTACGGAGCCGTCCTCATTCTCCTCAATGGTGCTATCCACGGGGAGGTAGGTGCTGGGGCGATGGTGCTGAGGCCAGTTGAACTCGATACCGCCGCTAATCCAGGGACCAGTCAGACCTACCAAGGCAGGCTTGATGACATGATTGTAATAAACAAAGTGGCGCTGCTTAATTTTGTCGTATGCCATCTGCACACGGCCGCCCAGCTCGGGCAGGATCATCACCTTGATATACTCATTCTCTATCCATACTGCATGCCATTTCTTGTCTACGGGTTTGTCGCTGATGCTCTCTATGACAGGGTAAGGATAGACCACGCCGCTCGAACCTTGATACACACGTTTCTCCAAGAATATTGGGTTCTTCTCGGGTGCCCCAATCTCATAGGTGGGAATCACCACTGTTTCTTTCCAAGCTTTTACCATTATTTTTAATGTATAATTAATAATGTATAATGTATAATTTACAATGTATAATTAATAATGTATAATTAGGCTTACGCCACAATAGCATAAAATTCTTCATTCTTCACTTTCCTCTCTTCACACTTCGCTCTTATTCTTCACTTTCCACTTACCCCACAAGCTCATTTTCCAGTTCTTCCAAGGATTTGCCCTTTGTCTCGGGCAGCATGAAGGTGACGAATAGAAAGCCTGCCAAGCATACGGCACTGTAGATCCAGAAAGTGCCATAGCTGCCTAATCTTACATTAAGCAAAGGGAAAGTATAGGTCAGTGTGGAGCTGCCTACCCAAAGGGCAAAGGTACTTGTGGCAACAGCCACGGCACGGACACGGTTGGGGAAAATCTCTGCCAACAGAACCCATGTGACAGGGCCTAAAGTCATGGCATAGCAAGCAATGGCTGCTACAACAAGAATTATCATAAAGACACCTGTTATATGGAAGAAATAACAAATACCCAAGATGAGATAGATGGCGCAAAGTCCGCCGGCACCAAGCTTCATCAAGGCCTTGCGCCCCCACTTGTCTACCAAGTTTACTGCCAGGCAAGTGAAAATGACATTGGCAATACCCGTTACTACGATATTGAATAAGACATCGCCGATGGCATAGCCTGCCGACTGGAATATCTCCTGAGCATAATTGAAGATGACGTTCGTGCCACACCACTGTTGGAAGAAAGCGATAACCACGCCTATCAGGAGAACCTTGCGATAGGGTTTGCTGAAGAGTGTTTTCAACCCCGCCTGCGAGCCGTCCTTCTGATTGGCTGCTTGCACAGCCTCCAGCTCCGTTCTTGCATAATCATTTCCGCCTATCTTGCTCAATATCCCAAAAGCTACGTCGGTCTTGTCTTTCAATGCCAACCATCGTGGGCTCTCCGGTATAAAGAAAGCCATCACACAGAAGGCTATAGCAGGAAATGCTGCCGCCCAGAACATCCATCGCCACGACATCTGCCCGTTCCACGAGGCAGCTATGTCGGCAGGCGAGAACGATGCAGGTATGGGCTCCGCAATAAGCCAGTTGGTTATCTGGGCGGCCAAAATGCCCAACACGATAGTCAACTGATTCAAAGAAACGAGTTTACCACGAATGGAGGTGGGAGCAACCTCTGCTATATACATAGGTGACAGTCCTGAAGCCACTCCGATGCCGATGCCTCCAAAGAACCTTGCCACCAGAAAATATGTAAAGGTGTCTGCCAAACCCGTCGCCACAGCAGAGAAGAAGAATATCAGCGCAGAAACTATCAGGAGTTTCTTTCGTCCTATCCTGTCGGCCAGTGTACCACAGAGCATCGCTCCTATCAGGCACCCTATGAGTGCTATAGTCATCGCCAAGCCTTGCTGCGACGGGCTGTCGGCTATCTGATAGTACAGTTCGTAAAATGGCTTGGCACCACCGATGACTACCCAGTCGTAGCCGAAAAGCAATCCGCCCATCGCCGAGACGATGCAGATGAAATAGACGAAACCTTTGTTGATAGTTTCCATGATGTTCTATGTTTTAGTTTTTATTCAGTTGATAATTATTTCGGTTGCAAAATTACGGCTTTTTAGCTTACACCGAAATAGACTATCTCAAAACGAAACATAGACAATCTTACGATTAGGCAATAGTGCCAACATCGTCAGAAACTCATCAGCAAAGGCATATGGTAGTAATCGTGTTTCACTTTTAAAGCTTGTTATAGTATCTTTTCACGTTGTCCCATTTGTAATAAGGAGCCATGTTGCTTACAACTGGAAGCAGGATTTCACGCTCATTATGCAGGAACTTCACTAATATTGTTCCCTTGTCATTCTTGTAGAACACCATGATAAGGTTTGCTGCCATGGGAATAATGCGGTCCATGCGCTGCTCTTCGTTGTAAAGTCCCAGCAAGGTGAAAAGACGGTAAAGGCTTGTATCGTGACCGAAACGCAGTGTGGCTTGCGGTGTTCCCGTGGCAATAGCTGAGTCGGCTGACTCCACGATGTTTTGCCAAAGCGACAGGGCAGAGCGCGCGGGAATATCTCCACTTGTGGCATTGCGGCTGTTGCAAGTCCACATGTTGAGGTTGCTTGCGTCATATACTGCGCGCATCTCTTCGGGGGTGAAAATATCATAGAGCGATATTCCAATCTCCACATTCTGCATATCGGAGGCTATGCAGTGGAGCTCGCTCAAGAGGTTCATCTTTTCTTCCACCTTGTCGGGATTGACAAACAGCGACGACATCAGTCTGTCGGGCGACACTTTGATGGTTCTTGGCGTACGGGCTATCAGCGAATCTTCCTCTGGCGACGAATAAGCGATGTATGGCATGAAGCGTCGGTTGGACTCTGCCGTGATGCGCAGTTCGGGGTTGAGCGACTGAAGTTTGAGTAGAAACGACGTCATGCTCATGACGCAGCGCCCCACGATGCTTGACCTTGCAGAAACAGCTGCATCCTTGTGGAACACATCCGGCCATGAATGATACATACGACTAGCTATTTCAGCATGTTGCCTGGCGCCAAGCATCGTCAGGTCGCCGCCTCTTCCTTGTGCGTCTTCCCATATCTTTTGTAGTCGATGGCGAACATCAATACCAAGTGGTGTGAGATTGGCAGTATCTGCAAATTGCCGCAAAACCCATTTGTATCGTTCGTCCGACGGCAACCAACGTGACCCATGCCGTCCGAAATGACTTATGTAGAAAGGCTTATAGCCTTCGGGCACTGGAGTTTTCACGGCTGTGCTGTCGTAGTGATAAGCATAGTAGACTCCGCCCATCTGCTCATAACTGATGTTATCGACTGTCGGTTTTTGCGCAGATGCGGACAGGGCGAACAGTATGAAGGAAACGATAAAGAGGTTTTTTCTCATAATCATATGTATAGATGATAAAGACAGTCCCTTGCGGCTATATACCGCAAAGGACTGTCCGGGTTTATAGATGAAAGTATCAATAGCCTGCGTTCTGATTCCAGTTTGTGTTCTCGTTCAGCACACTTTGTGGCACAGGATATATGCGGCATGTCTTGTCAAAACGGGCATTGGGGAATCCTTTCTTGTGGAAGCCATACTCGTTCTCAAACGTTCCGAAACGTATCATGTCATTGCGTCGCCAGTTCTCATCGAAAAACTCTCTTCCGCGCTCGTCGAGCAGGTCATCCAATGAGGGCGTGTGGTCGAGCAAGGGAGCACCGACATAACTGCGTATCTGGTTGAAGAGCGACTGTGGAGTGTCGTCGCCTGTAGTAGTGGCACCACGCAGAATGGCTTCTGCCTTTGTCAGGAGAATGTCTGCATAACGGAAGATTGGCACGTCGTTGCTTTGGTTACGGCTGTAGCCAGCATATTCATTGGGATTGGGATAGAACTTAATGGAACGCCATCCCTGTCGCCATCCGTTGGCGTCGGCTCCTGCATTGAGCTGCTCTTCCCCACCCGCTTTGAGCGTAATGGTTTGGGTAAACTCTAGTTGTTCGCCTTTATACATATACGGTGTGGATGTTTCTTCGCCCGTGATGGGGTCATGAACAAAAACCTTTCCACCGAGCACACAGTTGTTGCGGGCATCACCTTGTAAGGAGAAGAGCGATGAGAACTCTGGATTCATCGCCATGATGCCTGCACATGAGTTCTGCATCTTCGCACCATAATAGCCTACAGGCGTGCCGTTGTCTATTTTGCGGAACGTGCGATAACGTCCGTAATAGAGACCTTTGGCATTCACGCAGTCGTAGGGCATGGCATAGATGAAGTCGGCAATCTGAACGCCATTGTCGTACATGAACTTAGAGCGGTAATTGTCTTTCAGGTTGAAAAGACCGCTTTTGATGATGTCATCGCAATATTTCACACAGTCGTTCAACTTACTGTTGGCGGTAGAAGCAGCGTCATAGGAAGTCACGTCGCCACAGGTATATACGCCCCAGTTGATATACAGTTTCACGAGCAGCGCCTCAGCCATCCACTTGTTGGGCTTGCCGTAGGTGGAAGCGTCGTTGGCTGTTGACAGATGGGGAACGCTTTCAAGCAGCTCCTTTTCTATAAACTCTGCCACTTCCTTACGCGGACTCCGTGCTATGGCCTCGTTGTCGTCATAGAGTTTGTTGAGGATAGGCACATCGCCAAAGCTGTCCATGAGGATGAAGTGGTAAAACGCCCTCATCGTGCGGGCAGCGGCGATATATGAAAGCGTGAGATCGTCATTGGCATCTCCAAACTCGTCAATTGCCTTGTTGCATTTGGTGATGCCGCCAGCGAGGTCTGCCCAGTAGTCAAGTGTTCCGTCTTCCGCCTTGAAGTTGTGCAAGGTGGGGTTCACGTTCTCAGCACCGTCATAATAGTCGCCGTCGAAACTGAGGCCCGAGGCCTCGTCGGAGGCAAAGGTCTGGTAGCGGTTGTATTTGTTGCCCAAGACATTGCGGAACGCATAATACACATCCGCCATCTTAGCTTCGAGTGCCACTTTCGATTCTGTGGGGTACTCGGTATATTGCGACTTCACGTCGACATTGAGGTCGGTACAGCCTGTAGCCAGTGTGACGATGGCCGCTGCAAATATTGTTTTTATCTGATATTTCATGGTTGTATGTTCTTGTGATTTTAGAAGTTCACTTTCACTCCCAGCATGAATGTGCGGGTATGTGGATAATAGCTGTCGCGCCACTGTATGCCAGGAGTAAGACCTCCGAGTTCTACTTCAGGGTCTGTACCCTTGTAACCAGTGATAGTGAACACGTTGTTGCACGTTGCGTAGACGGTCAAGCCATTCACCCATTCGCCGATTTTTCCGAAATCGTAGGAAAGAGACAGTGTGGACAGGCGCAGATAACTACCGTTCTCAAGGTATCGGTCTGACGGATATTGTGCATTCACATCACCATACTTCTGGTCGGTCAGTGCTTCCTTCAGCACGTTCTTGCCTTGTGATATGAGGTTCACGGAGTTGTATTGCGCACGCAGGGCGTTGAAAATCTTGTTGCCAAGCACTCCCTGGAAGAACATGTTTAGCGACCAGTTCTTGTATTTCAGCGTGTTGTTCCATCCGTAGGTAAGTTTCGGTTGAGCACAACCCGTCTTCACCTGGTCTGTCTCGGTAGGGCTGGTGGTTGTTTCTCCTGTGCGCTCTCCCGTCTTTGTGTCATGAACGTAGAACTGTGATACACCTTTATCGTCATAGCCTGCCCATTCGTAAGTGTAGAACTGGCCTATCGGACATCCTTCCATTATGCGCTGTACGCTCACACCCGTGTTACCGGCGATGTTGGCATCTGCTTGCGCTATGTAATTTACGGAGAACGTTTGGTTGGAAAGTTTCTCTACGCAGTTCTTGTTGTGCGAAAGGTTCAGCGTTGTGCTCCATGTGAAGTCCTTGGTCTGCACGGGTATGGCGTTGATGGTAAGTTCGATACCCTTGTTGCTGATGTTTCCCACATTGGCGGTCATCGTACCATAGGGATAGCGGTTGGTCGACACGGGATAGTAGTAGATGAGGTCTGACGTGCGCTTGTCGTAATACTCAATGGTACCATTCAAGCGGTTGCCAAAGAAACCAAAGTCAAGTCCCACGTTGAACATTCCCGTGCGCTCCCATTTCAGGTCGGGATTCGAGTTGTTGTTTGCTCCGATGGTGTGCATGTTTGAAGTCACGCCGTTGGCATCAGTGTATTGGAACCATCCTGTTACGCCATAAGTGGGGAGTGCAGTATAGGCGTTGAATCCGAGCGAGTTGCCACTGACACCGTAACCGATACGGAATTTCAGGTCGTCAAACACACGGAGGTTCTTTATGAAATTTTCCTCGCTCAGTCTCCATGCTGCCGACACTGAAGGGAATGTAGCCCAACGGTTGTTGCTGCCGAATGCTGAAGAACCGTCGCGGCGGATAGTGGCCTGCAAGTTGTATTTGCTCTCGTAAGAATAATTCACGCGTCCATAGAACGAAATCATGCGGAGGGTCGATTCTGCCCCACTCTCCACACCGTCCATGCCGTCGATGATGTTGGCATAGCTGAGGTTGTAGTATTTCACGGCATCATTGTAGAAATTCTTCACCGTCACACCAAATCCATCGTTGCTGTTGGTCTCTTCCCACGAATAGCCTGCCATTAAGCCAAGTCGATGCGCGTCGGCTATCGTTGTTTGATAGTTTGCGTAAGTTTCAAACACCTTCTTGTTGCCAAAGTATGTGTTGCGCGTAGCCTGTCCGTTGCTGTTGACAATCTGCGACTGAGTAGAATGGTAGATGCTTGCAGTATTCTGGTCAGTCATATACGAGAAGTCAGCACTCCAAGTCAGTCCCTTAAAGAGTTTGAGATCGGCCTTGCCAACAAATTGCATACGCTTGTACACTGTTTTCTGGATGTCTTCGCTAATCATTGACAACGGGTTATAGTATTGCGACACACTGGTAGACCTGAACCACGTGCCATCCTCATTCTTGATTGGCTGTGTGGGCGAATAATACACCATTGCGTCGGTTACGCTCTGTCCTGAAACGCCTGTAGGTACCTCGTTGCTCGTGGTCTGGCTCGCGTTGACACCGAGCGAGAGTGTCAGATGGTCTTTAAGCACTGTCGACTGCGCCAAAGCCCTCGCCGTGAAGCGTTCCATATCCGTTCCACGTATCACGCCCTGATGGTTGAGATAGTTGAGGCTTACGTTGTAGTTGGATTTCTCATTGCCTCCGCTAACAGCGATATTGTGGTTGTGCGACAGACCTGTGCGCTCCACCTCCTTCTGCCAGTCGGTGTCGCCTCCCTCGTCGCTTGTCAGTTCGAAGCCGTTGGCGGCAGCATAGCTTCGCAGGTCAGCAGCAGTGGCGAGGTCGAGGTCCTTTGCCACATTCTCCATTGCCACATAGCCGTTGTAGCTAACATGGGCGGTGCCTTTCTTGCCTTTCTTGGTGGTGATGATAATAACGCCGTTGGCTGCCTTGGAACCATAAATAGCAGTAGCGGTGGCATCGCGAAGCACGTCAATGCTCTCAATGTCATCTGCCGACACAAGCGAGAGATCTGCCCCAGGCACACCATCCACTATATAATAAGGTGACTGTGCATCTCCCGTGCGCAAGGTAGAAGCACCACGCAGAGTGATGGAAGGGGCTGCGTTAGGATTGCCACTTGTGGTAACCACAAGTCCTGGCACCTTGCCTTGAAGCATTTGACCGGGAGAGGTCATCACTCCAGAGTTTAAGTCTTCCGCCTTGATGGTGGTAATGGAACTTGTAACGTCCTTGCGCCGCATGCTTCCATAACCTACGACAACAACCTCGTTCAAGACCTTGCTGTTCTCGTCAAGAACAACCATCATATTTGAAGAAGCCTTTACATCTTTAGTATTATAACCCAAGTATGAGAATCTCAACATCGAGCCGCTTTCAACGTTGATGGCATAGTTGCCATTTATGTCGGTAACAGTACCGTTGTTTGTGCCTGGCACAACAACGCTTACTCCTACAAGAGGCTCACCTCCTGCATCCTTGACCTTTCCGCCAATAGTGTTTCCAGCATAAGTCATCACGCTCATAAATAGGAGCGAAACGCACGACAACATTCGCATGTGACTTCTGCAATTTGTCTTTTTTCTATACATAACTTCTCTTAAAATGATTAAGCTTGTTAAAACTGGTGCAAAAGTACATAGTCCATATTACCATACTGACTCAAAGATATTAATGTTCTATTGCATTTCATTTACAACTGTTGTAATACAATATCCACTCATCTTGGCTCATTGTTTATTGTATTTTTTCTGTCCTTTAAATCTCTTTTGGGTATAAAAATACAGAACTGGATTCTGTAATAAAAAGCCAACCCTAATTGACGTCTCAATATTGTGAAAACATGGTCGCGCCAACGGCAAAACAAGTTTCATCTTTGGTTACATGGTTGATATACAAGGCTTTGCAGAGCACCCCAAAGGCACCCTTCGGCTTTACGTTAAAACGGCATTGCCGTTACGTTAGAATGGCATTGCCGTTACGCTACAATGGCAACGCCGTTACGTTAGAATGGCAACGCCGGTATAGTGTAAAGCAGATTGCATCCCTTTGGCAAGGCAAAGTTAGTCTCCGCAATACATTTTTAAATAAAAAAAGTATGTATATTTATGCCGTTATTTAGCGCACACTAATCTTAGAAATGAGCAACTGCTATCCGATGACACTCTGTATGTCAAAAAACAAAAGGCAATCGACTTGAACAAACTGAAACCGAGAGCAACCGTTTACCTGAACTATGTATTGGTGCCCCAATATGAAAACATGCTTGGAAGGTACATACTTCTTACAGTATAAGTATCACGGAAATGGAGTCCTTTCTCGGGAAGAATTTCTCAATAGTAAGGACATTGACATACTTTGGTATTACAGACGATAGAGTATGGATTCGCTCATATACGTTTTTATGTCCATAGAACGAACATGACGGCGACCTTCACCAATACGTCGAGGTTGAGCGACTGTGACGGTTCGGTGAGCGTGGCGGTGTTCAGATGGAAGAAGAAATACACAGGCGAACCGATGCAGACCTTTCCTGATTGGATGCGGAGGAGGTAGTCGTTGGACAAAGCATTGTTGTCGGATGATTCGCCATTGGCGAGAGAGTCGGCAGAGGCTTCGGCAGTTATCGGCGAGTTGCCGTCCCAATTTGAGGTCGCTGCCACCGCCACCTCCGCCATGTCCTTCGGCAAAGGTAGTGGCATCGTTGACCAGTCCGAGGAAGAGCATAGACAATGCTCATGCCGAGCACACTACGAAAAAGAGGACAGTATCTTCCAACTGTCCTCCTATGCTTCAACAACAACAAAATAATTGCTTAGACCTCAAACTGTCCTTTTTTCTCATATTGTTGACCATTGCACGTAAACTTCAGCGTTATGGTCTTTGTGTATCCCTGAATGTAGTAGTAATTCCAGATATCCTTGGAACCGTGAGCCGGCACAAGAAGGCTGCCACCACTCACCTTGCCGTCGAGTTCCGTAACATAAATATCATAATTACTATTGTTGGTTACCGTGAATCTACGACCGTAATATATTGCGCCGGATATGGTAATGGAAGTACTCGTAACCGCGAAATCAACCAGGTCAACCAAATCCTTGACGTTTACCTCTACCGAACAAGAGAAGTTCCCGTCTTCTGTTGTTAAGGTTATCGTTGCGTCACCAATGCTCTTGGCAGAATAAGTGCCATCCTCATTTATGGTAATAACATTAGGATTGGAAGAAGTGGCCTTCACGTTTGCATTCGACGGATGTGCAGGACTCAAAGTGTATAAGTCTGAAACATATCCTTTGTCGCCTACGGTCAAAGATAAGGGCGACTGTTTTGCCGTTATGCCATTTACAGGGACATTACTATACCATTCACTTGACTCGTTTGACGATGGGCCCTTTATCACGATGTAGTCACCTGCTTTGGTGGTTTTGGCTGTATATGTGCGCTTGTACGTAACGCCATCACTGTTGGCAAGGGCTATCTCCGTGGTTCCATTACTGCTGGGAAGGATACCGTAAAACACACACGTGTCTCCATACACTTCTTTGTATTGATTCTCACCAGAAGAGGCGTTTGCATCCCACATCATGGATAAAATCGATTTCAGCTTCGAATATTCTGACAAGTTTTCTATCCAAAACGACTTGTCCAGCCCTACAATGGCAATACGGCTAACCGGGCGTTTATCCATGTGCAGGTTAATCTCCACTATATCGTCATGCTTAGTGTATGAGCCCGCTTGGGTATACAGAACGTCACCACAGGTAGTAATGTCATAAGCGTTTACGTGCAAACTGTCCGCATGCACTGCGCAAAGGGTGCCACTGGCGTTGGCAAAACTTGTTTGGGCATTATTCTTGTTAACAGTCCAACTACCATCGCCTTCATATTTGAGGGTACATAGATTAGTATTGCTCTTGTCTATTGCCACTATTATCTTGTCGCCCACACTCCAGTCATTCTTACCAGTAGCCGCACGAGTGCCGTAGGTGTCTTTGTCGATATTGACAACAAATTTGAGCTCGTCGAAATTGATGTTTTTAGATGAGCTCTCTATATCTTCATTGCCGCAACCAGCTATAATAAGCGTGACTGCCAACAATGCAATTCCATATATTGATTTTGCTATCTCTTTCATTTCTTCTTTCATTAATGTTTACCACTGTTGGCCGTTTCCGTATGGATCATACCCAATGTTTTGCGACTTCCTTACAGTTACCGTACAACTTGAAGAATGATTCCCGTCTTCGGTTGTCACCTTGACAACAGCCGTTCCTGAACTTATCGCCACAAGCTTGCCTTTGTCAACTGCCACTATGCTCTCATTGCTTGTTTCCCATTTTAAGGTCTTGCTAGTTGCGTCTTCCGGGAGAACAGTTGCGGAGAGATCATATTTCTGACCAACGACGAGAGAGAGCTGTTGTTCGCTGAGCGAAATACTTTCTACGGGTACTATAACACTCACGTAACATACTGCTTTAACCTTACCATCTCCTGTAGCGGCAGTGATTATGGCAGTTCCCGCATTGGCAGCCTTTATCGTACCGTTTTCTACAGTAACGACATTGGGATTGCTCGTCGACCACATTAGTTTCTTGTCGGTAGCATCCTCTGGATATATTGTCACGGTCAATACTCTGCTTTCGCCCTTCGTCATAGACACATAAGTATCCAACAGTGTTATGGATGCCACGTTTACCGAAACGTTTATTATGCACGAAGCGAAGCACTTGCCATCAACCGAAGCAGCGGTAACTACCGTTTGCCCTCCGCCTATGCCTTTCACGTTTCCGTTCTGGTCAACTGTTGCCACGGCAACGTTAGACGATTGCCATGTTACGGTCTTGTCAGTGGCATTGTCTGGGGAGATCACGGCATTAAGTTTTGCGGTTTTGCCCTTGACAATCGTCAAGGTAGACTGGTCCAAGGAAAGTCCAGTAACAGTAACAGCAACATCATCTTTATCATTGTCGTTGCTGCCACAAGAAGCTATTCCTATCAAAAGAACGAACAATGACAGGAATGTCCAAATGATTTTTTTCATTATCGATTTCTTTTAACCATTAGTTTATAAAGAATTGCTAGCACAAGAGGGACGCCTCTATTGATTCACGTGCATCTTGATGCTTGCCGAGCCCACTTTTAGGATTATCACTTTTTCTTGGGTGGCAATGCCTGCCGAGCCGCCTTGTGAGGTTTGGCTGCCAAGCAATTGACCGTTAGCGTTGAAGAACATCACTTGTTCGCCATCGTTTAAGCCGCTAACGCTAACAAGACCTTGGTCGGACGTTGCCACCAAGCCCCTCGTCTTGGCAGAGTTAATGTTGGTGCCAATCTTCCCGTCGTCTTTAACCCAATAGAGTGTGGCGGTGGCATTGTCGGAGGCAGAGTAGCCATCCGCCGTGGCGTAAACCTCGATGTCGTAGCAGGCCGCGAGGTCTACGATGCCGTTGTCTATCGCCTCATTAGTCTTCACGTCAGCACATTTCAATGTATAGTGATACTCCGCGCCTTTCGTGGCATCGCTGAAAAGCAGTTTGCCGTTGGCGAAGCTGACTATCGGCTTCTCACACTTCTGCTTGTCCGAGGATTCGCCGCCTTCTTCCTTTATTTTGTATATGTAGGGGAATTCCTTCCATGCTGTTGCATTTTTATATGCCTCAACATCAGGGACGTAGAGAATGCAAGTGGAGGGGGAGAAAACACTAAATTTTTCCGAAACAGTTGGCGGAGTGGGCGCATAACATGTAATGCTAGACAAAGCAGTACAATCACAAAAAATCCTATAGTCAATTTTTTCTGTAAGTTTAGGAAGAACCACAGTTGCAAGGCAGTCACAATAAGAGAAGCATAGATCACCTAATGACGTAACCGTGGATGGTAGAGGGTGTCATTTCAACTGTGTCAAGCTAAGACAATAGAATTATAACCCACTGCGTTATATATGTGCGCAGCCTAATTGTTACAGCAATGACACAAGAAGAGTAT
>CAVBXD010000002.1:0-173979 GCA_963599465.1 Oscillospiraceae bacterium | reverse complement strand
GGGGGATTAGCTCAGTTGGCTAGAGCGCTTGCATGGCATGCAAGAGGTCATCGGTTCGAATCCGATATTCTCCACGAAAAAAGCAACCTAATTTTAGGTTGCTTTTTTATTTTACTTCTTTTTACTTCTTTTTAAAAAATCATTTTCCTTGAAGGATAGACATTACCTTGTCAAAATATTTTTGTGTTTTCTCAACACTGTAATGCATACCACCATTCCAAGATCGAATTGCTAACTCAATGTTATGCATGGGATTGAACCAAGATTGGAAAAGGAGAAACATCTCTATAGATTTTTTCTTGCTGAAGCGGTCAGAAAGCTTGAAACGTTTCTTTGACTTCCTTTTCTTCAAAATGTTATTACACTCGGCAACCAATATAGGAGTTATCTGCAATACTCCTACCGACGCTCCCTTCACCGCATTTGTTTTGCCGTTGCTCTCAACTTGAATAAGCGCGTCGATAACGGGTTGCCATTGTTTTTCTGATTCCACTAAGTCAATCTCATCGGTATCCTTTACTGTCGTTGCCTCAATCGCTTGCGCAGCGAAGGCTGGACGAAGGACGAAACTAAAAATAAAGCACAATACAATCTTTACGAATTTCTGCATGATAAAAACTTTATGGGACACCCGCAGCCTCTTTCATCTGCCGTGGAAATGTGAGCGAGAAAGCAATCTCACAAGGCCAACATCCCGTTAGACATAATGTCAAATATAATGATAAAAAGACGGCTAAATAAATCACGTCTCATCAGTTTGACAATGCAAAATTACTAAATATTATTGTAATTCAGATACTTATGCAACATTTATTGATACAAGTCAAACGTATATAAAGTTTATTTTGCACAAAACGCATGGGAATTAACAATATGAAAAAGGCTTCCGGGTAATCCCAGAAGCCTAAAGAAAATAGATTATGCGTATCTTTTAATGCCTTATATTGGCTTATAATTTTATAACAAGATACTTGCTGACGCTCCAGAATGTTTGCACATCCTTGATGTGAAGAACAGATGTGCCGTTGCCATTTTTCTCGATAGAATATGAGTCTGACGGCATCTGAGTCATGATCTTAGGATTGTCAGAATTAATGCGAATGTCATTGTAGTTGCGAATGTCGATCTTGGAGAAGCTGCCCGGCTTGAGGTTAGCCACGTCAACCTTCTTCTTTACAAGGAATCCGCCCTTGATTATGCCTTTCGCCTTTAGCTCTTTTGATGAACCTATACTGACAAATGCCGTGTGTATCGACTCGTCCTGCTGTGCTATCGTGGTCTTCTGTTGGTCAATGGCCTTGTTTTGGCTTTCAACGGTAGTCTTCAACTGTGTGTTGCTCGTCGTAAGATTGCTGACGCTTTCGTTGAGCTGGGCGATATTGGCATTTTTGTCGTTGAGTTGTTGCTGCAAGTCTGCAATTTGCGCGTCCTTCTCATCAAGCTGAGCCTTATAATAGCTAATAAGCTTTTTGATGCGCTGGCCGTAAGCAGAATTATTGCCTGCCACCTCAGCCTCAAGTTCATTGATACGGGCACGTTGTTTGCGGAGCAACTCCGCGAGCCCTTGAAGCTGTGTACGCATCTGCGCCTTGTCCATCTTACCCTCACGATTGCCAAGCTGCTTGATAAGTCCTTCTTGGGCAGATATGCTGTCAAGCCCCACTGACATTACATTTACAAAATCAGCCATCTGCTTGATGTCCTCTTGATGAAGACTGTCGGAAGTAGCAAGTGAATCGATAGTGGCTTGCATCTTATCCGTCTTGCCATTGTTGCAACTTACCATGCCGCTGGCAACGAAAAGCCCAAGCACACCTGAAAGAATGATACCTTTTGCTTTCATAATTAAACTATTTATTTGTTCCAATGCCACAAAAATAGGTAAATAATGAATACGAACAATCATTACATGGCGTAATTTACTATTTTTTATGATTTATTGCTGCTTTGTCAACGATTAGCCCCCGATATATTCAAAAAGAATTGCAAATACCCATTTTCACAACATCGCCTTGAGCACCGTAACAGCATCTGCCACGCTTGGCACATTGCTTATCTTGATCAGCCTGTGACCTTTGCTATCCTTGAAGTTGCAACGCCGGGGATTATCCATCACATAATTTATTATCCGCCCAAATGTTTTGCTCTGATAGAAGGCGGACGATTGGTTTGAGACGAACTGCATTGACATCACTCCTTGCCGCAACATGATTTTCTCGCAACCAAGTTTTCTGCCAAAACGGCGCACAAGAACCACTTGCATGAGTTCTTCACCCTCACGTGGAACAGGTCCGAAACGGTCGACAATTCTCTGTCGGTAAGCCCTAAGGGAGTCGTCATCGGAAATATTGTCAAGCTCTCTATAAAGCAACATTCGTTCAGAGCTGGTGGGCACATAAGTGTCGGGGAAGAACATTGGCAAGTCGCTCTCCACCGCACAATCCTCCACAAACTCATCGCCCGAAACCTCACGACCTTCCTTGATGTCATCAGCGTACAGGTCTTGGAACTCATCGTTCTTGAGCTCCGTGACAGCTTGATTCAGAATCTTTTGATATGTCTCATAGCCCAAATCTTCCATGAACCCGCTTTGCTCAGAGCCCAAAAGATTGCCCGCGCCACGTATGTCCAAGTCTTGCATGGCAAGATTGAAGCCACTGCCAAGGTCAGAGAATGTCTCCAGAGCCTCAAGTCGACGACGAGCATCAGGGGTGAGATCTGAGCGTGGCGGCGCCATGAGATAGCAGAACGCCTTTTGATTTGAACGCCCTACCCTGCCACGCATTTGATGCAAATCGGAAAGTCCAAAATGATGGGCATCGTTGACAATAATAGTATTGGCATTGGAGATGTCTACACCGTTTTCCACTATTGTCGTGGAAAGCAGCACGTCATAGTCATAATTGATGAACCCCATGATAATCTTCTCCAACTGTTCAGGCGGCATCTGTCCATGGCCTATTGCCACACGGCAATCCGGAACATATTTATGGATTAATTCCTCAATGTGCGGCAAGCTTGAAATCCGGTCGTTGACAAAAAACACTTGTCCGGAGCGACTCATTTCAAAATTTATGGCATCGGCAATTATCTCATGCGAGAAAGTGCACAACTCAGTATGAATCGGATAACGATTTGGAGGTGGTGTGCGCATAATGCTCATGTCGCGAGCGCCCATAAGCGAGAATTGCAAGGTACGGGGTATTGGCGTTGCCGACATGGTGAGCGTGTCAACGTTTGTCTTGAGCTTGCGAAGTTTTTCCTTTGTCGAGACACCGAATTTCTGCTCCTCGTCGATAATCAGCAATCCCAAATCGTGCCACTTCACCGACTTTCCTATCAACTTATGCGTACCTATCACAATGTCGACACGTCCCGACTCCAAGCCTTCCATGACCTGTTTCGCTTGCTTTGCGGTTCGTGCACGAGAAAGATACTCCACGTTGACGGGGAAGTCGCGCAGTCGCTTCTTAAAAGTTTGGTAATGCTGATATGCCAACACCGTAGTTGGAACAAGCACCGCGGTTTGCTTTCCGTCGCAAGCCGCCTTGAAAGCCGCACGCACGGCAAGTTCTGTCTTACCAAACCCCACGTCTCCGCAGACGAGGCGATCCATCGGCACGGCACGTTCCATGTCGGCCTTAATGTCTTGAGTAGCCTTCAACTGATCTGGAGTGTCTTCGTAAAGGAAGCTCGCCTCCAGCTCGTGCTGCATGAAGTTGTCTTGAGAAAACGCAAAACCCTTCTCATGGCGACGTTTGGCATAAAGACGAATGAGATCGCGGGCGATGTCCTTGATTTTCTTCTTGGTGCGCTCTTTAAGTCTGTCCCATGCTCCAGTACCCAAAGTGGAGAGCCGCGGTGGTTCACCACTGTCGGCGGCCTTATATTTAGAGATTTTGTAAAGGGAGTGAATGGACACGTCTACCTTGTCGTTGTTTTGGTAGATAATGCGAATCACTTCTTGATAGCCTCCCTGTGGGCTTGGTACCTTTATCAAACCGCCAAACTTGCCAATACCCAAGTCTACATGCACAAGAAAATCGCCCGGCTGCATCTCCTGAAGTTCCTTCATAGTGAGTGCCATCTTGCCAGAGCGTGCCTTGTCTGATGAAAGGTTGAACTTATGGAAACGGTCAAATATCTGATGGTCAGTAAAGACACATGCCTTCAAGTCGTCATCCATAAAACCCGCGTGAACAGTTCTGTCGACGGCGACAAGATGATTTCCAAGCTTGTCGGACACTCCTTCCGCTGACATGTCATTAAGGATATCACGTAAACGCTGTTGTTGCTTCTCGCTATCGGCAAGAATGTAAATATGATAACCTTGCAGAAGCTCGTCCTCGAACGACTGCTTGAGATAATCAAAATTCTTATGAAAAAGTGGCTGCGGCTTTGTATGGAAAGCTATTATGGCATTGGAGCGTTCGGGCTCCATAGGTCGCTCCTTGGAAATGGTTATTTTTTGGAAACGAGACAACTCATCGGCGAAAACAGTTGGCCTGCACAATATATTCTCGCGAGTCATCTCCCTTCGTATCTGCTCTTGTTCCAATTCTGTGGCACCTTCCATTCTCTCTGTCATTGCTTGGGAAGAGAAGCCGTCATTAAACGTACGCTGAATGATGTCCAAGACAAAACGCTTGTCTTTCATCACTATTATAGCATCGTCGGGCAAGAAACTAAGGAATGACACCTTTTCCGTTTCCAACGAGGCCAGTTCCGGCACAATCTCAACTTGGCTCTTTCTATCTAAAGACAATTGGTCTTCTACGGAGAACGTGCGAATCGTATCTATCTCATCTCCAAAGAAATCGATGCGGAATGGCAATTCGCAACTGTAAGAATAAACATCCAAGATGCTTCCGCGAATGGCGAATTGCCCAGGCTCATAAACATAATCAACCTCTGAGAAATTCAAATCACGCAAACGGTGTCCAAGGTCGGTTATTTCAATATTCTGTGATGTCTTCAATGTAATCCTGCGCTCATCCAAATGACGCTGGGAGACAACCAGCTCCGCGATGGCTTGCGGGCTTGTGACTATCATCAAAGACCCGCAGCCTTGGTTTGCCATGGCCGACAATGTCTCCGTTCGCGATATTTCATTTGCAGCGTCACGTTGACCGTATTTTACCGACCTCTTATATGCTGACGGGAAATAGTATGCTTTCGAAACCGACAAGTCATTGTAGAAATAGCCCGCCTCGTCGGCATCGTCAAGCACAAACACAATAGTTCGGCCAATTTGTTCTGCCAATGAGGAAAAGAGGAGAGGAACAGAAGAACCGACAAGACCTTGAAGAACAATATCACTAACCGTCTTGTCCTTCAAGGTCTTCAACAGGGCATTTGCCTGAGGCAAGCGTCCATACAAATCCGCTAATTCATTAATTTTCATTCCACGGGTTTTGGATATTTCTTGAACCATCCGTCAAGTCTCAATCTCATGACTCCAAACAAGGCCTCGGAAAATATGCCACCGCTCATTTTGCTGGTGCCCTCCCTGCGGTTGACGAATACAACAGATACCTCCTTAATCTTAAAACCTATCTTATAGGCAGTGTATTTCATCTCTATTTGGAAGGCATATCCCTTGAAACGAATTTTGTCAAGGTCAATGGCCTTTAAAACACGACGACGATAGCAAACGAATCCAGCGGTAGTATCGTGGACGGAAATACCCGTTACAATCCTTACATACTTAGATGCGAAATAGCTCATGAGCACTCTGCCCATTGGCCAATTGACAACGTTAACCCCTGAGACATAACGAGAACCTACTGACACGTCTGCCCCATCGTCATGACAAGCGGCATACAAGCGAGGAAGGTCATTGGGATTATGACTAAAATCCGCATCCATCTCAAATATATACTCATATTGCCTCTGCAACGCCCACTTAAATCCAGTGATGTAAGCAGTGCCAAGCCCTTGCTTGCCTTGGCGCTCAATAAGGAAGAGGCGGTCGCCAAATTCTTCTTTCTGCAACTTACTGACAATCATGGCAGTACCATCTGGGCTACCATCATCTATCACCAATATATGGAAACACTTATCAAGGGAGAAAACAGCCCTGATAATCTTCTCCATATTCTCCTTCTCATTATAAGTTGGAATAATCACTATAGAGTCACTCTCATGCATAGGTGTTTTTTTTAGTGTATTGCAAAATTAAGAAAATAATCACATAATTGCATAAAGTCGTAGCAATTATTTTCATTGAATTAGATATATATTTGGGATTTATTACTAATTTTGCACACACAAAAAGAAAAAGCAACATGAAAGATAAAAAGGCTATTTCAATTAAAACATTGAGTAAGAACAATGTATGGGAAATTCAGGAGAATGACGCCATCAGGATGTGGGAAGCCGCAGAGAAGGATGCCGACTTCAAGGAAAAGCTGCGCCATTTCAAAGACATCATAAAGACCGCATTCGAAGTCGAAGACGTCAAGATTGACAAGCCCATAGTGATCGAAAAACTTGAGCAACGCGGTTTTAAGATTGGCATTATCTCTTCTGACGAAAAAAGCTCACACAAGATCGCCATTAAGAAACGTGCCATAAAGCGCGTCACCGACCTTACCTATGAGAACGTCGGACACATTTCTGCAACGAAGCTGGTAGAGGTATTGGAGAGGAACTTCGGAAGTGGATGGGAAAGTCTGCCACAAAGCATTCAAGACATCATCGAGAGTGCCTTTGACATCTCTACCACAACCCTTCCCGCTGACCGATTGCACAAGGCTGGCGGCTTATACGACAAGAAGGTTAACGATGGATATGAGGTCCTTGAGATTGCAAAAGGTTCATGGACCGAAGCTATCTTCATCAAGGAAAAGCCAAAAGAGCTTATAGCCGAACTGGAAGAACCTACCATGCTTAAAAGTGACGACTTCGACAGTGATGAGGACAATGACGAGGACATGCCTGACATTCTTCGCGATGACGATGACGACGACGATGATGACACATTCGATGACGACAGGCTCACCGAAGAAAGTTACCGCACCACATACGAAACTAATCCCGATGACCTTAATTATGAGGCTGAGGAGATAAGCGACGACAGTGCCAGCAACTATTAATCGTCAAACGATGTCAAATAGCATTGACTGACAAAACACTCATTTAGACATTTCTTCTGGCGAGACTATTTCAACGTGATATAGTCTCGCCAATATTTTTTAAAACCATACAACAGATGAAAAACCTTTGGCGAACATTTTTTGGGTTCTCTGACGATGGCGCGGATGAGACATTTGCTCAAGCAATGGAACGGGCTAAGCATATGCTGGAGATACACAACTATGAGGATGCGTGCAGGGTCTTAAAATACGCCGAAAAATATGGCAATGTCGAAGGCATATACGAATACGGATGGTGTTGCTGGAGAGGCACTGGTGTCGTAGAGGATGCGGTAAAGGCTGTGAGGCTGTGGAAAAAAGCCGCTTCCATGGGCTATCAGCCAGCAATAGAACGATGCGAAGCCATAAAAGACTTTATCGCTTCAATTAAGTGATGCTCAACCTTGTCAACTTATCTACATTTAGATGTCCATGAACCGCCTATTTATAATTCTGTATATAAGCTCATTACTTCTCGTCAAAGCCACTATAGCTTGCGCAAAAGGATATACATGGCGAACATTGCCATTGAAAAAGACGTACATTTACCGCCTTTACCTTTACGACAAGCAATTTTCACCATACTCAATAGACCATCCTGAGAAATACCTATCCGAACGAGCAATTAACAGAAGGAAAAGACAAGGAATTGCCATCGACTCTACCGACTTGCCCGTATCTCCAACCTACATAGACTATATCAAGTCAAAAGGTCTGACGATTATGGGCACAAGCCGTTGGCATAACACCATAACGGTGGCGTCTTCAACAGACGACGTGGCAAAGACGGTTGGAAGAGCACCTTATATCAAGAGTTGCCTTCGACTCTACAAGTCGCCAGACTCATTGGTGATTTACCCAAGGGAAAAAGTGGGCAAACTCACATCCATCGACTCGACTGCCGCGTCTTGCTACGGTAACGGATTCGAACAGATAAACCTGATAAACGGCACAGAACTGCATGCCACTGGTTTCAAGGGCAAGGGTATGCTCATTGCCATCTTAGACGCGGGCTTCCGCAATGCTGACAAAATCAGCGCCTTGAAAACTAACATTAAGTCAACAGCCGACTTCTCACCAAGACGCTCAAGCAGCATTTTCGCAGAGCACTACCATGGCACAATGGTTCTCTCAGTGATGGCTGCCAATAAACCTAATGTCCTAATAGGCACGGCGCCAGAAGCCGACTACGCTCTTATACGCAGTGAAGACACCGACACGGAGACCCGCGCCGAGGAAGACTCTTGGACCATGGCCGCAGAGTTTGCCGACTCTATAGGTGCCGACCTTATCAATTCTTCATTGGGTTACTCGCATTGGGATGGCGACTCCATTGGCCCAAGCCTATGCGACCTCAATGGTCACACGGCATACATAAGCCGCACCGCATCCTTACTTGCATCGAAAGGCATCGTCTTGTGCAATTCTGCTGGAAATGAAGGAAACTCCACTTGGCACAAGATCAATGTTCCTGCAGACGCCGACGATATATTAACGGTGGGAGCAATAGACTTCAACAAGACGAGCACTAAATTCTCAAGCCTCGGGCCAACGCAAGACGGCAGAGTGAAACCCGACGTTTGCGGACCAGGGAAAGATATCTATGTCATAGACGCCTCAGGAATGATGACCACAAACAGCGGCACCTCTTTCGCCTCGCCAATAATATGCGGAATGACCGCCTGCTTATGGCAAGCCCTTCCACAACTTAACGCCAAACAAATAATCAGCTTGGTAAGGCAGTCAGCTGACAGGTATCAATGGCCTGACAATGTTTATGGCTTTGGCGTACCCAATTACACTAAAGCCTTGTCAATTGGCAAGAAAATGGTTAACGAGATTCAATAGTGAACATCAAGCATACGCAATTTTAAGCATACTTGACGTTCGGCACACATATTTATATAATGCTTGACGAACAAGAATGCCTTTAGTTTAACTAAACAAGAAGAAATAAAAAAACAGTCCAAAGCTTATCTTTTGGACTGTCATACGGATAATAGTTAGGGAATCCTAACTGTGCTCTAAGGTTTGTTCTATTAAGCGAGAACCACCTTGCCGTCCTCACCCTTGAGCTTGCCTTCCTTAAGAAGCCAACCAATGCCCAAGAGGACCTCTACGTCTGTCTTGCCTGTAAGCTTGACAAGCTCCTTTACAGACTTAGCACCCTCGTTGTCGTGAAGCGCATTGTAGACATCACCTGCACGGAAGCCAGCATTCTCGGCGTCAACGAGAACCTCGTCCTTCTTTACCACCTTCTTCTCTGCTGCTTTCTTCACAACTGCCTTAGTTGCCGTAGCCTGTTCTGTTGCTTTTTTCCTTACCATAATTAAATAAAGTTTTTATACAAAACTAACAATTTTATTTCTATTTATTTATTTGATGTTTGCAAATATAAGCATTTTATGTTATAATCAAACAAAATAAAAGAAAGAAAATCCACAAAAACGGGCAAAAATCTCTGAAGTGTCAAAATTATTGATTCACATCAATTAGAAAACGATTTGCAATTGACATGAATCAATCAAAAAAGCCTGATTATCAACAAGTGACAATCAGGCTTCGATATAATGACTTTATTTTATTTGTTCAAATTTATTGCCAATTGAAGCTCGTCAAGCTGTTTTTGGTCGAGCTCAGAAGGAGCGTCGAGCATGACGTCACGTCCACTGTTATTCTTCGGGAAGGCTATGCAGTCGCGTATTGAATCGAGACCAGCGAGGATGCTCACGAAACGATCAAGACCAAAGGCAAGTCCAGCATGAGGTGGTGCACCATACTTAAACGCGTTCATCAAGAAACCAAACTGGGCCTCGGCACGTTCCTTGGTAAATCCAAGCACCTCAAACATCTTCTCCTGAAGGTTGGTATCATGAATACGCAATGAACCACCGCCGACCTCAACACCGTTGCAAACAAAATCGTATGCCTTGGCACGCACCTTCTCAGGGTGACTGTCGAGCAATGGAATATCATCAGGATGAGGCATGGTGAACGGGTGATGGGTTGCCATCAAGCGTTGCTCCTCATCACTCCACTCGAAGAGTGGGAAATCAACTATCCAAAGGCATTTGAAAACGTTCTTGTCGCGAAGGCCAAGACGGTTGCCCATCTCCAAACGAAGTGAGCAGAGCTGAACCCGAGTTTGTTTCACCTTGTCACCGCTAAGGATAAGCACCAAGTCGCCATCTTTGGCACCTGTTGTTTCCTTCACCTTCTGCAACTGTTCCTGTGTATAGAACTTGTCGATGGAGCTCTTTACGGTTCCGTCGGCATTATATTTAATATAAACCAAGCCTTTGGCTCCAATCTGTGGTCTCTTCACGAAGTCGGTAAGCTCGTTGAGCTGCTTGCGGCTATAGTCGGCGCAACCGGGCACAACGATGCCACCTATATATGCAGCCTCATCGAACACAGAGAAAGAACCAGTGCCTTTAAGGTCATCCATAAGTTCCACGAACTCCATGCCAAACCTCAAGTCGGGCTTGTCGGAACCGAAGCGACGCATGGCTTCGTCCCATGTCATCTGCTGCAAAGGCTCTGGGAGATCAACACCGCGAATCTCCTTGAACAACATACGGCACATTGCCTCAAACAGGTTAATGACATCCTCTTGGTCTACGAAACTCATCTCGCAGTCAACCTGGGTGAACTCTGGCTGACGGTCAGCACGAAGGTCCTCATCGCGGAAACACTTCACTATCTGGAAATAGCGATCCATGCCAGCCACCATAAGCAATTGCTTAAGGGTTTGCGGACTCTGAGGGAGCGCATAGAACTGGCCAGGGTTCATGCGAGATGGCACCACGAAATCGCGTGCGCCCTCGGGCGTAGAGCCTATGAGCATAGGAGTCTCTATCTCCATGAACTGCTGAGCGTCAAGGAAATTGCGTATTAGTATCGTCATCTTGTGCCTGAGCTCAAGGTTCTTGCGAACGCTATCACGGCGCAGGTCTAAATAGCGATACTTCATGCGGAGGTCATCGCCGCCATCAGTCTTGTCCTCAATGGTAAATGGAGGAGTGAGCGACGTACTGAGAACCGTCAGATTGCTGACGATAATCTCAATATCGCCCGTAGCCATCTTATCGTTCTTGTTCTGACGCTCAGAGACAACACCTTTTGCCTGAACACAGTATTCTCGTCCTAACTTATTGGCAGCTTCCCAATCTTCCTTATTGGATGCCTCGTTGAAAACTAACTGGGTTATGCCATAACGGTCGCGCAAGTCCACGAAAGTCATGCCGCCCATTTTTCGGGTGCGTTGCACCCAACCCGCAAGCGTAACTTCACGCCCAGCGTCAGAGAGTCGCAACTCTCCGCAAGTATTGGTTCTATACATATTATAAATGTAGTAAATCTTTTCTTGACCGCAAAATTACAACAAAATATTTGAAATGGGTAAAAACAACGGGACAAGCTGCAAAAATTATGTTAAATATCATACTATTGATAACAAGGAAATAAAAGATTTCTTATTTTTGCACCATTGTTTGCCAACAACAGCATACAAAAATGGTTTTATACCATAAACATTTAATAATAAATTAATCACAAAACAGAAATAATGAAGAAATTGCTTTTTACGGCTTTCCTGTTTTTCGCTGGATTGACAGCGACATTCGCCCAAGCCAAGATTTCATTCGACAAGCTCGTAAATGATTTAGGCACATTCTCTGAGGACAACCCCGTGCAAAAATGCACATTCACGTTTACCAACACTGGAGACAAGCCGTTGGTCATCAATCAAGCCACGGCAAGTTGCGGTTGCACGGTAGCCAACTTCACAAAGGCTCCTATTAAGCCCGGTGAGCAAGGGACGGTTACAGTAACCTACAATGGCAAGGGAAAATTTCCGGGGCATTTTAAAAAAGCCATAACCGTGCGCTCCAATGGCGTCCCCGTGATAACCCGCATCTACATTGAAGGCGTCATGACCGAGACAAAAGAAAAATAAGCCTTCACGCGAAACAATCTTCTGCCTTAAACCATTCTTTTTGACCAATTCTAAAAACTTATAACTTATGCAAGAACCAGAAACCTCTACCCCGTCGTTGTCGGGCAAGCTGGACAAGAAGAAATGTATATTATTCTTCTTCTCAATCATCTTGACCGTAATTGTTTGGAACCTTCCGGCCTCATGCTTTGGCATTGATGGCCTGACAGTTGTTCAACAACGTGTCATTGCGATATTCACAATGGCCGTCATGCTTTGGCTTACTGAAGCGATACCCGCCTGGGCAACATCAGTGACTATCATCTTCGTACTGCTTTTCTTTGTAAGCAATTCATCGTTCAAGTTCATGCAAGGATCTGAGGGCGAATATGGCCAACTGCTCGACTCGGTTGGTATCATGGCATGTTTTGCCGACCCTACAATCATACTCTTCCTCGGAGGTTTCATCCTTGCCATAGCCGCAACCAAGTCGGGTCTTGACGTTTGGATGGCAAAGAGCATGATAAAACCATTTGGCAAAAAGAGCGAGAATGTGTTGCTTGGCTTCCTGCTCATAACCGGCATTTTCTCCATGTTTATCTCCAACACTGCCACTGCTGCCATGATGCTCACCTTCCTGACACCTGTATTCAAGGCACTCCCTGCCAACGGAAAGGGACGAATAGCGTTGACAATGGCCATACCAATAGGTGCCAACCTCGGAGGTATGGGCACACCTATCGGCACTCCTCCAAACGCATTCGCCTACAAAGTGCTCAACGACCCAACAGGCATGAACCTGGACATCAGCTTCGGACAGTGGATGGCTATCATGGTGCCACTCGTGTTAGTACTGCTCGTCATTGCCTGGTTCCTTCTTCGCAAGCTTTTCCCATTCTCTCAAAAGACCATAGAGTTGAAAATTGAGGGCGACGTGAAACACAATTGGCGTTCGGTCGTCGTAGGCGCGACCTTTTTCATCACCATCATCTTGTGGATTTTCGGCAAGCAAATTGGCATCAACGCCAATACCGTTGCCATGCTTCCCATTGCCGTGTTCGCTTTCACTGGTGTAATCACGGCAAAAGACTTGCAAGGCATCGACTGGGGTGTCATTTGGATGGTCGCCGGTGGATTTGCGCTTGGCTTGGCAATGAATGGCACAGGGTTGGCAAAAGTCGCTGTGGAATCTATACCATTTGGCAGCTGGAGCCCAATAGTCATTCTTATCATTGCCGGTATCGTATGCTTCTTCCTTTCCAACTTCATCAGCAATACCGCCACAGCCGCATTGCTCATCCCTATCCTTTCAGTGGTTTGCAGTGGAATGGGCGACAAGCTAAATATGATTGGCGGTGACGCTACAGTTCTCATTGGCATCGCCGTGGCAGCGTCTGCAGCAATGGCGCTTCCAATCTCAACGCCTCCAAACGCCATCGCCTACTCCACAGGACTTATCCAGCAAAAGGACATGGCAAAGACAGGCATCTTGGTAGGAATCATCACGCTCATTTTAGGATTCAGCACGCTTGTAATAATAGGTAGGTGCGGCTTGCTATAAACCCACTTTACCTCTACGTTAGAACGGCGTTGCCTTTACAGTGTAGAGGCAACGCCGTTCTAACGTAGAGGCAACGCCGTTCTAACGTAAAGGCAAAATGGGGTAAAAACACTTATTTTTGAAGCATTGGTTGAAGGAATCGCGGCGTATATCCATTCTTGCTTGACGCCACCTGCTCGGGTGTGCCTTCTGATATTATTTGTCCACCGCCTCGTCCTCCTTCGGGACCAACGTCGATAATCCAGTCGGCAAGTTTAATAACGTCAAGGTTATGCTCAATTATTACGACAGTGTTGCCACGCTCCACCAATTTCTCCAATACGTCCATGAGAATACGTATGTCCTCAAAGTGCAAACCCGTTGTAGGCTCGTCGAGAATATACAATGTCTTGCCGGTATCTCTCTTGGAAAGTTCGGTAGCAAGCTTCACGCGCTGGCTCTCACCACCTGAAAGGGTGGTACTGCTTTGGCCAAGCTTTATGTATCCAAGGCCCACTTCTTGCAGACTCTTGATTTTTTGCAATATGTTAGGCACGTTCTCGAAAAACTCCACAGCCTGGTTAATCGTCATGTCGAGCACGTCGGCAATCGACTTGCCTTTATAGCGCACCTCCAAGGTCTCACGATTGTAACGCTTGCCATGACAAACCTCGCAAGGCACCGTAACGTTTGGCAAGAAATTCATTTCTATGACCTTATAACCATTTCCGCCACAAGCCTCACAGCGTCCGCCTTTTACATTGAATGAGAATCGTCCGGGCTTATAACCCCTTATCTTAGCTTCCGGCAAGTTGACAAACAGGCTGCGAATGTCGGTAAACACGCCCGTGTATGTAGCGGGATTCGAACGTGGCGTTCGCCCAATAGGACTTTGGTCTACGTTCACCACCTTGTCAACATTGTCTATTCCCTCAACCTCATCATAAGGCATAGGCTTCTTGAGCGACCTATACAGGTGCTGAGACAAAATTGGCGCGAGAGTCTCATTAACAAGGGTCGACTTACCTGACCCCGACACGCCCGTTACCACTATAAGCTTGCCAAGGGGGAACTCCGCATCCACATGCTTGAGATTGTTGCCGCATGCACCTATTATCTTAATGCCATTACCATTTCCTTGGCGGCGAACGGCAGGTACGGCAATGCGGCTCTCCCCATTGAGATATTGCGCCGTTATGGTGTGAGTCTTCAACATTTCCCCGGGCGTGCCCTGGAAAACCACCTCTCCCCCCTTACGTCCAGCCTTGGGACCAATGTCCACTATCCAGTCGGCAGCTCTCATCATGTCCTCGTCGTGCTCCACCACGACAACCGTGTTGCCAAGGTCGCGCAATTGCTTGAGAGAGCGTATGAGCTTCTCATTGTCGCGTTGATGAAGGCCAATGCTTGGCTCGTCGAGGATGTAAAGCACGTTTACAAGTTGCGACCCTATCTGCGTGGCAAGCCTTATGCGTTGGCTCTCACCGCCAGAAAGCGAAGCCGACTGCCTGTTGAGCGATAGGTAATCGAGGCCAACTTCCAAAAGGAAATTAACCCTTGTCTTCAACTCTTTCAATATCTCATGGGCAATTTTCTTGTTCTGTGGTTCCAACTGGTCTTCAACCGTGGACAGCCATTCGTTAAGCTCTGACATGTCGAGATTGGCAACCTCTGAAATGTTCTTGTCACCTACCTTGAATGCCAACGATTCTTTCTTCAGCCTATTGCCATGACACTCAGGACACTCCGTGGTGGCGAGAAACTGTGCCGCCCACTTTTGGCTCGCGGCTGATTCGTCGTCTTTCATCACGTCTGTTAGATATTTGACAACGCCATCAAACGCAACAAAATAGTCGCTCGAAGTATGCACTATGCTCTTATCGATGCGCACTGTCTCCAACGAGCCATTCATGACAACGTCAATAGCCTCGCTGGGTATGTCCTTATAGGGTGTCTTGAGGTTGCAACCGTATTTTTGGAGTATGGCATCTATTTGCCAGAATATCATCTGGTTCTTGTATTTGCCCAAGGGGACTATGGCTCCGTCGCGAATATTAAGGTTTGGGTTTGGTATTACTTTCTTCAAGTCAATCTCGTCTATAATCCCCAAGCCGTGGCATCGGGGGCAGGCACCTTCTGGAGAGTTGAACGAGAACATGTTTGGCGCGGGGTCACCATAAGAAAGTCCCGTACTGGGGTCCATAAGTCGCTTGGAGAAATTGCGCACAATGTCTGAATCCTTGTCAAGAATCATTATTGTGCCATCGCCCTGCTTCATTGCCGTGGCTATGGAGAGGCGCAACCGTTCATCGTCTTTTGGCTCAACCTTAAGCTTGTCAATCACGACCTCTATGTTATGGTTCTTATATCGGTCAACCTTCATTCCTCGCGTTATCTCCTTTATCTCGCCATCAACACGGATATAGAGATACCCCTTACGGCGCATCGACTCGAAGAGTTCACGGTAATGACCTTTGCGCTGCCTCACAAGCGGGGAAAGGATGAAGACCTTCTTCCCCGCATATTCGTCAAGAATAAGGCTAACGACTTTCTCTTCCGTATACTTGACCATTTTCTCACCCGAGACATAGCTATACGCCGTGCCAGCACGGGCAAACAGCAAACGCAGATAGTCGTAGATTTCGGTTGTAGTTCCAACGGTGGAACGGGGATTCTTGTTGGTTGTCTTCTGCTCAATACTAATAACCGGACTCAAACCGCTTATCCTGTCAACGTCGGGCCGTTCCATGTTGCCAAGGAAATTACGGGCATAAGCCGAAAAAGTGTCAATATACCTCCGTTGGCCTTCTGCGTAAATGGTATCGAAGGCAAGCGATGACTTGCCTGACCCCGAAAGGCCTGTTATCACGGTCAACGAGTTGCGTGGTATCTTAACGTTTATGTTTTTAAGATTGTGGACGCGAGCGCCCTCAACAGTAATCCAATCTTGTGTCATCTCTCTCATTTTGTCGTCTGTGTCTCAGTGTAACCGCGAAGCAAATTAATGTCTTTCTTTATATTGAATCTCCTTCCGTCTGCCCCACGTGCCTTTACCAACAGGAAGTAAACACCCTGGCTCACGTCTTTGCCATTGAACTTTCCATCCCAACCGCCCGAAAGGTCATCCCAGGAATATAGTTTCTGTCCCCATCGGTTGAATATCGTGGCATGAAACTCGGTTATGCTCTTGTATCCGTCCTTTGCCTTAAATATGTCGTTTATGCCATCACCGTTCGGAGAAAAGGCATTTGGAAATTCAAGCTTACTCTCATAGATGGAAACCGACAATGGGGTAGTTTCAGAACTCCAATAATCATTGGCATAACTTATCGTATCATTGCCATTCACGAATGTGGCCCACAATTCTATGAAATGGCTTCCCGACTCCGCAAAAGTGAATTCAGTGTTTTCCTCATACCTTACCACATAAGGACTGTCGCGCTGACCTTGACGATAGAACCGCCATTCGTAGTGAACCGTCCATCCATCCGTGTTTTCGGCACCACTTGAAAAAGATACCGTCAACGGTGCCGACTCACTCACACTCGTGATTTCTGTCTGCGAGTCTCCATTGCTGTCGGTGTAACTCATCAGCGGGTTTATGGTTGGGGTGGAAGTCTGACCATAAGACAGACCTGAGGCAAACAGCACGATGAAGAGAAGAAAAGCGATATGTTTATTCATTTACGGACATCTACATCTCATTATTAGAAATGCAAAGATACGCAACTTTTTTAAAGCATGCCGCTTGTATGTCATATTTTTTATGTAAGTTTGCACAATAAATAAAAAAGTGACTCTTTAGAAATGAAAATATCGTTACGGTTTGCACTTGTAGTGCTTACGTCGTTGTTTTGCTTTCAATGCTTCGCACAGAGCCAAAACTGGCGTGAAAAGTATCAAGTAAAGAAAAAAGACACACTTTATGGCATAGCCAAAAAATATAACATCTCCGTGGATGCCCTTATAGAGGCCAACCCCGAGATGAAGGTTGACGGATTCGAGCTGAAGAAAGGCAGCTATGTTTACATACCTTATGCAAACACCTCCACGTCGGGGCACACCTCTGGCACACCTGTACGCACACCCATTCAAACGGTCAAGCTCCCTTTATCAGGCAAGACTGTAAGGGTTGGCGTTATGCTCCCACTCCACGACGTTGACGGAGACGGCAGACGCATGACGGAGTTTTATCGCGGAATGCTCATGGCGTGCGATTCTTTGCGCGCCGAGGGCATGTCTATCGACATACACGCTTGGAACGTAAATATCGACGCAGACATTACCAACTTTATCAAGCAGCCTGGAGCCGCAAAATGCGACATTATTTTTGGCCCATTGTATAGCAAGCAAGTTCACGCCCTTGCTGAGTTTTGCAAGGCACGCGACATACAAATGGTCATCCCTTTTTCCATCACGGGCGACGACGTGTCGATGTACAGGCAAATCTTCCAGGTTTACCAAACCAACGATAGGCAAACCAACAACAGCATAGAAACATTTTTGAAGCTTTTCAGCAAATGTCATCCAGTCTTCATCGACTGCAACGACAAGACTTCCACCAAAGGCAACTTCACTTTTGGACTGCGCACACGCCTTGAAAGCCACAACATAGGCTATGGCATAACAAACATTAGCAGTTCGGATGACGTTTTCGCAAAGCAGTTCAGCCCTACACAACAAAACATCGTGATACTTAACACTGGTCGCTCGCCGGAGTTGACATCGGTGCTAAACAAGCTCGCCATATTGAAAGCGACAAGGCCAGAACTGAAAATAAAGCTTTACGGGTATACGGAATGGATGATGTATTTAGGCATCGACGAGGCAAAATTCCACGAGTTTGACACTTACATACCATCCACTTTCTATTATAACCCTGCCAGCCCACGAACGCAAGCTCTTACGCGAACTTATCGCCAATGGTTCAAGCAAGACATGCAAAACGCCTTGCCACGATTCGCTTTGACAGGCTACGACTACGCCCAATTCTTCTTGCGTGGCTTCGCCAAACATGGCAAGGCCTTCAGGGGCATCAAGAACCAAAACACATGGAAAGCCGTGCAGACTCCATTACAATTCAAGCAGGTTGGTACGGCAGGCATGCAAAACGATTTCTTCCAGCTCATCCACTTCATGCCAAACGGCAATGTTGAAGCCATTTCATATTGACAATCATGAGATTACCATTCAAGATACTTATAGCCGCGGTTTGTTTCCCTTTGTTCGCCCATGCGCAGATAGGCGAACACCGCAACACGCTCTCCATTGGAGGAAACGCGGGATATAACATGACAACCATACGTTTTACCCCAAAAGTGTTGCAAAGCATGAAAGGAGGCATGAACGTTGGCTTTACCGCTCGCTACTCTGTTGAGAAATACTTTGCCACCATAGCTTCCATTCAAGCGGAGGTCAATTATAGCCAGTTGGGTTGGAAAGAGGACATACGCGACATGAACAACCAGCCTGTGATAAACTCTGTCACGAATCAAGCAGAGGAATATGAGCGCACTATCAACTATATACAGATTCCGTTCTTCGCACACCTTGCTTGGGGAAAGGAAAACAAAGGCTTCAATTTCTTCCTCAATGCCGGCCCACAATTTGGCATCTACATGAGCGAAAGCACCAAGTCGAATTTTGATTGGGCAAGTCGCAACGTAGATGACCGTTCCAACAAGGTAGTGGCACAGGACACCATGAGCGTAGAAAACAAGATAGACTATGGAATAGCAGCTGGTATCGGTGTGGAATGGGCTACAAAGAAACTTGGAAGATTCACCCTTGAGGCTCGTTATTATTATGGTCTCGGCAACATATACGGCGACTCCAAACGCGACTATTTCGGATCAAGCAATTATGGCACGATAACCATCAAGTTCGGCTGGCTTGTCGACATAATGAGATAACCAAAAAATATCCATATAGCATTTTATTAAACCATAAACTTATTTTATATGTTTGAAAACCAACCAAAAGGACTTTATGCGCTCGCTCTTGCCAATACAGGCGAGCGTTTCGGCTATTACACTATGCTTGCCATCTTCGTTCTTTTCCTTCAATCCAATTTTGGATGGGGAGAGGGCTTGGCGGGAACCGTCTACGCCACATTCTTGATGCTCGTTTATTTCTTGCCTATTGTTGGCGGTGCCGTAGCAGACAAGATTGGTTTTGGCAGATGCGTAACATTCGGCATCATCGTGATGTTCATTGGATACCTGTTGCTTGCCATTCCTGCCGGTGCTGGAGCAGCCGCAATAGCCATCATGTCGCTTGCCTTAGTACTCATCAGCATGGGCACGTCATTGTTTAAAGGCAATTTGCAAGTTATGGTGGGCAAACTCTACGATGACCCCAAATTCGCTAATCAACGCGATGCCGGATTCTCTATTTTCTACATGGCAATCAACATTGGCGCGCTTTTCGCACCAACTGCCGCAACAAAGCTTCACGCTTGGGCAATGACAGCCTTGCACGCTTCGGAGGCTTCCGCATATCATTATGCCTTTGGCGTGGCTTGCTTGTCGCTTGTGGTATCTATCGCAATCTATTATGGCTTTAGATGGACATTCGCACAAGTTGACAACACTGCAAACAAGGCCAAGAAAAACAATGGCGACAAGGTCGTTGAGAGTCACGTTGAAACACCAGAGGAAAAAGCAGACACTCACAGCCGCCTCGTAGCCTTGTTCCTCGTGTTTGCCGTTGTCATTTTCTTCTGGATGGCATTCCATCAAAACGGATTGACACTTACCTATTTCGCCCGCGACTTCACGCAGACAACTGCTACAGGACTCGTTGGAATGTTGTTTGACGTGACCAACCTGCTCGGCGTTATCGTTTTGGTTTATGCTCTCTTCGCTATATTCCAGAGCAAGACAAGCAAAGGAAAGGTAATCTCAGGCATAGTGATTCTTGCCTGCGCCGCATTCCTTGGCTACAGGGTCTTCGAATCGGCAGGCCAGACAGTCAACGTTGACGTGCCTCTCTATCAACAGTTCAATCCTTGCTTCGTTGTGATGCTCACTCCTGTCAGCATGGCTCTCTTCGGCTGGCTGGCATCAAGGAAGAAAGAGCCATCTGCACCTCGCAAGATTGGCCTTGGAATGTTGGTCGCCGGCATCGGATATGTCATCATGATAGCCGCATCAGTTGGCTTGAGCTACCACGCTTCATACGTTGCCGATGATCCTCAGCGAGTAAGCCCACTGTGGCTTGTAAGCACTTATCTCGTTCTTACTTTCGCCGAGTTGCTTCTCTCACCTATGGGTATCAGCTTTGTCAGCAAGGTGGCACCGCAGAAATATCAAGGTGTCATGATGGGTTGCTGGTTTGGCGCTACCGCCATTGGCAACTTCCTCGTACAGATTCCTGCATACCTTTGGAACAATGTGCCACTCACAGCCGTTTGGGGCGTGCTTGTAGCATTGTGTCTCGCAAGCTTCATCTTCATTTTCTCTGTGATGAAGAAACTTGAAAAAGTGGCTTAAGCACAGAGCCACCGACAAATATAGATTCGCTATTTGCGTACGACAAGGATTTTATTTGCGAAGAAGAATGCAAATTCTTCAGCTAATACTTGAGCAAATAAGAATATTTTAAACCCTAAAAAGGCAAGCTGTTTTTCATTAAATAGCTTGCCTTTCTTTTTTAAACCCAAACGAAACACTAATGCCAAAAAAGTTGGAAAAAACACGATTAAAAGAGTTTGGATTTATCATTTTATTCGTAACTTTGCACCTATAAGAAATTTATTTAAACCCTTCCAGTTCTTTGGAAGAGTTACTCTTATTCTTAAATCAATATTTTCATACATTATATATGTACAAAAAAGAAGAATTATCTGTCATGGGTAAGGAAGAACTTGCCGATATTGCCAGAAAACTTGAGCTATCCCCAGAAACTTATAAAACAAATGAGGAATTGGCATACGCAATCCTCGACAAACAAGCTGTGATAGGAAGCAAGAAAAGGTCTGCTAACGACAAAAAACAAGAGTTAGACAATGCTCCTTCACAAGATAAGACCACACAAAACAACACATTGTTTAGCGACACCTCTAATCCGCAACAACTTCTTGCAGAACTTGAGGACACTTTGAAAAATCAACCAAAGCATCGTGGACCAAAGACCAAGGTTGAGCGTGAGTTGATAGCCAAGATTTCAGAAGTGAAAAAAATGTTGGCTTCTGAACCAAGCATTACTGAGCAAACAAACACGCAAGAGGCTGCTACGAACACGCCAATCCATGTGCTGCACAAAGACATCTTACCTGCCGTGATAACAACAGAAAAAGGCAATAATGAAGAATCTACCAACATGATTGCCAAATTTCAAAGCCAAGTCGCGGCACAAAACGAAGATGCCATAACAGAAAAGGAAGACTCAACCGATAACAATAATGCCGCTGAGGACAATAATGTCACAGATACTGTTTGGGACGGAGACCCGGCAGACGGTACCGACTTCATCACAATTGTTGACATACCTGTAGAAGACCAAGGCATCACGCCAAACTATGACATGTTTGACCATCCCACCACAGGACCTTCATTTGTTCAACAACCACCTGTGGAAACTGAAACTCTTCCGAAAGATAATAATATAGACACGCCAGAGCCCTTCGATTTCAACGATATTATCTCTGCCAATGGAGTGCTTGAGGTAATGGCAGATGGCTATGGTTTCTTGCGTTCGAGTGATTACAACTATCTTTCATCACCGGATGACGTATATGTGCCCAACAATCAGATTCGACGCTTTGGCTTGAAAACTGGCGACGTGATTGAGGCACGCGTACGCCCGCCACACGAAGGGGAGAAATACTTCCCTATGACAAGCATCGTTTCTATCAACGGTCGCAGTCCTGAAGAGGTAAGAGATCGCGTGCCATTCGAAAACCTCACGCCTTTGTTCCCGGATTGTAAGTTTGATCTTACCGGTGACCCTGCCACAACAAACCTTTCCACCAGAATAGTTGACTTGTTCGCTCCAATAGGAAAGGGGCAACGTGCGTTAATCGTTGCTCAACCAAAGACAGGTAAGACCATATTGATGAAAAACATCGCCAATGCGATAGCGGCAAACCATCCCGAAGCTTACCTCATGATGCTTCTCATCGACGAACGCCCAGAGGAAGTTACCGACATGGCCCGCACCGTCAACGCTGAGGTTATCGCTTCAACCTTCGACGAACCAGCCGAACGCCACGTAAAGATTGCAGGAATCGTGCTTGAGAAGGCAAAGCGAATGGTGGAATGTGGCCATGACGTAGTTATTTTCCTTGACTCAATAACACGTTTGGCAAGAGCTTACAATACCGTGTCACCTGCATCAGGCAAGGTGCTTACTGGTGGTGTTGACGCCAATGCATTGCAAAAGCCCAAACGTTTCTTTGGAGCGGCGAGAAATATCGAAGGTGGTGGCTCGCTTACGATTATTGCCACGGCACTCATAGACACAGGCTCAAAGATGGACGAGGTCATCTTCGAGGAGTTCAAGGGAACAGGTAACATGGAGCTGCAACTCGACCGCAGCCTGTCAAACAAGCGCATCTTCCCATCTGTAAATCTTGTTGCATCAAGCACCAGGCGCGACGACTTGCTTCTGGATAAGACTTCACTTGACAGGATGTGGATTCTGCGTAAGCATATTGCTGAAATGACTCCATTGGAAGCCATGAGCACTATTCACGACCGCATTGTCCACACCCGTAATAATATTGAGTTCCTTGCCTCTATGAACGGCTAATCAATGCCAGCCATGATCAAACGGTCAATAGCTGGAATATCATAACGATCAAGCAAAGACGCGTCTTCCATAAACTTATTCGAAAGGATATTTTTCAGGAGATGCGTTTTTGTTTTTTTAGCTTCTTCTACCTTAGTAGACACAAAGTCGGCAAAATGTTTGGCGGCAGTCTTTCCTTGTCCGATAAACCATGAGCAATAGCCGGCATTCAGATGGTCAACAGCTACAACACTGCCCGAAGCAAGAATATCCGCATATAATTTTGATGCCTTTTCTGCTTGTTTCGTACAAAGAAGTCCCCAAGCCAACACTCGCCTTACATCGATATTGTCTTGGTCTCTATAATACAACTCATAGAGTTTCTTAACCGCTTCCTCTTCCCTACTATCATTAATCAGCGCTATCGCCTCATTCATCTTGTATTGTTGCTTGTCTGGAAACATTTCAGCCAAGCGACGATAAAGTTCTGTTGCCTTAGCATAATGAGCGCAGTGAAAACTTGCAATCGCATAACCTTTCAACGATTTCTCACCATGATTCTCTATTTCATATGCCTTGGCAAACAATTTCTCTGCCACACGATAATCATTGTTCTTTAAGGCTAATCTACCTGCTAAAAGATTATCGTCCAACTTGTTCCCATCAAAATAGTTGTCAAGCATCGCCTTGGCTACGACATACATCTTTCGCTTTATAAGGAATCCAACAATGCTGATCGCCCCATCATGCATAGTGCTTTGGAACACAGGATTATTGAGAAACATTCTATTGCTTTCAGAGTTAAAAGGATTGCTAAAAGCATTACGACTGTCATTGATGCGGAAAAATCTATACAGGTCTTGAAGATATTGTCTACGGAAAAATGCAGGGGTGTTCATTACACCTTCCGCTCCCGATATGACCATACCCGCGTTGTTGCCTATCATTTCCTTTATATTGTCTGGGAGTTGATGAAACACCGAAGACATAGCCAATACGAAACTATATTTATCAGAATCACAAAAAGGCATTGTTGACAACAAGTTAGACATAAACTTTGCGTCCCTAATCTCTTGTGACAGATGGTTAAGTCCTGGATGCTGCAGATAAAACGGTGTAAACCAGTTGGACAATGTGAAGAAGAAACCAAATCTCTTCATCTTGGAGAATCCACCAAAATAAATATCAGCGCCACGTCTCTGCATTTCAGCCATCTTGCGTACGCTTTGTTCAATCTCTTCTATTTTTTTATCACTGCTATCACCATGAAGAATGTCATCCATCGGATTATCATCCTTCTCTCGTATGCCAAACCTCGTTACCTCTATATTTTGATTCTTGATTAGGTTTGGCATCACGTCCCTGTTTATCGTTTGAGTGTCTTGCTCGGCAGACATGCAAAACACTACTTGCATCTGCAACTCTACCAACTCATCCCGAAAACTCTTATCAGCCATCAAGAGTCTGACTTCTTCGGTGATATTAGGAAACAAGGTGAAATCTCCATTGTCGAGTGCAAACACCCATCCAATGAGAGCTCTTTGGCGCAACTTCTCATCGGTAGCTTCTTTGTAAATCTTTAAAAGCAGCAATACCTTTACAGGGTCTGGCGACAACAGAGAAGACATCATCACCGCAGCACACAATGTAAGCGCATCAGCAATCTCGATTACGGGAGAAAGAATGAGATTACCGATGTCAGTCGCATGCTCATTGCTCCATTGTCCTGAACATAATATATGGTTGAATGCCTTTGACATTATATTATGCCGATGTTCATAAAGTGTCTTGCGTTTCTCCGTAACATTTTGCTCAGGCTCAAGAGTCAACATAGCCAAGTCTGACACGAATAGCTCAAGATTACTTCGCAAAGTATCTACGTCAAGTTGCGTGACCTCACGAGAAACCAATGGACTAACTAACGGGTCATACCGTTTACGCACCTGCAACACTACATCTGTCAGTTTCCTATAAAGACGCTGGCTCAGTTTGCAATAAAAGTCTGCACGTGTATTATCCTGAAAACCACGAAGCATATAATCACTCATCAGCCTATAGCTTTCGCCTATACTCTCAAGTTCATCATCTGAGGGGCGTGAGTAATCTTCCATAACCATCTTAGTCTTATGCAATATAGAACCAAGAGGTCGTTTATCCGACAGCTGTTTCATCAGCGTGTCTATGCTCCCTAAAAACTCTTTCCAGTTGGTATTGTCAAGCCTTGTCATATATGTTTGTCAATATCTTTTAGCGATGTTTATGTCATGTTCCCTTGGCTGTTTCACATGGCTGAACCTCAGCTTAGGCAACGCCTTAATGGTTTTAGCGTCCGCATTGGTATATTTGCTTATAACTGCAGCATAGCGTTGCAATCCAAAGTGGTTAATTGAATCCACTGTCATGTTATACACCTTTACGAAAGATTCGACTTGCTTCTGCCGCCTTTTATCCTTTAGCGCATCTTCCCTTAATGCGATCACGCCAAAACGAACATCCTTGTCTCGACTGTCCATTAGCATAGGGTTATTATACAAACGTGCAGTTGTCGCCTGAGGTTCTGTAAACAGTGCGGCATCCATCTCGTTGTTGATAACCATCTTTACACGAATACGAGGATCATTTATCTGAACCTTGAAAACGTCAAACTTTGGTTTTGCGCTATCAATTGCATAATCGGCAAGATAATCAGTCACAGAGAATCTTGTCATGGCAATCATCTTGTCTGACAATTGCCCAAGTTCTTTAATACGGGAAATACGATTTGTGTATAGCTGCCAATAGGCGTCTGTGGACGTTACATATCGCAACATAATGCCACTTTTCTTCAATCGTTCTGTTCGTATAAGATCGCTGACCATTCCTTCAACGTATTTGCCTTTGATCAATGAATCGCAATCAATCTGTGCGTTTCTACGTTTTAGGTGCACGTCAACACCGTTTTTCTGGAAAAGACTATCTTCCACCCCTATGAAAAGTGGCAAACAATCAAGAGTTGGCACAGTGGCAATTTTTAACGCAAGACTATCTTCACGCAACAATTCTTTGCGCGATAATTTCTCCTCTTGTTTTGCTTCCTTATAACTCTTGTTGCAAGAAGTCGTCGAAGTGGAAAGCAATAAGAGGCCTACAATATACGCAAATGCGAATATATTTTTAGAACCTCCTATAATTCTAATCTTCTTCATATTCCGTAGTATCGTTGATGCCTGCCTCACGCAATGCTTCTATACGTTCCGTGCAAGTACCACATTTTCCACAATGCTTCTCGCCTCCTTTATAACAACTCCAGGTCTCGCTATAATCTATGCCAAGCTCTTTGCCACGCCTTGCAATGTCTGCTTTTGTAATGTTGGTATAAGGAGCCCATATCTCAACATCCTCATAAGTGCCCGCTTTCGCTGCCGCTGACATGTTTTCCACAAACTCAGGACGGCAATCGGGATAAATGGCATGATCACCTCCATGGTTGGCCATCATCACATACTTTAGATGGTTAGACTCAGCAAGCCCTACGGCAATTGAAACCATTATTCCATTGCGAAAAGGAACAACCGTTGACTGCATGTTTGAGTCATTATAGTTCCCCTCCGGAATTGCATCGGCGCCTTCCAGCAAACTGGACTTGAAATATTTGGACATGAAATCAAGGTCGATGGTAATATGGGGTATTCCCAAACGCTTGCAATGCAACTCTGCAAAATGAATCTCACGCTGGTTGTGATTGCTTCCATAGTTGAACGAAACGCCCATGGCTATGCGATCTCTGAATTCGTAAAGCATCGTGATGGAATCCATTCCACCACTGACAACAATTATACAGTCTTTCATACGTAAATCATTATTTCTTAATTAAACAAAGCTCTAAGAGCCTCCTCCACTTTCCTGACAGGATGAAGTTGTATGGCATACTTCTTAGGGTTTATGCCTTTCATGTTATAGGCAGGCAATATGATATGGTTAAATCCGAGTTTCTCAGCCTCCGCTATTCGTTGTTCCACCCTGCTTACGGGTCTTACCTCACCGCTCAGCCCCACCTCTCCACACATACACCAACCGTTCTCTATGGGCGTGTCAACATTACTCGACAATACGGCGGCTATCACGCTTAGATCCATGGCCATGTCCGTAACTCTCATTCCACCGGCAATGTTTAAAAACACGTCTTTTTGCATAAGCTTGAAACCTACACGCTTTTCCAATACGGCAAGGAGCATGTTCAATCTTCGCTGATCAAATCCCGTCGCCGAACGTTGGGGCGTGCCATAGGCGGCAGTTGACACAAGAGCTTGGGTCTCAACAAGAAAAGGTCTAAGACCTTCTATCGTAGAGCTGATGGCTACTCCTGACAGTCCTTCATGGTCTTCAGCCAACAGAAGCTCGGAAGGATTGGAGACGCCACGCAATCCATCTTGGCGCATTTCATAGATTCCAAGTTCCGACGTACTGCCAAAACGGTTTTTAATACTTCTCAATATCCTGTAAACATAATGTTGGTCACCCTCAAACTGTATTACGGTGTCAACAATGTGCTCAAGGATTTTCGGACCTGCCAAAGTGCCTTCCTTGTTTATGTGGCCAATGAGTATAACGGGTACTCCACTGCTCTTTGCAAACCGAAGCAATGACGCGGCACATTCCCTGACTTGAGATATACTTCCTGGAGAAGAGTCAACTTGTTCCGTGGAAATGGTCTGAATGGAGTCAATTACTATAAGACTCGGGTGCAATTGCTGAATGCCGGAATATATTTTCTCCAACGATGTCTCGCAAAGGATAAACACGTTGTTTATTTCATTTGCATTGTCAACATTTCCGCTCTCAGAGATATTGTCGCCAGCCTCTGCTTTCTTTATTCGTTCTGCCCTCATCTTTATTTGGTGAGCGCTTTCCTCTCCACTGACATATAAAATTGGCATGCCGTCCATGCCAAGAAGGGTTTGCAAAGTAAGGGTTGACTTACCGATACCCGGCTCACCGCCAAGCAACACTATGCTGCCAGGAACAAGTCCGCCTCCCAACACACGATTGAGTTCGGCGTCTTTCGTGTCTATTCTCGGTGAGTCTTGCAAAGGGATTTCCTTCAGTCGCAATGGCTTGTTTTCATCATGACCAACAACTGTTTTGCCCATGCCCTTGCGCAATGACGCCGCTGTGTTCTTGGCGTTCATGGAGCCATAGTTGGCATCAACTTTTATCTCCTTGAAACTGTCCCACTCGCCACACGAAGGGCAGCGTCCAAGCCATTTCGCCGATTCATATCCGCAGTTGCTGCAGACATACATGGTCTTGTCTTTTGGCATGGCAACAAACTAATTATAATCTTTATTCGTAAACAGCTTGTCAATCAATACTTCGCCTGTCTTGACCGACTTCATGACATAACGAAAATTATATCCAGCTTGCTTGTATTCTTTCATGCTCGTGTTCTCTTTCAAGCTACTCAAGATGGTGGATATAATTTGTTTCTTATTGTTTTCTATTATGGTGGGGTCGTCCAACTTGCCCGACAAGGAATAGTAATAACCGAACGTGTGTGTATCGCGAGAAAACGTCACACTGTCTGTTCGCTGACCATTCTCTATTGGAGTAGGACAATAACGCTCAGTATATTCCTCTGCCGTCTTTGCCGCAAGGTCTTCCAATGTAGTACGGTGACACCCTGAAAATATAAGCACCGCAAAAGCAAAAAACAATATTTTGTGTCTCATCGTCTTTAATCTGTCTTCTTTATTATGCGTTCAATTTAGCGCAAAGTTAACAAAAATATATAGTTTTAGATAACCATTGTCCCATCTTTTTTGTAACTTTGCGACAAAGATATTAATTTTCGAATGGAACACATCCGCAATTTTTGCATTATAGCTCATATAGATCACGGAAAGTCAACATTGGCTGACAGAATGCTCGAATATACCAAGACGATCAAGATAACTGAAAACCAGATGCTTGATGACATGGATCTTGAACGCGAGCGTGGCATAACCATCAAAAGCCATGCCATACAGATGGAATATGAGCTAAATGGACAGAAATATATTCTCAACTTAATTGATACTCCGGGACACGTTGACTTCAGTTACGAGGTGTCCAGAAGCATTGCCGCATGCGAAGGCGCGCTGCTCGTCGTGGATGCCACGCAAGGCGTACAGGCCCAGACCATATCCAACTTGTATATGGCCATTGACCATGACTTGGAAATAATACCTGTCATAAACAAGATTGACATGCCCAACGCAATGCCTGATGAGGTTGAAGACGAGATTGTAGACCTTATCGGTTGCGACCATGAGAGCATCATAAGGGCAAGCGGCAAGACAGGTGAAGGCGTTTCCGACATCCTGAAGGCTGTGGTAGAGCGCATTCCGGCTCCAAAGGGTGATCCCCAAAAGCCGTTGCAAATACTTATCTTCGACTCTATTTTCAACTCTTTCCGCGGTATCATTGTCCTTGGAAAGGTTATCAACGGTGTTGTTCGCCAAGGCGACAAGGTAAAGTTTGTACAAACCGACATGGAATACACCGCTGACGAGGTTGGAGTTTTAAAGATGGACATGGAGCCTCGCAAAGAGCTGTCAACAGGTGAGGTTGGATATATCATATCGGGCATCAAGACAGCCACAGAGGTTAAAGTGGGTGACACGATAACCCATGTCAACAATGCATGTAAAAGTGCCATTGAGGGCTTCCAAGAGGTTAGACCAATGGTGTTCGCCGGTGTCTACCCTATTGACCCTACTGATTACGAGAACCTGCGCAGCTCTCTTGAGAAGTTGCAACTCAACGATGCCAGCCTTACTTTCATGCCAGAGTCTTCACAGGCTTTAGGCTTTGGTTTCAGGTGCGGCTTCCTTGGCCTTCTCCACATGGAGATTATCCAAGAACGTCTCGACCGTGAGTTCAACATGGAGGTCATAACCACTGTTCCAAACGTATCGTATAAAGTATATACCAAGCAAGGTGAGGAATTGGAGGTTCACAATCCGAGTGGCCTACCCGACCCTACAGAGATTGACCATATCGAAGAACCTTATATCAAGGCAACCATCATAACGTCGAGCGATTATATTGGCCCCATCATCAAGCTGTGTCTTGACAAACGTGGCGAACTGCTTGACCAGCAATACATTTCGGGCAACAGAGTAGAATTGCACTTCTTCATTCCATTGGGCGAGATTGTCATTGACTTCTACGACAAGCTAAAGTCCATCTCCAAAGGATATGCTTCTTTCGATTACCACATCGACTGTTTCCGCCCGTCAAAGCTCGTCAAGCTCGACATCTTGCTTAACGGCGAGCCTGTTGACGCATTATCCACTCTCACACACCAAGACAATGCCGTCACCATGGGACGCAATATGTGTGGCAAGCTAAAGGAACTGATTCCGCGTCAGCAATACGACATCGCCATTCAAGCAGCCATAGGCGCGAAAATAGTAGCACGAGAAACCGTGAAGCAGGTCAGAAAAGACGTGCTTGCTAAATGCTATGGCGGTGACGTAAGCCGAAAAAGGAAACTTCTTGAGAAACAAAAGAAAGGTAAAAAGCGCATGAAGCAAATAGGCAATGTGCAAGTTCCTCAAAAGGCTTTCCTTGCCGTGCTGAAGCTTGACTAAGACTGGAATACAATTTATATGGCCTAAATAGTATAATCATGAAAGAACTTCAAAACACAACCCGTGACATAGCCCGTGAGCTCGCCAGAAAGTACAGCACGATGACTCACGAAGAACTTGACACGCTTGAAAGCATCCTCGTGCCAAAAAGGTATTCAAAGGGTGAGATGATTTTAAAAGAGGGTGAAGTCTGTGAGAATATTTATTACATAGACAAAGGATTAGTTAGGCAATATTATTTCAAGAATGACAAACAACTGACCGAGCACATCGGCTCAGACGGTGAGATATTCATGTGCATCGAAAGCCTCTTCAAGGAGGAACCCACCAAATTGCAAGTCGAGGCATTGGAGCCTTCTTCTATCTATCTCATCCCAAAGCACAGGCTGGAGCAAGTGGCATTGCACAATGTCAACATCCAGATACTTTACAGGAAGATTTTGGAAGAGAGCCTCATCATATCCCAGCAACATGCCGACTTGCTGAGATTCGAGACCGCCCAAAGCCGATACTTGCGTCTCTGCAAGATGAAGCCACAGGTTGTGCTTCGCTCCCCTTTGGTATATATCGCAAGCTATCTGCAAATGACACCAGAGACATTGAGCCGAGTAAGGGCAGCCTCCATCTAATGTTTTATCGTGGTGCGACAAAAGCGACACCAACATGATAACCCCAAATAAGGCAAGGGCGACTTTGAGATTTCAAAGTCGCCCTTGCCTTATATATTTGTCTTGGTTATTTCTTGCCAATGTTCATAATCCAACGAATGGGATGCTTTATGAATCCCTTCAGCCCGCGCTCATTAAGGTTAGGCTGCACCACGCCTTTCCTGGCTTTTTGTTTTCCTTCATCAATCTTCTTTGACTGAGCATTTTGCTTGGATTGCGTCTGTTCTGGTTGCTGCCTACGCTGTTTGTCGGCATATTTATGACGGCCACGCTGCTTTGGCGTCTCGCCTTCAGGCCTTGCTTGTTGCTGAGCGTGTTGACGTTCCTGTTTTTGTCCGCTGCCACGCTGTCTCTTGTCTTGTTTGGGCTGTCCGGATTGTTGCGTTTGCTGCTGTCCTTGCTTCTGCTGCTGCCCTTGCTTTTGTTGCTGTTCCGGCCTCTGCTGTTTGCCTTTTTGCTTACCTTGCTGCTGTTCCTGCTGGTTATCACGCTTTGGCTTTTGCCTTTGCTTGTCATCAGCATTCCTGTTATCACCTTTGTCCTTGCGTCCAGACCGCTGCTTTGTTTCCTTGTGGGCATTGTTGTCACGGTCTTTTCTTCTGCGGCTCTTTGCCGATGTCTTGCCCGGACGACGCGAAGTGGTATACTCCGGACCCTCGCCACAACCTTCAGGCAATGCACTCTTTTGAATATCCTGGTCAAGGAATTTCTCTATTTGGTGGAAAGCATACATGTCGTCTTCATTGACGAAAGTGATGCCTACTCCATCCCTGTCGGCACGCGCCGTACGGCCAATGCGGTGAACATAGTCTTCAGCGTCATGAGGAACGTCATAGTTGATGACCATGGCTATATCGTCAATGTCGATTCCGCGAGCCACGATGTCTGTAGCCACCAGCACGTCTATCTGACCACTCTTGAACTTGAACATTATGTCATCCCTCTCGGCTTGCTCAAGATCGGAGTGCATTTCCCCGCTGTTGATTTTCATCTTGTTAAGAGCCTGGTTTATCTGCTTCACCTTCATCTTGCTGCCCGAGAAAATGATCACACGCTTCAAGTCGCCTGCCTTAAAGATGTCCTGGATGATTTGCAGCTTTTGCGTCTCATAGCAGATATAAGCACTCTGCTTTATCTTTTCAGCTGGCTTGCTCACGGCAAGCTTCACCTCTACCGGGTTCTTCAGCAAGCTCTGGGCCAACTTTTCTATGTCTTTGGGCATCGTGGCAGAGAACATTATCGTTTGGCAGTTCTTCGGAAGCTTTGAGGCTATCTTAATGATGTCGTCGGAGAAACCCATGTCGAGCATGCGATCCGCTTCATCGAGCACGAAGAAACTAACTTTCGACAAGTCAATGTTCCCCATAGAGATATGCGAAATCAATCGTCCCGGAGTAGCTATTATCACGTCAGCGCCAAGACGCATGCTCTTCATTTCTTGATCGTAACGGTTACCGTCGTTGCCACCATATACTGCCACGCTCGACACGTCGGGCAAATAATAAGCGAAGCCTTGCATCGCCTGGTCTATTTGCTGGGCAAGCTCACGCGTTGGAGACATCACGATACAGTTTACCACATCCTTGGAATAATTGCCACCATCGAGTTTTGAGAGGATTGGCAGCAGATAGGCAGCCGTCTTTCCGGTTCCTGTCTGTGCCACCCCCATGACATCGTGGCCATCCAAGATAGGTGGTATACAGTTTTCCTGCACTGGTGTGCATTCGTCAAAACGCATGTCGTAGAGAGCGTCAAGAACGTTGTCGGTAAGATTTAATTCTTCAAATTTCATTGTTTTCTTTCTTTTAATGACAACCGCCAAGGCGGCATGGGGTGGTTGGTGAGGATGGTGTTAATTAGGGGCCTTTCGATAACAGACAAAAGCTATTACCGCGAACACTATATTCGGCAACCACGCTGCCAACATCGGCGGGAAGCCGGCGTTGATGGCAAATGTAGCTGAGATGGTCTGGAACATGATATATCCAAACGAGAGAGCCAAGCCTATGCCGAGATACACTCCCATTCCACCCTTGCGCTTTCTTGCCGAGAGTGAGGCTCCAATGATGGTCAGGATGAATGACGCGAACGATGAGGCTATTCGTTTGTAGTATTCAACCTGATATTGCACCACGTTTCCAGAACCACGGTCTATCTGCTTAGAGATATAATCTTTCAGCTCCGGAGACGTGAAGGTCTCCTGTTGGCCTTTGGAGTAGACGAGGTCTGTTGGCTCCATCTGTATCAAGGAATCCTTCCGCGTTCCACTCGTGATGTGCTCTTTCAAGCCTTTCAACTGACGTATCTTCCAGTTGGAAAGTGACCAATGGTATTTGCTGTCAGAGATTGTGTCATACTGCACATCGGTGGCAGTCAGATGGGAAACAAGCTTCTTCTCCTGAAACTTGTCAAGGCAGAAACCATAACCATGCTTCCTGTTGTTGTCGTAATGCTGGATGTAGGCAATGACACCAGGTGCCACCTGCAACTGCACATTCTCTGCCGACGTGATCTTCTTCTTGTTCTTGTACATCGACTCGAAGTTTTGTCTTATCACGGTTCCGTGAGGTATGACATAAGCCGAGAGATAATACGACAACGCTGAAAGGAACACACATGAAATCATGTAAGGCCTCAACAGGCGCTTAAACGAGATGCCAGCCGACAGCAAGGCTATCACCTCGGAGTTGCCTGCCAACTTTGTCGTGAAGAAGATGACAGCGATAAAGACGAACAACGCGCTGAAAAGGTTGGCGAAGTAAGGCACAAAGTTGGCGTAATAGTCGAAGACTATCGCGCTCAACGGAGCATGGTATTCCGTGAACTTTGCCAAATTCTCATTAACGTCGAAGACTATTGAGATGGAGATAATCAAGGCTATCGAGAAGAAATAGGTTCCGATAAACTTCTTGATGATATACCAGTCTATCCTCTTTATGTAACGGAAAGGATTGAGATATCTAAACACCCTCAGAAAACTCAGCTTTCTGACAATCCATTTAAATATCCGCTGAAGCAGACGCGTGTGATTGGCTGTCCACCTAAAGAAGCGATGCAACCATTTCGGATGTCTGCTCATCCACCTTCCTGCCTTGTAGAGCCGGCGGTGCTTCCTTATCTTGCTGAAACTCTTCATACCAAGCCTTTCTCCTTATCGCCTCTGCCCCAACTGTGCCACGACGCTGTTCTTCCACTGCACGAAGTCGCCGGCAAGGATATGTTTTCTCGCGTCGGTGACGAGCCTCAAGTAGAAGGCAAGGTTGTGAATGCTCGCAATCTGCATAGCAAGCAATTCCTGAGCCTTGAAAAGATGGTGCAGATATGCCTTTGTGGTCACACGGTCTATCTCGCAACCGTCGGGATCCACCGGAGAGAAATCGGTCTCCCATTTCTTGTTGCGCATATTCATCGTGCCTTCATAGGTGAAGAGCATGGCGTTGCGGCCATTGCGCGTTGGCATCACGCAGTCGAACATATCCACGCCACGTTCAATGGCCTCAAGGATGTTTTGCGGAGTGCCCACACCCATGAGATAACGCGGCTTGTCCTTAGGCAGAATCTCGTTTACCACCTCTATCATCTCATACATCACCTCCGTGGGCTCGCCTACCGCCAGGCCTCCTATGGCATTGCCGTCGGCACCCTTGTCGGCAACATATTTTGCAGCCTCTTGCCTAAGGTCCTTGAACGTGCATCCTTGCACGATAGGGAAAAGCGACTGACGATAACCATAGAGCGGTTCCGTCTCGTTGAAACGCTTTATGCAGCGGTCGAGCCAACGCTGGGTCATGCCAAGGCTCTTCTTGGCATAGGCATAATCGCTGACGCCAGGAGGACACTCGTCGAAAGCCATCATTATGTCAGCACCTATGATTCGCTCGGTGTCCATGACGTTTTCGGGGGTAAAGATATGTTTTGAACCGTCAATGTGGGAACGAAACTCGCAACCTTCCTCCGTTAGCTTACGAATGCCCGACAGGGAGAACACCTGGAAGCCGCCACTATCTGTGAGTATGGGGCGCTCCCATCCGTTGAAACCATGAAGGCCTCCAGCCGCCCTCAGCACGTCAAGCCCCGGGCGCAAATAAAGGTGGTAAGTGTTTCCGAGGATAATCTGTGCATTAACCTGTGAACGCAACTCGCTGAAATGAACGCCTTTAACCGCGCCGGCAGTACCCACGGGCATGAATATCGGTGTCTCAATCTTGCCGTGATCGGTGGTTATTACGCCAGCACGGGCATCCGAGGCATTATCGGTATATTGAAGCTGAAAATCCATATCTATTTATAGAGGGACAAGCATGAGTCCCATGTGTTTGTTCTTTATTAATTTTCGTTGTTCTTCTTGTCTTTGTCCTCCTTGGGAATGGTGAGGTCTATCGGATTCTTCACTATCTCATCGGTAAGGGCGAAGTCCCATACATCCTGGACATTTTCCACATAGTGGAAACTCACGCCTTTGAGGAAATCTTGCGGAATCTCCTCAATGTCCTTCTTGTTGTCCTTACAAATCACGATGTCGGTTATGCCGGCACGCTTTGCGGCGAGAATCTTCTCCCTGATGCCACCCACTGGCAGCACCTTGCCACGAAGCGTTATCTCGCCCGTCATGGCTGTGTTAAGCCTGACCTTGCGCTGTGTAAACGCCGATGCCAACGACGTGGCTATCGTTATGCCTGCCGACGGTCCATCCTTTGGAGTGGCGCCCTCTGGCACATGGATATGGATGTTCCAGTTTTCGAACACGCGGTAATCAACACCGAGCTTGTCACAGTTGGCCTTCACGTATTGCAGTGCAATGATGGCACTCTCCTTCATCACGTCACCAAGGTTGCCTGTCAGCGTCAGCTTGCCAGCCTTGCCTTTGGAGAGAGATGTCTCTATGAAGAGTATCTCGCCGCCAACGGAAGTCCAAGCCAAACCGGTTACCACACCGGCATATCCGTTGCCTTGGTATATATCGCGCATGAACGGTGCCTTTCCGAGCAATGCCTCAACGTCAGAAGCGGAGAAAGCTTTATCAGGTGTTGGCTCATCCATGGCAATGTGCAGTGCCACCTTTCTCAAGGCTTTGTCAATCTGCTTCTCAAGTTGCCTGACACCGCTCTCACGAGTATAGTTTTCTATGATTTTCTCCAATGCCTGCTTGGAGAATTTAATCTTTGCCTCCGTCTTGTCAAGACCGTTGTTCTTCACCTCCATTGGCACGAGGTGACGCTTGGCTATCTCGATTTTCTCCTCAGTGACATACCCTGGCACCTCAATGAGTTCCATACGGTCAAGAAGTGGTCGCGGGATGGTGCTTATATCGTTGGCTGTGGCTATGAAAAACACCTTCGACAGGTCATAGTCCACGTCAAGATAGTTGTCGTGAAAAGCATTGTTCTGCTCCGGGTCGAGCACCTCAAGCAATGCCGACGAAGGATCGCCGTTGTAGTTGTTTGACGACACCTTGTCGATCTCGTCGAGGATAAACACGGGGTTCGACGACCCTGCCTTTTGTATGCTCTTGATTATTCTGCCCGGCATGGCACCTACATACGTGCGGCGATGACCGCGTATCTCGCTCTCATCGTGCAATCCGCCAAGTGACACCCTCACATATTTGCGCTTCATCGACGCGGCAATGCTCTTTCCAAGCGATGTCTTGCCCACTCCTGGAGGTCCGTAGAGACAGAGGATGGGCGACTTCAAGTCGCCACGAAGCTGCAACACGGCAAGATATTCCAATATGCGCTCCTTCACTTTCTCCATTCCGTAATGGTCGCGGTCGAGGATGGCACGCGCCCTTTTCAACTGGAGGTCGTCAGTGGTGCAATAATTCCAAGGCAGAGACACCATTATGTCGAGGTAGTTGAGCTGGACACTATATTCCGGACTCTGCTGGTTGAAGGTGTCAAGCTTCTCAAGTTCTTTCTTAAACTGCTTGGCTATTGCCTCCGGCCAGTCCTTGTCCTTGGCTTTCTTCTCAAGCGATGCCTTTGCGGCGGTCTCCGTGCTGTCGCCGAGTTCCTCCTTTATGTTTTTCATCTGTTGATGGAGGAAATACTCTTTTTGCTGCTCGTCGAGATCAACACGTGTCTTGTTGCGTATGTCGCCCTTCAATTTGGCAAACTGAATCTCGCGGTTCTCCACCTTAAGCAGTTCAAGGCCGCGTTCCCTTATGTCGCCAAGACTGATAAGCCTTGCCTTGTCCTCAACGGGGAAAGGAAGGTTGGTGCACGCGAAATTCACCAACATGGTTTTATTGGTGATGTTCATAAACGACATTATGCTGTCGTCGGGTATTTCGTCGTTCAAGCGTATGAGATCCTGCGTCACCGAACGCACGTTGTCGGCAATGGAATTGAACTCGGTGTCGTCGGCATCGGGCACGGTTTCGGGAAGTGGCACCACATGGCCTTTGAGATAATTGCGTCGCGACGTTATCTTCTCCAGCGTGCACCTGCACGTGGCCTGGAATATGGCAGTCACGTTATTAGACGCGGGCATCTCTATGATGCGCACGAGCTTTGCCATGACGCCAACTTCATATACGTCGTTTTTGTCGTAAGGTTGCTCGTTCTCTGGGTCTTTCTGACAGAATATGGCGCAAATGCGATTTTTAGAGTCCTTGTTTAAGTAATGCGCAAGGTTGATGCTTGGCTGCCTTCCAAGGAGGATGGGCACTAATATCCCTGGCATCACCACCATGTTGCGTGTGGTAAGGATTGGACAATCACATTCCTTGCCCTCCTTGAAGATAGTGGAAATGTCGCCATCAAAGTCAGCAAACATCTGTATGGTCGTATTTTCTTTTGGCATATCGTGTCAATACCTAATAAGTCAATATAAAATATTCAATAAAAACAGATATGCAAAGTTACTAAGAATATAATAAATTAGCGCATATGTCGTTGGAAAAGTATGGGAAAGACATTTCAATTTAAAAAATTCGCTATTGCCCAAGACCGCTGCGGAATGAAAGTGGGCACGGACGGTGTGCTCTTAGGCGCATGGGCACGTGGAGGGGCGCGTATCCTCGATATTGGCACAGGAACAGGCCTCGTGGCGCTGATGATGGCACAGAGGTTTGGCGAGTCCACGGTAGATGCCGTGGAAATAGACAAAGACGCGGCTGAGCAGGCCCGTGAGAATGTCTTGGAATCACCTTTCGCAAACCGCATCAAAGTGATTGACAAGGCTTTGCAAGACTTCCAACCCAACACTTCATACGACAGCATCGTCACCAACCCTCCTTTTTTCAGCAACAGCCTACAGGCACCAGATTCTTCGCGCAACATGGCGAGGCACGCTGTGACATTGTCGTTTGCCGACATCCTTTCGTTTGCCGCAAGCCACCTTGCCAACGACGGGGAATTATCTGCCATCATTCCAGCCGACTACATGGAGGCGTTCTCGCAAGAGGCTTTCACGCGCGGCATGTTCTTAACGCGTCAGTACATGATAAAAACCGTTGAGCGAAAACCCGCAAAACGTTGTTTGGTCGCGTTTTCAAAGTCTCGATCCAAGGTGTTCGACAAGGCTGACGTGGTGCTCATTGATAAAGACGGCAAGCGCTCCTCTTGGCACAAAATACTGACCCAAGATTTCTATTTATAAAACCACTCATTATCAAGCTCTTACAAACGGCTCAACCTTTACGTTAGAACGGCGATGCCGTTACGTTACAATGGCAATGCCGTTACGTTACAATGGCGATGCCGTTACGTTAGAACGGCAAAAGCATCAACCACAACGATAAAAAAGAGCGCGAAAACAAGGTCGTCTTAGCATGTTTCAACCTCATTTTCGCGCTTTGAAAGGGGGCATTAGCGTGAACTATTTATGATTCTCGTAATACTCCAAAGCTGCCTTGATATTCTTTTGTACCGCACTCGTGCTGAATGTGGCTCCAGTACATCCGTCAACTGTTGTCTTTGACGCGAGTTTCTTTGCCTTAGACACTTTTAAGTTGGCGTATTGCGGAAGGAGCGACTGCCTGACACGTTTGAAATAAGGCACGGTCTCCTCGTTTTTCAACGCCACGACCTTCACCACGACACCTTTCTTTATGTAAACCTCCACGGGCGTTGCCTTGCGATAGCCACGCGCGTTGCAGATGGTAGTTGTGCGCACTACGTAAGTGCCATCGTCCATCTTTGTCATTACGTTGTCTGCCATTGCCCCAACCGTGAAGGCGACAAACATCAATGAGAACAATATTTTCTTCATTGTCTTATATTCTTGAAATGTTGTTTGATTATCCTGCAATTATTGTTTCATCGTCACCTGGATGCGGTTCTTCTGTGCGATGAGCTGCTTGCAGATGTCGCGAATATCGTTCGTGGTGAGATTGTCTACCTTCTTCATGTAATCTTTCTCAAAGTCGATACCATCACGCAGCTCGTGATAGCGCACATATTCCCACCAACCGTTTGTCAGCACGGCACGGTCGTAGTTCTTGTGCTCATATTCCTTCACCTTATTCAACTGGTCTTGTGTAGGGCCTTCGGTGGCCATGCGTTGCAACTGCTCGTCGATGATAGGGAGGAGTTCCTCATACTTCTGTGGGTCGCAACGGAAATTCACCGTCATGGAGCAACCTTCCGAAGGATATTTCCAGAACTGTCCGCTGACACTCACACCGTAAGTGCCACCTTTCTCCTCGCGCACCTTCTCCGTGTACACAGCGCGCATAATTTGCGAGAGCACATCGAGTTTCAAGTCGTTGTCGGCGGTGTAAGGCAGAGAGGCCGTATAGAGGATGTTGGTCTGTGCCGACGGTGTCTTCATCTCCTTGTTGAACACTTTGGTGATCTCCCCACGTTGTATGTCGAGCACATGCTCTCCTGGCTTGCAATCGGCGTTCATGCCCTTCTTACCTGGCAAACTCGCAACGTATTGGCACATAAGGTTCTCAAAATCGTCCTCACGGATGTCGCCCGTAACGATAAGGTGCATGCCCGAGAGGTCGGCGAAACGCTCTGCGTATATCTTGTACATACGTTCGAAGTCCACCTCCTTCAGTCGGTCGGCAGTCATAGGCTCGGTGCGCTTGCTCTTGCCGTAGACAGCATACCGCAGCGAGTCGTTGTAGGAAACATTGGGGTTCGCATTGCGGTTTTTGAGCATAGACTCCTGCTTTGCCATCATGTTCTGGAAAATGGCCTTGTCCTTACGCGGATTGGTAAGGTAGAGATACATTATCTCCAGCCATGTCTTCAGGTCGGAAGCCACGCATACGCCCTTCACGCCCTCCTCCTCTGAGTCGATATAAGGAACCACACGCAGAGCCTTGCCGCGGCGTTTCTTCTCCAAGGTGAGGAAGTCGAAGTCGGCAGCTCCACTCTCTCTTACCACCGAGCCGAGGAACTGCAGCGTGGCGGCATCAGCGTCGGGATAGAGCGAACGACCGCCAAGGCGGAACATGTTTATCGTTAGACGGTTTGGTTCAATGTCCGACTGACGTGCGCTAACCTTGATACCGTTAGAAAGGAGATACTCCGTGTAACCGTTGGCAGCCTGCTTCTTTGAGAGGATCTTACCTTTCTTGGGCAGTTTCTTCATGAAGGTTGGGTCCACCTCGTTGTTCTTGTTGTCGTCGGTATACTCCTTCTGCTGTGCGCTCTCTATCCAGTTCTTGAACTGCTCCTTCGTTGGCATGGTGTAAGGTTTGCCGTCATACTTCGTAGGACCGAAGACGGTGCATACCTGATTCTGGTCGGTCACGATCTCCTTCATGGCTTCGTTCACGTCAGCGAGTGTTACCGTAGCCGAGAACTCTGCTTCGAGTGCAGCCTCATACTCAATGTTCATGCATGGCTCCGCGCCGCAGAAATTGTTCACGATATTCTTGGCATACTCCGCATTGCGCGTCTTGTTCTTGTTGTCGAGGCGATGCTCGATGTTCACCGTGTGCTGCACCTTTGCGTGTTCCAGCTCCGCCTCGGTAAATCCATAGCGGCGTGCCTTCTCCACTATCTCTATCGCTGCATCGATGCCAGCCTGAGGATTGTTGGGCATCAAACCGAGGTTGAGCGCGAAGGCTTCCTTCTCGGTAGTGACATAGAAACTGCCGTTGCGGCAACTTGCCGACATCACCCTTGGCTGAGCCTCGTGTGAGAGATTGGCAAGGCGCTGGCGCAGAATGAACATGGCGAGTCGCGACTTGTATCCACCGAGGAAAGACTCGCGTGTGTCACGTGTCTCGCGCGGTTCGGCATCTCGCTTCATATAGAGCGAGAAGTTGAGCGTGGGCTGTTCGTTGTCTGCCTGAGTGTAGATTATCATCTCCTTGTTGTCTGGCACGGCATAATAGTTACGTGCTGGTGCTCCCTCTGGCACCTTGTCGCCAGCGAAGAGAGTCTTTATCTTGTTCTCCACTTCGTCGACATTGATGTCGCCCACCACGATGATGCCTTGCAGGTCAGGGCGATACCACTTGTGGTAATAGTCGCGCAAGGCTTCGTGCCTGAACGTGTCAACCACATCCATGCTACCTATCGGCAGGCAGTCGGCATACTTCGACCCGGCATAGATTACCGGCATTGCTTCCTCCATCATGCGCGTCGAGGCGAAACGCGAACGGCGTGTTCGCCATTCCTCGTGTATCACACCGCGCTCCTGGTCTATCTCGTCGCCTTTAAGAAGCAACGAACCAGCCCAATCGTGGAGAATAATGAGGCACGTGTCGGTAACTCCAGCCTTGGTGACAGGGGCATTGGAGATGTTGTAGACCGTCTGGTCGATAGACGTATAGGCGTTGAGGTCGGCACCAAACTTGATGCCGTTCTTCTCGCACCAGTTGCGCACGGACTTCTCCCCGCCGTTGCCGTCGGGGAAATGGGCGGTGCCATTAAACGCCATGTGCTCAAGGAAGTGGGCCAAGCCACGCTGCTGCGGCTCTTCAAGGATGGAGCCCACACGCTGGGCAATATAAAAATCGGCTTGCCCGGGAGTCTGATTGTTGTACCTAACGTAGTAGGTAAGTCCATTCGGCAGCATACCCTTACGGATGCAGCTGTCGAGCGGCAGCTGTTGAGCCTCTGCTGTCGTGAAACAACAAAGGCCGACCAACAGCGATAAGAATTTTGAACGAATCATAATGCTTTCTTCTTATGGAAGGTTAAAACTTAATTCCGCCAACACTGTATTCATTGTCGTCGCTGACAATTACAAGGCGGCCATTCTTTATATATTTACCGTTCTTGACGGTTTGCTTGTCAACAACAACATTGCTGATGCCCGTGGCTGATGGGTCAAGGGCAAAACGCGTCAGGTTTTCTGCTATCTCATTACCTTCGCCAAGGGCGATGGTAGCGGAGCCACGCAAATTGCCAATATTTTCTGTCGTGGCTGTTGAAGAAACCACGCCATTGTTTGCACATTTCTCTATTGACACCACGCCATTGTCGCGAGCAGAGTTTGCCACGATGCCGGCAACATGGTCAGTACCCTCAACCGCACCATTGTTGATACAGTTCTTTACGACGGTAGCAGCCTGGTCGCCTTTCATCACATTTGCCACAATACCACCAACATTATTTATGCCCTTAACCGTGCCATGGTTGACGCAACCGTCTACCTCCACTGCATATGACGGACAGCTTAGGATGCCTGCCGTGTACTGTCTTGACTTGGCTGTGCCATTAGTGTCATCGATGTTGCCATAGTTTGTACAATCTTTCACGCTGCCAGAATAAGAGCCAGCGATGCCAGCCGAACCAAGACCATTGGTCGTAGACATATCACCGTGATTTTCACAACCCTTGATAAGGTAAGTGTAAGTGGTTATACTCGTACCCGACTGTGTGCCTCCACAGATGCCTGCAGCATAAGTCAGGGCTTTGACGTTGCCATAATTCTTGCAATTCTCGACAGTTCCACAACCGTTAACCATAAATCCACAGATGCCACCAGCAGCGAGGTTAGCGGCGGTGACATCGGCATTATTGATACAATTCTCTATCTTTCCCATGTTCAAGGAAGCAATTGTGCCTACATAGTTGTAACTTTCTATGTGGTTATCCTTGCTTATCACGATGTTCTTCACGATACCGTTCTTGTCGATACATCCGAAAAGGCCGTTATACTTACCTTCTGCATTGTTGCCTTTGTTGGTATGGTAGATACCGCTGATAGAGTGATTGCCACCATCGAAAGTTCCGTCGAATCCATAGGCGATTTTGGCGATTTGCACACTACCGTCCTTGCCTATTGCGGGAAGTTGCACAGGACTTTCAGCAGATCCGCCAAAGTAGATGTCGTTCATCATCTTGAAATACTCACCAGTGCCCTTGTGTTCGGCAGTACAGTTGGCAGCAATCTTAGAGAAGTCTTCAGCAGTGCTGATTTGGTATGGGTCAGCTTCCGTGCCAGAGCCTGACAGTCCCCAAGAGTTAGAGCCTGACGTGTCTCCAGACTGCGCCATGGCTGTCATGGCAGCAATACTGACTAAAATAAGTGTAAAAAACTTTTTCATAATTTTTCGGTTAAATATTATTCTTATCTAAGTGATTATCATTTATGGCTTTGGGCAAACACGCCAATTGTCAGAAGGTGGCAGCGGCGCAAATCGTCAGAATGTTTCTCGACCAACCCTTCATGTCGCCACTCATGGCATTGCGGAAATCGTATCGCAAGGAAAGTTCCGGCCTAACCCGCGTGCCACGAATTGGCATCTCGTAGGCAACCTTGGCATGGGCGGCTATTTGCTCCACCGAACCCGTGAGTACGGCGCATCCTGCTTCCAAGGACAACAATGATGTCCTACGATTCAAGAAACCACGGCTTGCCTCTACAAATGGTGTCAAGACATGAGGCTTCTCGGTATAGACCTCAGGATAAACATAAGCGGTTTGACGGCTCGTCCAATAGTTAACGCCACCTTTTACGTGCCAAAGGAATATCTCGCCCGCTGGCTTCCAATAAGCGTTGACAATTGCAGAGCCTTGAGACTGTGTCTTGTCCGACATTTTCGTTGGCTCATAATATTCGTAATATGTCGCGGCACTGCCCGTGGCACTCGTCACACGACGATAGTTCTCACGCTCCGCTGTCAACCGCTCTGTAGAGAAGTTTGCGTCGAACCAAACAACACGTGTCACCGCATTGGGCACATCGTAACGCAAATGCACTGTAGTGGCGTCGCCATAATGTCTCTCGTGTGACGCGGTATATTGCGACCGCTTGCCATAATAGCCAGTTCGATGGGTATAAGTCACGTCGGCGAAAACGCCTTTCCATTTTCCCTGCGCGTTGAACCCCACATAGTCTGACACGAGCGGCTGCTCATTCGAGTCATCAGTAAAGCCATCCACGCCAAAAGTCTCAATCTCGCCATGACCATTGGCATAATCAACAAGTGATGAATACACGCGGTCGGTAGTGCCATAAACGTCAAACAACATCGTCTCTGTGCGTCGCTTGTAAACGAATCCAGCTCCAAGACCATTGTCACTGCCTAAGGCAAGCATGACGTTTGCCTTGGCGTCAAGATCCATCAGCGTATTGCTATGCCTAAGGTCACGATGCTTGGCGTATGTCCCGGCAGTGTAATCGACCTTCGCGCCAACCGACAAGGAGCGGCAAACATTCCATCCTATCGCGCCAATGGCATTGAAGGTCTCGGCGTGCTTATCACCAGCCATGTCTTCTGAATAGCCTATGAGGTCGAAAGGCATCAATTCGCTCGTTGGCACAAACATACTCCCTGCCATCTTCGTGCCATTGAAATTGTCGTAAGCCATCCTTCCATAAGCAACCACTCTCTTCGACAGACGATAGTAGGAACGCACGTCGGCATCATAATTGTTAACGTTCTTGCCTTCGCTTGCGGAACGCAACTTGCCACCCTCGTATCTGTAACGCAACGTGGCACGTGCCACGGAAGAGTCGGCAAAGGTCGTGAGAGCCGCCGCATTGCCCGACGTAAGCCATGCGTTGCGCTGCTCTATGAGCGAATAGTCGCGCTGAGCCATCATGGGCAGGCATATAAGGTTAGCGAAGAGAGCAATTTTCAGCTTCATAGAAATCGTTTGTTGAATTGTTTGTATCTTGATACACGTCGTGGCCGTCAACTTGCTTCTCAACCTTGCGTATCACGGAGTGTCCATATCCATCTATAATGGAAACATAACCATTGTCAAGGTCAGAGGTAAGCCGCTTCTTGCAATTTGCCAAGGAGTTTGAATTGAAAATCTCAACAGCATCAACAACCCACTCACGAGGCACTTTCAGGCAAGCGTAAACGATGTTGCCCTCCCTGCCATTGGGATAAATGATATTGGAGTTGAGTTGTCCAAACTCTCGCGGCGTGGTTTCCTTGGTTTGAAACAATATCACCGCTGGCGACGTCTGGCTTAAAGCCCATGCGTTGCCCTTGCCATACTTCACCGCTTTAAGGTAATGGCTCGTGGGTATGACTTCGGCAGGTGAAGGATAATACGTCGTATTGTCGTATTTTCCGCCGTCACTGCTTGCCGACTCTACGTCGTACATGCAATAATAATCCTTGTTGGCATAGTTGACCGAGTTTTGGTAAGTCTTTGTATTGTCTATCGCACCATGAACATTAACCACCAACTGAGAATAAGGCGCGATGGTGCTTCCGTCCTGGAAATACCAAATGCCATTGAGTGCCGGAATCCAGTCTTGGTCAGCGTAATCGAGTTTTCCGCCTGACATGAAAGAATGGGTTGGAGCCTCGGCATTGTATGGCTCAATGAAGCCTATACACATATTGTCGAGCGACACTGTTTCAGATGAATTGTTGTAGATAATTATGCACTTGTCCTTGGCAAACTTGCCTGAGCCGTCGTTTTTCTGGCATCCACCACAATATATTTCCTTTATCAGGATAGGATTGGATGTCTGCATGACCGTAACTTGTACGGGCAAGGCAATGTCGGTGTTGGCCTTGCCAATGGCAACGTCGGACAGCGAGCCATTGCACACGCGCCTGAAATATTCGTCATCAGTGACTTTTGAAGCACTGACACTGTATATTCCGGCAGGAAGTTGAAAATGGGCAATGCCATTGGCATCAGTAACGCCGTCAAAGCTTTTGCCAATATTATTGGTCATATTCACTTTTGCCGACTCTATGGCCTCACTCAACCTGACTTCCACGTCATAGGTGTCAAGATGCTCGTCGTAGCTACACGCTGAGAACGCAAACGCAATAGCCAACAAAATAAAGCCAAAAATATGGTTTATAGACTTACTTTTCATTCGTAATCGAGTATTTATATTAGAGCTTAACCCTTAATGACACACCATAGTAAAACTTGGGTATATAACCACTTGCATAGAGAGAAGTCTCAAGCCCTGTTTGAGAATTACGCACCATTGCCATGTTGTTGAAGAAATTATTGGCATAAAACGACAGGCTCACCCATCTGCCTATTTCCTTTGTCACGGAGAAATTGGCAGAACAATAAGAAGACACGTCTTGGGGATTAAAGAAATAAGCCGAATTGCTCCTGACGATGAGGTTGCTCAACTGGTTGTACAGTGTGGGGTCGTTTTTGCTGGCATCAAGCAGAGCATCGGCAAAAGGAATAAGCTTGGACGGATTATCCCATGTGGAGTAATACTCTGGATAAACGGCAACATAATGGTCTTTCTCGCCATTATACGCGGTTCCGAAATTCTCGCCTGCCGCCTGGAGCAATATCGTGTTTCTACCCTCAGAGAGATTGCGCTTATAGTTTAGGAACGTAGCCTCAACCTTCACGGTCATAATGAGACGTAACCTCGGTATGCGCGCCGTAAGGGTGGTATTGAGCGAGCAACCCTTGTTGAGCGTGCCGTTACTGACCGAAGGCGTGCCTGAATAAGACGTAGAAGTGGCGCTGCTTCCTATATAATATCCGATAACAGGCTGCGACGAAGCACCTGCCACTTGGTCGCCCACACCATATGGGCTGCCTGCTATCAATGTGTTGTCAACTCCTTTATAATGATAATAATTGCCATCGAAACGCAAGGTAAGACCCACCAAATGGGCGTTGCTCAACAATGGCATCTCCGCGATCCACTCAAGCCCATAACGGGTGACTGGCGAGCCATTGACATACTTGCGGTTAGAGGTAAAGGTATTGTGGGTGACGTAGGGAAGGGTGACAACCTGACCATTGGCAGAAGATGTAACCGTGACGACCCCCGTCAGGGGATTGACACTATACAAGCGGTCTTTGGAATCTATGCCACAATTCTCAAGAGCCGACTGCGACGTTTGGTTATAAGAAAACGGCGTGTAAACATTAATTGCCTGATACGGATTGTAGGTCTTGTTGTAGAAGGCGGAAACGGTAAGTTTTACTTTTCTCACAATAGCATCAACGCCAACCTCAAACTGGTTGGAATGTTGCCACTTCAAATCCTTGTTGTATTCCGCTTTCTGAACATTGGTATAATAAGCGTAATAAGCCTTGTTGTCAGCAGTAGACCCTGGGGTGAAGACAAGCCTGTCGGTATAGTTCTCTGCAGGATAAAGCACCTGGAACGAAGGCAACTTCACGCTCTTGCCATAGCCTGCATGAATGGTCAAAGTGAAGTCGCGTTTTTTTATGATGTCGTACAGGGCATTGACACGCGGCGACAAACTTGACACCGTGCCATATTCAGAGCCATTGATCATGGTTATGTCATCGCGCAAACCAGCCACCAAAAGGAATCTCCTCTTGGAAAGCCGTTCTTCAAGAAAGACGGCGAGATTGCGCATTGTTGGCAATTCGCTGTAGTCGTATGGCCTCCACGTAGGCGCAAGCCTCATGTCCTCATAGTATGCTCCACGGCCATTGTTGCGAGAAGATTGGAGTTCCGCTCCAAAGGTCAACTTGTTTTGCACCGGGCCAATCTTCTTGCTCCACTCCCCTTTCAACTTGAATTGAGTGTTCAAAGGCTTTTGGTCATTATAGGAACGCACATACCAATAGCCTGTTGGTCCAAGGACAATTGAGCCTACACCCATACCCTCTGCATAGTCTTGCGCTATGGCATAGCCATTGGTCATAGTATGGAGGTAAGCTTGAGAGGAGGACGACGACACGTTGGCATAGTTCTCACTTCGGCGGTCACTTGTCGAGAACGATGCCTGCAAACCGATATTGAACACTCCCGCGTTTCGACTATTGATGAGCCAATCAGCCTGAAGGTTGCCTCGAAGCTGATTGTCACGTTGTTTCTCATAAGTGTCTTTAAAAGCGTCTGGGTCGGCTTTTGAGTTGTAACCTCCTATATTGCCACTAAGACTTGCCATCACATTGAGCGACGACCCCGAGAAGTTGAGCACCTTGCCATAAGTGGCAGAAAGGATATTGCGGTTGTAGGCAGTATAGGGCGAAGCCAACTTGCTGAAAGAATTGGCGTGCTCGATGGAGAAATTAAGCGTGCCAGCATCATGGGAAAGCAATATGCCCTTGCTTAATGCCACTTGACGAGTGTAAGGATTGACAGAAGCCTCGAAAATCCAAGGCGAACGTCCCTTGCGGGTATTAACTTTCACAACGCCGTTGGAGACATCGCCATATTCCACGCCTGGTATTCCGGCTATGACCTCAACACTCTCTATGTTTGAGGCGGAAATGCTACGTGTCGACGGAGAAGACGTCTCGCTCATGTTTGCGTTGTTGTCGAGACGCATGCCATCAATTTCCACGGCGGTGCCAAAGGCGGCATTGCCACGCTCCCCGCTTCCTGCCCTTAAAGCGAAACGGGAATCGTTCATCAAAGAAGAATTGACCGTCTGTCCTCCAGGCAACAATGCCGATATATCACTTAGACTCAACACCTGCGAATGGTCGAGAGTGGTACGGTCCATGGTATAAGTTGTGGCACCCGTAACGGTCTTCTTGCGAGCCGTGACCTCCACGCCTGGTACGCTAAGGTTGTCTTCTTTCATCCTGACATTCTTGAGATCAGTGTCGCGAGTAAGGGCGAAAGTGAATGTGCGAGTGACATATCCAAGAGTCTTCACCTCGACGGTAACTTCGCCTGTGGGCACGTTTGCAATGACAAACTTGCCATTGTCATCAGAAATAGCCCACAACTCCATATTCTGTATTCTTATGGTAGCGTAAGACAGTGGTTTCTGGCTGATGTCGTCAACGACCTTTCCGCTCACGGAGAAACGAAAGGTGTTGGCAAGAGAAGATACTGAAAACAAAATATACAGTATGAAGGCTAATCCTATCCTCATTATATTCACATTAACTATCAGTTTACAAAGTTATGGTTTTTAGTTTACATATGCAATTGTTGCAAAGCATTTTATGGCAAAAAGGAAAAAATCATAAGAAATGATGATGCATGAGAAAAATCGACATTGGGCTTTCCAAATATTATGCCATACATGAAGGTCTCGCAAGATAAAAAAAGACTTATGTTTCCAAAAAAAAGTAACGAAAAAGCCGTTATCGTTTTTTTTTTATAATTTTGTATGTAGAAATAAACGTTTGCGACAACCACAAAACTAACGTCAAACAAATAAAACAGAAAAATCATAATGGAATCTACTCCCGCTACACAATCAAAGCGTAGTCCCATATCATGGGTACCTACTCTCTATTTTGCCATGGGCATGCCTTTTGTGGTACTCAACATGGTTTGCACTCTCATGTTTAAGGGACTCGACATCAGCGATGCGCAGATAGCATTTTGGACATCTATAATAATGTTCCCGTGGACACTCAAGCCATTGTGGAGCCCACTGCTCGAAATCTACAAGACCAAGAAATTTTTCGTCATAGTGACACAAATCGCCACTGGTTGCGTGTTCGGACTCGTGGCAATGGCACTGCACCTTCCCAATTTCTTCGCTGTGACAATAGCGTTGCTCGCCGTCATAGCACTGAGCGGAGCCACACACGACGTGGCTGCCGACGGTGTTTACATGGCCACACTGTCTACAGAGGATCAGGCCAAGTATATAGGATGGCAGGGCGCATTCTACAACATAGCTAAAATAGCCGCTACTGGCGGACTGGTTTATCTTGCCGGAACGCTTATACGGCATTTCACGGGCGACGCGACAGGACTTGACGCGGCAGCAGCGGCTGCAGCCAAACACCAAGGCACGGTGATGGCATGGACAACGATAATGGCCATAATAGGCATAGTGATGGTGCTCCTGGGAGTTTACCACATCAAATTCTTGCCTGCCGACAACAAGAAACAGGCCGACGAAAAGCCGGGCTTCAAGGAAACCATGCGCGAGCTGGGCGGTGTGTTTGCCGACTTTTTCCGCAAGCGCCACATCATATATTATATTTGCTTCATTATCCTCTACCGCTTTGCCGAGGGATTCGTAATGAAGATAGTGCCATTGTTCCTCAAAGCCGACCGTGCCAATCAGGGACTTGGACTCACTGAGGAGCAGATAGGCATATGCTACGGCACATTCGGTGCCGCAGCCTTCGTGATAGGAAGCATACTGGCTGGCTACTACATAGCACACCGCGGATTGCAAAAGTCGCTGTTCTCGCTGTGCTGCGTATTCAACTTGCCGTTCGTGGCGTACACGCTGCTGGCCATATACCAGCCACAGAGCCTTTTGCTCATTGGAGGCGGCATCGTGCTCGAATATTTCGGCTACGGATTCGGATTTGTGGGCCTGACCCTGTTTATGATGCAACAGGTGGCACCAGGCAAGCACCAAATGGCACACTATGCTTTCGCTTCGGGAATAATGAACCTTGGCGTGATGTTGCCGGGCATGCTAAGCGGCTTCGTGAGCGACTGGCTCGGTTATCACGACTTCTTCATCTTTGTGCTTGTATGCACCATTCCGGCATTCCTCATAACATGGTTTGTGCCGTTCACTTACCCTGACAAGAAATAATAAACAACAAATACTTCAAAACATAAATATTTTATGGGCAAACTAATCATCTCAGGCAACCCGTTGCCTAATATGCCATGGGAGGAGCGTCCCGAAGGCGCACGCTCACCGCTGTGGCGTTGTTCAAAAAACCCAATCATACCGCGCGACCTGCTGCCAACAAGCAACAGCATATTCAATAGTGCCGTCGTGCCTTTCGGCGATGGCTTTGCCGGAGTGTTCCGCTGCGACGACACTAACCGCCGCATGGTGCTGCACGTGGGTTTCTCCAACGACGGCGTGAACTGGAACATCAACGAAGAGCCTCTGCGCTTCGAGTGCGACGACAAGGAAATCGGCGAATGGGTATACGGCTACGACCCGCGCGTGTGCTTCATCGAAGACCGCTACTACGTGACATGGTGCAACGGCTATCACGGGCCTACAATCGGCATCGCATGGACCAAGGACTTCAAGACATTCCACCAGCTTGAGAACGCATTCCTGCCTTACAACCGCAATGGAGTGCTCTTCCCGGAGAAGATCAACGGAAAATTCGCGATGCTGTCTCGTCCGAGCGACACCGGGCATACAGCGTTTGGTGACATCTTCTACAGCGAATCGCCCGACATGGAATATTGGGGACACCATCGCCACGTGATGGCACCTGCCGCATTTGAGGTTTCGGCTTGGCAGTGCATGAAGATAGGAGCAGGCCCTGTGCCTGTAAAGACTTCTGAGGGCTGGCTGTTGTTCTACCACGGCGTGCTGCACTCATGCAACGGCTATGTCTATGCCTTTGGTTCGGCCCTACTCGACCTTGAGCAGCCTTGGAAAGCGACCCACCGCTCAGGCCCATACCTCATCACTCCTCAAACACCTTATGAGTGCATGGGCGACGTTCCTAACGTTTGCTTCCCTTGCGCAGAGGTACACGACCCAGAGACCGGCCGCATTGCCGTTTACTACGGATGCGCCGACACCGTCACAGGCCTCGCCTTCGGTTACATTCCCGAGATCGTGGAGTGGACAAAGAAAAACAGCATAATCTAAGCTATAGCGCAACAGACGAATAAAAGTGGGTGGAAAACATTTTGGTTTTCCTCCCACTTTTAGTTTTGTAACCTCTCACAGCAAGCTCAAAAAAGATATAAAAAAACAGATTGCAAAACCGATTCAACGGTTATGCAATCTGTTTTTATTTTTAATACCTTTGCCTCCTTATGAGGCAAAAGGCATTTTGAAGTTTTAAGCTTAGAGCTGTGGACCAGCAGCAACAAGAGCCTTACCAGCCTCGTTGTTTGTGTACTTGCCGAAGTTCTTGATGAAGCGAGCAGCAAGATCCTTAGCCTTCTCTTCCCACTGTGAAGCGTCAGCATAAGTGTCGCGTGGGTCGAGGATTGCTGGGTCTACGCCAGGAAGCTCTGTTGGAACCTCGAAGTCGAACATTGGGATCTTCTTTGTAGGAGCCTCGTTGATAGCGCCAGAGAGGATAGCATCGATGATACCACGTGTATCGCGGATAGAGATACGCTTGCCTGTGCCGTTCCAACCTGTGTTAACGAGATATGCCTTAGCACCGCTCATGTTCATCTTCTTAACAAGCTCCTGAGCATACTTTGTTGGGTGCAGCTCGAGGAATGCCTGACCGAAGCAAGCTGAGAATGTTGGAGTAGGCTCGGTGATACCACGCTCTGTACCAGCCAACTTAGCTGTGAAGCCAGAGAGGAAGTAGTACTGAGTCTGCTCAGGTGTCAGGATAGACACTGGAGGCAGTACGCCGAATGCGTCAGCTGAGAGGAAGATAACCTGCTTGGCAGCTGGTGCAGAAGAACCTGGCTGGATGTTTGTGATGTGGTTGATTGGGTAAGAAACGCGAGTGTTCTCTGTTACGCTCTTATCAGCGAAGTCGATCTTGCCGTTAGCGTCTACAGTAACGTTCTCGAGGAGAGCGTTGCGCTTGATAGCGTTGTAGATGTCTGGCTCAGACTCCTTGTCGAGGTTGATAACCTTAGCGTAGCAGCCACCCTCAAGGTTGAACACGCCCTCGTCGTCCCATCCGTGCTCGTCGTCGCCGATGAGCTTACGCTTTGGATCGGTAGACAATGTTGTCTTACCTGTACCAGAGAGACCGAAGAAGATTGCGGTGTTCTCACCGTTCATGTCGCAGTTTGCAGAGCAGTGCATAGAAGCGATGCCCTTCAATGGCAAGTAGTAGTTCTGCATAGAGAACATACCCTTCTTCATCTCACCACCATACCATGTGTTGATGATAACCTGCTCACGTGTAGTTGTGTTGAAGGCAACACAGGTCTCAGAGTTCAGACCGAGCTCCTGGTAGTTCTCTACCTTAGCCTTAGAAGCGTTGTAGATAACGAAGTTTGGCTCGAAGTTAGCGAGCTCCTCTTCTGTAGGCTGGATGAACATGTTGGTCACGAAGTGTGCCTGCCATGCTACCTCAACGATGAAACGAACAGCCAGACGTGTAGCCTTGTTTGCACCGCAGAATGCGTCTACAACATAGAGGTTCTTGTTAGAAAGCTCGTTCTTTGCGATATCCTTAACCTTTGCCCAAACATCCTCGCTCATTGGGTGGTTGTCGTTCTTGTACTCCTCTGAAGTCCACCATACGTTGTCGTGAGACTGAGCGTCATCAACGATGTACTTATCTTTAGGAGAACGACCTGTGAAGATACCTGTCATCACGTTGACAGCGCCGAGCTCGGTCACCTGACCTACCTCATAACCTTCAAGACCAGCCTTTGTCTCCTCCTCGAACAACTGCTCGTAAGAAGGATTGTGAGCGATTACAGTAGCACCTGTAATTCCATACTTAGTTAAATCTAACTTTGCCATTTTTGTAAAATGTATTAGTTATGAAAAATGTGAACTTTCTATTTTTTCGAGGGCAAAGGTAGCAAAACTTAAAGGCACGACAAAAAGTCTTGTGCGTTTTTTCGTGTGTTGTATGACTTTTTTTGGTTAAAGAAATTAAAACCACGCCTTGTTGGTTCGTTTTGCTAAATACAGTTGTCATTGCGAAGACAACTTTTGTCTTTTTTTTCCTGCTCGAACTCATATTTTGTTTAACTTTGCAATATGAAACCAAAAACCATCAGTAATCATTTTTCCATATAAACATGATAGATGTAATAAATATTTCCGAGGTAAACAGCATTGTCGGTCAATATATCGCCGAGATGCGCGACAAGGATTATCAACGCAACCGCCTGCTTTTCCGCAACAACATCCGACGCGTGGGTTGGTATGAGGCTTTCGAGGTGTCAAAACAACTCAACTACGAGACACGAGAGGTTGTCACCCCTTTGGGCGTAGCGAATGTCAATGTTCCGTCCGACAATGTGGTACTTGCTACCATTTTCAGGGCGGGCTTGCCATTCCACGAAGGATTCCTTGACGTTTTCGACCATGCCGGCAACGCTTTTGTTTCGGCTTATCGTGAGTATACCGACGAGAAACACCACGAGGTTGGCATACACGTGGAATATCTTGCAACGCCTTCCATCGACAACAAGACCCTTATCATAGCCGACCCCATGCTTGCCACTGGCGGCAGCATGGAACTGGGCTACAAGGCTTTCCTGACTAAGGGCAAGCCTAAGCGCATTCACGTTTGTTGCGTGATTGCCACGGTAGAGGGCATAGAGCGCATCAAGAAGGTGTTCCCCGACGACAGGACAACTATCTGGTGCGCCGCCATCGACCCGGGCATGAACGAAAACAAATACATTGTGCCAGGATTTGGCGATGCCGGTGACCTGTGTTATGGTGACAAACTGTAAAGTCGCGATTCATTAATGAAGACATACGACTACTTGATTGTTGGCTCCGGGCTTTTCGGGGCAACATTCGCCCACTTAGCGCACTTGCGCGGCAAGCGGTGCCTTGTCATTGACAAACGGCAACAGCTTGGAGGCAATGTTTATTGCGAACAACTGGAAGGTATCAATGTCCACAAGTATGGCGCGCACATATTCCATACATCCAACAAGGAGGTATGGGATTTCGTAAACTCTCTCATTCCGTTCAACCGGTACACTAATTCGCCGATTGCCAACTTTCATGGCAAGTTGTTCAACCTTCCGTTCAACATGAACACCTTCCACCAGATGTGGGGATGCGCAACGCCTTCGGAAGCACAAGCCATAATTCACTCGCAATGTGAGGACGAAATAAAACGGCAGATAGAAACAGGCAAACGATTCGCGTCGGGAGAAGCGACCGACAAACTCAACCTTGAGGAGCAAGCCTTGTCGCTCGTGGGACGCGACATATACAATACGCTAATAAAGGAATATACAGAGAAGCAGTGGGGACGAGATTGCAAGGATCTTCCCGCGTTCATTATCAGGCGGTTGCCATTAAGATTCACTTTCGACAACAATTATTTCAACGACTCTTACCAAGGCATTCCAATAGGCGGTTACAACAGTCTGATAGAACGATTGCTTGATGGAGTGGAGACAAAGGTTGGGGTTGACTTCTTCAAGTCGGAGTATTACGACTGGCAACGTCACGCATACAATCTCGTATATACAGGACAGATCGACGAGTTCTTCGACTATAAACTTGGACGCCTCAACTGGCGCACCGTGAGCTTCAAAACTCGCATGGAGAATACTCCTAACTTCCAAGGAAATGCGGTAGTGAACTACACCTCGCACGACGTACCTTATACGCGCGTCATAGAGCATAAACACTTTGAGATGTTTGGCGAACAGGTGTACGAAAATCCGTTAACCGTTGTCAGTGAGGAGTATTCCACGGAATATAAGCCTGGCATGGAGCCATATTATCCCGTTAACGACACGAGAAACAACAAGATTGCCAACGAATACAGGTCGTTGGCGGCAAGTCTTGCCAATTGCGCATCACCAACAGGACGCAATGAAGACAAGATAATATTTGGCGGCAGACTTGCCGAATACAAATACTATGACATGGCACCGGTAATCCTCAATGCCATGAAACTCTTTATTTAAAGAAACAATGAAAAAAAATGAACCAATGGCAAAATGGCTACCAAATGACAATTTTGCCATTGGTTTTTTAATTTCAACCGACGAGCCGCAACCACTCTAATTAAAATATATTAACAGAGTTTTTACGATACATACATCTTTTATAATGTACTTTTGCAAACCGAATTAGAAAGAAACACAACGTCGCAAAAGGGACGCTGGTAGGTTTTCATGCCACAACGAGATAATATAAACGATGATATACCCAAAGAATTTTGAAACCAAGATAGGGTTCAACGAGATAAAAGACAAGGTCTGCAGCTATTGCCTCTCCTCACTTGGCAAGGGATTGGTTGACGAAATGACCTTCTCCAACGATGCCGAGACCATCAACACTTGGATGGAAGAGATACGCGAGATGAGGCTGATAGAAGAGCAGGATGATTTCCCGTTGGCTTTCTTCTTCGACGTTCGCGACAGCTTGAAACGTCTTAGGCTGCAAAACACGTGGGTAGAAGAAAGCGAACTTTTCGACATCAGGCGCTCGCTGAAAACCATCGACGACATTGTGACCTACCTCTATCGCGGCGAGGAGTTGCCAGAGCAAGACTATGACGGCAGCGACGTGACAATGAAAAAATGGGACTACCCTGCCCTACACGACATTGCCGACGGCATTGCCACGTTTCCGGTCATCATTCAACAAATAGACCAGATAATAGACAAATTCGGGCACATTCGCGACAACGCTTCTCCCGAGCTGCTCAACATCCGTCGCGAGTTGGCAAAGACCAACGGCTCGGTGTCGAGAATACTTAACAACATACTACGCTCCGCCCAAAGCGATGGCATTGTGGACAAGGATGCCGCGCCAACCATGCGCGACGGCCGTCTCGTCATACCCGTAGCCCCTGGATTGAAAAAGAGAATCCCGGGTATCGTACACGACGAAAGCGCCACCGGGCGCACGGTGTTTATAGAGCCTTCCGAAGCAGTGGAGGCCAACAACAAGATTCGCGAACTGGAGATTGAAGAGCGCAAGGAGATTATCCGCATATTGTCGAAAATGGCACAGCGGATACGTCCACACGTGCGAGAGATGCTCGACTCGTATGACTTCCTTGCAAAAATAGACTTCATACACGCCAAGGCAAAACTGGCAAAGGAGATGGAAGCCTTTGAGCCAACGGTGAAAGAGTCGCCCTACATTGACTTCATACGTGCACGTCATCCTCTTCTTGAGGCCCACCTCAAGGGCGAGATTGTGCCACTCGACATCATGCTCACTCCCGCAAAGCACGTGCTGATAATCTCAGGGCCTAACGCCGGCGGCAAATCGGTATGCCTGAAGACCACGGGGTTGGTGCAATACATGCTACAGTGTGGACTCAGCATTCCGGTGGACGCGAGGAGCGAATGCGGAGTCTTCGACGACATAATGATTGACATAGGCGACGAGCAGAGTCTTGAGAACGACCTGTCTACCTATTCGTCACACCTTCTTAACATGAAGAACATGATGAAGCAGGCCTCAGGCAAGACGCTTATTCTCATCGACGAGTTTGGCACGGGAACGGAACCGCAAATTGGCGGAGCGATAGCCGAGAGCGTGCTCACACAATTCTGCGAAAAGCAGGCTTGGGCAGTCATTACCACCCACTACCAAAACCTCAAGCACTTTGCAGATGCCCATGAGGGTGTGGTCAACGGTGCCATGCTCTACGACCGCCATGAGATGCGACCTTTGTTCCAGCTTGCAATAGGCAGACCTGGAAGCTCATTCGCCATAGAGATAGCGCGAAAGATCGGACTGCCGGAACAGGTGATAAGACAAGCCTCAGAGATAGTGGGGTCCGACTATATCCAAAGTGACAAATACCTGCAAGACATTGTTCGCGACAAACGCTATTGGGAACAGAAGAGGCAAACGGTGCACCAAAAAGAAAAGGAACTGCAACAACGCATCGACCAATACGAGAAGGGCATAACTGATGTCTCAGCCGAACGCAAGGCCGTGATAAACAGGGCTAAGCAAGAGGCCGAAGAACTGCTCAAGGAAAGCAACAAGCGCATTGAGAATGCCATAAGAGAGATACGCGAGCAGCAAGCCGCAAAGGAGGAGACAAGGAAGATACGCGCCGAACTTGATGCCTTCAAGGAGGATGTGGCAAACGACAGCTGGAAGGATTCATCAAAAAAGAAGTCAGCTGGGATAATTTCCGATGAGGACTTCCAAAAGAAGGTGGAACAGCTAAAAGCAAGGAAGCTACGACGCGAGAATCGCAAGAAGACGAAAGACAAGGACGAAGAGAAAGCAGCAAACGCATTGAGAAATGCCACAAGCAAATCAAAGACCGTGACAGACCGCCCTATAGCCGTAGGCGACAAAGTGCGGCTAAAGGGTTTGCGCTCGCAAGGCGTGGTGGAGCAATTATCGGGCAAGACTGCCTCGGTGCTCATTGGCGACTTGCGAACAAAGTTGCCTATCTCGCGGATAGAGCTTGTGGCGCAAGACGCTTCTACGCCAAATGCCACAGAACAACCCAAGAGCAAGATGGATGCCATAAAGGAGGGGCTTCAAGCCTTCAACGTGTCGCATATAACTCAGAAAACGATCGACGAGCACAGAAAAGACTTCCACCCCGACCTCGACATCAGGGGGATGCGTGGCGACGAGGCTTTGCAAGCCGTGAGGTATTTCATAGACGATGCCGTGCTCATGGGCGTGCAACGCGTGCGCATACTTCACGGAAAGGGCAATGGCATACTCCGCTCGCTCATACGGCAATACCTGTCGGCTGAACCAACGGTAACAAGCTACCACGATGAAGATGTGCGCTTTGGCGGGGCAGGCATCACAGTTGCCGACTTCTAAATGAATACTTGACGAGCGAAAAGTTCAGAATTTACGGAATATAAGCCTTAGACGGCGTGAACGGAGTATCATCCGCGAGCCGTCTAAGGCTTCTTTTTTATAATGCGTCTCCAAGGCGTCTATACCATAGTCGCGTAATACTGTCGGGTCGCTAACCGGCTTGTTGCCTCCTTCTCCCAAGGTCTCCTCATGGCCTTCGTTGGTATAAGGTGAGAATATCGTCAGGCTGTCGCTATCTTGTTTGAAACGAAAATAGAAAGACCCTGAACCGCCTTGCAACTGCAACAGACGGACTTGAATTGCCCAAAACACCTTGTCGCCCGACGTGTCAAGAGAGCCACCGGTAGCGAGAGTGTCTATCCGTTCAAGATGCCAAAAGCCGTCAAGCTTACCATTGTCGCTTGTCTCCAAGTCGCACGACACCACACACAAAGCCATGAAAACGGCAACGAGGAATACTATTGGTTTAGCCATTGTCGCGAAGTCTTTCTTTCAATTTGCCACTACGCCTCATATATGCCATCAGCAACAGCACACTGGCAAAAGCCACAAACAATGAAACTATATAAGACACGTTAGCAAACGAGTCGTAAAGCCCATGGAGCACAGCAGGAACCACAAGGGCAAGGAACCACAGGGCATGGCGGTAACGAGGATAAAGTCCGGCCATGCCAAGATAATAGCCTGCTATGCCACACCAAATGGCATGGAGAAACGGCAAAGACGTGAGACGGGCAATGTTGAGTATAAAAGCCGTGGTGTAGTCGGCTCGAATGTTTATGGTGGTCTGATATTGCACTCCCTCAAAAACGCCAAAGGCAATGCCTGCGACAAGGCCAAAATAGACCATAGTTTGTGCAAGCATAGGCTCACGGCTGCGACGTTGAAGGATGAGGAGTGGTATCATCTTTGTAAACTCTTCGGTAAGTCCCACGCCAAGCACATAGCCAACGATGCTAAATGGGAATGCCGCATCAGTGAAGACATTGAAGAAATTGAGATTATGCAACGTGCCAAATATGAGAAACACACCGGCTTGCGTAAGGAAGAAAGTCGTTATAGTTGTCTTGGTGTTTACCTGACGCGTACTGAACAGCCATGCGAAAAAAAGGCCCCAAATGGTGGCAAAGTATAATGATACGACATAGAACACCAAAATGCCACCAATGGGCAAGAGCATGATGACCGACAACGACAAGCCTGCTATGGCAAGTATGAGCAATCGCTTGTCCTCAAGGAGAGAATGGCGCCTAATGTCCTCGCGAGGCAAAATGAGATCGCGCCCTACATGAGCCAACTGTTTAAACAACGAACCATTGCTCTTTACCCTGGGGCGGATACCATTACGTGCCAAAAGTTGTTTAACAGTGCCCTCCTCTCCCGTTTCGGCATCGCGTGCCTTGTCGTTGATAAGAAGTTTACCTTCCTCAACATATCTTGCCACCATAGACTCTTCGTATGGTCCATAATCGCTCGTGTTTCTTGTAATTATAAGCATATTTCAACATTTACTGATATTGCAAAAATAACACACATTATTTAATCTTGCAACATTACATGGGGGAAAAGAAGAAAGAATATGGGAATTAACAAAAAAAGGCTACAAAAATTTGTTTATTACAAGAAAAAGTCATACCTTTGCACTCGCTTAACAATTGAGACGGTTTAAACCATCACTCATGTTAACAATAAAAACTTTTTGGACTTGTAGCTCAGTTGGTTAGAGCAACAGACTCATAATCTGGAGGTCCTAGGTTCAAGCCCTAGCTGGTCCACGCTAAGAAAAAGCGGTTACGAGTTTCGTAATCGCTTTTTTCGTATCGTTGTGTAAACAACGCATAAACAAACTTTTTGAGTTAGTGTTGTTTACGCAATGATTATCTGTGAAAACCAACTAGCAGATTTGGCATTATAGAGGAAATTAGCATTTGCAAAATTAAGAATAATCCATTAACTTTGCATCAAACGAACTTATACTGTTGCACTTTGCTGCCTCCAAAACACAGAGGAAGCAGCAAAGTGCAAGCGAGAATGAGATATGTCAGTTCTTATGTGCGAAAGTTATTTTCCGCTTTCCGTGATTACTGCGCCACCTTCTGCGGGAAGCGTAAGTTTGAGTTTGCCGTTTTTGCCAACCTTAAGCGTTGTGGCATTACCTTTCACACCATCGGAAAGCAAACGCACTTCTTTGCCGGCAAACATTGGAAGTTCAAGCACAGTAGTGTTTGTCTCCTTTGCTGCGTTGATGGCAGCTACATACCATTTGTCTTCGTGACGACGCGCAAGTGCGGCATAGCGTCCTGGATAACCGGCAAGAAACTGCGTTTCGTCCCAAGTAGTCGGCACCTCGCGCATGAAGTCGAGAGCGTAGGCAGGTTGATTGGTGAGATTGGCAGGGGTAAGCGCAAAGTTCTGCACGGCGTTTTGGAAGAGCACGGCAAGGGCAAGCTCAAAGCAGAGACCAGTGCGGCGCACATTGCCTTTGTCATTGTTAGGACTCATGCGATTGTTAAGGAACGTGCCACCGAATTCCATCGAACCGAGTGTGTTGCGGATGAAGGGATGGAGTGCTGCATTTTGCGCTTCCATGTCGCAGAAATGCTGTTGAAAGATGAGATTCTCGGAAGCGAGCACGGCTTCGCTACCCACATAGTTGGGATACATACGTTCCCATCCGCGAGGTATGGTGCATCCGTGGAAGATAACCGTAAGACCAAAATCGTTAGCATCGGCGAGGATGTTCTCATAGAGACGCATTGTCTCCTGTTTGTCACCACCGAAGAAGTCTACCTTTATTCCTTTCACGCCAATGCTCTTGAGCCAAGCCATTTCCTTGCGGCGCACAAAACTGCGGTCCATGCAGTTGATGGGCGACTGAGTGATATCGTTCCAGTAACCGCTCGAACTGTACCAAAGCAACAGGCTCACGCCCTTGGAAGCGGCATAGCGGGCAAGCTCTGCCATACGTTCACGACCTATGTTCACGTCCCAACCGCAGTCGATGAGCGTATATTGGTAGCCCATAGCGGCAGCGAGGTCGATGTGGCGCACTTGGTCGTTGTAGTTTATGCTGTTGTCCTGTGAGATAATCCAGCTCCATGTGCTCTTGCCATAAGAATATGACTGCGAAGCAGGGAATATGGGATTAACTACGTCCCAGGCAATAGTGGTTTCAGCGATGGGCTTGAGCGTAGAGCCTACGGTAAGCGTACGCCAAGGCGTAGAGCCGGGAAGGGCGAAGGCTGGTTCGGAAGTGCCGTTGCCATTGTTCTCTTCTGCCATAGGAAAGGCGATAGAGAAAGTACCGTCGGCAGAAGCATCGGAAAGGCGCGAGGCGCAGTAACGCGAGTCTACTCCAGTTTCTCCTACGAGCACCCAACCGTCGTTGCCTTCATGGAAAAGACAAGGGAAGGTGAAACCGTGGCCATATTGCGAACGGTCAGTCAACGGAGCGTCAAGATGATATTCCTCCTCATAACTTGGTTTGGTGCGTTTCCATCCAATCATGGCATCGCTCTGCGGACAGAGGAATGTGGTGGTAGTGGAAGGGAAACGGAAACCGGTAGCCTCGCTCATGATACGGATGCTGCCTGTTTCACCTGCACGAGCCACATTGTAACGGAATGCCACGTCATTGTTGCTCACGTGAAATGTGATGCTCATGTCGTTGCCCTTGTTGTTGCTGACACGGAGTGTAAGGCGGTTGGCATGAACAGTGACAGACGAACGCTTAATTCGGTCGCATGAATAGACGGTGTCTACTGCAGAAGTATCGCTGCCCTTGAGAGTCAAACTGTCACGATAGTTGCCTATGTTGGCCAAGAAACCCAGTGGTGATGGAAGAATCATCTCCTTACCATCGTATGTTACATTATATTTTAGACTACCGTTATCATGTTTGTATATGCCGACAACAAGTCGTCCATCTGGACTCTTCACGCTTGCATCTTGTGCTGATGCCAAAGCGGGCAGCAATGCAAGTGCACTACATAAGATAAAACTTTTCATTGTGTGAGATATAAGTTTTAGTGTTTAAATTTTTTCTGAAGACGCTCCATCTCTTTCTTGGTAACAGGTATCACTGTGCCGTGACGTGGATGGAAGTCCATTGTGACAGGCTGGGTTGCTGGCACGAAGTGACTGAGGTCGGTGGTCTCACAAAAGTCGTAGCGTCCGTTCATGTAGACATCGTACATAAGGATGTATTTGTCCTGACCGATGAGTTTAAACGTGCCTGCACCTTCTACGGCCTGTTTGGTGAGTTGCTTGTAGCCTTCTTCTTCGGTCCAATTACCGGAAGTGAGAGAACGAGTGGTAGCCACTTTTATACCGTTGCCGTGACCTTCTGTTTTATAGAAAAGATGGTACACGCCGTCCTTATAGACGATGTCGCCGTCGATGCACGACTTCTTGTCCTTTGGCATGAAAAGCACTTTAGGCTCAGCTTCGATGTCGGTAAAATCCTTATTGGCATAAGCGTAATAGATGATGTCGGCACCTTTGCCATACTGCATAGACCAATAAATCATGTATTTGCCGGCCTCAGCATCATAGATGGTCTGAGGTGCCCACACGCGTTTGAGACTCTCCTGTTTTTCAAAACGCTTCTGCATGTTGACCACGGAGTGTGTCCAGTTGACGAGGTCACGACTCTTAAGGAGCACCATGGCGCGGTTGGAGTCCCAACCGTTTCCGCTCACCATATCGGTGCAGACCATGTAGAACGTCTTGCCGTCCTCACCACGGAGTATGTGGGGGTCGCGCACGCCACCGGTCGAACTAATCACACGCGAGTCGAGCACTGGTTTGCCGCCGTTGAGGGCGGTGTAGTTGTAACCGTTGGGACTAAGAGCATAGCACACGGCTTCTTCGCTGATGTGATTACCGGTGAAATATACAAAGAGATAGCCGGCATAGTCGGCAGACTTTGCGAAGGAGGTTTGGGGTACAAGGAATGAGAGTACCGCAAGAAGTAGAATCGAAATCTTTTTCATTGTGTGAGAAATAGGATATGATTAATAATTTCAGGAAGAGGTTTTTACTTCACGAGTTTTCCAACCTTGAGTTTGTCGCCGCTGAGGTCGACCTCAAAGAGATGAGGCACACGGACATACTCGCCGTTGACGTCCTTGTGACTATGGATACACATGAGCGTGCGGCCGTCGAAGGTGCGGAACATCATGCTGTGTCCGAAATTAGGTGGTGTGATGGGGTTAGGTTCCTGTGTCCAATGTCCGTCGAGGTGTCCGTTGTCAGAATAGGCAACACCTTGCACATAGTCGTGGAACACCCAACTTGTCCACACACAACCGAGGCGACCCGTTTCGGTGCGGAAGATGTAAGGTCCATCGGTCACGCGGTTGGGCTTCAAGCCTTTGGGCATATTCTCGCGACTCCAAGGAGAGTCGTAAGCGCGAAACATGATGTGCGGTTCTTCTGCCGCAACGCCTTTGCCTATGTCGGCCTTGAGCGGAAGGTATTCCACGGTGCCATTGTTGTTCTGCAACCATTCATGGCAGTAAACCATATAGGGTTTGCCATCTTCCACCCAAAGTGTGGCATCGAGCGTGAGTTTATTTGCAGGGGTGAACAAGTGGTCTGTTTCTTCGCGGTAAGGACCTTCGGGCTTGTCGGCCACAAGGAGATGACAACCGCGGCGATCGAGTTTGCGTCCGTCGGCATCGGTAAATGCGGCATCGGCATTGGTGAAGGTGGCAAAGTAATAGTAACGTCCTTTCCAAGTGTGGAGTTCTGCTGCCCAGATCATTGGGTGGTCACCCATCCACGACTCTTTGTCGGTGTAAGCCACTCGCCAAGGTCCGCTCCACATCTTGAGGTCGGGACTTTTCCAAAGGAGACCGCCCGTGCCTGTCATATAATAGGTACGGGAGGCGACATCGGGAAGGATAAATGGATCAGAAAGACGGATGGAGTCGAGGGGAATGTTTTCACGAAAATTCTTGCAGCGCTCTTGTGCCACAGTAGTCAATACTGAGGCCAAGAGAACCACAAGTGTCAATTTGCGTTTCAATGGAAAAAAGTACATATATTTTACTTTACATAAACTTTATAGTCCTTGATAGCACCAGGCACAGAAGTTTCCATGCGAGGCAAGTACTGCATGCCAGTGATAGTATGCTTGGCGCCAAGGTCGATTACCACTACGTGGGGGAACTTCTTGCCCTCTTCGGTACTCCAGTAGGTAGACTCTTGGAGGTCGAAAATCTTGTCGGCAGAACGGTTCACACCTACCACGTCTTCGCTGTCGGCAAAACCCACAGTCCAAGGTTCACGGGAGAGACGTTCACCGTTTTCGTCGAGCATGTAAAGTTCAGCAATGCAGGCGAGGTCTTTGCCGTCGATGGCGTTAAGAGCCTCGATACATACGTAGCGTCCGCTTGCCTTTTCGCCAAACTTCACTTCTTGCCATCCGTTACCAGCCTTGAAGCTACCTGTAGCCACTGGCTGTGCGTCCTTGAAGCGGTCATAGGCAGCCTTGTCGGTATGGGTGAGAGGTTTCTTTATCTGCAGTTGGTCAAGGAGCGGTTTATCAAGACCTTCGCTCTTAGCTTCTGTTGGTCCTACTACATCAAACACAATGACTTCATTCTGACCTTTCTTCAACCAGCATCCAGGCACATAGAGTGTCTGCTGAGGACCAATCTCCCATATGCGGCCGAGTGCTATGCCATTGACATAAACAAGACCTTTGCCGAAGGTCTCGAAGTTGAGGAATGTGTCGTTTGTCTTCTTCAGATTGAATGTAGCACGATATACTCCCGGCTGACGCTGACCCTTCTCGTCCTTCACGTCCTTTGAGCTTGCGAGCTTGCGGAATGTCATGTTCTTATAGAACGAGTAGGTGTCGTTGATATTGTATACTGTCCACTTCTTCAGGTCGTAAGTGCAAGTGTTGCCGTCTGTGTCGAAGCTCACCTCCACTTTGTCCGTGATACCCTTGTAGTCCTTGATGGCACGTCCGAAGTTGATGCGTCCCATTGCTTCCACAAGGATGTCGAGGCGTGCTCCCTTCTTGCATGCGGGAAGTTCTAGTTCTTTCTCGCCATTGCGACGGTCGAGCTTTCCTATGTAAGTGCCATCGATGAATATCTGCGCATAGTCATGGGCATCCTTCACCTTGATGGTTGTTCCTGCAGGAATCTCCGGCAATGTGGTGCGATAGAGAATTGATCCAAATCCCTGATCGTAATCCTCCATAGTCTTGATACCGTTCTCGCTCTTTGCCTCCGGGAGGTTAGAGAAGAGAGGAGCCACCTCAGTAAATTCAAAGGCTGGCACATTCATACTCTTTATCGTAGCAGGCACCTTTGCGAGTTTTCCGCCGTCAGCATACTTCTCCATAGCCTTGCGCAGTTTCCAGTATTTGTCTGTTGTCTGTCCGCTCTCGCTTATAGGCGCGTCATAGTCATAACTTGTCACGTCGGGAGCAAAACCAGGCGAGTTGGCTCCTGCCCAGTGCCCCCAACTTGTGCCTCCGTGGGTCATATAGAGACTAAAGGATATGTTCTTGGAGAGCATCTCGTCGATGTTGGCTATCATGTCTTCTGCCGGACGTGTCTCGTGGTTGGCTCCCCACTTGTCAAACCATCCGCTCCAGAACTCTGAACACATCTTAGGAGCATCGGGGCGCACTTGTCCCAAAGGAGCAAACTGGTCGTCAATGTTAGCACCCGTACCGAAGTTCATCGTCCATGTGAGGTCGTCGAGACCATTGTTGAGGAAGTTGCTTGACCAGTCACACTGGAAGAGGCTCACCTTGTCAAATCCGCTCTTACGCACGATGTCGCGTATGGCTCCGACATATGCCTTGTCTACACCATACGAACCATACTCGTTCTCCACCTGCACCATGATGATAGGGCCGCCATTCTGTATTGTCAATGGAGCAAGTTGCTTACCTACTTCCTTCTCGAATATCTCTACACGCTGCATGAAATAAGGGTCTTGCTCACGAAGGCGTATGTCTTTCTTCTTCAACAACCACCAAGGCAGGCCTCCCATTTCCCACTCTGCACATACATATGGGCCAGGGCGCACGATAACATACATGCCGTTTTTCTGGCACAGACGGCAGAATTCAGCCACATCGTTGTTGCCAGTGAAGTCAAACTGCCCCTCCTGTTGTTCGTGGATATTCCAGAACACATAGAGGCAGACGGTGTTCATACCCAAAGCCTTGCACATCTTTATGCGGTTGTCCCAATACGGACGCGGTATACGCGGATAGTGCAGTTCGGCAGCTTTCACTACAAAAGGCTTACCGTTAAGCAGAAATGTCTTGTTGCCAGTGATAAAGGTGCCACCATCCTTGGCTGCCTGCGCTGCCACAGGAACACCTGCAAGCACAGAAGCCAATGCAACGGAAAGTAGTGCAGAAGTTATCTTCATAGTTTAGTCCTAATTATTATTCTAACGCTATTGTAGTATAAATATTGTCTCTTATCGTATAAAATTTGTCATGTCGTTACATCTGCACGAATGTAGTGATGCTGCGTGGCATAAGGGTTGTCTCGCCAGAGCAGATGCCTACCGGTGCCAAACTTTCCGATGACACGTCGCTTGTGCGATACATCTGCCACTGCATATTCTCGCCGTTGTCAAGACGGAAAGATACTGGCTTGAGAGTTTCTGCGTAGTTAATAGCCACTACTACCCATTTGCCGTCGGCATTGCGATAGGCTGAGCACATCACACCTGTAGGGTCATTATATCCCTCTTCGAGTGTCTTGCCCTCTGCCGATACAGTAGAGATGTCATAACGCTGTGCTCCTGGGCGCACGAAGCGGCTGTAGTTGCCAAGTGCCCACATAAGTTTGGAGTCACAAGCGAAACCTGTCTTCCAGTCATCGTTGCTATATATGCGGATAAGTCCGTCCTTATAATCGCCACCAGCCGAACGCCACCAGCTCCAGCTTTCAGCATTGGCATAGACAAGATCGTGGTGTATGACGCGGGCTACATAGAGAGCAGTTTTCATGCTGAAGTCGTAGCCACCGCCACCACCTATTTCTTGGTCATTGCCCATGATGCATATCTCTGTCTGCCAGAATTTGATGTCATGCTTGCAGCAAGCCTCGCGCACCTTTATTCGCATATCACGCATAAAGTCCACAGGAGTGTTTGTCCAGTAACTGTGACCGCCTATAACGTGTGGCAACTGCTTCACATTGCCCACATATGTCTCTGCACTGTCTTTATTGAAGAACGATTCTATCTCGTAGCCTCGTTGCCAATCTGTCTGGTGCGTACCGAGCAGACAGCGGTAGTCGCTCGACTCATTGATGAGAATCTGAGTATTAAGTTTTTCCTTACGCAGGGCTTTGCTCACCTCGCGTGCCGTGTGTGCCACCTCACTGTTTGTGGCAGGCGAACCTTCCTGCTTCGGACCAAGCCAGTTCCAGTGGCCGTCGGGTTCGTTGATAGGACTTATGTAGTCTATGTGTATGCCATCATGTTCCTCTAGTCCCTTTATTGACGTGGCAATAAACTTGGCAAAGTCATCATAGCAGTCTGGCTTCAGGTTGTATGTTCCTCCACGTCCTGTGTTTGTTGCGAGACCGTTTTGTGTGAAATAAACAGGTGCTGAGTTGCAGAAGGCAAGCATATATGGCACGCCACGTTCCTTAGCCAATCGCAGGAAACTGCGCTGCCCTGCTTGCTTCGTCCAGTCGTATGTGCCGTCGGCTTTAAGGAAGCACTGTGTTCTCGTGCTTGGATTTATTTGTGCCGCCTCACCTTGTTCTTCACTTCCAGCTCCGAGGTTGAAGCGCCATATGGAAAGACCTATGCCCTTTGGCTTTCCCTGTGCGTCATTCTCTGTCGAGAAGAGCCAGTCGGCTATTTGTTCCTGTTGCTTCTCTGGCCACAGTCCCAAGAATTGCATGCTCCACGCATCGCTGGCTCCGAAATGCTGTATGTGCTGCTGCGGTGAGCCTGTCATTATGGTGTATTGCGCGGACTGTGCACAAACATTGCTAGCCATGTCCGTTAGGAGTATGGTGGCGAATGCTATTTTATTTAGAATAGTAGATTTCATGCTGACTTATTTTACTATAAACTTTTTACTGTTCATGATATATATGCCCTTGGGAAGTCCCTCAGTATTAGTGGTGTTGTGACGCACGAGTTGCCCGTTGAGAGTATAGATATTGTCGTTGACAGCTTTTGCATCGTCATACACATGGTCTATTCCGTCACATATCGGTTCGTCGAAATCCATCACGAAAGTGTTGATGCTCTTTGAAGGCAGACTGATAATCTTACCGAGATTGGCGGTAGACGACTTTATGTATTTGAGTTTGTTGGTTGAACTTGTACGGTAACGCTTGAAACTGCTTGCTGCAGTCTGTCCGTCCACATTCATTGTGACATTCACGTTATTGCTACCCATGTTGACATATACTGCCACAAGGCGCTTGCCATCTGGCGATACATAAGCGGAACCCATCAGTCCATTGAGGTTCTCTCCTTCAGAGAGATCGAGTTTCACTCGCTTATAGCCTGGACGAATAAAGAGGCTGTAGTTGCCCAGTGCCCACAGGTTGGCATTGTCGCTCACCGCACCTCCCTGTGAGATGTCTGCATAGTTGTCGCTAACTGAGTTGCAGTCGCTGTAGCTCTCGTTGCTTGTATCGGTGTCGCCACCGCCCTTTATACGTAGCAGATAAAAGCGGTTTTTCTGGCTATACTGCTGTTGTGCCATTGATGTCCAGTAGTGCCATGACGACATATTGCCGTAGGTGAGGTCGCAGTGAATGAGCTTTGCCATGTAGATGGCAATGTCGATATAGCTTGCGGCATCATAACTTGCAGGGAATCCTGCCGAGGAAGAAGGTGCGGCATCGAGCATGCTCCACTCTGTCTGATAGACATCAAGGCCATATTCCTGAGCCTTGTTGTACACGTTCTGGCGGATATCCTTCAAATCGTTGTTTGTGCCGAATGTCCAGTAGCTGTGTCCGGCAATAGCCTTGCGGAGATGTGCGAGGTCTCCTATATATGTTGATGTGTTGGCAGGATTGAAGAATGCCTCTATCTGATTGTTGGCGCGAGCCTCCGTGCCGTCCATATAGAGTGCTTTCCATTGGCAAGCCTCAGGCAACAGAATCTGCGCGTTTAAGTCTTTGCTCTCTATCGACTCGTTGAGCTGCCGCGCCAGTTTAGCTATGCATTCGTTGGTCCAAGGGGATCCTTCCTGCCCACTTGTCCAACTGTACTGTGGTTCGTTGACGGGGTCTATCAGTGTGATGTTGTAGCCCTCGTCTATGAAATGGCTTGCTGTAGTGGTAAGGAAATCGGCAAACTTGCCGTAGCAATCATCCTTGAGATTGCAGCCGCTTACACCATTGTCGGCACAAGCCTTACCGTTTTTAGTAAACTGCACTGGGGCAGAGTTGCTGAACAGAAGGAAATGGTCCACGCCATAATCTTTTGCCTTCTGCATGAAATATTGTTGACCTGCGGACTTTGTCCAGTCGTAATTGCCGTCGGCATCGAGATAGCAGTAGCCGCGTCGTGTCACGTCGGCAATGCCGGAATTTTCTCCCTGCTCGGCACTGCCAGCGCCGAGGTTCACGCGCCACATGGAAAGTCCGATGCCGAGAGGGTTGCCGTCGGAGTCAAATTCCTTGCTGAAGAGCCACTGTGCGGCATTGCTCTTCTGTTCGTCGTTGAAATATTTGCCTACAAAGTCGGCTGTCCAGCAGTCGCTGGCTCCAAAGTCCTGTATTGTCTGATAGGTTGTTTTGGGACTGATAGTTACAGAGTAATTGGTTTGGGCTGTGGCTGACAATGATGACGCCAACAGCGTAGCAAAGAGTAAAGGTAACTTCATCGTGGAATAACGTAAATTTAATTTCCCCCACCGCCCATGTGCGGTGAGGGGAATCATAAAACTAATTACATATCTAAATTATAACCTATTAAAGCCACCATTAATTGTAACCTTCGTTCTGTGTGATGCTGCCGTTGCTCATGGTGATTTCTGAGTTAGGGATAGCATAGAGCAGGTCGCGAGGAGCCTGGAAATTAATGCCCTTGTTGCTGTTCTCCTGCTGGTTGGTGGTCTCGTATGGGTCAGTGCTCTCCTCAGTGTTGTATTTCACGAAGGTACCGTTGGCACCGAAGAGATGTTCCATCATAGTCTTGCCGTCATCCATCTTCCAGCGGCGAATGTCGTCGAGGCGTGTTCCCTCAAGGGCGAGTTCCAGACGACGCTCTGTACGGATGGCATCACGAAGGCTATTGCCAGTAGCTGTAACAGCAGGCAGTTGCACGCGGCTACGCACCTGGTTGAGTGCCCACTGTGCTTCTGCGTCTTTGCCAAGAGTGTTTTCCACCTCAGCATACATAAGCAGTACTTCGGCATAGCGCATCAGACGGATATTCAGAGGGTTATGAGCTGCATCGTATGGACTTGGACGCTTGTCTACGGGGATGTAGAGCTTCATGTTGCAGCGTCCAGACTTATGTTTGGATGCAGAGATTACATATGGGTTATCCTCTGTCCATGTTGGGTCTCCTGGCACGTCGGTCTGACCATCGTGGAGGATGGTGTAGCGTAGACGAATCTCGTCGCCAGCATTCTTAAACGCATTCTCCAGGTCGCTGGTAGGAAGACCCCATGACCAACCGGAATCATCGCGTGAGCCTACCACTACTGAGTAGCGCTGTCCGAGGGCATACTGTGTATCGTCGTTACACTGTATCTCGAAGATGCTCTCGTCGCCGTTGTCATAATCGAGGTTCCACACCTTGCTGAAGTCGTCCATCAACTTATATTCTGCAGTATTGCTGGAATAAGAACCGCGACAGCAGAGGTCTTGGAGCAGAGGTTCTGCCTCACTGTACTTCTCCTGATAGAGATATACCTTGGCAAGATATGCCTTGGCTGCACCGCTTGTGGCGCGTCCCAGGTCGTTATCGCTATACTCAGACTTCTTTGGAAGGTCAGCGATGGCATCCTTCAGGTCTTGCTCTATCTGAGCGTAGGTCTCTTCTTTGCTTGAACGCGTGATGCCCTGCACCTCGCTTGGCATCTTCAGCTCAAGCACCATTGGCAGTCCGCCGAAGTTCTTCACCAAGTCGAAGTAGTAGAAAGCACGGAGGAACTTTGCCTCGGCAATGAGTCGCTTTTGGAGCTTCTCGTCGGTGAAGTTCACTGTTGGAAACTTGTTGATGGCAATGTTGCACTGGGTGATGCCCTTGTAGCGATACTGCCAGAAGTTCTGGCATGCATTACCCAAGTCAATGGTATTGCCTGTGAACTGTGCAGCTGGACGATAGTCGCCTGGGTCCTGAGTGGTGTTACCCATCCAACAGTCGTCGGTGGTCATGTTGCACATGTTATAGAACTTGTATATCTGCCACCAGTCGCGACCGTCAAGATAGTTGTAGCAACCTGTGATATGCTTCTCACACTCCTCCTCGGTGGAGAAGTAGTTTGTCATGTCTTGCTGACCACGTATTGGCTCGTCGAGGAAGTCTGAGCATGATGTCATGCCCATGGTCAAGGCGGAAACCAGGGTCAAACCTAATATATATTTCTTCATGATCATTCTTTGTTTATATATTAATAATGTATATGTCTTGCTAACTCATCTGCTTAGAAATTCATGTTCACTCCGAAGAGGAATGTGCGTGGGTTAGGATAACCGCTGTAGTCAATACCTGCCTCAGTCACGCCACTACCCATAGATGCTGTTTCAGGGTCAGCACCTGAGTACTTGGTAATAGTGAAGAGATTCTGTGCAGACAGTGAGAGACGCAGGCTGAGCTTGTTGTTAAACCACTGCTTTGGCAGAGTGTACCCCACCTGGAGCAGTTTGCAACGGAAGTATGAACCATCCTCCACGAAGAAGTCGCTCACACGCTTATAGTTCATGTTTGAATCGTTCACAGAGAGACGTGGGAACTCTGCGCTTGTGTTGTCTGCGCGCCATGTCTTGTTGTATGTGCCTGCATATACATTCTGTCCGTCGGTTCCAGCATAACGCACCTTGTTGAGGTTGTAGATGTCGTTGCCGAATGTACCATAGAAGTTAGCCACAAAGTCGATGCCCTTCCATGCTGCGTTGAGATTAAGACCTACCATCAGGTCTGGGAATGGATTACCGATGTTTGTCTTGTCGTTTGCGTCGATCACACCGTCATGGTTAAGGTCTACGAAGCGGAGGTCTCCAGGCTGCGCATTTGGCTGCAGGGCTGTGCCGTGCTCGTTGGTGTAGCTCTTCACCTCAGTCTCATTCTGGAAAATACCATCGGTCACATATCCATAGAACTGGCTCAAAGACTCACCCTCGGCATTGCGCACGATGTAGTCGCCGCTATAGCTACCAGTCCAGATGTAGTCGCCATTCAGTTTGATAGCCTTGTTCTTTACCTGTGAGAGGTTGAGGCCCACACCATATGTGAAGTCGCCCGCATTGTCATTCCAGTTGATGCCAAGTTCCCATCCGGTAGCCTTCATCTTACCAACATTTTCCCACATCTGACCGTTCCACATGGGATAACCAAGGATAAGGAGGTTGTCCTTCTTCATCAACATGTCGTGAGAAGTTTTCTGGAAGTAGTCAGCAGTAATCTTCAAGCGGTTCTGGAGCAGAGCGAGGTCAAGACCTACGTTATAGTCTTCCACTGTCTCCCACTTCAGGTTTGTACTTCCTATCCCGCTCACTTCTGAACCTACCACACGGTCACTTGTTTTGCCGAACACATAGGTGCTGGTGCCGATAGAACTGAGATATGCAGAGTTGTCTATGTTCTGGTTACCTACCTTACCCCAACCGGCACGGATCTTGATGTCGTCGAAGATCTTCTGGTTCTTCATGAACTCCTCGCCTGTCAAACGGTAAGCAAGAGATACAGATGGGAATGTAGCCCACTTGTTGTTAGAAGAGAACTTTGATGAACCGTCGACACGGACAGATGCTGTCAGATAATACTTCTCAGCATAGTTGTACATCACACGTCCGAGGTAAGAAATCAGTGATGAGAAACTATCGGAACCTGAAGCAGCTGGGTTCTTGGTGCCCGAACTTGGATAGCGCAGGGTCTCGTCGTTGTTTGGAATGCTCTCAGAGTAGGCAGATGCCCAATAGTCCTGGAAACGCTCCATGGTGTAACCTGCCATCACGTTGAGGTTGTGCTTCTTGTTGATGCTGGTCATGTAGTTCACTGTGTTGGTCCAGTTCCAGTCCACCCAGTTCTCCATCTTGCGTGTCGCATTGTTGTTCTGGTTCTGCTCCAGGTTGTCGATGAAGAAGTCCACGTTGAAGGAGTCTGTTCTGCGGAAACGGGCGTTCAGACCGAATGTAGACTTGATGGTGAGACCCTTGATAGGAGTGAGGCTTACGTATGGAGTTGCAAGCAGTCCATACTCGCTGGCACCTGAGTCCATGCGTGCCATAGATGCTACGGGGTTCCACGTCTGATTGTTGTGTGAGCGGGCGTAGTTGCTGTATTGGTTGTTGGTCCACTCGCTCTTGTCGAGCATCACGGGAGTGGTGGGGTCCATGGCCATGATGGAACCCATCAGACTTGGAGTGTCGTCCCACTGCTCATAGCGAGGAGTGAAGTCGATGCCGGCCTTTACAATCTTGTTGAAGTTGTACTCGGTAGAGAAACGTGCAGAGAGTTTCTGCCACTGACCCACCTTGTACTGAGAGTCCTGCTTGTAGTAGCCGATGCTACCTGAATAAATCAGCTTGTCATTGCCGCCAGAGAAGTTGAGGTCGTAGTTCTGCTGCACTGCCACGTCATTGATACATTCTTTCCACCAGTCAGTATATACGTCGGTGCTACCATTGAAAGGAGATACGTTGCCGTCGTTGGTATAACGGGCATCGAACACCTGCTTATACTCCTGTGAGTCAGCCATGTTCTGCTTCTGCAAGGTCTGCATACCCACGGTAGCAGTCACATTAAACTTGGCTTCGCCCTTCTTACCTTTCTTAGTGGTGATAAGGATCACACCATTTGAAGCTCGTGTACCGTAGATGGCCGAGGCTGAGGCATCCTTCAGCACCTGCATGCTCTCGATGTCGTTCTGGTTGAGGAAGTTGATGTTTGTGCCCACGGGCATTCCGTCCACCACATAGAGAGGGTCAGAACCGTTGACGGTGGTGACACCACGGATGATAACACGAGGAGAAGAACCAGGACCACCGGCACTACTGATCTGCACACCGTTTACCTGTCCTTGCAGGGCGTTCATCACGTTACCTGTGGAGAGTTTTTCCAACTTGTCTCCCTTTATGGCAGAGATAGAACTGGTAAGGTCACCCTTCTTCACCTGACCGTAACCGATTACCACCACTTCGTTCAAATCGTTGGCATCAGTTTTCAAGGTAACGTCAATCTGTGAGCGGTTGCCTACCTTTATTTCCTGATTTGCCATGCCCACGTATGAGAATACGAGTGTGGCATTCTTGTCGACGTCGATGGTATAGTTGCCTTCAAGGTCGGTGACAGCTCCCTTCGTGGAACCCTTCACCTTTACGTATGCACCAATCACGGGTTCATTGTTGCTGTCTACTATATTTCCCTTCACCTTTATGCTTTGGGCGTTTGCCGTGATGGTAAAGGTAGAAGCCAGGGCTAAAGCTACAATATGTTTTTTCTTCATTTGAGTCTTTACTTTAAATTGTGAATGCTGTTTGTTATTCTGTTCACATTATCTTCCACATAAGCGTGAGACTGTATTTATTCTGCCTTCACGAGTGTGATGCGTGAGCGCAGCAGAGCGTAGTCAAATTCGAAGAGATAAGTGCCGCTGGTCTTCACGGTCATCTTCTTCATGTTTTCACCGCCGTTGAGCACGTTGGCCTCATTCTCGTCCGAACCGTTGAAGCGCCAGAATGGCTCCGGCCACCAACCCCACCAGTGTGTCTGGCTGATGGTAAATTCAATCTCGGTGCCAGCCTCAAGTTTCATCTCACGGTAGAGCAGATAAGGATTGGTAGTGCTCTGGTTGAGGATAAAGGCATCATTGTTTTGATTTGTTGTCCAATTGGCTGCACCCGGCAAGCCTGCACCTGCAAGACAGATTTGTGCTGGCTGGTCGCCTGAGCCGTCGTTGAAGTTTACTGTTGTAGTGCCGTTGAGAGTCATGGCTGCTGTCGTAGGAGTCCACTCTTTGACGCTGTATTCACCGCTCACGGTGTTGAAGTTGATTTCATAATAACCCACGTTAGGCAGAATAATCTCCTTTGCCTCGCTTGGAGAACTTACTATCTGATTATCCTCATTAGGACCGAAGCAGATAGGTTCGAAGTCGGTCTTCTGTGGAATGAAGCGAACGCCCGTGCCAGCCTTACTATTATAATAATGTGCACGATACTGGTATTCGCCCACGTGGTCAATGAGCATTGGCACACCGTAGATGTCGCTGTTGAGTGAAGCCACATCACTCACGTCTGCAAGATACATCTTGTCAAAATCAGGAAGCTCGCTCACTGTGATGGTGTCGTTGACAATGGTCTTGTTGCCGGCAGCGTCATAAAGACGGAGGCTGAGGGGATACACAGCTTCCTCGTCAGGCAACTGATAAGTCCTTACTTCCTTGTGTTCCTTGCCAGAACATGTTATGGAGTCGAGAATGTTAAGGTCAGGAATGTTGATGACAAGGCTCTGCAGGTTCTTGTTGTCGGCAAGTGTAAGGTTGAGCTTGAGTTTTGGATTCTGCACCAGCACGGTGATGTTGCTTGATGGAGCGGCTGTGAAGGTAGGTGCCTGATAGTCGCCGTCGCCCTTCACATTAAGGGTCTCTGTAGTGGTGTGGCCCAGCACATCTTCCACAGTCACTTCCAATGGGAAGTTGTCGTCGTCGGTCCATGTCTTTGCGCAAGTATAAGAATAAGAAAGGTCATACTTGTGAAGCAGACTGTCACCATAGATTTCGAGCAGGTTGATGGTCTTGTCGAGCAGCATGCCGACATTCTTGAGACGTATGCTCTTCAGACCGTCGGCATCGGAAGCCACACCCTCGATGGAGATAGTGCTTCCCGGTTCCGCATGAATAATGTTTGTTGCTAATGTAATGGTAGGTGCCTGCCCATCTACGGCGGCATAACCATTGTCATCACTACATGACTGGAACATCATTCCACCCAATGCAACAGCTGCCCCGAGTAGGGCATACTTCGGATTACATGATTTAAATGTCATAATACGAAAGTTAGATTTTAGATTTTAATATCATTCATTTGTGCTTTCTGTCAGAGCGGACTCTGAATCGCACAGCGCAAAATTATATATTTGTTATCATTTTATTCAGCAACATATCATGCATAAATGAGACACAAATCGTGCAATGAACGATTTATAGCCCCATTATAGCCGATTATTTGGCCTTTTTGCCTATCTTCGCAACAGAAATAAAATAAAAACTGTCATGCATCTGTCAAGAAACCTACTTGCCGTCATCATGGCGCTGATGGCACACATAGCATTCGGACAACGTCTCACTGTTCTTCCGCTCGGAACGGAAAAGGGGCTCTCGTGCAATTATATCTCGGAAGCCACCATGGATAAATACGGCTATCTGTGGATTGCCACAGACGAGGGACTAAATAGATTTGACGGCCAACACTTCTTTACCTATTATAAGAATAATGTGAAAGGGCGCGGACTATCCTCAAGTGAACTCAACTGCGTATTGGACGACAGGAAAGATCCTATGCTGTGGATAGGTACGAAAAACGACGGACTCGACGCTTTCAATTATAGCACAGGAGAGGTCACCTGCTATCGCCACGACGACAACGAAAAATCGAGCATCGCCACCAATGACATCACATCGCTCTGCCATGGAGAGGGAAACCTGATATGGCTGACAACCTACTGGAAGGGACTAGACTTGCTTGACCCCAGCACCCACAAGTTTACCCATTACAACAAAGACAACGTGAAGGGCATGACCGACGAACAGTTGTGGTGTGCCACATATATGGGCAACGGATTGGTGATGGTGGGACATGTGGATGCGGGCATATCCATCATCGACATCCGCAACCGCACGGCACGCAATTTCCGTCATGACGACAACAACCCGAGGAGCATTGCATCCAATACCATATACAGCTTATACAAGGACAACAACGGTGTTTTCTGGATAGGCACTGCCGCTGGGCTCGATGTCTTTGACCCGATGAACCAGTCGTTCATACACGTGGCTAACAAGCAGATAGGCAACCACAGCATCTCTTGCATCACACAACTTTCCGACGGACGCATCTGGGCGGGCACGGAGATGAACGGCATTGCCGTGATAACCGTCAACCGCAATACTGCCGATGCCTACTATAACGCCCAAGTGGAGATGATAAAGGAGAACGACACAAACTGCGGACTAACGGGAAACTCGGTGCGGACTATCGTTGAAGACCGTTACCACAACGTGTGGGCAGGTCTCTACGGTGGCGGCATCAATATGCTGACAAAATATAAGCCCCTCTTCGGCATTGCCAACGAAACGGCATCGCCCAGAGGCACACGCATGACAGAGAACTCGGTGATGGCACTCGCCGTGGCTCCGTCGGGATATGTGTGGACGGGTACCGACGGCGGCACCACGTGCCTCTATGACAAGAAGATGACGAAGGTGAGCGGTGACGGCAAGAACATGGGCACGAGTATACAGACGGCAACTTATGATGCCGACGGCAAACTGTGGATAGGAACTTTCAGCCGTGGTACCTTCGTAAGTTCGGCAGGCACTCTGAAACCACTGCCAAATGTGGGCAAAGACATCAGATGTTTCCTTGAAGACCGACGACAGGACTTGATGTTAATAGGCACAAGCACGGGTCTGTATGCATATAACACAAAGACACTACAGATGAAGCACCACTTCAACGTAGGCAACAACTTTGTCAGGGCACTGACAAGAGACAAGAAAGGCAACCTGTGGGTGGGATATTACGGCATAGGCATACAGGTGTTCTCACCACAGATGAAGATGCTGGCATGGTATCGCACTGAAAACGAGGGAAAGCTACATTTGCTCAGCAACACCATAACGCATCTCTTCTGTGACAAGGAAGGACGCATATGGGCTGCATCCAACGAGGGATTGATATGCATGGGGACGAAGCCCGGACACCAGACCACGGTGTATGACCTTGCCTCGGGACTTACCAACATCCACATACGTGCCATAACGCAAGACCGCAAAGGAAACATATGGATGAGCCACAACCGTGGCATCAGTTGCCTGCCAAAGGGTTCTGATCGCATCGTCAACTACAACAAGAAGGACGGTGTCATGCAGACTAACTTCAATGACGGGAGTGTGGCACAGGATGCACGCGGCAACATATATTTCGGTTCGGCAAACGGCTTGTGCTACTTCTCTCCCGACAAGGTGCTCTCGCGCCATCAGGCTCCGCCTCCCCACATCATGTCGCTCTCGCTGCTCAGTAACATGGAGGAGCGAAAGGACAGCGTGATAAGTCTCAACAACAAGAAGAAGATTACGCTCAATCATGACGAGAACACATTCAACATCACCTTCAATACATTCAACTATGCCCTCAACTCCTATGTGGAATACAGCTACAAATTGGAGGGCTTGCAGGACGAGTGGATGATATGCGACGAAGGACAGATAACGATGCGCGACATTCCCACAGGCACTTACCGTCTGCTCGTGAGAAGCCGCATGCACAACCAACCGTGGAATGAAGAGGTGGCAGAACTCATCATCGCCATAAAACCTCCACTGTGGCTGTCGTGGTGGGCAAAACTGATTTATGCCCTCATCGTAGTGATGGGAATCTACGTGGCACTGCGTATCTATAACCGACATGTGCGACTGGAATATATGCTCGACATGGAAAAGATAAACCATGAGAAAGACCGCAAGGACAATGAAGACCGCCTGCGATTCTTCACCAACATAGCACACGAACTGCGCACTCCGCTCACTCTCATTCTCGGTCCGCTCGACGACCTCTCGCATTCTGCCGACATCGCCAAGGCTGCCAAGCACAAGCTAGCGGTAATTCATCAGAGTGCGGTGAGACTCAACGAGCTTATCACGCAGATACTGGAATTCCGCAAGACGGAGACCAATAACCGTGCGCTGCGTGTGCAGAAGGGAAACATCGTGGACACGGTGCATGAGATAAGTCTGAAATATGAGGAACTGAACAGTAAACCAAATGTGACGATACGCTTTGTGGCTCCCGAGAATCCCATAAACATGTATTTCGACCGTGAGGTGATAGCCATCGCCATAGACAATCTCGTGAGCAATGCCATAAAATATACTGACTCGGGCACGGTGGACATAAGTGTGGAGCGACGTCGCTCCAGCGACAAGCATCTTGTAGACATCACGGTGAGCGACACTGGCTATGGCATATCAAAGGAAGCACTGCCTCATGTCTTCGACCGCTACTATCAGGAGAACGGATCACACCAGGCATCGGGCACGGGCATCGGTCTGTCGCTGGTGAAGAATCTTGTCACTCTGCACGAGGGCACCATCAATGTGGAGAGCAGCATCGAGCAAGGAAGCAGTTTTATAGTCACACTCAATGAGCAGAACATCTATCCTACTGCCCTTCACGGCAAAAAGACAGCTCCCGCAGAGGAGCAGACCGCAAGCGAGAGTGAAGCGGAGAACGCCACTGAGAAGGGTACGCCCGGCCGTCTGCTGATGCTTGTGGTAGAGGATAACAATGACATAAGGGAATATATCACCACCTCGTTTGCCGACGAATATGACACCATAGAGGCTGCCGACGGCAAGGAGGGTCTTGGCAAGGCTCTCGACCGCATTCCCGACATCATCATCTCCGATGTGATGATGCCTCGCATGGACGGCAACGAGATGTGCCGCATCCTGAAGTCTGACGTACGCACCAGCCATATACCTATTATATTATTGACCGCCAAAGACTCGCAAGAGGCGAAAGAGGAAGGGTATGACGCTGGAGCTGACTCCTACATCACCAAGCCGTTCACTCACTCCCTGCTCAGCAGTCGTGTGAACAATCTGTTGGCACAGAGGCGACGTATGCTCGAGACTCAAACAACGACAGCAACGGTAAACACTGCGAAAGACTCCAATGAGGACATGAAGGAGAAGCAACAGCAGTTGCGTGAGTCGCTGAGCCAGATAGACCAAGAGTTCTTCGACAAGTTGGACAGTCTGATTGGCGAAGGCATCAGCGGCGATGTAGATGTGAATATGCTTGCCTCACGCCTTGCCATGAGCACAAGCACGCTATATCGCAAGATGAAAGCCCTCACGGGAATGTCGACCAACGAGTATATACGCAAATACAAGATGCAGTATGCCGAGCGACTGCTCCTGGAAGGCAAATATTCCATCAGCGAGATATCTTTCATGGTAGGCATGAACAGCATAGCCTATTTCCGCCGCTGCTTCAAAGCCGAATACGGCATGATTCCGTCGGAATATCTGAAGAAACTCAATGAGCAACAATAGTTGATGTGTCACGAATAAAGCAGTTGCGAATGTCGCAACTGCTTTATTCGTTTAGCCTATGTAAACGACACGGCCTCAGAGTTCCTCTCGCCTACCCCACTAAAGATTAATATTGCATGAAAAAAAACTTTTTTCTTTTTCTTTCGAGGAGTAAAGTTATAATTGTATCTTTGCATTAGGCAAGCAGTGATTCATCACAACATACAAGTAAGCTCGATGTTCTGCATCAACTTGTATTATCCTTGAAACCGACTGGTGCTCACAGGCTTTCCAACCATCAATCGACAACAAACATGACAGACAAAAAGAACACTTACGACAGTGTGCTGGCTCAAGCCAAGAGCCTGACAGAGGGAATAGACAACAACATTGGCGCGCTTGCAAACCTCTGCGCTTTGTTAAAGGACACATTCCCACATTATTTTTGGGTGGGGTTCTATCTGGTGCGTAACGGACAATTGCAACTCGGCCCGTTCCAGGGCCCTGTGGCATGCTACACGATAGCGAAGGGCAGAGGCGTATGCGGCTCAGCCTGGGAACAGGCAGCAACCATCATCGTGCCAGACGTAGAGCAATTTCCAGGCCACATCGCATGTTCGTCTCGATCACGCTCTGAGATCGTCGTGCCTGTCATGAGAAACGGGGAAGTGGCAGCAGTCATCGACGTGGACAGCGAGCAACTGGCTGCTTTCGACACGTCCGATCAACAGGGCCTCGAACAATTGGCACTCATTTGCGAGCCTTTTGTCTGACCTGATAAACATCATACACAACAATTATTATTAATACATATCCATGGCAGAACTTCCAGCTCTTGTAAAAGACTTGGCTTTGATACTCATCGTCGCAAGCATGGTGACACTCATCTTCAAGCGCCTCAAACAACCATTGGTGCTTGGATATATTGTAGCCGGCTTCATTGTTTCTCCCCATTTGCCACTCACGATGTCGGTTGTGGACAAGGCCGACATACAGACTTGGGCCGACATCGGCGTGATGTTCCTGCTTTTCTCCCTTGGTCTCGATTTCTCATTCAAGAAGATCCTAAAGATGGGGTTGGCTCCCATCATCGCCGCAGTATGTACGGTGTTTTTCATGTCCATGGCTGGCATGACTGTCGGGCATCTCTTCGGCTGGAGCCAAATGGACTGCATCTTCCTTGGCGGCATGCTCGCCATGTCGTCAACAACCATAATCTACAAGGCCTACGATGACCTGGGGCTTTCCCAACAATCGTTTGCCAAACTCGTAATGAGTGTTCTCATCCTTGAAGACATCCTCGCCATCGTGATGATGGTCATGTTGTCGGCAATAGCCTCTGGCAGTAACCCTGACGGGGCACAAATGGTTGGTTCATTATTGAAGATAGGTTTTTTCCTTATACTGTGGTTTCTCGTTGGCCTCTATGTCATCCCGACACTGCTTCGCGTCACTCGTAAGCTGATGACCGACGAGACCCTTGTCATCGTATCCCTTGGCCTTTGTTGCGCTATGGCATGGATAAGCACGGCTGTGGGTTTCTCGTCTGCCTTTGGTGCGTTCGTCATGGGCAGCATCCTTGCCGAGACAATAGAGGTTGAACGCATAGAAAAGGTAGTGGCACCGGTGAAAAACCTTTTTGGCGCGATTTTCTTCGTGTCGGTGGGCATGCTTGTAGACCCAAATGTTCTTGTAGACTATGCTCTGCCAATCATTGTTCTCGTAATTGCCATCATGGTTGGACAAGCCGTGTTTGGCACATTCAGCTACTTGTTGTCTGGTCAACCACTGAAAACAGCGATGCGCTGCGGATTCTCCATGGCGCAGGTGGGTGAGTTTGCCTTCATCATAGCCTCCCTCGGACTGTCGCTTAACGTCATCAGCAGTTTCATTTATCCTGTCATAGTGGCTGTGAGCGTTGTCACCACATTCATAACCCCTTACATGATACGCGCTGCAGTACCTGCCTACAATGGCATTACCAAGGTGTTGCCACGCAAATGGTCACGACGGCTCGACCACTTAGGGACTGCTCACCAGACAACGGCCAAGGAACTGTCTACATGGAATCGCTTGTTGCGCAAAATGAGCATAAACACTCTCATATACACCGTTCTATGCATAGCAGTGACCGCGGTGATGCTGACTTTCGCCCTGCAATTCTTCCGCCACATACTGCCCCATTGGTGGGCGAATGGAGCCACAGGGCTTTTGACATTCGTCTGCATATCGCCTTTCATGCGAGCCTTGGTCATGAAAAACAACCATAGCGAGGAGTTCAAGGAACTATGGACCGAAAGCAGGCTCAATCGCCTTCCCCTTATTTTCACAGTACTGTTCAGGGTAACCATTGCCGCGGCAATACTGTTTTACGTCTGCAACTACCTTGCACGCTTTGCAAACGCCTTGGTGATAACCCTCGCTGTGACACTTATAATTCTCATGGCATTGTCACGACGGCTCAAAAAAAGCTCAATAGGCATGGAGCGGCGTTTCATTGCCAACCTCCATTCTCGCGAAATCAAGGCACAGGTTGAAGGAAAGCGCAAACCGCAATTCGAGAAGAATCTCGTTGAGCGCGACATACACATCTCCGACTTCGACGTTCCCACTGATTCTTCTTGGGCGGGCAAGACGCTTGGCGAGCTCAAGCTCAGCTCGCGTTTCGGGATCTATGTGAGCAGCATTCTCCGTGGACACAAACGCATCAACATCCCCGGCGGATGCACGATAATCTTCCCCAACGACCGTCTGCAAGCCATTGGCAACGATGAACAGCTCCAGCTCTTCGCACAAGCTATAAAGACCGACGTGGAGGCGGAGGACACTCAAATCGAACACCGGGAAATGAAGTTGCAAAAGGTCAAGCTTGGCAAGGACAGTCCTTTCATCGACCGTACTCTTAAAGAAAGTGGCATCAGAGAGCAATACAATTGCATGGTGGTTGGCGTTGAGGAAGGTCAGGACAGCCTGACTTGCATGAACCCGAATCGCGAATTTGCCGCAGGAGACATAATATGGGTAGTGGGCGAAAAAGAATCCATCAAGAGCCTACCCGACACTTGATGGATTTTGATGAAAAGTTCTTTCAAGGTTATTCGTGCGTGGCGAAGCGCTTCTCTGCCAACTCTGCGTACTTAGTACCCGGGCGGCCATAGTTGGCATAAGGATATATGCTTATGCCACCACGCGGCGTAAACAGTCCTGTCACCTCAATATATTTCGGGTCCATCAATTTAACCAAATCCTTCATGATGGTGTTTACGCAATCTTCATGAAAGTCGCCATGGTTGCGAAAGGAAAACAGATAGAGCTTGAGGCTCTTGCTCTCCACCATCCTCACATCAGGAACATAACTGATGCGAATCTCCGCGAAATCGGGCTGTCCCGTGATAGGACAGAGCGAGGTAAACTCCGGGCAGTTGAACCTTACCCAGTAATCGTTGTCCTGATGCTTGTTGACAAAAGTCTCAAGCACTTCAGGAGCATAATCCATCCTGTATTGAGTTTTCTTCCCAAGGGCCATCAGCCCTTCTTCGTTTCTTTGTGTCATTGTCTGCCTTATAAATTGAAAATCTTAAGAATGTTATAGTCAACTCCATTATCGTAGACATCCTCACCTTCATGCTTCTTCAAGAATCTCACTACACGTATGGTGAGCGGCAGTGCTATTACCTCGTAAAAAGTTTTAAGGAATACCTGCCACAGCATCAGGCTTGGCAATTCATTCCATGGCACTACCCCACCAAGCGCAAGGGGAAAGAATATCACGGAGTCGCAACTCTCCCCTGCCACAGTGCTCAAGATGGCTCGTGCGGAGAAATGGCGTCCTTGGTCACGGATCTTCATCCGGCTCATCACAAAGGCATTCACGAAACTGCCCACGAGAAACGCCACAAACGATGCTGCAGCAATGCGTGGGGCAAGTCCAAAGATGGCATGGAAACCATCATTGTTGTTCCAATACGGTGCACCGGGAATCCAATCACACAACGCGCCCATTGCCACGAAAAAGAAATTCATGGCAAAACCCATCCAAATGAGCAATCGAGCCTTGCGATAGCCCCATACCTCACAAACACAATCGTTTATTATATATGAAACGGGGAAAACTATCAAGCCCCCAGTCAAGTTTACTGGGCCTATGGCTATCTGTTTGGTTTCAAGAATGTTTGCCAAGATGAGGCAAACACAGAAAAAAACGCTGAAGAGCATGAAAAGCACGCTAACCTCAGCACGTGGTTGTTTTGTCATTTCTTGTTTTGTTAAAGGGGGTTGAGCAAGTACCCCTGTTCATAAATTATAATATCGTCTGCAAAATTAATAATAAATTCTGGAACTTTGCCTCACACGAGTATAATAGTCTCATGTGAGGCTTATTTTCCCATTACCCCAAGTATTGTTTCAGGATTTTTGCCGCTGGCGAGTGCCTTATTTTCCTTATGGCCTTTTCCTTGACCTGCCTTATACGCTCCCTTGTCATGCCCATGTCGCTTGCAAGTTCCTCAAGGCTTTTCTCTGGACTACCTATGCCAAACGATGCCTTCACGATTGTTTGCTCGCGGTCTGTAAGCACTTCCTTGAGCAAATCTTCTATAAACTTGTTGAGCGACGCATTGTCTACCGACTTATCCGAAATGAAAGCATTGTCATCCGATGTAAGCATTTCACCAATAGTATTGTCGCTGGCATCATCACCCAATGGGGCATCAATGCTCGTTGGCCTATTGTTTGCATCCTTTGCCGACTCTATCACGTCTTCGTCGAGTCCTGTCTCGACCGATATTTCATGAATGGAAGGCATCCTGCCTGTTTTCTGAAGGAAAGCCTCTGTAGCCCTGTTAACTTTCAACGCGACACCCATTTGATTCATGGGCACGTGTATGATACGGCTTTTCACGGCAAGGGCTTCCATGATGTTTTGCCTTATCCACCAAACGGCATAGCTGATGAACTTGAATCCACGAGTCTCGTCAAACTTCTCCGCTGCTTTCACCAGACCGATGTTTCCCTCGTTGATAAGATCCACAAGCGAAATGCCTTGATGCTGATATTGCTTTGCAACAGAAACGACAAAACGCAAGTTGGAGTTTACAAGCCTGTCTCTTGCCTTCTGGCCTTCCTTGCCGCCGAGGTGAATTTTCTGCGCGAGAGAGGCTTCCTCCTCTGGCGTGAGCATTGGCTCACGCGCTATCTCTGAGAGATAGCGATCCAAAGACTCGCTATTGCGAGCGGTAATAGCTTTGGTTATCTTTATTTGTCTCATTTCAGGCCTACGTTATTGTCTGGTTTTGTTATCTTTGACAAAGATACTACCTTTTATAGACAAAGCAAAGGAAAAGATAATAAATTATCGTTTTTCTTCATAATAATGAGCGAAATTGAAGAATGGCTCACTTATCGCATCGTCGGTTGACGATGTGTACGTGTTGCCGTAAGCGTCTTTCACCTTCACTTTTATGCTACTTTCAGCGGAGCGAGGCACGTAATAATATAGGTGATTCATAATGAGATAGCCATTATTCTTGCTCACAAATTGATAGCTCACCGACTTTGAATAGCGATGATGATAGCCTGTCGCGAAAGCGTCTTGACCTTGATGGTCAATGCGTCGCATCTCATGCTCCACGCCATTCTCTATCGCATAGACATGCCATCTCGAATCGGCATTGAAAACGTTTGCCACTATAACTCCACTGTCCACAGGCAAATTCCAATCGGCAGCATACGACTCACCATTGAAATCTGTTGATGCCTTAAACAATGTCATCTGCCTTGACCGTGGCCAGAAGGTTCCCTTATAATAACAGTCTGTGATGCTGGTTCCGTTCAACGAGTAGACATAATAACCGCTTGGCGTACCGCAAATGTTTATGTTCGATTGCCAAATGTTGCCGCAAGCCGCGGCATGACAATGCTCAAGTACACGCCCTCCGTCAAACTCAATCTCATGGTTTATGGCGAAATGGGTGTGGCCACAAAACAGCTCATAACCACCCTTAAAGACTTTCAGCTCGTCTATGACGCGTTTAAGGACCGACGACGAGTAGTGCCCCGGTTCTGATTCAAGGTTGAGCGACGACGCTCCTTTGCGTGGACGATTGCCCATGGTGAGGGGGATATGATAGCATAGCACCACCTTCTTTTCGTGATCTACAAAAGAGAGATCCTCGTGAAGCCAACGCAATTGCGATACAGTGAGTTCTCCTGGTTGCCAATAAAGCATGCCACGATAGAAATGCACATCGTTTAAACAAACATAATGCACGTCACCACGATTGAAACTGAAATCGGTTGGCCCGAAGCTCTGCTCCCATTTCCTGACATACAGGCTCTTGCCATCTTGGTCGTGGTTGCCTATCACCGAGAATACCGTTGCCCTCGACGAGCCTAACGCCTCGCGTATTCCTAACTCCAAGCCCTCATTGTAACCGCCATAATATTGCACGTCGTCACCCATGGATATGGCATATACAGGCATAGCAGCAGGCAACGAGGCTATGGTTTCCCTTACGTCAGTCATCGTCTCATCGGTAAAACGAGCAAGGTCGCTTTTCTGTATCGGGTTGTCGTCCGGCCCCGTGTAGTATGGACTAAAAGAGTTTGTTATCTGTGGGTCTCCAAAAACGATTAGCCTATGCTCGTGCTCAGGGCCGTCTGGCAAACGTTTCAAGGTAAAGTTGTATTCGTTTTGCCTTGCCGACAATGGCTTATAAAACATAGCGGTTCGGTCGGTGGTTGAATGTGTAGGTATCTCGCAATCGGCAGGAACGGAAAACCACACGAATCGCGCTTTCTTGTTGCGCATGAAAATATACATTCCCTTGTCGTTGGTAACAGTGCACGAATACCCATCACTCACCACGACACCACTCATGGGATTTCCCAAACTGTCGGTCAGCGTTCCCCTCACTGTTGGGTCATAATCTGGCACAGTGTCGGCCTTCTCAGCCTTCCGCACGGTATCTTTCTTTGCTTCAACCGGTTGAGGTTTCTTAAGCTGTTGGCTTACTATAGTGTCTTGCGGAGGAGTGCTATCCCCTCTGAATGTTGCAAGACTGATTATTGCAAAACTGCCAAGAATCACCAAGGCAACGAGGGCTACAATATAAATGTGCAAACGTTTTCCTTTCATAATCGCTGCAAAGTTACACAAAATAGCTTAAACAACAACGCCAAACTTGCCCGATTCAAAGGTTATTGTCACATTTACGATATTTGTTTATCGCCCTCAAATGTGACAAGGTATTTTAGGGATAGTCAGACATTATACTCAACTTCCGTCCACCTCCGTCATAAGCGTATGTTATCCGGCTCCCGTCAGCGAAGTCGACTTCAAAGGGCAAATTCAGGAAATTGTACCCAATGCGGCAAATCCCGCGGTTCAAGTATTTCGTCAGCCATAAGCACAGGTTGTAGTGATTCTCAGAATGCGAAAGCAAGCTGTTGAGGTTTTGATTTATGAGCGTTTTTCCGTGGTGGGTGATTTTTCTCATGGGACAATATCTCTTCTGTATATCGATTTATTCCGCTAATGTCCTGTGTATCGTAACATTTTAATAAAGCATTGGCCAAATGGCAAGGTATGTGGTTGATGGTTGGAATTTGCAATTTACGAAGATACTGGCTCTGCCATCTGGCATATCCTCCATTCATGTGGTTTGTAAGTTCTGCTAACTGTTGACGCACAAAGTCCGACATCAATAATGCTGACAGGATTCTTAGACTGCGCGAATCTTCCCCAGTAATATAATATATATTGTGCGCTGGATAATATAATCCGTTGTCTATAAATACATATTTGTTACCTGAAATATCAGGAAGCAGTATTTTCTCCTGCTTCTGGAGCATGGGACGTATGGGGTCGATGGTGGCATACCATCGTGCTGGTGCTTTCTTGACTTTATGTCTTGAAGAAAGCCTTTCTCTATTTCGCTCGAGATAAGCCCTCGCCTTAGGGTATTTGTCAAGTGATATAAGCTTTCCGTACTTGTCGTATGGATTCAGCAGATACCTGCCACCCCAATTCATATTGTCTCCGCTCAAGTCTCGCGCATTGATTACAGGCAATAAGAGATTATTCTCAACCTCTTTTTTGAGATTCTTGGAAATAAATATGCTGTCAGCTCCTGTAGCTACACCTATGCCAATCTTGAACCCCTGCTCTTCTATCAAGCCCAGCTCCTGTTCATGCGAGATGAAAATGCCGCTCCAATCTCCGCTATGCGGTATATCCAACTGTTTATATTTTGCATCATTTATTTGCGTAATATTTTTTACATCGGCATACAGTACATGGTCAATATTCTTCTCATGCGAAATAAGAGTTATCGAAGGGTATGCCAAGACTTTTTCTTCAAATGCGTCGGCATCCTCCATGTTGATTATTTTCTCTATAGCATAATGGTTGGCAACAAGCTCACGAAGTTTCTTGCCATACTTATTTTTCATCCAGCGGTTGGAACATATAAAACAATGCCTTCCACCGTATTTCAGTTGAGACAATGATTTCTCAAAGAACAAAATATACATATCAGGACGATAGTAGAAAGTAGAGAAAGACTTATATGATGATAGCCGGTCTTTGGGGATTTCCTCATAGCGAATATAGGGAGGATTCCCAACAATAATGTCAAAGTCATCATGCGCAGACAATAGGTAATCCTCCACGTGTATATTAATTTCTGGATGCTTTATCTCTGGAAATTCTATGGAAACACGCTTTATACAGATTTCCACCTTTCTTCTGTCTATATCTGAAGCTGACACATATTGATGGTAAGCTTTGTTCAAGTCAAAACCGAAAAGTATTGATGACAGTTTTAGGCGTCTTACAATCTCAACCACAAATTCCCCTTCACCACATGAAGGTTCCATGATGGATATGCCAGAAAGATTGCGGCCTGCCACATAGCCGACCTCATCAAGCATGAAGCCCACAACCTCTGGCTTAGTAAACACATCCCCATGTTGCCCACCAGAATTCCTGGTCCTATATATATCATTTGAATTCATCTGCCAATCCCAATAAATGCCCTCGAAATGAATTAATAAATGTTTCAATGGATATGTTTTCGGCAAGATTCTCATAATGTCCCTTGCCTTGAGTAGCTATCAAAGCTACGGCATTGTATTTGTGTTCAAGGACAAGACGCTGGCAAAGAATGCGATAACGATCTAAATATGTAGCATTCTTAAATTCTTTGCGGACTTGAAAATGAGGCTCGCTTACTTTCACCTCATGCGTACTTTCCGCGTCTTTACCAACAACCATCATATAGCCCAACCATGGGGCCTGGTTGCATGTAAATGCTTTCTCTCGAAAAGCTGTCCAAAAATCTTCCGAAGAGCCAAGAGACTCCTCTGTTCGGTTGTTCAGATTGTTCCCATAAGAGCCAACCTGTGATTTTAGTTCTATTGCCGCTACAAGATTTTTCTTTGGCGAGACAATTATTAAATCCCAGTCCTTTGTTGCACGATAATAACCAGGGATATGGTTGTTCTTGAGATAAATGCATGATTCAGGCACACCAGCGTCAACGGCAATTTCTGTAAGAACATTGAGAAAAGCATCAAGTTGCTTACCAGCAAGCACATTGCCTTGTTTCTTCTTGGTGTCCCAAAAGGAATTTATGGCATCTGCTATCTTTTGAGAGTTTTTTGTTTCCAATTGCTGCATACTGTAAGTTTTCGCAAATTTACACATTTACTTTTATTTCACAAAATAAAACCTCAGAATCAATTCACATTATTTTGATTATCAACAAATGACATACATTATAGCTTTTCTGAGAATGGTAGAGAAAAACACGCATACAAAATCTCACATTCATTGGCAAAATGACACAAAATTGATTAAACTACAAAGCTGTTTTTGGTATATTCAACTGTTATTGTTAACTTTGTAGACTACTATTAAGGTTATTTCTTACACTAAACTTTATTAAAGCCATACCATGAAAAAGAACATCCTTCTGCTTGTCTTTCTTTCGCTTCCGTTGATAGGCATCAATGCCCAGCGCACGAGACAGGAAATCAAGGAAAATCCGAACCTTGCGGCAAACAACTACCGCGACTATCCCGTTCCAACAAAGAAACTCACGCCTTCGCCTAATGGTTACGAGCCATTCTACATCAGCCACTACGGTCGTCATGGCTCGCGTTGGCAAATTGGCAAAAACGCGTTCAACAGGCCATACTACACTCTTGCCCATGCCGACTCTCTCGGCAAGCTCACTCCACGAGGCAAGGAGATGTTTGCCTTGGTAAAGGAGATGCGTGCCCAAGGCATGAGCAGGGAAGGAGAGCTGACACAACTCGGCGCGGAACAGCACCGCGGAATAGCGAAACGCATGTTTGAACGTTTCCCACAGGTGTTTGCCGGTGTCACCAACGTTGACGCACGCTCTACGGTGGTCATCCGTTGCATTCTCTCCATGGAAAACGAACTGTTGCAGCTTGCTGCGCTCAATCCAAAGATAAAATTCAAGAGCGACGCATCATACCACGACATGTACTACATGAACGATGATGCCACAAGCCCTTACGCTTCGCTCACCCACACCACGGCTGCCGTAGACAGCCTGAAGGAGTTTAACAAGCGTCACAACAAGGCTCCACACATGATGAAGACCATCTTCAATGATCCAGACTATGCAAAGCAGGTTAACGAGAGTGCGCTTGCCTCACAACTGTTCAACACGACCATCGCCTTGCAAAACACGGAACTACGCCATCAGTTCAAACCCTCTTGGGACATATTCTCAGAAGAAGAGCTCTATAATCAATGGCTCATGGTTGCGGCTTTCTGGTATTCTTATGCAGGACCAAACAAGCTCAACGACGGCGCGGGAATGTACACCCAGCTCAATCTCGTGAAGAATATCATGGAGACTGCCGACACATGCGTCACCTTGCCACATCCTGGAGCCACGCTGCGCTTTGCCCACGAGAGCGACGTGTTGCCACTCGTTTGCCTGCTCAACATCAATGGCTACGGCAACCCACGCTCATCGCTCAACAATATCGACGCGGAGGATTGGGACGTGTACAACGTATTCCCAATGGGGTGCAACGTACAGTTCGTTTTCTATAAGGATCACAAGCATCCAAAGAAAGACGTATTGGTAAAGGTGCTTCTCAACGAGAACGAAGCCACTTTGCCGATTAAGGCATATAAGGGCCCTTACTACCGTTGGACTGATGTAAGAGCATACATGAACAACATCGTTGGTAAAATAATAAAAAAATAACCATATAGCAGCACTGTTCACCTTCAAATAACAATGGCAGCTAAGCTACTCGCTAACGCTTTTTTGAACATACAAGAAAGGGCTGGATTCCTCGATTGGAATCCAGCCCTTTTTGTAGTCTCCATTTCATAAAACAACGGAACGCTGTAAACGGTGTAACCAGTTGTCTTATTGGTCTTTGCAACAAAAGTCGGAAGGCATTACGGAGTAGTGCGAAAATGGCCATTTGCCGTTACGTTACAATGGCATTGCCGTTACGTTAGAATGGCATCGCCGTTACGTTAGAATGGCATCGCCGTTACGTTACAACGGCAACGCCATTCTAACGTAACGGCAAGCACGTCCAAAAACCACTTCGGTTTTATAGAAAAAGAGGGGGCAATTACATGAACTTTTTAAGTTCCTCGTAAACTCGTTCTACAGGAAGTCCCATGACATTATAAAAACTTCCGTCAATGCGCGTTACGCCTATATATCCAATCCATTCCTGCACGCCATATGCTCCGGCCTTGTCGAATGGCTTGTAACGGTCAACGTAATAGCCTATCTCCTCGTCGGTCAACTGCCTAAAAGTAACAGCCGTAACGTCAGAGAAAGTCTCGCTCGTCTCGCTGGCCTTGATGGTTACGCCTGTCACAACATGGTGGGTGTGACCACTCAATCTGCGAAGCATGTTGCGTGCGGCTTCAGCGTCCTTGGGCTTTCCCATTATCTCATCATCGAGTATTACCACCGTATCGGCCGTGAGCAAAATCTCATCATCGGCTATATCGTAGGCGGCAGCTTTCTCCTTAGAGATAAATTCTGCAACCATTTCCACAGGAATGTTTGCTGGGTAGCTCTCTCCTACTCCACGTTTCACCCTCACCTCAAAGTCGAGGTCAAGCCCCTTGAGCAACTCATGCCTGCGTGGAGAATTACTCGCTAAAATCAGTTTTTTCAATGCTATGTCCTTTCTTGAATTTTCCATTACCATACTTACCATCCAAAAGCCTTGGAAGAGCTGAGCCATTTGCCTTGTGCACGCAACACCTGCTCAAGCACATCGCGTGCGCAACCGTATCCGCCATTGAAAGGCGAGACGTAGACCGAGATCTGCCTTATTTCCTCGCATGCGTCTTGCGGACAACACGGACATCCCACACGCTGCATTATCTCATAGTCGGGAATGTCGTCACCCACATATATTATATTGTCGTCTTGAAGGTCGTATTTCTCCAAGAACTTTTCATAGGTCTTCAACTTAACCGAACATTTCATGAAGACATCGGTCATGCCAAGATACTCGTAACGTTTCCTGATTGCCTCAGAGTCACCTCCTGTGATAATGGCACACTTGAGCCCCATTTTAGCGGCAAGCTGAATGGCATAGCCATCCTTGATATTAAGGGTACGCAACGGGAAACCATTTTCATCCATCGACACGGTGTTTGTCGAGAGTACACCATCGACATCAAAGATGACGGCTTTTATCTTTTCAAGGTCATATTCTATCATAAGCAGCAATGCATTTATCGTATGCAAAGGTACAACAAATCCATTTAATGTTTAGGTCAACTCCTCTATTTTATTGACCACAACATTAATACATTACAAGAGCACGGGGACATACTATTATTATCACAAAAAGACGACAGAATTGTTTCATTTGTGACAATATGAGAAAATAAAACGACAGAAATATTGCTATTTAATAATAAATGAGTAACTTTGCTTTCAATTTATAGAACAAAGAATAAAACAACAAGACAAATACAAAAAGAAAGCCATAAAATCATGAGTGAAATAATAAAGCCTAAAAATTATACGACACTCTTGGGCCGTCGCCAGACGGAACAGGGCATCAAGATGATAAAGGAGTTTTTCCAACAGAACCTCTCAACCGAGCTTCGCCTTAGCAGAGCCACGGCACCGTTGTTCGTGCTCAAAGGCTTGGGCATAAACGACGACCTCAACGGTGTGGAACGTCCCGTGACATTCCCGATAAAAGACATGGACGAATCAAAAGCTGAGGTTGTTCACTCACTGGCCAAATGGAAACGACTTACCCTCGCCAAATTCGGAGTTGAACCTGGCTATGGCATCTATACCGACATGAATGCCATACGCGCCGACGAGGGGCTTGACAACCTACACTCATTATATGTAGACCAATGGGACTGGGAAGCGGTTATCACCCGTGAACAGCGCACCATAGGTTTTCTTGAGGACATAGTGAAGAGAATTTACAGTGCCATTCTCCGCACAGAGTTTCTCGCGTGCGAGAATTTCCCACAACTCAAGCCTTTCTTGCCAAGGGAAATACATTTCGTCCACTCGCAAGAGCTGCTTGACATGTATCCAGACATGACTCCTCACGAGCGAGAGAACGCCATCTGTGAAAAATATGGTGCCGTGTTCGTGGAAGGCATTGGCGGAAAGTTATCTGACGGCAACAAGCATGACGGCCGTGCTGCCGACTATGACGACTGGTCCACTATATCAGAAAACGGCAAAGCAGGACTCAACGGCGACATTCTGATTTGGTATCCGGTGCTTGGCCGTTCGTTTGAGCTAAGTTCGATGGGCATACGTGTCGACAAGGAGAGCTTGCTATGCCAGCTGAAGACAGAACATCAGGAAGAACGCGAGAAACTTTATTTCCACCAACAATTGCTCAACGGCAACTTGCCTCTCAGCATTGGCGGCGGCATAGGTCAAAGCCGCCTATGCATGGTATTGCTCCACAAGGCGCATATCGGCGAGATACAGGCAAGCATCTGGCCAGAGCAGATGCGTAAAGAATGCGCAGAGCTCGGCATGCCATTGATTTAAAACATATTAGCTTAACTCCAATTTCAAACCAACGCGCAACTTCTCAATGGCAGGGTTGCGCTTTCTCATGGCATCAAAAACCTCAAGCTTAGTGAGAGCTTTCTCGTTCTCGCTATGCTTGGCAAGACGGGGCAAAAACTCTATGAGGCTGTTGTGAAGTCGCAACCGCATGGTTGCGCGAATGTTTTTCTTGATAGAAGAGATCTGGTCAAGAAGCAACTGGTTGTCAACAACAACCTCTATGTCAGGATAGTTGGTTATCCGGGGAACGATGTTTTTCAAGCGTGACGCAAGCCCAACAAACTTTTGAGGCATACGGTTGCACATGGAAACCCACTCTCTCATAAGGTCATCATCGGTGAAAGCCTCCTCAACTTTCTTCTCCTCGAGTTTTCTTGCAGCCGCTTCATCCACGGTCACAGCCTCAACCCCATCGCCTACCTTTGGCTTTCGGCGAAGGTCGCCGAAAGTCATTCCTATGTTCTTGAAGTGGAAAGTCGTGCCGCTGCCTACCGTTTGTTTTTGCACAACAGGCGTTTCGTCAATTGTCGGTTTTTCCGCGGTTTCAACTTTTGTGTTAGCATCAGCAGAGCTGGTGTGAGCCACCAGTCTCCGTGCAACCCCAGCCACCTGCATTGCCGGTTTAGGTTGCACCACATTGTTTTTCTTAAACAGGGATTTCAATCTCATAGGGCTACGCCCACCAACGGGCACGTCAGCATCCTCCGGTTGCGTGAGTTGAGCAACACGTATGAGGGTGAGCTCCGCCAAAAGACGCTTGTTGCTGCTTTGGCGATATTGCACATCACACTCGTTGAGGATCTTCAACGCCTGATAAAGGAACGGCAAAGGACATTTCTTTGCCTGCTCCTTGTATTTAGTCCTCTGGCTCTCGCTCACCTCAAGCAGGCGAAGCGTTTGCTCATCCTTTGCCATCATCACGTTGCGAACATGCGAAGCAAGACCGTTAACGACATTGCTTCCATCAAAACCACGCTGAATTATTCCGTTGAGCAACACCATGATGTCAGAAGCCTTATTCTCAAGCGAAAGGTCAATAATCTTGAAATAGTTGTCGGCATCAAGCACATTAAGGTCTTGAAGCACCTTGTCGTAGGTAATATGACCTTGGCAGAAACTCGACACCTGATCAAAAATAGACAGAGCGTCGCGCATTCCTCCATCAGCCTTCTCGGCTATTACGCTTAAGGCCTCTTCCTCAAATGTTATGCCTTCTTTCTGAGCCACCATCTTTAAATGACTCACAATCTCGGGCACAGTCATGCGCTCGAAGTCATAAATCTGGCAACGGGAGAGGATGGTCGGAAGAATCTTGTTCTTCTCGGTAGTGGCAAGAATGAAAATCACATGCGCAGGGGGTTCCTCCAAGGTTTTAAGAAAAGCGTTGAAAGCTGCCTGAGAGAGCATGTGCACCTCATCTATGATGAAGACCTTGTACTTTCCAGTCTGTGGCGGTATAAGGGTTTGCTCCATGAGCGTCTTTATGTTTTCCACGGAGTTGTTACTTGCCGCGTCAAGCTCAAAGATATTCATGGACCTTCCCTCGTTGAATGCCTGGCAATTCTCGCACTCATTGCAAGCTTCGCCATCACCAGTGGGGCTGGCGCAATTTATAGCCTTTGCGAAGATACGGGCACACGTGGTCTTTCCCACTCCACGCGGGCCGCAAAAAAGGAAGGCATGTGCCAGCTTGCCTGTCCTCACGGCATTCTTCAAGGTAGTGGTGAGCGAGTCTTGCCCCACCACCGACGAGAAAGTCATTGGCCGGTATTTCCTTGCGGAAACAATATAATTGTCCATAGATAATTTTAGATAGTATCGGTTTGCAAACTTACAAAAATAATTCCTAAAAGCTGGCCTTTTCGTAGAAAAGATTAGGGCAAGACAAAAAAAAGCGTTGCCCCCACACATGGTGAGAGCAACGCTAAAATTTCTTGATAAGATTTTCCCGAAAGGCTTATGCCTCTGCAGGAGCCTCGGCGTTGTCAGCCTCTGCTGCCTCTGCTGCCTTAGCAGCTTCTGCCTCAGCCTTAGCAGCAGCCTCAGCAGCCTTCTTGTCAGCCACTTTCTTGGCAATAGCCTCATTGACTTTCTTCTCAGCCTCGAGAGCCTTTGCTACAGCCTCTTGACGGCTCTTCGACTGTGCGTCGAGAGTAGCATTGAGCTTTTGCTCCTTAGCAGCCTTCCAAGCGTCGTACTTCTGCTGGCAAGCAGCCTCGTCGAACGCGCCCTTCTTGATGCCACCACGGAGGTGCTTCATCATGTAGACACCCTCACCCTTCAGGATGTTGCGTACGGTGTCTGTAGGCTGTGCGCCTGCCTCTACCCAGTAGAGAGCACGATCGAAATTCAAATCTACGGTAGCAGGATTGGTGTTAGGATTGAACATACCAATCTTCTCGATGAACTTACCATCACGTGGTGCTCTAACGTCAGCGATCACAATTCTGTAAACTGCGTAGCCCTTGTGGCCGCCGCGCTGCAATCTGATTTTTGTTGCCATTTTGTTTTAAAAAACTAATATAAAGGTTTGAATTTTATGCTGCCAACACGTGACAGCGGTGCAAAGTTACAGCTTTTTACTTATATTTCAATGAGTTGCCGTTGATTTTTTAACAAAACTTACATTACTCCATCCTCGCGGAGCTTCTCCTGCCACTTCCAAGCGGAACGCAACACGTCGTCGAGCGATGACTCAGCTTTCCATCCGAGCGTGTTGTTGGCCTTCGAACAGTCGCCCCAGATCTTCTCGATGTCACCCTCGCGACGCGGACCATAAGCCCAATTCAGCTTCACGCCTGTGGCTCTCTCAAAGGTCTCAACAATCTCAAGCGTAGAGTTACCACGGCCTGTGCCAATGTTGAAGTAGTCGATAACCGGACTATCCTCGTCGTCGAGAACACGCCTCATGGCAGCCACGTGAGCCTTTGCAAGGTCAACGACATATATATAGTCGCGAATGCATGTGCCGTCTGGCGTATCATAATCGTTGCCAAAGATGGTGAGCTGCTTACGGATGCCTATTGCGGTCTGGGTAACGTAAGGGATGAGGTTGTTTGGCACACCGTTGGGGAGTTCACCGATGAGGGCTGACGGATGAGCTCCTATCGGGTTGAAATAGCGAAGAATGATGCTCTTGATGGCCGCTCCACTGTGGATGTAGTCGTAAATGATTTGCTCATTGACCTCCTTAGTGTTGCCATAAGGCGACGTTGCCTTCTGGTGAGGCGCCGCCTCTGTGACAGGCAAGTTCTCAGGCTTAGGCTGGCCGTAGACAGTGCAGCTCGATGAGAAGATAATGCCTTTCACATTATATTTTGGCATCAACTCGAGAAGATTGATCAATGAAACGACATTGTTGCGATAATAGAGCAACGGCTTCTGCACACTCTCGCCTACAGCCTTGCTTGCGGCGAAATGGATAATACCCTCAATGTCAGGATATTTCTTGAATACGTTTTCCGTAGCTTCCTTGTCTCGCAAGTCCACTTGCTCAAAAGCCGGACGAACGCCCGTAATCTTCTCGATGCCGTCGAGAACCTCTATTTTGGAATTGGAGAGGTCATCGACTATCACCACTTTGTAACCCGCCTCAATAAGCTCAACGGAAGTGTGGGAGCCAATAAAGCCGGTACCTCCCGTCACAAGGATTGTCTGTTTCATAACTAAATAAGTATAAAAGGTTTGAAATTCCGCCCACAAAGATACTTAAAAATCCATTAACTGCAAGCTATTGGCAGAAAAAAGTTGTAACTTTGCACAAAATTGAAATACACAATAACAAAAGATATAACATAAGAATTATGAGCATTCAAACTGAGAAGATTAAGGAGCTTGTTGCCAAACGTGAGCAAGCTCGCCTTGGAGGTGGGCAGAAAGCCATCGACAAGCAGCACGCCCGTGGTAAGTACACAGCCCGCGAGCGCATAGAGATGCTTGTCGACAAGGACTCGTTCGAGGAGTACGACATGTTCAAGCTTCACCGCTGCCACAACTTCGGCATGGAGAAGAAGCAATACCTCGGCGATGGCGTCGTGGCTGGCTCCGCTACCATCGACGGCAGACTTGTCTATGTTTACGCACAGGATTTCACCGTCAACGGCGGTTCGCTTTCGGAGACCATGGCACAAAAGATTTGCAAGGTCATGGACATGGCAATGCAAAACGGCGCTCCCGTAATCTGCATGAACGACTCTGGCGGCGCACGCATCCAGGAAGGCATCTCCGCCCTCGCTGGCTACGGTGAGATTTTCGAGCGCAACATCCTCGCCTCTGGTGTGATACCTCAAATATCCATGATACTTGGCCCGTGCGCAGGCGGTGCCGTGTATTCACCAGGTCTCACCGACTTCATCCTCATGACAGAAGGCACGAGCTACATGTTCCTCACAGGACCGAAGGTGGTAAAAACTGTCACAGGCGAGGACATCGACTCCGAGCACCTTGGTGGAGCAAGCGTGCATGCAAGCAAAAGCGGCGTGACGAGCTTTACGGCGAAGACCGAGGAGGAAGCCATGGAGATGATAAAGAAGCTCTTGAGCTACATCCCATCCAACAACACCGAGGAGGCTCCTCTCGTGGAGTGCACAGACCCCGTGGATCGCAAAGCAGACTTGCTCAATGAGATTTTGCCCGATGACCCCAACAAGGCATACGACATGTACAAGGTCATAACTGCCGTAACCGACAATGGCGAGTTCTTCGAGGTGCAGCCTAAGTTCGCAAAGAACATAATTACCGGATTCGCCCGCTTCAACGGGCAGAGCGTGGGCATCGTGGCAAACCAGCCCTCCGCTTACGCTGGCGTGCTCGACGTAAACGCATCGCGCAAGGGTGCTCGTTTCGTGCGCTTCTGCGACGCTTTCAACATTCCTATCGTTTCCCTCGTTGATGTTCCAGGCTTCCTTCCCGGCACAGGTCAGGAGTATAGCGCCGTCATCTTGCACGGAGCTCAGTTGCTCTATGCCTATGGTGAGGCCACGGTGCCAAAGATCACCATCACTCTTAGAAAGAGCTATGGCGGCAGCCATATCGTAATGGGTTGCAAGCAGCTTCGTTCAGACCTCAACTTCGCTTGGCCTACCGCCGAGATTGCTGTCATGGGCGCAAGCGGCGCAGTGGCAGTGCTCTGTGGCAAAGAGGCAAAGAAAGTCAAGGAAGAAGGCGGTGACGTGAAAGCGTTCCTCGCAGAGAAGGAAGACGAATACACAAAGACATTCGCCAACCCTTACCAGGCTGCACAGTACGGCTACATCGACGATGTCATTGAACCTCGCAACACGCGCTTCCGCATTTGCCGCGGCCTGGCGCAGTTGGCTCACAAGCGCCAGTCGTTGCCTGCAAAGAAGCACGGCTGCATGCCCATGTAATTAAGACAAGAAACGAGCGAAGAAAAATGGACAAGAACATATACGCGGCAATAGCGATGGCTATCTTCGAGTACCAAGGCAACAACGTGCACGACAGAGAGCCAGGCATCATCACTATAAAGCCCAAGCGCACACTGTGGGATGCCAAGCAGATTTCATTCACCGCAAAACCATAATAAAGATGAAGCAATTTAAATATACAATCGCCGGCAAGGAGTATGAAGTCGAAATCGTCGACATCAACGAAGAGACTAATGTCGCCAGCGTTAAAGTGAACGGGGAAGAGTTTGAAGTTGGCATGGAGAAACCAGCCGATGAGACTGAAAAGCCCAAGGTGACGCTTGGCAAGCCCGTAGCCGAGGAAAGCGACGACACCACTACCACGGCAAACGTCAACACGGCAAACGCTATCAAGGCTCCGCTGCCTGGCACAATTACGTCAATCAACGTAAAAGTTGGCGACGACGTAAAGGCCGGAGACACCTTGCTCGTATTGGAAGCCATGAAAATGGCAAACAACATCGAGGCAGAAAAAGACGGTAAGGTGACCGCCATTTGCGTCAAGGCTGGGCAAAGCGTCATGGAAGACGATGCGCTCGTCGTGATTGAATAAGGATGCCAAAAACCACATTTTAATATACCAAACGCCTGTTTATGTGTGAAATCATGCAAAAACAGGCGTTTTGTCATTATTTATTTCTACCTTTGCATCCAAAAGCATTTTAGAATAAAATCATAATGGCCAAAAAGAGAATTTTATTCATCAATCAAGAGATTGTGCCCTATGTCCCAAAGTCGGAAATGGCTTTGCTCGGACGCGACTTGCCTCAGAAGATACAGTCGGGAGGTTTTGACGTACGCACGTTCATGCCTAAATGGGGCAATATCAATGAGCGACGCGGACAACTTCATGAAGTCATACGCCTCTCTGGTCTCAATATCGTCATTGATGACACCGACCACCCCTTGATCATCAAGGTGGCGAGCATACCAGTAACCAGACTTCAAGTCTATTTCATCGACAACGAAGATTATTTCATAAAGCGTCGTTCCATGACAGAGGATGAGGATGGTAACGAATACGACGACAACGGCGAGAGAGCCATATTCTTCGCACGCGGCGTGCTTGAGACAGTTAAGAAATTACGTTGGGATCCAGACATTATACATTGTCAGGGATGGATGGCCGGGGTAATTCCTCTTTACATCAAGACAGCTTACCACGAAGACCCGGCATTTGCCAACACAAAAGTTGTCACATCGTTGTTCTCAAAGCAATTCAAAGCCAACTTCGGCACGAAATTCAAGGAATGCGTAGAGTTTGGAACGGCCAAGGCTGACCTGCTGAAAAAATACTCTGAGCACTTCGACTATATCGACCTTGCCAAACTTGCAATAGACTACAGTGACGGTGTGGTAGAAGCAGCCGAGAACGTCAACGACACCTTGCTCGCATATACCAAGGAATCAGGAAAGCCACTCATGGAATATCCAGGCGAAGACTACGTCACCGCTTACAAGGATTTCTACAACAAGCTATTAGGATAAAGCATGAAAATAAGAACTATATTTATTCTTCTCTCGGGCCTCTTCATGGCTGCCTGCACAGACAGCACCGACGAGATAGGTTCGTCACTTACAAAAGACACCGATGCCATAAACGTGGAAACAAAAACGTTTGGCATCGCCAGCCAATCCGTCCTTGCAGATTCTGTGTTGTCGAGGAACAATGTAGGCTATCTCGGAAAAGTTAGAGACAGCGAAACCGGCGAATACATAACCGGCAACTTCATGGCTCAGTTCTTCAACCTTGAGGGTTATAAGTTCCCCGACAAGAGCAACATGATCGGCACAAATGCCCAAGGCGACTCTATCAAGGGCCTGGTAAAGGCTGACTCTTGTGAGTTACGCTTGTTCTACTCAAATCATTATGGTGACAGCACGCGCACCATGAAACTCACGGCATACGAGATGGGAAAGCCAATGACTGAAGACAAGAACTATTACAGCGACTTCGACCCATTGGCAGAAGGTTATGTAAGGGAAGGCGGTATCGCACAAGACAAGGTATATACGCTCACCGACTACGTGGTATCAGAGTCTACACGCGATACTTCTATATACGAACCTTATATCACCGTAAAGCTCAATGGGAAATATACCGATGCCAACGGAAAAGAATACGACAACTACGGCACATATATTCTTGAGAAATATTATGAGCATCCAGAGTATTTCAAAAATGCCCAGACTTTCCGCAAGAACGTTGTCCCTGGCTTCTACTTCAAACACAAGTCAGGATTAGGCAATATGGCTTATATTGATGCATCGCAGTTGAACATATCATATAAGTTTGCTGAGAAAGATAGCGTGATGAACGGTATAACCGTATTTTGGGGCACTGAGGAAGTGTTGCAGACATCAAATATAGCTAACGACAAGAGCACACTCACGAGACTTGCCAATGACAACTCATGCACATACTTGAAGACACCTTCGGGCATTTTTACCGAACTCACTCTTCCCGTTGAAGATATTATCTCCGGACACGAGAACGACAACATAGCAGGTGCCGCTCTTACCATTCCAAGAATCAACAGCGACTCACCAAGTACGGAATACACTTTCAGCATTCCAGAGAACTTGTTGATGATACCAAAAGATTCTCTGTATAGCTTCTTCGAGAACATGGAGATGTACAATAACCGCACATCGTTCCTTGCGACATATACGGGAATGTCTTCAACCAACGGTTATACGTTTGACAACATATCCAATATGATCACGTCGATGGCTGCCATTGACAAAGAAAAACGTTCAGCCGATTGGAACAAAGTCGTGCTCATCCCTGTGTCGCTAACGACCACAAGTTCTTCCACAAGTAGCAGCAGTAGCTATAGCTATTATTACTACTATTACTATGGAAGTTCAAGTTCATCATCCAGCAGCACCGTCACGAAGGTATCACACGACATGTCATTGACAAGCACTAAACTTGTCAAGGGAACCAATGATGACAACAGCCCTTTGAAGCTGAACGTCATTTACAGCAGGTTTAAATAGTAACAACAGGTTTCAAGCAGGCGTGATATAACAATCAGGCCTGCTTGAATATAAACCATATTGAAACAGCATAACGTCATGGCCGACAATTTTCTCGAAAGACACCACAGAGACTATGAAGAGCGCAAGGAAGCTTGGCTAAGAAACAAAAAACACATGCCAAAGATAAAAAGAAAGCTCCAAAGGCCTGACGACGAAAGCTTATAAAACAAAAAAGGCACACCATGGGAATTTTTGGATTATTCAGCAAAAAAAACAAGGACACACTCAATCAAGGTCTTGAAAAAACCAAGCAGAGCGTCTTCTCTAAGATATCCCGTGCCATAGCGGGCAAGTCGAAGGTTGACAGCGACGTGCTCGACAATCTTGAAGAAGTGTTGATAACCTCTGACGTTGGAGTTGACACTACAGTCAAGATCATTAACCGTATAGAGGAGCGCGTGGCAAGAGACAAGTACGTGTCCACGTCTGAGCTCAACAAGATATTAAAAGAAGAAATCGCCTCCTTGCTCACGGAGAACAATTCCGACGACAATACCAATTGGGATTTGCCAGCAGACCATAAGCCATATGTCATACTTATAGTTGGCGTGAACGGCGTTGGCAAGACCACGACAATAGGAAAGCTCGCTTACCAGTTCAAGAAAGCCGGAAAGAAAGTTTATCTCGGGGCCGCCGACACATTCCGTGCCGCAGCTGTTGAGCAAATACAAATATGGGGTGATCGTGTTGGGGTGCCAGTGATAAAGCAGCAAATGGGATCCGACCCTGCCAGCGTAGCGTTCGACACTCTGCAAAGCGCAAAAGCCAACGGTGCAGACGTGGTGATTATTGACACGGCAGGACGACTGCACAACAAGGTTGGTCTAATGAACGAATTGAAGAAAATCAAAGATGTTATGAAAAAAGTCGTCCCCAACGCTCCCGACGAGGTGCTGCTTGTTCTCGACGGCAGCACGGGACAGAACGCCTTTGAACAAGCAAAACAGTTCGCGGCTGTAACCAACATAACATCTCTCGCCATAACCAAGCTTGACGGTACTGCAAAGGGCGGCGTGGTAATAGGAATATCCGACCAGCTGAAAGTGCCAGTCAAATATATTGGCTTAGGTGAGAAAATGGAAGACTTGCAACTATTCAACAAGAAAGAATTTGTCGATTCGCTGTTCTGATTGACATTCAGTAATATGAAGAAAAACCAGATTGATTTTATCACCATGGGCTGTTCAAAGAATCTCGTTGATTCAGAGCAGCTCATGCGTCGTTTTGAAAACATAGGCTATCATTGCAATCACGACCCTAAACGTCCACAAGGCGAAATCGTCGTAATAAACACTTGCGGCTTCATAGAGAGTGCCAAGGAAGAGAGCATCAATACCATTCTTGAGTTTGCCAACGCCAAGAACAATGGAAACATCAACAAGCTCTTTGTGATGGGATGCCTATCACAACGTTACCAAAAGGAACTTGAGGAGAGCCTTCCCGAGGTAGACAAGTTCTACGGGAAATTCAATTACACACAATTGCTCAAAGACCTTGGTCCTGCAACCTGCCCTACGCCGGATAACAAGACTTTTGCCGAAAGAAGAGTAACGTCAAATAGTCGCCGCCTCCTGACGACACCATCCCACTACGCCTACATAAAGATTGCCGAGGGATGCGACCGCCATTGTGCTTACTGTGCCATTCCGCTGATAACGGGCAAGCACGTAAGCCGTCCAATGGAAGACATCTTGAAAGAAGTGGAAGAGCTCGTCAGTGAAGGTGTTACCGAGTTTCAAGTCATAGAGCAGGAGCTCACCTATTATGGCAAAGATCTTTACGGTAAGACAAGGATAGCCGAACTCATCGACAAGATGGCAAATATCAAGGGCGTGAAATGGATTAGGCTTCACTATGCCTATCCAAACCAATTCCCGTTGGAATTGCTTGACGTAATGCGCGCGCACGACAATGTCTGCAATTATCTCGACATCGCCCTTCAGCACATCTCAGACCATATGCTGTCTCAAATGCATAGGCACGTCACAAAGCAGGAGACCATAGACCTTATCCATGCCATAAGGCAGCGTGTACCTGGCATAACCATAAGAACAACATTGATGGTTGGCTTCCCGGGAGAGACAGAAGAAGACTTCAACGAGCTTCTTGATTTCGTAAAACAAGAGAAATTCGAACGTATGGGTGCATTCGCCTACTCTGAGGAAGAGGGAACATATTCAGCTATACATTATAAAGACGATGTCCCTGCCGATGTTAAGCAAGCGAGACTAGACAAGCTTATGGCCGTTCAGGAAGAAATAAGCAGAGAAGTAGAGGCTGCAAAGGTTGGAAAGATTCTCAAAGTGGTCATAGACAGAAAAGAAGGCAACTATTATATAGGACGAACCGAGGCATGCTCACCAGAAGTCGATCCTGAGGTGCTGATACCTGTCGGTGAACGCAAGTTGCGACCAGGTCGTTATTATAACGTACTAATAACAAGTAGCGACGAGTTTGACCTTTATGGCGAATTAAAATGAACAACAAAGAGTTTATTGCACAACTTGCCAACAAGACTGGCTTCACGCAAGCTGATACCCAACAAATGGTGCGCACAGTAATCAACGAGATGAAACTTCATCTTGAAGATGGCGACACGATACAGATAAACGGTTTCGGATCATTCGAGGTGAAGAAACGTTTGGAGCGTGTCGTTGTCACGCCTGGCACACAGCAACGCATGCTTGTGCCTCCAAAACTCGTGCTCAATTTCAAACCCATAGCGGCAATCAAGGAAAACTTGAAAAAGCCACAACAATAATAACACAACAGTAATAATGAGCAAAACCACTATTAAAGAGCTCGCCTTATCACTCTCGGAAAAGCACGACTTGAGCAAAGCCGATGCCGAGCGGTTTGTTGCTTCAATCTTCGAGGTCATCAACAATGGGCTTGAAGACGACAAGCTCGTGAAAGTGAAAGGGTTGGGAGCTTTCAAGATTATTGGCGTAGCCGCACGAAAAAGTGTGGATGTCAATACAGGTGAGCCCATTGTCATTGAAGGCCGAAACAAGATTAGCTTCACTCCTGACGCTTCTATGCGCGACGACGTGAACAAGCCTTTCTCACAGTTTGAAACCGTAATAATAAACGATGGTGTAGATTTCTCAAGCATCGACAAAGAATATGATAACGAGACTGAAAACGCATCCGAAAAGGAGAACTACGTAAAGTCTGAAAACTTTGTCGATAATGCATATACGATAGAAGAAGAAACCATAAAGGAGAAAGCCGTAAAAGCTGATACAGAATCTTCTTCCACAAAGCCAATAGAGGAAAACAACGAGGAAAGGAAGGAAGAAACTGAGAACGGTACTAAAAAGGACGATTCTAAAAAGGACGATTCTAAAAAGGAAATTACTAAAGAAGAAGTTGCCAAAAAAGAAGAGGAAGGTGCCAAAGAAGAGGAAGCAAACATTACAAATGAAGACACCGTAGGAAAAGAAAACATAGAACAAAAAGAGACGGTTGTGGACGAGACCTTTAAAGAAGAAGACAAAGTAGGAAAAGAGAACTCTAAAAATGAAATCTCCATCCAAGAATGCACTGAAAAAAGGGACATGATGGATAGAGAGCCTACAGATGACGAAGATGGACACCAAAACCATGCGCTTAAAGCACTAATTATAACAGCCATAGTAATTGTCTTAGGATGCATGTGTGGCGGTTATTATCTTTTCACACAGATCCAAAGCCGCGACAGCCATATAGAGATGCTGGAAAAGCAAATGAAGTTGGTTACACAACATCAGAAGAAAACCACCAGCATTTCCAACACATACAAGCAGGCAAAAAAAGCATACCAAGAACAAGACTCTGTACCGTCCAAGACTGATATCAAAGATGCCACAAAGCAAACCTCGCGTGCCGATGGTAAAGCGGAATTGCAAGACAAACAAATAACATCGCAAGAAAAAACGGCTTCGCAAGATAAACAAGGGGCTTCGCAAAACGTGGACAAACAAGCGGCATTGCAAGAGCAATACAATAAGGACGTGAGAATCCGTACAGGAGCCTATACCATTGTTGGCATAAAGAAAACGGTTACTGTACGCCCCGGACAAACGATGGACGGTATTAGCAGGTCAAACCTTGGTCCAGGCATGGAATGTTATCTTGAGGCTGTCAATGGCGGAAAAAGGGAATTGAAAGCTGGCGAAAACATAAACATACCCGAACTTAAATTGAAGAAACGGCAGCACTGACTGCATTCGTCAAACGCTCCATAGAAACTTCCTTGTCGAGAGCGCGCTCCATAGAAAGACCCTCATTTATATTTATAACTCTTGAAAAGCCTGCCGCAAGCAGGCTTTTTTCGTCTGCAACCTTTCCTGCCAGCAGAACAACCGGAACATTGTGGGAACGACAATGAGAAAGTACCACACTCGGCAATTTACCCATCAATGTCTGGCTGTCAGCACTGCCTTCGCCTGTGATAACCATGTCCACTTCTTGAGATGCCAAAGACTCATCAAATTTAACCGACTGTAATATTGTTTCCGCTCCACTCTCAACCTTGGCGTCCATAAACTCCATGAAAGCATAACCTAACCCACCAGCCGCGCCAGCTCCTGGCATGGATGCACAATCGTGACCTTGGTGCATTGCAGACATCTTGGCAAAAGTCACGGCTCGTCGCTCAAGTTTCTCCACCATGGCACTATCCGCACCTTTCTGAGGTGCGAAGATGTATGCAGCTCCATTGGGACCACACAAAGGATTGTCAACATCTGTGGCAAGCGTCACCTTCATGTCTCTAAGCCACGACGTGTCAAAAGGCTCGTGCCATGCCTTATGCATAGTTATCTGCCATTCATGCCTTAAGGCTTTCAACATTCCAAGGCCACAATCGCTTGTTGCGCTACCTCCAAGACCTATGACAAACTCACGGCAACCACATCGGATGGCTTGAATCATCAACTCCCCCACTCCATAGCTCGTAGCAACAAGCGGATTTCTGTTTTCCGGTTCTATCATATCCAAGCCAACAGCTTTTGCCACTTCTATTATTGCCTTACCGTCTTTTATGCCAAAAGCAGAATCGCGCCATCTCATCAAGGCATCGTGTACATGGCAACCTACAATCTCGTCTGGTTTAAAAGCCTCAAGAAAGCCCTCGCCACCATCGCTTACCTCATAACAGCTAATCTCCGCGTCTGGCTTTGACCTCATGATGCCAAGTCGTGCAGCTTCGTTGGCTTCTTTCGACGTAATACAATTCTTAAAACTATCAATCGCTACAAAAAACTTCATGCCTTAATGCGTTTTATAAAATAATAACGAGCAAAAATCGTTATTAATTGTATGAATCGACTGTTATTTATCATCATATCATTGCTTGCGCCATTGTCAATGCTTGCTCAATCGTTCACTCTCAAAGGCCGTGTCATCGATGAGGAGGGCAAGGCTTTGGAGTTTGCGTCAGTGGCTTGCGTCGCCCAAGGCAAGGCCACCGTGACCTCTTTGAAAGGAAACTTTAGCCTCACGTTACATTCAACCGACTCGGTGGTGATAAGATTTTCCATGTTGGGTTATCGCACGAAGAAACGTGTACTCTTAAAACCTAAAGGCACACAAACACTGCAAGTGACTTTGTATCAAGAAGACAACACTCTCAATGAGGTCAGCGTGAAAGGACAGAAAATACAATCGGGCCAGATGGAGGAGCTCAAGACCAAGCCGTTGAAGAACATGCCTTCAACCACGGGTAATGCCGTGGAAGAACTCATACAAAGTCAAGCAGGTATAAGCACGCATTCTGAACTGTCATCACAATACAACGTTAGAGGTGGATCTTTCGACGAGAATTCCGTATATATAAACGATGTGGAAATGTTTAGGCCGTTTCTCGTCAGAAGTGGTCAACAGGAAGGACTTTCCGTCATTAATCCCGACATGGTTGGGAGCATTGGTTTTTCCACGGGCGGATACGAGGCACGCTATGGCGACAAGATGTCGTCGGCCCTTAACATCACTTATCGACGTCCAAAGCAATTCGAGGCGGCGGTTGAAGCATCGTTATTGGGTGCGTCAGCCTACGTGGGCATAGCCAACAAGAAGTTTGCTTGGAGCAATGGTTTGCGTTATAAGACAAACCGTTACTTGCTCGGCACATTTGACACCAACGGAGAATACGACCCTAATTTTCTCGACTACCAGACATATCTCTCTTGGCGGCCAAATCAGCGATGGAGTTTCGACTTGATAGGCGACATCTCAGACAATCATTACAACTTCAAGCCCAAGGACAGGGAGACTCGTTTTGGCACGTTGGAAAGCGTGCGCTCGTTCAGAGTCTACTTCAGCGGCAAGGAGCGTGACCGTTTCCGCACGTTCTTCGGCTCTCTTAATATCACGCGACATTATGGCGACTCCACGTCGGTATCGCTTATCACTTCGGCTTTCAAGACCGATGAACAAGAAAAATATGACATTGAGGGGCAGTATTGGCTCACACAGACCGAGACTTCTGAGAACCTCGGAGTTGGCACATATTTCCAGCACGCGCGCAACTATCTCAAGGGAAACGTGGAGAGCCTCAAACTCATGGCTCAACACAAGGCCCGCCAACACGACATTGAAGGCGCGCTAACTTACAAATGGGAGCATGTGGAAGAAAACTCCGCTGAGTATGAGATGCGCGACTCTGCTGGCTATGTCATTCCACACACTGGCAAAGACCTCTACATGATATACAGCCTTAGGGCGAAAAACGAGCTTAACAGCAGACGACTTGAGATTTACCTGCAAGACACATGGCGTTTCAAGTCGGGCAGAACAGAAAGCGATGATAGCACAAATATATCCACTCCAACGCTTTATACTCTCAATTATGGCATTAGGTTCTCCACCTGGAGCTATACCAGGGAGACGATTGTCTCTCCGAGAGTTTCGCTGAACATCATTCCGGCGTTCAACCAAAACCTCAGTTTCCGCATCGCAACGGGGCTCTACTATCAAGCTCCGTTCTTCAAGGAACTACGCGACACCACAACCGTTGGCGGCATGACCTACGCCACGCTTAACCAGCACATCAAGAGCCAGCAATCGATCCATTTCACGGGAGGCATGGAATACAGGTTCAAGATAAGCAACAGGCCGTTCAAGTTCACCACCGAACTTTATTACAAGCTTCTCTCCAACCTCGTGCCTTACTCTGTCAACAACATGAAGATAACCTACTACGGCGACAACAACGCAAGTGGTCACGCCGCAGGCCTCGACATGAAACTCTATGGTGAGTTCGTGCCTGGCAGCGACTCGTGGCTCACCTTGTCGGTGATGAACACTGGCATGAAGGTCAATGGCAGGACAATGCCGCTACCTACCGACCAACGTTTCGCCGCCCACCTCTTCTATACCGATTTTTTCCCTGGTTCCGACAGATGGCTCATGACGCTTAGGCTCACATACGCCGATGGTTTACCATTCTCGGCTCCACACCGCGAACTTGAGCGCAACGTCTTCCGTGCTCCCGCCTATCGAAGGGCTGACATTGGAATGACCTACCGACTTCTCAACAATGAGGATCGTCACAACAAGAGTATTTTCAAGAACATTTGGCTCGGCGTGGACTGCCTCAACCTCTTCGACATCAGCAACGTAAACTCTTATTATTGGATTACCGATGTTACAAACCAGATGTACGCCGTGCCCAATTACCTCACGCGAAGGCAGATAAACGCAAAAGTGAGGTTTGAGTTCTGACGTTATTTCGCATCACAACAGCAAAAAGCTTACTTTAACGATGCTTTCATCGCTACCACAAACGTGGTGTGATAGCCTACAACTGGCGTGTCGGCAAGAGTCAGGTTCCCGTCTTGCGCAAGCATCATCTGGCGGGCAAGGGGAAGCCCTATGCCTGTTCCCGACGACTTAGTGGTGAAGAACGGCACAAATATCTCACGAGCAACCTCTGGCGGAATATGAGGCGCATCGTTGCTGACAAACATTTGCACCACGTCCTCATTCTTTTCCATACGAATATCTATATTGCGCGCGCCAGCCTCAACCGCATTCTTCACGATGTTTACCAACACTTGACGCATCAATCCGCTATCAACGCTAACCGCCATCTGTTTGTTTTCAAAATTGACGTGCCACTCCTCCTCTGGATAAAGCGCACATACGGTAGACAGCATATCACCCAAAACCACATTCTCTATATGCGGAGCCTGTAGCTGTGTCAGTTTGCGATAACTTTCCACGAATGTCTGCAAACTTAGGCTCGTGTCATAAATAGCTCTCATCCCTTCTTCGAGTGGAGTACCCTTAACCAACGGACTGTCAATATAAACCTGCGTGATGCTTGATATTGGTGTCATGGCATTCATTATCTCGTGAGTAAGCACCCTTGTGAGACGCTGCCACGACTCCACCTCATTGCGCGCAAGCAGATGATTTATCTCTCCGAACATTTCGTTTAGAGCCACATGAAGGTCACGGTCGCCAGGAAGCATCCGCTTCGTAGGCAAGCGAAACATGAAGTCATGATTGCGAAGAGCCTCACGAATGAGACGCACACGAAGTGACAGCATTCGCTGATGCCTCCCTTGCCAAAATACGAGTGCGACTATAATAAGTAAAAGGATTGATATGACGAGATAATGTGACATTTATTATCCTTTCTTTTTGTTTTCACCTCTACTAAAGCTTTGTGACTCAAGCCATCATTTCTTTAGTTTCTTATACAGAGTCTGCCTTGTTATGCCCAGCATCTCCGCCGCGCGGCTCATGTTGCCACGACATTGCTCCACCGCACGTTGCACATGCTCTTGCTCCATCTTGTCGAGAGGCACCACCTCACGGTTTTCCTCTATGGCATCACGCAAGGCACTTATCAGCTTATCGTTGTCCCACGGTTTTGTCACAAAGTCGGCAGCGCCAAATTTCAGTCCTTTCACCGCCAACTGCACATTGGCATAAGCCGTCATCAGTACCACCGGAGTGTTGGGATGGAGTTTTTTTATCGTGCGCAACCAAAACAATCCATCCTGACCCGAATTCAGACCAAGGGAGAAGTTCATGTCGAGCAACACCACGTCAACATCTTCCTCGCGGGCAAGCGTTTCCACAAGCGTGTCGGGCGACGACAACGTTACTATGCGCTCATATTCCGTAGCAAGGCATATGCGCAATGCCGTGAGAATGGCTGTGTTATCGTCAACCACGACAATGGTTTTGAATGGAGGGTTCATGCGGTAATTGTGTTATTTACGGGCAAAAGTACAAAGAATACACGTAAGTATCGCTAACGTGTTGTATGATTTTCATACACTTTTTCATAAATCCGCGGCATGTACGGCATTTTATAAAAGAATGGTTAGTTGCGACAAAAGACAATCTCTAACTTTGCAATGTCAACAATAGGCAAACGGTATTCATAAACTACAGAAATAGGAAAATATGAACTACAACATGAAGAGATTATTGCTATCTGTGCTCGTTCTCGCTGTCGGTATCAATGTCTACGCCGACGAGCCCTGGACCGTGGAGCGATGCATGCAATATGCCGCAGACCATAGCCACACTGTAAGGCAACAGAAATTCTCGCTTGACGACAGCCATGCTGCAAAGACTCAAGCCATTGGAGCTTTTCTGCCAAGCGTATATGGTTCTGTAGCCGGACAGATGAACTTTGGTCGCGCCATCGACCCTGAGACCAACACCTACACGAATGTAAGTACATTATATAATGGTTATGGCCTTCAAGCGTCGCTGACCATTTTCGACGGATTGCAAAGATATAACGAACTGCGTATGGCAAAGGCAAACGAGGCAATGGGACGCAGTGGCGTGACAGCAGAGAAAGACGACGTGGCATTGAAAGTGTATAAGGCATACATGGATTTGACCTACTGCCTCGGTGCCATGGAAGAGACATCCAAGAAACGCGAACAGAGCGCAGCCCTACTCCACCAAACCGAGGTCATGGCTGAGGTGGGACAGAAAAGCGATGCCGACCTGGCACAGATGCGAGCAACGCTTGCAAGCGACGAATATGAGTTGACGCACATGCAGACGCAAAGCACTAAGGCGAGTCTGGCTTTGAAACAACTGATGAACTTCCCTGCCGACTCTTCGCTCACCATTGTTCAACCAACGATTACCACAAGCTATGACAACAGGGAAAGTTCTGACAAGGTTTTCTCATATGCATCCATTGTAAACCCTCGTATAGCAAAGGCAAGGCAAGCAGTAGATGCGGCGCGTTATAATCTGTATGGTGCTCGCGGAGCTTTGCTTCCATCGCTGTCGCTCTCGGGTGGCATTTCCACGTCGTTTTACAAAAACATGGATAATGGAGGGCATACTTCCTTTTCTGAGCAGTTCAAGAACAACGCCGGTGAATACGTGTCTTTGTCATTGTCGATACCTATTTTCAATCGTCTCTCAACATCATCAACTATACGCCGACGCAAGATTGCCCTCGAACAAGCAAAGGAGAATCTTGCATATGAGCAATCTGAGTTGAGGCGCATAATAGTTGAGGCGGCTGCCGATGTAGAGAACAGCGCAAAGGAAGTGGAGAAGATGCGGGTGCAGGTTGAGTCTGACAGCATTGCCGCCCACTTGACCACACGGAAATATGAGGAGGGCCTTGCCTCGTCGATAGACGTGAAGACGGCTGCCTTGACCTTGCTCCAAAGCAGGGTAAAGTTGTTGCAAAGCCAACTCACCATGGCTTACAACCGCCGGCTGCTCAGCTACTACAATGGTGAGAGCTTGTGGAGCGAATGACAATACATTATCCATTAAATGACATATATTATAATCATCTGAAATCAATTTAAAGACATAACACGATGGACAGACAAATAGAAAAGAAAAAGTTTCCACGTCGCTATCTTTGGTACATCGCAGGCGGTGTGGCTGCAGTAGCTCTTATAGTATGGCTTATCTTCGGAAGCACGGCAAGCACGATGACCATCGACCAAAGCGAAGTGACCGTGAGCGAGGTGACGCACGGCAAGTTCAACGACTATGTGCGCCTCAACGGTCAGGTGGTGCCAATACAGGTGGTACAAATATCGCCCGAGGAAGGTGGCATAGTGAGAGAGAAGGTTGTGGAAGAAGGCGCAAGGGTGCACAAGGGCGACGTGATATTGCGCCTCAGCAACAGCAACCTAGACCTGCAGATTCTCAACGCCGAGGCTGAGCTTGCCGAGAAGCAAAACCTCCTGCGCAACACGCAGGTGACAATGCTGCAAGACCAGCTCAACAACCGCACCGAGCAGGCAACTCTCGACATGGACTGCCAACGCAAGCAACGTGCATGGCAACAGAACTCACGCCTCATAAAGGAGAAGCTCATCAGCCAAGAGGTGTATATGCAGAGCAAGGAAGACTACAATCTTGCCGTACGCAAGAAGCGACTCATAGGCCAGCGACTCAAGCAGGACAGCGTGTACCGCCGCGTGCAGATGGAGCAGATGGAGGACAACCTTAGCAATATGCGCAAAAACGTGCTATTGGTGCGCGAGCGCAAGAACAAGCTGGAGGTGCGGTCTTCAATAGACGGAGAACTGGGACTTCTCGACGTGGAACTGGGACAAAACATACAGGCCGGACAAAACATAGGGCAGATCAACGACCTCTCCGACTTCAAGATTGAGGCAAAGATTGACGAGCACTATATCGACCGCGTGCGACCAGGATTAACCGCCACCATAACGCGCGACGGCAAGCAATACACGATGCGTGTGCGAAAGGTGTACCCCGAAGTGCGCGACGGATCGTTCCGCACCGACTTCGTGTTCGTAGGCTCACGTCCGGCACAGATGCGCAGCGGCCAGACCTATTATCTTGAACTCGCTCTTGGCAAATCGTCAATGGCAACGCTCATACCACGCGGCACTTTCTTCCAATCCACAGGTGGCAACTGGATATTCGTGTTGGACAAGTCGGGGAAAAAGGCTTACCGCCGCAACATCAGCATAGCACGCCAAAATCCTCAATATTATGAGGTGACCGACGGACTGGAGCCTGGTGAGCGTGTCATCACGAGCGGCTATGAGGCATTCAAGGACAACGAAGTGTTAATACTGAAATAAGAATAACTATTTAAACTTTATAGGGATATGATCAAGACAGAAAACATCACTAAGATTTTCCGCACGGAAGAAGTGGAGACTGTGGCTCTAAATGGTGTCAGCATAAATGTGGAAGACGGCGAGTTTGTAGCCATAATGGGACCGAGCGGTTGCGGCAAGTCTACGCTCATGAACATTCTCGGACTGCTCGACAATCCCGATGGTGGCGAATACTATCTCGACGGCGAGCCTGTGGGCAAATTGAAGGAGAGCGAGCGCACAAAGTATCGTCGCGGACGCATCGGTTTCGTATTCCAGAGTTTTAACCTGATAGACGAGCTTACTGTAGAGGAGAATGTCGACCTCCAACTGCGCTATCTTGGCGTGCCTTCCAAGGAGCGCAAGGAACGCGTGACGGAGATTCTGCGCAAGGTGGGTCTGAGCCAGCGAGCCAAGCACTATCCGCAGCAACTCTCGGGCGGACAACAGCAGCGCGTGGCAATAGCTCGTGCCGTGGTGGGCAAGCCAAAGCTTATTCTCGCCGACGAACCTACGGGTAATCTCGACTCCAAGAGCGGACTCGCCGTGATGGAACTCCTCTCGCAACTCAATGCCGAGGGCACGACAATCGTCATGGTGACCCACTCGCAACACGACGCACAGATGGCAAGCCGCATTATAAACCTGTTCGACGGACAAGTGGTGAACAACAACAATATTCTTTAGGAGGGAGCACATGAAGACATTATTATATCTTTTCCGTCGCTACCGCATGGCAACGTTGCTCAACGTCTTCGGTATGGGCATCGCCGTGGCGACGTTCTACCTGTTTATGACGCAGGTGATATACAACCACACTTACAACAACAACATTCCCAACCATGAGCGCGTGTATAGACTCAACTTCTATGGCGGTGCTTATGGCAAAAGTTGGGGACCATGTTGTTGCCGTCCATGTGTAGCTCTTCTAAAGGATGTGCCGCATGTCGAAGCTGCAATGAATGTGAGTCCCTATGTCACCAATACCATGGTGAAGGTGGGTAACCGCGAGATGGAGGTGCCCATTGTAAATATCAGCGATCCTGGCATAGAGTTTTTCTGTGGCAAGTTGCTCTACGGCAGTAGCAAAGACTGGGGACACGGAAAGGTCATTGTCAGCCGTAGTACGGCAGAAAATCTTTTCGGTACGGCAAATGCTGTGGGCAAATCCTACATCTCTGACGGTGCAGAAATAGTGGTCGTTGGCGTGAGCGAGGACATGCCAGACAACTGCTCTATCGACAATGGCGTGTATGTGCGCGAGGGCGACAAAGGTCTGGAGGACTGGGGCGAATGGAGTTTCGGCATATACGCACGGCTCGACAGTCCTGACAACGTGGAGAAGGTGACGCAAGCATTCAAACTGGCGTTTATGAAGGCCTTCAATTTTGATAGCGAAAAGGATTTCGACAAGAAGATGGGTATGAAGTTTCGTCTCATGTCTATGGATGAAGTGTATTTCTCTGGCATAGGCATGAAGGACAAGGGTAACAAGGCTCTCGTCAATGTGCTCACAGTGGCATCTTTCTTCATCTTCTTCATCGCCATGCTCAATCTCCTCAACTTCACGCTTTCCGAGATTCCTATGCGCATACGTGGCATCAACACACGACGTGTGATGGGTGCATCAGCAGGCAGTCTGCGGATGAAGATGATAATGGAGAACGTGGTTTTGGCAATCATCGGACTTGTGATAGGCATTTTGATTATAGTGGCATTTCAGCGCAGCGAGTCTTGCGCGAAACTCATGTCGGGCGATATATCCTTTAATGCACACTGGACATTGGTGAGTGTTGTCGTGGTGGCTACTCTTGCCGTGGGCGCTTTCTCGGCTGTCATCCCCGCATGGTATGGCACGTCATTCACCCCAGCCATGGTGCTCAAGGGTTCGTTTGGTCTCTCTCCACGCGGTCGCCGACTGCGCATGGCAATAATGGCGGTGCAGTTTTGTGTGGCTTTCGCTTTAGCAATATATATCGGAGTGATGACTTGCCAGTCGAGCTACATCTTCAACAGTGACTACGGATTTGACAAGAACGAGGTATTCTACACCAAATTGTCGGATGAGGCAATGAAGAAAAAAGAGGCCATACGCTCCGAACTCAAGAAACTGCCGTTTGTGGAAAGTGCAGGCTTTGCAGAGACTCCTATCGGTACAAGCGACGTATACATGACATGGGGGCGCGGTAGGGACAACCACATAATGTCGCTCTCGATATTGCCTTGCGACTACGAATATCCACGCACTTTGGGGCTGAAAATCTTGGAGGGACGATTCTTCCGTGAGTCGGACACAAAGACAGGAGCATACATACTAAACGAATCTGCCATGAAACATTATGACTGGCTCGTAGTGGGTGACTCCATCGGAAGGCAGAACGATTGGGGAGAAGGCAACTATCTCGTGGTGGGAGAATGCAACAACTTCAAGCTCAAGTCTATGCGCAACGACAACTCCAATGTCAATATGGCATTTCTCATAGCTGGTCCTGGAGAAGAATGGCTCTTTAACCGCTGCAACCGTGTTTTCGTGCGGGTGGCGAAAGGTCAGGACAAGATAGAGGCAAAGAAGCGCATTGCTGACGTGCTCAACAGAATAGACGGTTCGCAGAAATATGACATGACATTCCTTGATGATGACCTGCAACGTACATACGTAGACGAGTTCCGCTTCATATCACAAGTGAAACTCTTTGCCTTCATCTGCATACTTATCACCATCATAGGCGTGTTCTCACTCACAATGTTTGAGACGGAATACCGTCGCAAGGAGATAGCAATCCGCAAGGTTATGGGCAGCACAGTAGGCGATGTAGTTCGACTGTTTGCCATGCGTTATGCCATGCCGCTCGTGGCTTCTTACGTCATAGCTGCACCTATAGGTTGGTGGCTCAGCCGTCAGTGGCTTCAGAGTTTCGCCGAGCACACGCCCATCTACTGGTGGATTTTTCCCTTGGCTTTCGTAGCAGTGGCAATCGTAGTGATTCTCACCGTCGTGGTGCGTTCGTGGAAAGTGGCAACATCCAACCCCGTGGACAGCATAAAGACGGAATAAACTAAAAAAGCTGGTTCGACAAGAAAAGGCGCACCGATAAAACAATGCGCCTTTTCTTTGTCAATATGTTTTTAAGAACCTTCTTTATTTCTTCAGCATGCCCTCAAGCTCCTTCGTGCGTGAGTCATCAGCACCATAGAGAGTGTAGTAGCACTGGTAGAGAGGATAAGCCCAGTTGCTCTGCGAACGTGTCGGGTCGATGGTCTTAGCCTGCTCCAAATAACCCATAGACTCTGTGTAGAGCTGTTTCTGCTCTGCCACGTTGCCATTGATGGCAGAAGCCTTGGCGTTGATTGCGAAACCGAGATATGTGAGCACCACAGAATTGTCGTTCTTGATGGCCACAGCCTTCTTGAAGTTGCTGATGCACTCATCCCAGTTGGCATTCTGCTCCTTAGACAGCTTGTTGACAAGTGTCTGACCCTTCATGGCCCAAGCCGTGAAGTTGTTAGGATCAGCAGCAACAGCCTTGTCGAGCAACGTGTTGAGCTCAGATGACATGTTCAAACCGCTATACATGTTGCACAAGATGCCAAACACCGTCTCGTTCTTGGTATCAGCCTCATAAATGGTCTTCATCTTGTTGGCGAAAGCCACAGAGTCGGCATGGCTCTTCAAGTTCATCTGGGCCATAGAGTACTTGAATGTCTCAGCCTGCTTGCGCATTGCAGAATCTTGCATTGCTATGTCAGCATACTTCTCGGCCTTGTCGTACAGTTTTGCCTGGTTTGCGTAAAGGGCAGTATAGTAAGCCACTTGGCCAAGGAACTGCTTCTCGTTGTCATGACCCTTGGCAAACAATGGGTGGTTGTCGGTGTCAAGGAACGTTCCCCAATACTTGAGGATGTTGTCCTGGTCGTTGCGCTGGGCATAATAGTTACCAGCGTTGACGAGCTGCATGCGGGCACCGTTCAGCGAAGCCGAGAGACCATCGGTGTACTTAGGCTTCACTTTTCCCTTCTCGTTGGGCTCAGCGTCATACTTCACACACTCCAAGCCGTTCAGGGTAGCATTATAAGCCGCTTCGTAGAGGGCGAGAGTGTCGTAAGGAGTCACCTTCTGGTTGAGCATCTTGGCTTGGATGTTCTGTGCCTCGATAGCGTTCTGCTCATCGTAGGTCTTCAGGGCGAGCTTCGTCACATACTCGTAGGCCTTGGCCTTCTCCTGTGCGTTTGCCATAGAGCCAAGGTTCTGCTTCAAGAGCTGCGAAGCCTGAGCATAGTCTTTAACGGCAAGCACGGCCTTCAAGGCTTCGCTGTCGCCTGCAAAAGCAGCTGATGTGCCAAGCATCATCATGGCTGCAATCATTAGTTTTTTCATAAGCAATAATAAATGTGTATTGGTTTTATTCTATTTCACTGTTGATGTCCATATCCGTTGGTTCCGGAGCTTCTTCGGTTGCAGGCTCAACGCTTTGCGGTGCGATGCCTTGTTGCAACTTCTCGTTGGTCTCATTCCATTTCTGTCGGCTCTCTTCCTCAACGGTGGCCTCAAGTTCAGAACTCATCACCTTGCAAACGCTTGCTATGGTGTCGTTCTTCTTTGCGAGGTTTATCAGGCGCACGCCTTGTGTGGCACGTCCCATGACACGAACATCAGCCACAGCCATGCGTATTACGATGCCGCTCTTGTTGATGATCATGAGGTCGTTCTCATCGGTGACATTCTTTATGGCAACCAGTTTGCCAGTCTTCTCGGTGATGGCAATGGTCTTCACGCCCTTCTTCGCGCGGCTCGTCTTTCTGTACTCGCCAATCTCGGAGCGTTTGCCATAACCATTCTCAGAAACCACCATGGCCGTTTCCTTGTCAGGATCGTTGACAACAATCATTCCTACAACGGCATCGTCGTCCTCGTCGAGCGTCATGCCTCGCACGCCCATGGCTGCACGGCCAGAAGGACGCACCTGCTCCTCGTCGAATCGAACGGCACGGCCATTGCGGTCGGCGATAATCAACTCGTTGGAGCCATTGGTCAAGCGCACGTCTACCACCTCGTCGCCATCAGAGATAATCAAGGCCTTCACGCCATTGGCACGAGGACGTGAATATTCTTTCAGGCAAGTCTTCTTCACCGTACCGTTCTTCGTGGCAAAGACCACATAATGTGAGTTGATAAACTCCTCATCGCCGAGGCCGCCTCCACGCAAGCGGAGGAAGGCGTTCACGCTGTCGCCCGGCTCCAAGTTGAGAAGGTTCTGGATAGCCCTGCCCTTGGATGTCTTGTCACCCTCGGGGATGTCGTAGCAGTGGAGCCAATAGCAACGACCGAGACGCGTGAAGATGAGCATGGTCTGGTGCATCGTGGCAGGATATATAAACTCGGTGAAGTCTTTCTCCCTTGTGTGAGCACCCTTTGAACCAACGCCGCCACGGGCCTGCTCGCGGAATTCCTTCAGAGGCGTGCGCTTGATATAGCCGAGATGACTCACGGTTATGACCACAGGGTCATTAGGATAGAAGTCCTCTGCGTTGAACTCATGCTCGTCGGGTATGATCTGCGTGCGACGCTCGTCACCGTATTTCTCCTTCACCTCATTAAGCTCGTCTTTCATCACCTTCTTGCAAAGCTCTGGGTCGTCGAGAATCTGCTGAAGATAATTGATGCGCTTCTCCAGTTCATCGTATTCGGCATGAAGGTCATCAAGACGGAGCTTGGTGAGTTGTGAGAGTCGCATGTCCACGATAGCCTTCGACTGCAACTCGTCGAGCTCGAAACGTTTCTCCAAATTGCGCTGGGCATCTGAAGGACTCTCGCTGCCACGGATGATATGCACCACCTCGTCGATGTTGTCGCTTGCTATAATCAGTCCTTCCAATATATGGGCGCGTTCCTTGGCCTTGGCAAGGTCAAACTTGGTACGGCGAATCGTCACCTCATGACGATGCTCTATGTAGTAGCTTATGCACTCCTTCAGCGAGAGGAGTTTTGGACGAAGTTGCGAGTGGTCGTGCTTGTTAGGCACAAGGGCAGTGCAGTTGACAGAGAAGCTGCTCTGCAGGGCCGTCATCTTAAAGAGCTTGTTGAGAATGACCTTGGCGTTGGCATCCCTCTTCACGTCAACGACGATGCGCATGCCCTGACGACCCGTCTCGTCGTTTACATTGCTGATGCCCTCAAGCCTGCCTTCTTTCACCAAGTCGGCAATATACTCAATGAGCTGCTGCTTGTTTACGCCATAAGGTATCTCCGTAACCACGATACGGTCGTGGTTCTCGTCGCTTTCAATCTCAGCCTTGGCACGCATGACCACGCGGCCGCGACCAGTGGCGTAAGCGTCCTTAACGCCCTGAAGACCATAGATATAAGCTCCTGTGGGGAAGTCGGGCGCGAGGATGTATCTCATCAATCCGTCTACGTCGATGTCTGGATTGTCGATATACGCGCAACAAGCGTCTATCACCTCGCAAAGGTTGTGAGTGGGGATATTCGTCGCCATACCCACGGCAATGCCGTTGCCGCCATTGACGAGCAGGTTAGGAATCTTCGTTGGCATCACGGTAGGCTCCTTCAACGTGTCGTCGAAGTTGTTTGCCATGTCAACCGTGTTCTTCTCGATGTCGTCCATGATGTGCTCTCCCATCTTTGACAGACGACACTCCGTGTAACGCATGGCAGCAGGGGAGTCGCCGTCAACGCTACCAAAGTTACCTTGCCCGTCCACGAGCTTATAGCGCATGTTCCATTCCTGCCCCATACGCACGAGGGCGCCATAGACAGAACTGTCGCCGTGAGGGTGGTATTTACCAAGCACGTCACCCACGACACGAGCACATTTCTTGTAAGGTTTGTCACTTGTGTTGCCAAGTCCGAGCATGCCATAGAGTATACGGCGATGCACAGGCTTGAAGCCGTCCCTAACATCCGGAAGGGCACGAGCCACGATAACCGACATTGAGTAGTCGATGTAAGAAGATTTCATCTCTTCCTCAATGTTGACCTTCATAATCCGATCCTGATCGATGGTCAGATTCTCATCCATTATTCTTTATGTCTTTATTTGTGTTAAAATTCCATATAAGGGCATTTAAAAGCACGACAATCGTTTTTTAATGCCTTTTCAAAGTGTAAAATTACGCATAATTTCCCATATCATCAACCTTTCTTAATGAATTTTATAACAATATTCATCATTAATGAGCGTTTTTAGCTCGAAAAGGATAATGACGACAATGCCCGCACGCTCTTTATGGTTTTAAGAACGTGCGGGCATACAAATTCAAGATTCAAATATCATGCAGGCGTCTTGTCGTCGGTCTCCATGTCACGGCGCGATTTCGACTTTATGACAAGCCACACTCCGCTGAAGACGAGCACCACGGCGACGGCTTGTTTCCACGTGAACACGCACATGCCGCACACGAGGCTGACGCTCACCGCAACCACTGGTTGCACATAGTTGTAGATACTCACCACGGTCGGGCGCAATATGCTCTGGGCTATCTGCATCAGCATATAAGCCAAGCAGGTGCCAAACAGGACCACGAAGCCAGCCTCTGCCCATGCCTTGGCAGGTATCTCGTGCCATGCGGTTTGTGCGGCGTGGGGAATAAGGAATGGCGACATGATAAGCGTAGCCCAAGTGAACATCCACTTGCTCAAGGTGATGGGCGAATATCGACGCAGATAGTTGCGGTAAAGGGCAAGGTAAAGAGCGAAAGAGAGTTGGGCGAAGATACACATCAAGTCGCCACGAATGTCGCCCACGCGCGAGTCGTGAGCCGCGGCACTGCTCAAGATAAGTATTAGCGCACCCGAACAGCCTATGCACACGCCGAGGGCCTTGCGGCCCGTTATTGGCTCCTTCAGAATGATTGCCGACAAAATCATGGCGAAAATTGGCAGCGCAGTGGTTACGATGCTGGCATTGGAAGGGGAAGTGATGCTCAGCCCTATCGTGAAGCAGCACTGGTTGAATATCAACCCAAGCAGTCCTGCGCCACAGAAGGCAAAAATATCCTTCAAGGGCACATGTTCACGACTGAAGAACAACGACATTATCCAAAAAAACAATGCCCCGCCCAAGGCACGCATAAACACGAGATTGAGATTGTCCACTCCGTTGAGCATGGCATCCTTGCCTATCGGCGACATTAGTCCCCAGCAAATGTTGGCAGAGAGGATACAGGCATGTGCCAAGAGGGGCCGGTTTTTGTTATCCATATTACCTTAATAATAAATAATTTTATTTTCAATGTGCAAAGGTAGCTCAAATCACAGAAATAAGAAATAAACCTTTGTTGTTTTTTTTACAAGATGCACACATATATATAATGTGTGACAGTTTGCTTTACGATCGCACCGAGGCAAACATGGCTTTCCACACCATTGCAATAGGCAATCTCTACCACACAGATAAACGCCCCGCGTAACTATTTATCTTACAGACGTTTGCAAGATTGTGCCAAAAGGCGTTTACCGTTCTAACGTAAGGGCGTTGCCATTACGTTAGAATCGCAATGCCGTTACGTTAGAATGGCGATGCCGTTACGTTAGAACGGGAACGCCGTTACACCGTAACGGCAAAACGGCATTGCGAGCCTCCAAATTGACTATAAAACAGGTTCTATGTTGATTCATGCGGGCATTCACATTTCACATATTTTTTCACACGGATTATTATATCATGCCGACAGGCATGTCGTCTCAAGCAAAATTCGTAAATTTGTAACCTGAAACGTCATTAAACAAAAACAGGCAGATGGCAAACTATAAAAGCATGATGAAAGACAACCCTGAAGAACAATTCCCGATAGTTGACGAAGACGGGAACATCCTTGGCGCCATAAGTCGAGGGCACGCCCACGACGGCAGCAAGATTTTACACCCAGTGGTTCACCTGCACGTTTTCAACAGCAAGGGCGAACTATACCTGCAGCATCGACCGGCATGGAAAGACATACAACCCGACAAATGGGACACTGCTGTGGGAGGGCACATCGATCTTGGAGAAAATGTGGATCAAGCGCTTAGGCGAGAGGTAAAAGAAGAACTTGGCATCACCGACTTCACGCCGGAGCCCCTTGGCCATTATGTCTTTGAAAGCCAGCGGGAGCGGGAACTCGTCAACGTGTTCCGCTGCACATACGACGGCGAGGTAAAGCCAGACTCTCAAGAATTGTGCGGAGGCCGCTTCTGGACGCCAAGCGACATAGAAGACAACATGGGCAAAGGCGTGTTCACTCCAAATTTTGAGAACGAGTACCGAAAATTGTTTGTCAAGGCAAAATGAAAACAAGGCATGCACTGACATAACGCAATGCGAAAAGCATCAAAAGTTACAAAGTTAAGACCAGATAATAAAAGAAATTCAGCAAACGAATATAAATATTGAAAATAATTTGCGAAAACGCATATTTTCATTAACTTTGCACTGACATAATAAATAACGGAAAAACCATTCAAACTAAGATAAACAGCTATGAGAGTCATTATCGAAAATGATTACGACAGCCTTTCCAAATGGGCTGCGGAGTATGTAATCAAGCGCATCAATTCAGCAAAGCCAACCGCCGACAAACCTTTCGTTCTGGGCTTGCCCACTGGCTCATCGCCAATCGGTATGTACGCGGAGTTGTCGAAGGCTTGCAAGGAAGGACGCGTGTCGTTCCGCAATGTCATCACGTTCAACATGGACGAGTATGTGGCATTGCCCGAAGAGCATCCCGAGAGCTACCACAGCTTCATGCGTCGTAACCTCTTCGACAACATCGACTGCCCTAAGGAGAACGTTCATATCCTCAACGGCAACGCCGAAGACCTTGAAAAGGAATGCGCCGCCTACGAGGAGAGCATCCGCAAGGCTGGAGGCATCGACCTCTTCATCGGCGGCATCGGCCCCGACGGACACATAGCTTTCAACGAGCCGTTCTCTTCGCTCAAGAGCCGCACTCGCGTAAAGACCCTCACAACTGATACCATTATCGCCAACTCACGTTTCTTCGACAACGACGTGAACAAGGTGCCAAAGCACGCCCTCACAGTGGGTGTTGGCACGGTGATGGATGCCAACGAGGTGCTTATCCTCGTGAACGGCCACTCCAAGGCTCGTGCCTTGCAAGCCGCCGTAGAGGGCCCCGTGACACAGGCTTGGACTATAAGCGCGCTGCAACAGCATCCTCACGCCATCATCGTGGCCGACGAGGCAGCAAGCGACGAACTGAAAGTGGGCACATACCGCTACTTTAAGGACATTGAAAAAGACAACCTTTAAACACCAACAGACATGAACCTTAATTTAAGTTCACAAATCGTCCTCAACCAGGTGGCCGAGGAATTTTACAGCCCAAAGTCTGCAATAGAACGCTCGGAAATCACACGTTTCGAGAAACTTCCAACCGACATATACCCAAAGGCTGAAGATGGCGTAAAAGCTATCGCCGATGCCATTGAGCAAGAAATCAAGGCAAAGAAGCAACAGGGCAAACAGTGTGTCATCGGCATGGGCACCGGCCAGAGCCTGACACCGATTTTCGACGAACTGATTCGCCGCCACGAGAACGGATTGAGCTTCGACAACGTGACCGTGGTCAACGCCTACGAATACTACCCACTCAAGCCAGGAAGTGCCATCAGCAGCCTCCAGCAGCTCAAGAGCCGCTTGCTCGACAAGATAGGCATCCCAGTGGGCAACATCCTCTCGCTCGACGGTTTCGCAGCACAGGGCGACCTGCAGAAGGTATGCACCGACTTTGAAGAGCGCATTGCCACTATTGGCGGAATCGACATCATGCTGCTCGGCATTGGCCGCATAGGTAACATCGCAACCAACGAGCCTGGTTCTGCTCCTTCATCAAGCACACGTCTTATCCTCATCGACGCCACGTCGCGCGAGGAGATGACCATGAGTTTCGGTGGTCAGGATGCCGTGCCTCCATGCTCTATCACCCTTGGCTTGTCAAACATCATGGCTTCTCGCAAGATTTTCCTCACCGCATGGGGTGAAGAAAAGGCAGAGATCATCCAGAAGACAGTGGAAGGCCCTGTGACAAGCAGTATTCCTGCAAGCTTCTTGCAGACCCACAATGGTTGCCACGTGGTGACAGACCTCGCCGCTGCCGGCAAGCTCACACGCATCATCCACCCATGGCTCGTGGCAAGCTGCAAGTGGAACGACAAGCTCACAAGAGCAGCTCTCGTTTGGCTATGCCAGAAGATCGGCAAGCCTATCCTCAAGCTCACCAATAAGGACTACAACGAGAATGGACTGTCTGAGCTTCTTGCTCTCTACGGTTCTGCATACCAGTGCAACATCAAGATATTCAACGATTTGCAGCACACCATCACAGGATGGCCTGGCGGTAAGCCAAACGCCGACGACTCCAACCGTCCTGAGCGTGCCAATCCGTTCCCAAAACGCGTCATCGTGTTCTCTCCACACCCCGACGACGATGTCATCTCCATGGGTGGCACTATCCAGCGCCTCGTGAACCAGGGTCACGACTTGCACGTGGCTTACGAGACCTCAGGCAACATTGCCGTGGGCGACGAGGAAGTGACTCGCTTCATGCACTTCGTAAATGGTTTCAACCAGATATTCAACGACAACAAGGACGAGACCATCAAGACGATGTACAAGGACATCAAGAAGTTCCTTGCCGAGAAGAAGGATGGCGACATGGACACTCTCGACGTGCGTCGCATCAAGGGTCTTATCCGTCGTGGCGAGGCAAGGACAGCCTGCACATACAACAACATCCCCTTGGATCACGTCCACTTCCTCGACCTGCCGTTCTACGAGAGTGGCAAAATCGAGAAGTTGCCAATGACAGAAAAAGACGTGGAAGTGGTGCGCAACCTGCTCGTTGAAGTTAAGCCTGACCAGATTTTCGTGGCTGGCGACCTCGCCGACCCTCACGGAACTCACCGCAAGTGTACCGACGCCGTATTCGCCGCTCTCGACCTTGAGAAGGAGGCTGGAGCTGAATGGCTCAAGAACTGCCGCATCTGGATGTATCGTGGTGCATGGGCTGAGTGGGAGATCGAGAACATCGAGATGTGTGTTCCAATGTCGCCTGAAGAGCTCCGCGCAAAGCGTAACGCCATTCTCAAGCACAGCTCACAGATGGAGAGTGCTCCGTTCCTTGGCAACGACGAGCGCCTGTTCTGGCAACGCGCGGAAGACCGCAACCGTGGCACCGCAAAACTGTACGATGATCTCGGCTTGGCTTGCTATGAGGCAATGGAGGCCTTCGTGCAATACAGACCGTAACATAAACACAAAGTAGATGTAAGGGAACAGCGGTTTCCTATAAACATTAACAGTTAAGGTTTTCATATCAATCCCATTCTCATGCTCCCTTAAAAAGGAGAAGAGAATGGGATTGCGCTTTTTAAAACTAATGTCCATTGACTGTGTTCAATTTTCTTGTTCTTTCAAATTATTTTTACGCTTTATTTGATTTGTTAATCTATTTTTTACTACTTTTGCATTATTCAATAGATTTTGAAGCATAAACTGTAGGTATGGATAAATTTACAAATGACACTATTGGTTGTTTAGAGCTTTCGGAAGGCAACGAGAAAGCTTTTGACACCCTTTTTGTGAATTATTATCCACGCATATTGCGTTATGTCATGAGTTTTTGCAACAACGAGCAAGAGGCTGAAAACATCGTGCAAGAACTGTTTCTCGACTTATGGGTCAACCACCAACGCTTCGGGAGTATCGTCAACATTGACAATTATTTGTTTGTCGCGGCACGCAATTTGGCAATGAAATACATTCGTCAGTCGCTGAGGTTCACTAATGAAGAAGTGGCTTATTGTCAGATTCCCGAAAATTCCACTGCCGAGGTAAACATGTGCTACGAAGAGTTCAGGCAGATTGTCATGCATGAGATTGAGCAGATGCCGGAGCAACGTCGCCGTGTGTTCTTGATGAGTCGCGAGGAAGGCTTGACAAACGCTGAGATTGCAAAACGGCTTGGCATAAGCAAGCGTACAGTAGAAACGCATATCTCTGCAGCCTTAGCCGAATTAAGGAAAATATTACCTCTGTTCGTTTTGTTATCTCTTTGACGATCCTTCTTTGTTTATAAAGGCATTATCGGCTTAACCTTTATTAACAGGTTTGAAATACGTGTAAAACCATTATTTTTACACTCTTTTATATAGCAAGCCAAATTTTATGAATTTCGATAACATAAATAATGACATAACAGACAAGCGGTCTTGTTCGGGCGGCGCGTTCCATAAACTATGGATTAACACGTCAAACGACATGGACAAGGACAATGTACAGGCTGCCTTGGGCGTGTTTCGGGCTAATCGCAGGAAGCACGACCGCCGCAGCAAGATTCGCCGCATGGCATTAAATGCCATGAGATATGCCGCATTGCTGGCATTGCCCATAATCTCCGCCTACCTGACATATCTATATATGTCACGCAACAGCAAGCTTTACAGCGAAATGGCAGAACTGTGTGTAGCGGACGGTTCGCTTGACAGCTTGCGCCTGTCAGACAACACCAAGGTCACGGTAAACGCAGGGAGTTCGATCGTTTACCCCAGGCTTTTTAACCCTGACTCGCCAGAACGCGGCGTGTTCGTGAATGGCGAGGCTCGCTTTGAAGTGACCAAAGACAAGAAGCGCCCGTTTATTGTGCACGTTGGCAACCTTAATGTGAAAGTGCTTGGCACACACTTCAGCGTGAAATCATACAGTGGCAGCCCCTGCGTGACCGTCACCCTTGAGGAAGGCCTCGTGAAGGTGTATGACAGTCGTCACACGATGTTGCTATACCCCAACGAGCAACTCGTCTACGACCGTCGCGATGGCAACATGACCAAAAGCCGCATTGACGCCGTTGCAGCCAGTGCGTGGACAAAGGGCGAGTTGAACTTCAAGTCGCGTCCACTCGATGAGATACTTGCAGACCTGGAACGGAAATACAGTGTAAAATTCTCGGTTGCGGGTCCCGTGGACATGAAGAAACGCTACACTATTAAATTCAGACACGAGGAGTCGATAGACAATGTGTTGGCAGTCTTGACCGTAGTGTCGGGCAACATATCTTACAAGAAACAACAAGACATAATAACCCTTTACGCAAAGAAAGGAGGCAAATAAAAAACAGACAAAGACAAGACAACATTCCCTTTGACCAACAAACGCTCAAGATTATTGAGATTATTACCAACCAGATTTATTAAACTTTAGACAGCAGGGGTTCAGACATGAAACCACCATGCTGCCTACAATAAATTGACAACATGAAGATAAACAAGACTATGAAGAGCCTTATCGACAGAAGAACGGCGTGCACGCTCGCCCTCTGCCTGTCGATGTCGGTTGCCACGTATGGACAGAACCAAACCATTCGCCTGACGAAAACCAAGGCTACCGTGGAAAACCTTATAAAAGACATTGAGGCACAGACCAACATGTCTGTCGACTTTTCGCAAAACACCATAAACCCGAAGAAGGTGATAACCGTAGGTTCAAGCACCCCTACCCTTTCCACACTTCTCAATACCATTCTCCGCGGACAGAACCTAAGCTACAAGATTGTAGACCACCATATCATCATTGTTAAGGCGGAAGCCACGTCAACACCAAGCAAAGCGGTGAAGGCAGCCAACGGAACATATAAGGTCACAGGCAAGGTTGTCGACAAAAACGGCGAGCCTATCATCGGCGCAACAATAATGGAGCAAGGCACGAAAAATGGTGCCGTGACAGACATCGACGGCAACTTCACTATAAGTGCCTCAAAGGAGACTCCTGTCTTGAGCGTTTCATACATAGGATTCATACCTCAAGAGGTGAAGACCCGTGGCGGGCAGACAACCATACATCTACAGGAAAACGCCCAAAACCTCAGCGAGGTAGTTGTTGTGGGCTACGGCACGCAAAAGAAGGCCGACCTCACGGGTGCCGTGTCATCGGTAAGCGGAAACGAGATTGCCACACGTCCCGTGACCGACGCCACGCAGAGCTTGCAAGGACTCGTTCCCGGATTGCTCGTGTCAAACGAGAGTTCTGGTCGCCCAGGCTCATCGGGCACACTGACACTTCGCGGACAAGGCAACCTCTCTGGCACTGGCCATCCTTATGTGCTTGTCGACGGCATAGAGATGGATCTCTCCGACGTCAACCCCAACGACATTGAAAACATCTCCGTATTGAAAGATGCCGCTGCTTGCGCCATATATGGAGCCCGAGCCGCATACGGTGTGATTCTCGTCACTACGAAGCGTGGCAAGGAAGGCAAGGCACGCATCAACTACCAAGGCAGCGTGGGCTGGAACTCGCCAACCGTATTGCCCGACATGGTAAACTCGCTCGACTTTGCCGAATTTTGGAACGCAGGCTGCACCAACGCAAACTCTTCGCGACTTTACAGCCAAGAGAAGATGGATCTGTTGCGCCAATACATAAACGACCCTGGCAGCGTTGACCCATGGCAAGAACTGTCGTCAACGGCGAGCATGAACCCTGCTTTCGAGAACTCGGAAAGCGGCATTGGCAACGTTGACTATTTCAAGCTTCACTACAAGGACGCGGCCATCAAGCAGCGTCATAATCTCAGCGTGAGCGGTGGCGGCAAGGCTGCCCAATATTACGTGTCGTCTGGCTATTACAAGGAGGACGGACTGCTGCGCTATGCCGACATCAACTTCGAGCGAATAAACGTATCGACGAACCTCACATCACAGATTACCCCATGGCTTAAGCTCAAGACAGGATTGAAATTTGCCCATTCAAACCAAAACACGCCTTTTGGCGACGGTGGCTTGAGCGACGGTTTCTTCCATTCGCTCGCACGTTTCCGTCCAACGGTGTCGGCGGTTGACCCCAACGGACATTTCACGGAGCTCTCCATGATTCCATACCTGCAGAGCGGCACATACACCAAGACCAAGCGCGACTTCATCAACATGACCGGCGGCTTCGAGATAAACCCGTTCAAGGGGTTCAATATCTACATGGACTATACCTACAAGATCGTGGACACCCACTACTCGGCACTCAACGTGGCTCCTATGATTTACGGAGCCGATGGCGTATCGACATCCAAGGGCGTGCGCTCTGAGCTCGGTGTCACTGCCGACGGCAAGTATACCCGCTACAACCAAAGCAGGCATTACCAAACGATAAACCTCTATGGCAGCTATAACTTCTCACTAAACCAGGAGCACAACTTCACCGTCATGGCTGGTTATCAGGAGGAAAACAACAAGTATGAATACTTGCGCAATGTAATCACCGGTCTCTACTCTACCAAGAATCCTAACGTTGGCATGGGCAGTGGCGACAAGACCGTTACCGACACGCGCAACTCATGGGCAACACGCAGTTTCTTCGCACGCTTGAACTACGACTACAAGAGCCGCTACCTGCTTGAGTTGAACGGACGTTACGACGGTTCTTCGCGTTTTGCCAAAGACCACCGTTGGGGCTTCTTCCCTTCTGTGTCGGTAGGATGGAATCTCACGGAAGAGCCGTTCATGGAGGAAGCACGCCGCATAATGTCACAATTCAAGGTGCGCGCGTCAATAGGACGACTTGGCAACCAGGCAGGAGCCGCACTCTACACGTTCGCTTCTACAATGAACCTGAGTAGCAGTCTTGGCAGCTACATCTTCTCCGACGGTCGCCATACTTATCTCACCGCCCCCGGCGTGGTGAATCCTTCAACGACATGGGAGAAGGTAGACAGCAAGAACCTCGGTATCGACTTCGGATTCTTCGACGGCAAGCTGTCGGGTAGTTTCGACATTTTCCAGCGCGACACCAAGGACATGCTGGGACCAAGCGTCGACTTCCCCGACTTCTTCGGCGCCACTGCCCCGCAAACCAACAACGCGGAGCTGCGCAACCGTGGTTGGGAGTTGTCTCTCATTTATCGTGGAAAGATAGGAAAAGACATCAGCTACAACATCGGCGGATCCATCTCCGACGCTACCGCAGAGGTAACATCATATGAGAACCCCACTGGCACAAGTCCTTCGAGCAACTGGTATACAGGCAAGAAAGTGGGCGAGATATGGGGTTATCGCACAGACGGCATCATCCAGACGCAGGAGCAGGCCGACGAATATAACAATACACACGACAACAGCTTCTTCACGAAACAAAAATGGACTCCGGGCGACATTGCCTTCCGCGACCTCAATGGCGACAACAAGGTGAACAACGGCAGCAACAAGCTCGGCGACATGGGCGACATGACCATCATCGGCAACACGACGCCACGCTACCAGTACACCATCAATGGCGGAATCAACTGGAAAGGACTCGGCATGAGCTTCATATTCCAAGGAGTGGGCAAACGTGATTGGGATCCTACCGGCAACGTGTACTTCTGGGGCAGCAGCTCTTATGCCCAAGTGACGGTGTTCAAGGAGCATCTTGACTATTGGAGCGAGAGCAACAAAGACGCCTACTATCCGAAACCTTACATCAATACGGCTGGCGGCGTAGGCCAATACAACGCCAAGACATCGGCACACGCTACCGACCAGTATCTGCAGAGTGCCGCTTATTGCCGCCTGAAGAACCTCACCATAAGCTACGACCTGCCGAAGAACATCATCCGCAAAGCCGGACTGGAGCAGGTGCGCGTGTTTGTGTCGGGCGAGAACCTGTTTACGATAACAAACCTCATGGGCATGTTCGACCCGGAAGTGATATTCGCGGAAAACAGCTACAATGCCGAGGGCGGAAAGCAGTATCCTATAAACAAGGTTTATTCGATAGGACTGTCGGTAAGTTTCTAAGCGAGTGAAAGTAAATACAAACAACCTATAACAACGTGAATATTATGAATATAAGAAATATAACGATTGGACTCGCGTCGGTGTTCTGCCTCACAGGATGCTACGACCTGAACAAATCGCCCGAAGGAGTGATTTCCACTGTTGGTGCCTTCTCGACAATAGGCGAGATGAGCAGCTATCTCGACCAGTTCTATGAGACAGGCGTATACGCACAGGGATTCGACTGGAACGCCAGCTTCATAGCCAGTGGCGACTTGGCGAGCGACAACATGTCGGGATCGACGGTGAACACACGCCTCAATGGTGCACTTGCCTTGAGCAACGCCTCAAAGCTCACCAACTACACGTATATAAGAAACGTTAACTTCTTTCTCAACAACCTTGACAACTGCGACGAGAAAGGCACTGCCAGCTACAAGCAGTGTGTGGGCGAGGGATACTACTTCAGGGCATGGTATTATTTCCAGTTGTTCAAGAACTACGGCGAACTGACTTGGGTAGAGAAGCCTCTCGACCCTAATGCTGAAGCCATGTATCTGCCAAGAGAAAACCGCACCGTCATCGCCGACCACATATTGGCAGACCTCGACAATGCCATAGAAAACTTGCAGACACAGAACAACAGCGCGACAATGCGCATACACAAGGATGTGGCACGCGCGCTCAAAGCTGAAGTGGCACTTTTTGAGGCAACATGGGAGAAATACCACAAGGCAAAGAACGATGCCTTCTACGACAAGACCATCACCGACGACAAGATCAAGACGTATCTAAACACATGCGTCAACGCATGCAAGGACATTGTAGACCGTGGCGTTTGGCACATCTATTCCACCGGGAACCCACTCAACGACTATCGCCAACTGTTTCAGACCGAAGACCTGAGCGGAAATTCTGAGGTACTATGGTTCAAGCATTACGACGGTACCAACGTGGGCAACAATGTAGACCGTTACCTCAACCAGGGCGGTGGCAGCGCAGGAGTGACAGCGTCGCTTGTCGATGACTATCTCACCATAGACGGCAAACCGTTCACCGGCGACCAGGTGCTTCAGGCCAAGAAAGTGTTTGGCGACGAGTTGAAACCCACGGTGCGCGACCCTCGACTTTCGCAGACCGTATGTATGCCTGGCCAGACATTGCGTCCCGACATGGGACCCTACGTTGTTCCGCCATTGACGGGTTCGAGCTACAACAAGAACGAGACTGGATATTCGCTTTTGAAGCATGTGCAGATTGACTACACGGGAAGCCTCGATGCGGAATATCGCGGTGCCACACCTGGCATACAGTGCCGATATGCCGACATTTTGCTCAACTACGCCGAAGCCCTTGCCGAGCTTGACGGGCCAGCCAACGCATCCAAGATTGTGGAAGTGCTGAAGCCTTTGCGCGACAGGGTTGGCATGCCAGCGATGGATTTCGACCGTGAGTATAACACCGATGCCTCATATCCTTTCCACGGGTTAAACAAGTATATCCAAGCCGTACGCCGTGAGCGCCGCATTGAGCAGGCTGCCGAGGGCAAGCGACTCATCGACATCTTGCGTTGGGCGGCTGCCGACGAGCTTATAGTGGGCAAACACGCTGAAGGCGCACTGTTCAAAGGAAGCAACCTTGAGAATCACGCTCAGTATGAAGGCAAGCTTGTCTACGACCAAGCCTCAGGCAACAACCTTTATTTGTCTGGTTCACCAACCGACACTTACAGGTATGTATTGCCTATCGACCCAAAGACGGTGGGCGACGGATGGGGATTCCGTGTAGATCGCGACTATCTCCTGCCTATACAACCGCGTATGTTGTCGCTGACCAACAACATGTGGAAACAAAACCCCGGATGGGAATAAACAGACAAGAAAAAACAAACTGCCATGAAGTTTGACTTTCAGAAAATCATGGCAACTGGCGCTGTCGCCTTGGGCTATACGGCCCAGGCGCTCGCCCAGTCTGCCAACAAACCAATGAACATTGTCTACATCATGAGTGATGACCACTCATATCAGACAATAAGCGCTTACGACAACCGTTTCGTTGAGACTCCAAATATCGACTGGATAGCAAATCACGGCGTGAGGTTTACCAACAGTTTTGTGGCCAACTCGCTCAGCGGCCCGTCGCGTGCGTGCATGCTTACCGGAAAGCATAGCCATGCCAACGGATTCACCGACAACACCAAGACGTTTGACGGCAGCCAACAGACTTATCCTAAGTTGCTGCAAAAGGCAGGCTACCAGACTGCCATGATAGGCAAATGGCACCTGACCAGCGCACCCACCGGATTCAACTATTGGGACATCCTTATAGGGCAAGGCGACTACTACAACCCCGACTTCATCTGCAACGGCAAGCAGGTGCGTCGTCAGGGCTATGTGACAAACGTTGTCACCGACCTTGCCTTAGACTGGCTGAGCAACAAACGCGACAAGTCGAAGCCTTTCTGCCTGCTGCTCCACCATAAGGCACCACATCGTGTGTGGAGTCCCGACACGTGCGACCTCGACCTGTATAATGACAAGGTATACCCTCTGCCCGACAACTTCTACGACGACTATGAGGGACGCCTTGCGGCACAGAAGCAAGAGATGAACATAGCCAAGAACATGGACGTGGTCTACGACTTGAAGATGGCCGACAAGGAGAACGAGATACACTCTGACCCAGAACTCGAGGAGATGGGGCGCATGAACTACAAGCGCATGACCGACTCGCAGCGTGCCCAGTGGGACGCCCACTACGACCCGATAATAAAGAAGTTCAAGGAAGCCGGTCTCACAGGCAAGGCTCTTGCCGAATGGAAATACCAGCGCTACATGCACGACTACATGCGCGTGATACACTCCATCGACAGGAATATAGGCAGGGTAATAAACTATCTCAAGGAAAACGACCTGCTCGACAACACGATGATTGTCTATACCTCCGACCAAGGCTTCTACATGGGCGAGCACGGATGGTTTGACAAGAGATTCATGTATGAAGAGTCGTTCCGCACGCCTTTGCTTGTTTACCTCCCCGGTGGCAAACACGGCGACGTGGACGAGATGGTGCAGAACATCGACTACGCTCCTACGATACTCGACTTGGCTGGCGTCAAGATTCCGACAGACATTCAGGGCGAATCGTTCCTGAAACTGCTCGAAGGCAAGAAGGTGAAGAACTGGCGCAAGTCACTTTACTACCACTATTATGAGTATCCCGCCGAACATTCCGTATGCAAGCACTATGGCGTACGTACAAGCCGCTATAGCCTCATACATTTCTATGACGACGTGAACACTTGGGAGCTTTACGACCTGAAGAAAGATCCTGAGCAGATGCACAATATCTATGGCGAGAAAGGCACTGAGAAGTTGACAATAAAGCTGAAAGACGAGCTCCACAAACTTCAAAACCAATACGATGACCCAATCAGGTTGACGTTGAAGGACAACTAAACAGTGTGTGCATCAGCACTCTTTGATAGACAAAAAACAATTCATCCGATAAGGAACGTCGCCAACGTTGCCTTATCGGATGAATTATATTATGCTTTGCCCAACCGCTGTGGGGCAAAAGATTACAAAACGCTAATTCTCCAGAGGACGCTTTTCCCAATCGTCCGACACATAGCTGTCGGGATAAGTAGTTTCGTTGAGCAGTTTGCCCTTGCGCTCACGAATGTAGGTATCGAATCTACGCTCACCCTCCTTTAACACGATTATACGCGCGCCACAAGGCAGATGATTGTAAACCGTATTGCCACCTGAGTAGCGTCCATAGGCCAAGAGCACGTTATGCCACATGACGGAATAGTCGTTGTCGTGATCATGGCCACAGAAGATGCCCATCACGTCGCCACATTCCATCATCGCCGTAAACATGCCACTGTTGAAGATTGGCGAGCATGCCGACTCGCGGCGTGTACCTATCAAGATAGCGTTTTCGTCTCTCACCGCATCGTGATATTCGGGTACGGGTATATGGAAGAAAGCCAAGGCCGGATAAGGGGCATTCCCATTCTCCTTTGTGAATGCACTGCTCTGCTGACGGTACCATTCCACCTGATCAAGGGTGAGCCACGCATAAGTGCCACGGCTCTTGTCTTTTGGGAAATCCTGAGGATAGGAATGAGAATCCATACAATAAAGAACAGCAGCGGTCTTTCTGCCATCGTGAGACTTGACGCGAAGGGTATAGTCGAGCTCTTTCTGACCCGACAGATCGGGCAAGATGTTGTTTTTCACCGTACGTGCAATATTATAAAGCTCACGGTTGCTTAATCCTGTGGTTTCGCTGTCGTGGTTTCCGAACTCGTAAACAAAAGGCACATTATATTTAGAGATGCGACCCAACACGGAAAGCAAGTTTTCCTTGCCAGGCTTCCCCCAGAGCACGTCGCCAGTAAGCACGACCAAGTCGGGTCGCTCGTGTTGAAGGACACTGTCAACAACACTCAATGCCACTTTCGACTGGGCTGAACCATTATAATGAATGTCTGTGAATTGCACTATCTTGAACTCTCCATTCTTGCTGAAGCGCAAGTCCTGAGCCGAGGCATGGAGAGACAAGAACAACATACACGCAAAAAAAAGTCTTTTCATTTTCGCTTAGAGTAATATGATGTCAAAACGCAAACGCATTCATGCCTTGAGAATGTCATTGCAAAGAGAGAAACATTTTATCATCATTCTTGGAATGTGGAAAGGCCCCTTGAAGAGATTGCCTTTTGCGGGTTGCGCCACCGTGCCGTCACGATGCAGATAACCATACCATTCACCAAAATCTTTGTCAGGGAAATGAGCATAGGTCCATTCGCTAATCTGGCGATGGCGATAAAGATATTCGTCGTCACCGGTGCCAAGGTAGGCATAGAGCGATGCGATAATAGTCTCGCACTGTGGCCACCAGAACTTCATGTCCTGGGAATAGTCCTGCGCCGGCAGATTCTTGCAGTCGCGGAAGTTGATGATGCCACCATACTCCTTGTCCCATCCCCAGTCCCAAGACCAGTTGAAGATTGTCAAGGCCGTCTCAAGCAATTGCTTGTCCCAATTGCGATAGCGGGCTTCCTCCATCAAGAACCAAGCTGTCTCTATGCAATGTCCAGGATTAATGACACGAGTCGCATTGGTATCAACAAACTCACCATTGGGACCGACGTTCTCAAGAAGAGCCTTAAACTCAGGATGCATGAAATAGCGACGAAGTTGGTCTATGCTCTCGTCGATCTGCTCCGTAAGCACAGGAGAATCAATGACAGCACGGAGACGTGAGCCAACATTAATCAGAATCATGACGATGCTATGGCTCTGAAGTTTTACAGAAGGTTCAAACTTCGGCTCAAGGAATCCAGGCGTGCTGAGGAAACGTTGGGCATCTTGGAAAATCTTCAGTGCCCTTTCTGCACAACTCTTGTCTCCAGTGGCTATGGCGTACTCCGACAAGGCTATCGCCGCAAAGGTCTCGCTGAATACATAACGGCGCTTGCGCAATGGGCGGCCATCCTCTGTTACAGAGAAATACATATGGCCATCCTTGTCGAAACAATACTTCTCAAAGAAGTCGATCGTGCTCTTTGCAGCGTCAAGCCATTCCTGATTATGCTCAACATTATTATAAGCGAATGCGCAAACAAAGGCAAAACGCCCCTGAAACCAAACGCTCTTCGTAGTGTCCATTAAAGAGCCATCCCGATCAACGCATGTATAAACACCACCATGTTTACGGTCCCAACCATGCTCCATCCAAAATGGCATGATGTTCTCTGTGAGGTCGCGCTTGTAACAGTCGGCCCATTTACTAATGTACTCTTTCTTATCTATCATAAACTACATTTTTTAAGGGTTTCCAAATAATTGTTGATACCGGTCTTCAACGCGTTCCAATAGTTATACTGCCTTACGTGGCACAAGTCGAAGACAAAGTAACCATCGGCATCATTGATTATCGCGTCCACACTCTTCGTCACGGCAGCATCTTGACCGCCTTGGGTGAAACCTGTTGAATTGCCAACATCCGGACCGCCAACACAAGGCACGTCACCATTAATCAACTTCATGCCCTGCTTGGCAAAGCCTTGCATAGTCCATTCACCATCACCATATATGGCATCAGTACCGGCATAGCAACCAATGAAAATGCGATCGAGCGAAGAAAGATAACTATATTTCTTATAATCACTGTTTGCCCAATTGTATACTGTTGACGGATCGTATTTACCGCTTGCCCAATTGACACCACTTTCCGGCGAATATGAAGAATACCATGCGCCAACATAAGTACAAAACTCTATATCCTTGTTAACGGAATGAACAGCGTCGGATGCACGTTTAACAAACTCGCATATGGTCTTTGCCCTAAACGACAACCAATCCTTGAAATACTTAGTGCTTACGCCTCCACTTACTGTCGAAGTGCCTGGTTTAACGACATCCGTATAGAAATCAATATCGTTAACACCAAGATATTCCTTGAATTTCTGTTGAGTATACTCAGAGACATCAGACAAGAGATTGTCAAAACGACAACGATCAAGACAAATGCCGTCTACATCGTATTTGGCTAAATCGGATATTAGGTCTATGACATAATCTTGCACCTCCTGATTGACAGGGTTGAGAAACTTCGTGCCATAATAATCGGCATCAGATGGATCGGTCGTCGTGAAATCCATCTCATTCTTGGGTCCATTAGCTGTATTCAAAACCGTGACCCAATCTCTCTTTGCCTCATCACGAAACACCATACCCTGCTCTCCAAGGCCATAAGCGTAAAGGTTGCCACCAGCGAAAGTGTTCATGCTCGCCGTAACCTTTAAACCAAGTTTATGGGCTATATCTATGAAGGCCTGCAAATAATCCCAAGAGGCAGTGCGCTCATAGAACTTATATTCTCCATTATCTGTCCAATAATCGAGCTTGGAAACCTCCTGGCAATGGGAACTCTTAAACAAGACATCACCCATTGTCGGACGCACGTCTACAACAATGTCGGTGAAACCAGCGTCTTTAACTTTGGTAAGGTCTTCTTCTATGTTTTCCTTACTATTGGCAAAGCGAGGAAAATTAGCTGCCGCATCAATCCACACATAACGCCGCTTAGCTACATCAGGTGTTTCGTCATCATTGCCATCCCATGTCCATTTGTTCAAGACATCCTCATGGTCTTCCGTGCTACATGCAGAAAACACACCAAGCACAGAGGCAAGGGTCAAGAATAAAAACGTGAACGATAATCGCTTCATAATATCTTTATTACGTTATTTCATTGACAATATGGTTGATTATACCAACCATATTGTCAAATTAGAACTCTAAACATTACTTCTTTATGCAATCCATTTGTATGCCGCCAAACGACAGATGAGTGTTAGAAGCATAGAACACATAGAGGAAGTAGCCATCTTCTGAAGGTGTAACCAAGACATCGGCAAAACGTCCGCCTGAGGCATAACCAACAGAGCCATACTTGTCAGGAATCTCGTAAACGTACTTCAAAGCTGGACTGCTATCAATTGTGCCTGTCACTGAAGCAGGATTACTTGCATCATAGAGATAAACGTGACCAGTCAATCCCCAATCTGGCCAATAGCCCATCTCAAACAAAGCTATATATCGGGCATTGTTGAACGGACGAGTGTCTATGGCACCAGTGTTATAGCCCCAAGCTGCTCCACCTGTATCCCGCACGAGGTTTGACGGAGACTGCCAGTTGGAAAGATAGTACATCTGGCAAGTACCACCCTGATAATAGTCAACTATAGAGCCAAGTCTGCCTTCATCGTCGACAGCGCATATTTTGGCAGCGTCATCTTGGCTACCCCATGAAGAAGCCAATGACATCAGAAGATTCTCAGCTTCACCTACCTTGCCATCCTTTACAATCCAACGTATTGCATTGGTGCAATTGTAAGGGGTAGCGGTGATTATGGCATTGCCGTTCAAATCGCCTTGTACGTGTAAGCGAGCTCCAATACCCACACCAAGTTGGTTGTTGTAAGAAATCAACTTGACAGGAGTTTTCTCAACATCATTAGTCTTATAAATGTTCAGCGTCTGTCCGCTTTCCGCAAAATTACAGATAAGCATATTGCCTGCGTTGTCGCTTGTTATGGCCCCAGAAGCTTTGGCATCACCAAGATTAACAGTGCCAACCTTTGAGCCTGTCGCCTTTCTGAAGTATTGAGGCGAAGAGCCATCGCCGAGGTTAAGAACCACATAGTTGCCTATGCAAGCCAATGTGGGGTGTATGGAGTTGGGGTCTGACACACCAAGCGTAGTCATGTCGTTGACAAACAATTCCTTCTCGCTGTCCTTACGATAGCCATTGTCTATCTTCGGTGGAATTTGCTTAACGACGGTATATTCGGTCTTGTCAACACCATTGTCAGCAGTAACCGTAAACTTGAAAGGAGAATTGAAGTCGTGAGGCACAGATGGATCCGGCGCAATAGTTGCATGAGGATCAAGGATCACATCTGCCGTCATCTGTGAAAGGTCGTTTGCCGTCACAAGAGATATTGTCTTGGCATCATCGTCTATCACACCATTAAGATCTCCAGGCTTTGCCATGAAGCTTTTTATGGCACATTTGTTCAGATGGGTGAGCGACCCGGAAATCGTTATCTGACGCTGTTTCCCATAAGGGTCTGTGTAAACGAATGTGTTCTTCTTCGTAAGGTCGAGTACTCCTAAACCCGGAGAAAGGAAACAGTTGTTCTCCAACTTCGCTGTCACCTTCATCGCCTTCATATCCTCGGAAGGCACATAGTCGCTTTCCTCGGGGAAATAATAAGGTATTGGTATTACATAGTCGGTCGTCTCCTCGTTTCCTGTCGCAAGCTGCGCGGCAAGCTTGTCGGTATAGGTGCCACTTGTGAAATAGGCCGACAGGCTCGTGATGCCTTCACGGTTTGCGGTAGGCTCTACTCTCTCTTCTTCCGCACAACCGGCGAATGAAAGAGCAAGACAAAACAAAAGCCCCGTATAAAATATGTTAGTCTTCATAATGAATAATCGTTAAATGTTATTACTTCCACTCTGCAAACTGCTCAATATCCTTGTTGTTGTTTAATTCTTTTTCGGGTATAGGCAGACGATTCATCTTTGTGGGATAATTGAGATCCTCATCGTCAACGTCAACATAAGAGTATCTATAAACATTTTCTCCCATCTTCTCTATTTTCAGGCCATGACGCCTTATACCTGTAAAAGCAGTTGTAGACAAGCCCCATCTACGCATATCCCAGTAATAGAGTCCCTCAAAGGCAAGTTCCACCTTGCGCTCATGACGAAGAGCCTCATCACTGTAGGACTTTATTTTGGGCAAACCCACACGAGCGCGCACCTCATTGATAAGACTGACGGCCTTGGTGTCGTCGCCCAGATTGTGGCAAGCCTCCGCAGCATTGAGCAGCACTTCTGCCAACCTGAATGCTACAAAAGGTTGGGTCGAGTTTTGCGTGATACTGAAGTCGTGGTCTTCGTCAACAAGTTTTCTCAGATAATAACCAGTTGTTGTTCTACCCTCGGTCGTAGCGTCGGTTTTCCATTTAGCCCATCCATCTATGCCATCAACATATGGTTCGATAGAACGCTTACGCCAAGATGCGCCATTATAAAGAATCGTGGCATGGAAACGAGGTTCGAGTTCATCATAAGGAGGATTGTCATAGGTGCCATCCTCTGTGTGCCAAGGACTCCAGTCCACCTTTGACCCGTCAGCGTTTTCATATTCTTCCACCATGTCTTGCGTTGGAGTGCCATAGCCGCCATACATTGTCATTCCCGCTTTTTTGTGGTCACCACCTGGCGCGTAATACCCGTCAAAATTATGGGTGACACTTGCGTCGGCACTATAAGAGTAGATATAGATGGCCTCGGTGTTATTGTTGGCTTTGAAAGCGTCGCTATAATTAGCGGTCAGCTTATAGCCTTGGGATATAACAGCATCACTGGCTTCTTTTACGGCTTTCCAGTTCTTACAATAGAGCATGGCACGCGACATAAGCGCATATGCTGCGCCACTCGTCAAACGATTATTGTTTTCAGTTGTCTTGGAAAGATTCTCGCCTGCGAAAGACAAGTCTTGATAGACAAAATTCCAACAGTCTTCTGCCTTGTCCAACGCGTGGTTGGTATTGATCTTTGAAAGGTCTTCATCATATATGATGGCTTGACCATAACGTTTCAGCAACTCGAAATAGTACATTCCACGGAAAAAGCGGAGCTCAGCCTCATATTGTTTTTTGGAAGTTTCGTCAAAGTCACTGTTACCCAACTTAGCCAGAGCCTCGTTCACGCGACGAATCTCCTCATAAGTTGATCCCCATACTCCCATGTAGACATCTACGTAGCTTGGCGTAAGAACTAAACCACCATAAGAAATCTCATTTGGTATATAGTTTTCCGAGTTGTAGTTCATGTTGCCATATTTAAACTCATCGGTAAGTCCTTCCGTCAAGCCGGCGAAGCACTGATAATCACTAAAGCTGCCAAGATTAGGGATGTCTGCGTAGAAATAGTTGACAGCCAGCTCAGCATATTTTGCCTTACTCCAAACCAAACGGTCACTGGCCTGATCAGTAGGGTCTATGTCCAGGAAGCTGTTGCAAGAACTCAACCCCATGACAGCCGTAAGAAGACCTGTGATAAAATATTTCGTTTTCATTATTGCAAAGATAAATAGTTAGAACGTGATGTTGATACCTCCCATGAAGGTGCGTTGTTGCGGATAGTAACCATTGTTTACACGAGGAGACTCTGGGTCAACTCCTGCAGGAAGACTATCGATGGTAAACAAGTTGGAGGCTTCGGCATATATACGGATAGTTTCAATGCCTATCGCCTGTGTCCAAGCCTTTGGCAACGAATATCCTAACTGTATGGTCTTTAGCCTAATGTAATCACCCTTTTTGTTCCAAAAACTTGAAGCCAACCCGTTGTTGCCGCCATGCGACACCGTACTAAGCGTAATGCGAGGATACATGGCATCGGTATTTTCTTCACTGTAAGAGTTCTGGACAAGCCAAAGAGGAGAATTGGCTCCTTCCTTAAAGGTCTGACTCCAAACCGTGTTGTCGTCATAGCCGTTATAATAGGTACCGAGCAGCGAGACATCAAACTTGAATCCGCCAGTGAATTGAGCATTAAAGTCGAATCCATTCCAGTTTGCGCTGAGGTTCAAGCCTGCCATGATCTTCGGTCGATTGCTTCTGCCGAAACGACCTCTATCCTGTTCGTCAATGACGCCGTCACCATTAAGGTCCTTATATTTTATGTCACCAAGGTTGGGGCGCGTACCATACCAAGCCGAGTTGGTAATCTCTTCTTCTGAACGGTAAAGTCCTTCAGCAATCCAAATATAAGTGGCATCGACATCAGTGCCGACAACCTTTCTCCACGATTGCGTGTTTGGATCATCAGGATAACGAAGCCATTTGCTCGTTGCCCAGGTCATGTTGAGGCTGGCTGAATAGTGGAACGGTTTGCCGACAACGTTGAATTTGTTTCGATGCGACAATGTCCACTCTAGACCGTAGTTGCTGTACCGATTATAATTCTCATATGTGGAATAGTATCCCCCCATAGATGGCGCCTTGTCTCCTCCCATGTAGGTGAGAATGTCATAATTGAGGTTGTAGAACCAGTCAAACGACAGACCCAACAAGCCATCCCACAATGTTGCGTCAAAACCAGCATTTGTTGAGCGTGTCTTTGCCCAACTGAGATTTGGGTTCGCAATGCCTGAAGTATAAAGAGAACTAACAATGTTGCCGCCTATCACACGGTTGGCACCAAATGAATAAGTGCTAAGATAAGAGAATGCGCTCACGTTGTCGTTTCCGAGCAATCCTATAGAGGCGCGGAGTTTAAAATCGCTCAACCACGAATGAGTGTTTTCCATAAACGTCTCATTGGAGACACGCCAGCCTGCTGAAAATGACGGGAAAAATCCCCAGCGCTTGCCAGCCACGTTGCCACTAAACTTATATGAGCCGTCATAACGACCGCTAAACTCCGCAAGATAAGTGTCGGCATAGTCGTATTTCATACGGAAGACATAACCTGCCGTACGAGAGTGAGAACTGTAACCACTCACGGGATTCTCTTTAGTGGCTGTACCAAGACTAATCTCCGGCAACTCGGCAAAGGGAACCTTATAAGCATAAGCAGCCATCGAGCTCGACTTGTAGTCGCGACCCTCAACCAACAACATTGCGTCTACATTGTGCTTGCCAAACTTACGGGCAAACTCAATGCTGAACTGCCCCACCAACTGCTCGGTGGTGTACTGGCCGTCTGCAACATGATTAAGGTTCGACGACACATCACGAGGATCTTCAAGCAAGACAAAGCTACCCGTCGAGAGATCCTTCGAATATGTTTGGTAAGGGGTATTGAGATTCTTGTTCTTCGATGAAAGATAGTCGTATGATCCCGTAGCCTTCAGTTTCAATCCAGGTAGCCACGGAGCGGCATATTCAATCGAGAGATTAGTGTTAATATCCGCGCCTCTTGTTTTCTTATAACCAGAATCGTATATTCCTGCCAAGGGGCTATATGCCACAGATGCATTATTGGGAATTGTGGCGGTGTATTGACCATTCCATGTCTCAGGCAGATAAGGACGCATCATAATGGCTTGATGGCCAATGGAAAGCCAACCCACTTCACCACTTCCGCCACTTCCATCGTCAGCGCCACCCGAAGCATAACCAGGAGTGTGCTTGCGTGTCACCGTGCCAACGGTTCCAAGCTTGATAGTCCAGTCGCGACTAACCTTAGCTGTGATATTCGCACGAAGATTGTAACGGCGATAGTCGAAGTTGTCAATGTTTCCCTTCTGATTCATGAATCCGGCACCTACATAATAGCTCACATCCTCATTGCCTCCTTGCAGTGAGACATTGTGCTTCATGTTTGAGCCTGTGCCAAACACCTTATCTATATAGTCCACATTGTCCCATCCATCCGTAGGGTCACCATTGAGCATTGCCTCAATATTAGCCTTTGTAAACACCGGGGTATACTCTTCCCGATTCTTCACGGTGCCATTGGCCAACTTGTCCATATAGTCAGCCATATTATAATAGTAGGCATATTCTGGGCCATTCATGAACTTGGGGAAATTGGCATTTACCGAGATGCCATATTGTCCGTCATAGCTCACTTTGGGTTTGCCTTTCTGTCCATTCTTTGTAGTGACAATGATGACACCACCTGCGGCATTGAGACCGTACACGGCAGCAGCGGAACCGTCTTTAAGAACAGAAACGCTTTCAATGTCATTGGGATCAATATCGTTGATTGAGCGTGGCATGCCATCCACTATGTAAAGTGGCGCATACTGGGAGCCACGAATACGAAGGCTTGCCTGGTCATCACCAGGCTCACCAGACACTTGGACTGATGACAAGCCTGGAAGCTTACCACCAAGAACGCTTGAGATATTCGTTGAAGGGCCTTTTAGAAGTTCATCTCCTCGCATCGCTGAGACCGCGCCTGTAAGCGACTGCTTCTTTACGCTACCATAACCTACTACAACAACATCAGTAAGTGTGGAAGCATCCTCTTGCATCGTCACATTCACAAGGTTTCGCCCACCGACCTTTACTTTTTGTTGTTTCATTCCAACATAAGAGAAAACAAGGATGTCCTTGCCGCTCGCCTTGATAGAATAGGCTCCATTGATATCCGTGACCGAACCGACTTTGGTCGAGCCACTCACCTGAACGCTAACACCTGGCAAGAAATCACCAGCAGCGTCAGTCACAATTCCTCTCACAACATTTTGTGCGGCAGAAGGTAGGGTTATCCACATAAAAGCCACAAGCATAGCCGTGAAAGCCTTTGCAAGCATAGAATGCTTTTTAACTGTCTGTTGTTCCATCGACTTTCGAATTTAGCGGTTAATAAATTATTGGTTAGACTATTTTTTGGCAAAGAAAAACAAAAATTCTCAAACTTACAAATGTTTTTGGGGTATTTTTTCGATATTTGAAAAAATAATGCGAAAAAACTTGCTTAGTTAATAAAATATTTGTAAATTGCAACCAATTTAAGAAACTTAATCACATAATTTTCCATATACCCTAAACATAAGATACATGAAAAAGGTATTAATCTTTGTGGCAATGGTATTATTCCAAACTTTTGCCATGGCACAAACAAACGAGAAACCGTTTGTAGTCCCTGAAATGACTCACTGGAGCGGAGCCTCTGGCTCTATGAAACTTTCGGGCAGAATTGTAGTAACAAACAAAAAGCTCTTGAAAACTGCACAAGAGTTCAAACGCGACTACTCGCTTCTCTTTGGCAGCGACATGACCATCACAACCAACAAAGCAAAAGACGGTGACATTGTGCTCACGACGAAGCAAGAAAAGTCGTTGGGCAAGGAGGGCTACCGTTTGTCAATAGGCAAAAAGTGTGAAATCAACGCGGCATCTACCGAAGGTGCTTTCTGGGGCACACGAACCGTGCTCCAAATGTTGCAAGGACAAAAAGACTTGCCATGCGGTGAGGCTTTGGATGTTCCTCAATATGGCATCAGAGGATTCATGCTCGACGTGGGCCGTAAATTCTTTCCGATAAGCTACTTGAAGAACCTCATTAAAATAATGGCTTATTATAAGATGAATACTCTGCAAATTCATCTCAACGACAACGCTTTCAAATACTACTTCGGTAACGATTGGAGCAAGACACCTGGCGATTTCCGCCTTGAGAGCGAAACATACCCTGGGCTTGCGTCAAAAGACGGGCATTACACAAAAGCAGAGTTCATCGACCTGCAAAAATTCGCCGAGAGCCTTGGGGTGAACATAATACCGGAGATAGACTCTCCGGCCCACGTCTTGGCATTCACGCATTATAAGCCAAGCTTAGGTTCCAAGGAATTTGGCATGGATCACTTCAACATCGACAATCCAGAGGTATATACCTTCATGGATAAGCTTTTTGACGAATACCTCTCCGGAAAGGATCCTGTGTTTAGGGGAAAATATGTAAATATAGGCACCGACGAGTATAACAACTCAACGGAGGAGCTTCGTGAAAAGTTCCGTTCCTATACCAACCATTATCTCGACCTTATTAAAAATTATGGCAAGACTCCAGTATTGTGGGGAGCATTGAATTTCGCTCCAGGCAAGACTCCGGTCAGTCCTAAGGGTGCCATCATGGGAATGTGGTCCGATTACATGGCAAAAGCCGCTGACATGAAAGCTGAGGGCTGGAACATGATATGCATGCCTGACGTATGGGTTTACACTGTGCCTCTGGCCGATTATTATCACGACATTCTGCCCAATGAGAACATCTACAATAATTGGACACCTGCCAAATTCGGAGACATTACCCTCACCGAGCAAGATCCTCAGATTGCAGGAGGCATGTTCGCGCTGTGGAACGATCTGTACGGAAACGGTGTCACCGTGCACGACGCGCATATCCGTATTCTGCCCGTGCTTCAGGCCATGGCCGTAAAATGCTGGACTGGGCAACTCACCAGCGTGCCCTACTCCACCTTTGAAAGCAAACGTCAAGAACTTGCGGAAGCTCCCGGGGTAAACGAGCTTGGGAAAGTAAGCAAGCTTCCTATCGCCGTCTCGGAACTCCTCCCCGACAAGGCACTTAACTTGCAAGAGGACGAAATAGGATATGGACATAAGATTTCTTTCAGCATAGAGTGTAAACCCGAACAGAAAGGCACCATTTTGACGTCAAGTCCCAATGCGGTGTTCTACCTGTCAGATCCCATCAATGGCAAAATGGGATTCAAGCGCGAAATATATACCGACTGTTTCAAATACTCTTTGCCTAAAGAGGGACATGTAGACGTAACAATAGAAAACACTTCAACATCCACCAACCTCTACGTAAATGGAAAGTTGGTTGAAAAGCTCGGGCAAGTTCGCTTTTACATGGTGAACCCTGACGACAAAGCGCAACACATGCCTGGCAATTCTTGGCAAGTTGAAGGCTACGAACCCAAACGAAGCATGCGCTATCAGCGTGCGCTATACTTCCCCACACAGAAGACCGGGAAGTTTAATAGCAAAATCAGCAACTTCAGAGTGGAATAGTCTTTGGATTCTATTAACACGAAAACAATAAAACGATAAGCTAATACTAAACAACATGACTAATCGCAGAGACTTCATAAAAGAAGCATTGCTCACAGGGGCTGCGGCCATGGCCGCGCCTATACTTGCTAAAGGAGAGAACCCCATTGCCCAACAACGTCAAACCAAGGGCACGGTAAGCAGCACGGGGGTTGGAGGCGAGCTCATTGTGCCGAAAGCAAAAGGCCTGCAAATCACAGGTACTTTTCTCGATGAGATTTCCCACGACATCCCTCACCAAAACTGGGGCGTGAAAGAATGGGAACAAGACTTCCGCCACATGAAGGCGATAGGCATCGACACAGTGATAGTAATCAGATGCGGCTATAGGAAATTCATCACTTACCCATCAGAATACTTGATGAAAAAGCACGGTTGCTACATGCCGTCTGTCGATCTCATCGACATGTACCTCCGCCTTGCCGACAAATACGACATGAAGTTCTACTTCGGCTTATACGACTCCGGCCATTATTGGGACACCGGTGACATGTCGTGGGAAATCGACGACAACAAATATGTCATCGACGAGGTATGGAAACGCTACGGCCACCACAAGAGTTTCAAGGGATGGTATGTCAGCACTGAGATTTCACGCCAGACCAAAGGGGCCATTCCTGCCTTCCATACCATGGGCAAGCACTGCAAGGACGTTTCAAATGGCTTGCCAGTGTTCATCTCCCCATGGATCGACGGCAAGAAAGCCGTGATGGGTACAGGGAAAATGACCAACGACCAGGCCGTGAGCGTACAGGAACACGAACGCGAATGGAACGAGATATTTGACGGTATCCACGACGTTGTGGATTGCTGTGCATTCCAAGACGGACACATCGACTATGATGAACTCGACGCCTTCTTCTCTGTCAACAAGAAACTCGCCGACAAGTATGGGATGCAATGCTGGACCAATGCCGAAACGTTTGACCGTGACATGCCTATTCATTTTCTGCCTATCAAGTTTGACAAGCTGCGCATGAAGCTTGAGGCAGCCAAACGTTGCGGCTACGACAAGGCCATCACATTCGAGTTCTCCCATTTCCTTAGTCCACAGTCGGCATACATACAGGCTCATCACCTGTACGACCGCTATAAGGAATATTTCAACATTAAGTAAACGTTCCCGTATGAAGACCGTAAAATTAGGTTACGTGTTTTTCCTTGCCATAGTAGCAGCCTTGGGCGGGCTGCTATTTGGCTACGACACGGCTGTCATCTCCGGCACCATCGATGACGTGGTGGCACAATTCCATCTTGACGTAATGCAACAGGGTTGGTATGTAGGTTGTGCTCTCATCGGTTCTATATGTGGCGTTGCCATGGCTGGCATCATGAGCGACCGGCTCGGCCGTAGGCCAACAATGTTCATTTCCGCCGCCCTGTTCTCCATTTCGGCCATCTGGTGCGCCATAGCCACATCATTCCCCGCCCTTGTCGTGGCACGCATCATAGGTGGTTTGGGCATAGGCATCATCTCCGTGGTTGCGCCAATCTATATCTCAGAGATTTCCATCACGCGCTACCGCGGCCAGCTCGTATCGCTCTATCAACTCGCCGTCACGATAGGCTTCCTTGCGGCTTACGTCGTCAACTACCTGCTTCTCAATTTCTCCCATACCGGCCATTTTGACAACAGTTGGTTGCAACTCATCTTCGTAGGCGAAGTGTGGAGAGGGATGTTGGGCATGGAAGCGCTGCCGGCCCTTTTCTTCCTCGCAATTCTATTCATCATTCCGGAAAGCCCCCGTTGGCTGATCACGCAAAACAAGGATTACAAGGCCATCAACATTTTCGGGAAAATTTACACCCACAAGGAAGACGTAGAGAAACAAGTTGCCGACACGAAATCAACCATCGCCGGAGAAACAAAATCGGAGTGGAGACATTTGCTCCAGCCTGGCATTCTCAAAGCCGTCATCCTCGGTGTGTGCATAGCTATCCTGGGACAGTTTATGGGCGTGAACGCCGTGCTCTACTATGGGCCGTCCATATTCAAGGACGCTGGCATGAGCGACCCGCTGTTCTGTCAAGTACTCGTTGGCATCGTAAATATGCTCACTACCGTACTCGCCACATTCATCATCGACAGGGTTGGCAGGCACAAGCTTATCTACTATGGCGTGTCGGGCATGATTTTCTGCCTCCTCATGATTGCCGTCTACTTCTCCTTCCATGAGAGTTGGAACTTAGGCGTGTGGTTCATGCTCACGTTCTTCCTGCTCTATGTGTTCTGCTGCGCCGTGAGCATCAGCGCCGTGGTCTTCGTCCTGCTCTCCGAGATGTACCCCAACAGGGTACGCGGCCTGGCCATGTCGATAGCTGGCTTTGCCTTATGGATAGGCACTTACCTCATAGGCCAACTCACCCCGTGGATGCTCGAAAACCTAAGACCCACCGGCACTTTCATACTCTTTGCGGTGATGTGCATACCTTATATTCTCATTATGTGGCGTTGCATACCAGAAACTGCCGGAATGTCGTTGGAGGACATAGAACGGTATTGGACCAAACAAGGTAAAACGAAAAGTGAAGAAGGATAATGACAAACCACAACACCCCTAACAACATGAACATGGCCCCTCGGCGCGCCCACTCGCTGGACGCGCTGAGGGGCTATGCCATTATGACCATGATTCTCGCGGCGACAGAGGCATTTGGCATTCTGCCGGAATGGATGTATCACGCCCAAGAACCGCCACCAACCCATGTCTTCAACCCACACATCTACGGCATTACATGGGTTGACCTCATCTTCCCGTTCTTCCTGTTCAGCATGGGAGCTGCCATACCTCTTTCCATTGGGCGACAATTGGAGAAAGGCGTAGCCAAATGGATGCTACTTAAAAAGACCGCTATCCGCTGGATGAAACTCACGTTCTTCGCAGTCTTTGTCATCCACGTCTATCCTTACATGCTGGGCTACCCTGCTCCCTGGATGAACCAGGCTGTGGCCTTCGCAGCCTTTGCCCTGATGTTCATGGTATTCATGCACAACCCGTTCCACCTCAACAAATGGGGCAATCGCATCGTGAACAGCTTGGCATATCTTGCTGCCATTGCGTTGATTCTGTTTCAGCCGTATGCCGAAGGCAAACCGTTTATGCTGACAGACGAGGATGTCATCATTCTCATTCTCGCCAATGTATCGTTGACAGGAACCATCATCTATCTGCTTACACCCCAAAAACCTATTGCCAGACTCGCCCTCATACCTTTGCTCATGGCTTTTTTCATGTCGGCAAAAACAGATGGCTCATGGCAACAAGCCGTGCGCGACTTCTCCTTTGCGCCATGGCTATTCAACATAGCTTACCAGGAATACTTGCTCATCATTATCCCTGGCACAATTGCTGGTGACCTTATGACTCAATGGCTGAGGAAAGAATCCACAACTCAAACTAAAGGAAACATCAAGTGGGCTCCTCTAATAGCCGTGTTGTCTCTTGTAATTATCGTCGCCAACGTCATAACCCTTTATTGCCGCACTCTGCTTGCAAACATCCTTATCTCCGCTTTTATACTTGCGCTTCTTTGGTTGATGCTCAGAAATGGCAATTCCGAGAAGGGATATTGGCGGAAACTCTTCCTTTGCGGCACTTATACGCTTGTCTTGGGACTTATTGTCGAGGCTTACGAGGGCGGCATACGCAAAGACGATGTCACCCTGAGCTATCTCTTTGTCACCTGTGGATTGGCATTCTTCGCCTTGCTCTTCTTCACCATCGTATGCGACCATTACCATATCGAGTGGCTGAGTAAGCCTCTGGAGCTTGTTGGTCGCAACCCAATGGTGGCTTATGTCAGCAATGGTCTTGCCGTCATCCCCATCCTACAGTTGTGTCAAGTTTATCCAATGTTGACTAATTTCTGCGACACGCCTTTCCTTGGCTTTATACAGGGTGTCGTCATCACCAGCCTGTGCCTTCTGCTCACTGCTTTTTTCACAAAGAGGAAGATGTATTGGAAAACCTGAGATGCTCATATTATAATGTATATTGAAAAATCAAACGAAAATCACAGCCTAACAAGGAACAAAATAGAGAGTTAATACCCACTGAATGTTAAAATTGCAGCAGTTTTGGCAATTATTTTACAAAACCGTTGTTAGTTATTAAAACTTTACATACTTTTGCATTGTGACTTAACAATATTAATTAACCAAAATCATGTATATGGAGGTATGGAAAAATTGAACCGGCTCAAGGTAGCCGGTATGTCTTCAAATATGTATTACCTAACTTAAATTCAATGAATATGAGACCAAATCCAAAGCCTTTGAAAGGCACCAGAAGAACTTCCGCAGTTCTCGCAATCGGTCTACTATGTTTGTCGAGCGTCACGACCAACGCGACCAACGCGACAGACGCAACAAGGGCCATTGAACAGGCTAAATTAACCGTGAAAGGTATCGTCCTCGACGAAAACGGTGATCCCGTAATAGGAGCCAGCGTTTTTGAGGGTGAGACCAAGAATGGCACCATCACCAACGCCAACGGCAACTTCTCCATTGAAGTGTCAAAGGGCGCAAAGCTCAACATTTCATATCTGGGCTACACTACTGCTACCGTGACTGCGAACGGCACAGGTCTTCGCGTCGTTTTGCAGCCTTCCGACCACGAGCTCAACGAGGTTGTGGTCACGGCATTGGGTATAAAGCGTGAGAAAAAGGCCTTGGGTTACGCCATGCAGGAGGTCAAGGCTGATGGTCTCACTGAGAACAAGAACTTCAGCGTGGCCAACATGCTGCAAGGCAAGGTGGCCGGCGTACAGATTTCCCAGTCAGGAACGGGTCTTGGAGGTTCCACCAGAATCGTCATGCGCGGACTAAACTCCTTGTCGGGCAACAACCAGCCATTATGGGTCGTTGACGGACTGCCCATTAGCGACAATAGCGTGGAGCAAGCAACACAATGGGGTGGATTCGACTACTCCGGCTCCGCATCCGAAATAAACCCTGAGGACATCGAGACCATTTCCGTGCTTAAAGGTGCCAACGCCGCCGCACTATATGGATCGCGCGCGCAAAACGGTGCCATCGTCATAACGACAAAGAAAGGCAAGAACAATCAACCACTGAGACTCGAATACAACGGCACACTCGACATCACCAAGGTTTACTCACCCTACGAGTATCAAAATGAGTATAGCCAAGGCACGGCTGGTAAATATGACATGAACTCCAAGATGAGCTGGGGTCAAAAGCTCGACGGTACCATGGTCGAGAATTGGCGCAACGTGCTTTATGGAGATACCAATTATGGCAGCTATGCCCTCACGCCTCAGAAAGATTACATCACAGACTTCTATCGCACTGGCGTGAACTACACCAACACCGTTACGGCCACTGCTGGTGGAGAAAACATGCGCGGCCGCTTCTCGTTCACCGACTCACGAGCCAAGGACGTTGTGCCCAACTATTCGCAGAACAGACAATATTTCGACCTCAACACTGAGTTCACCAACAAACTCCTCACCGTGGGTATAAAGATCAACTATATGCACGAGAAGACTCGCAACCGTCCAGGACAAGGCGAGTATGGCGTAATGACGCAATTGGTGAAAATGCCACGCGGCATAAGGTTGAGCGACCTGAAGAACCCACAAGGAACAGGTAAGTATTATTACAATTCTGTCAACTGGTCAGGACCGAGCGACAACTATGCCAACCCACATTCTCTCACCGACCCTGCCAACGGCAACCTCATGGATCGCAACAAGTTGATTGGCCAAGTCAATGCCACCGTCAAGTTCACCGACTATCTCAAACTGACAGGTAGGGTTGGATTAGACTGGTACAACGACAAGATCAAAAACTACAACACTCTTCCCGACCCAACAAGCACGGCATCGCAATACACCAACAACGACTTGACCAACAAGGAGTTCAACGCCGACTTAATACTTTATTTCGACAAGACCTTTGGCGATTTATCCATCAATGCCAACTTGGGCACATCGGTAATGAATCAGAGAAATGACGGACTGGCTGGATATTCTGGCTTGTTCGCTACGCCAAAAGTCATTACGTTGGCCAACGGCTTAAACCAAACCGTCACCGAGGCTTACTCTAAGAAAGAGATTCAGTCTGCATTCTTCTCTGCTTCGTTCGGATATAAGAACTGGGCTTATCTCGATGTAACCGGCCGCAACGACTGGTCATCAACATTGCCTAACACCAATCGCTCATATTTTTATCCTTCAGTGAGCCTTAGCGCAATATTGTCGGAGGTATTGAATCTTCCCAAATGGGTTGACTTCTGGAAAGTGCGTGGCTCATGGGCACAAGTGGGCAACGACACCGACCCTTACCAGCTCGCCACCCTCTATTATCTTTGGACATCCGGCGACAAGCTCGATGCCAATGGCGACAAGGTTAACCCGAGTATCATCAAGGAGTATATGAGCAATGTCAAGGCTCTTGCCGATCTCAAGCCCGAGAAGACCAACTCTGCCGAGGTAGGTACTGAAGCCCACTTCTTCAACAACCGTTTAAGCGTAGACTTCACTTATTACAACACTCAAACAACAAACCAAATCCTCACCATCGGCCTGCCAGGTTCCTCTGGCTATAAGTCGAAGAGCATCAACGCCGGTAAGATCAAGAGCCATGGTTTCGAGCTCATGCTGAACGGCACGCCGATAAAGACCAAGGACTGGCAGTGGGACGTAAACGTCAACTGGGGTCTTAACCGCACTTCATGCGACTATCTCGACACCGACATTTCTCGCTACACCTTAGGCGAGATCCGCATTGGAAAGGTCGTGGTAAACGCTGGCGGAGGCTATGGCGACATTGTGGGCAAGGCTTACAAGCGCGATTCCCAAGGTCGTATAATTGTTGACAGCAATGGCTTGCCTGAGTCGGAAAGCGACAAGGTCATTGGCAACATGCTCCCCAAATGGACAGGATCTGTTGGCACCCAACTCCGTTGGCGCGACCTCTCCTTCTCCGCACTTGTTGACATTCGCCATGGCGGACAATTCATCTCAAACACCGACAACTATGCTTGTCAGCAAGGCACGTCGGCAAAAACCCTCTACGGCCGCAAGGATGGCGAACTGATCGTGGTTGACGGCGTGACAGAAGACGGACAGAAGAACACTAAGGGCGTGAGCGCCGAGACTTATTGGACAAGCATCGCCGGTTCCGACGGCATATCCGAGGCTTTCCTCTACAGTGGCAGCTACGTCAAGATGCGCGAGATGTCGCTCGGCTACATCCTTCCTGCCAAATGGTTCGCAAACACTCCTATCAAGTATGTCAAGCTCTCACTTGTCGGACGCGACCTGTTCTATTTCCACAAAGACGCGCCGGTAAACCCTGAAGGCGCCTTCTCTCGTAGCGACTATGCACAGGCATTCGAGCTTGCCTCAATGCCGCCGACACGCAGCTTCGGTTTCTCACTTAACGTCAAATTCTAAATCACAACAGTATGAAAATCAGATTCAATCATATAGGCATTGCGTGTTTGGTAGGCATGCTTGCTGCCGGATGTACAGACAACTTCGACAGCATGAACTCTGATCCTACGGGCATCACCGACGGCAACCCCGGATACATTGTCCCTTACATGCAGGAATGGGGCACGCATATCGGTTCATGGGAATATCAGGTTGGCGACAACTTGCACACGAACCTCTATGCTCAGTATTTTGCCAATACTGCCTCCTACTTTAGTTCCGACAGCTACAGCTACAACAGCTCATGGGTAACCGACGGCTTCTGGGACTCTTACTTTGTGGGAGTGCTCAAGCAGATGCGAGCCATCGAGGGAATAGTAAAGACCAACGAGGGCTACAACAACATCTATCAAGTTGCCCGAATCTTCACGGCTCGCTGCACAGCGCAGACAACCGACATCTTCGGTGACATGCCTTACACCGAGGCTGCCTTGGGAAACAGCAACGCGAAGTACGATAGCCAGCAAAGCATCTACACGGCAGTGTTCAAGGAGCTCACCGAGGCTTCTGAATACTTGTCAAGCCACAAGGACGACGCATCCATGATTACCTTCAAGGACAATCAAGACCTCATCTACAACGGCGACTTGTCAAAATGGATCAAACTTGCCAACTCTCTGCGTCTCCGTTATGCGTTGCGAATAGCCTACATAGATCCTGCCACGGCAAAGCAAGAAGGCGAGGCTGCATTGAAGGCGCAAGGCGGACTGCTCTCAAGCATCGACGACAATGCCGGTGTCTACATCTCGGGCACGGGAGCCAACGGATGGCCGCTCTTCCAGATTTCAGGATGGGGTGAGTTTGCCATGAGCAAGACCATGGAAGACGCCCTGAAAAAACAAAGCACGGTACTCGACCCACGCACTACCCTGTGGTTTGGCCATACCACGGGTTCCTCGGCCGCCGCACCTGAGTTCATGGGCGTTCCCAATGGTTTGTCGGCTGAACAGTTGGCACAATATCCTTCCGACCAACGCTCGTATGTTTGGGGAGCTCAGACCATGCCTTTGTGGAACAGTGCCGACAACAATGAAAGCACTTTCGACATAGGCAAACGTCAGAAGGTGATGGATTATTCCGAGGTATGCTTCCTCAAGGCTGAAGCCGCACTGAGAGGCTGGAGCGGTGCCGGTGATGCCGAAGCCAACTACTTGGCTGGCATTCAGGCTTCATTCGATGCCGAGCGTGCACAGGTAGACGCGAAATACTACACCACAAGCAACGACAACGCTTACAAGACCACAGGCGCCGTTGCCTGGCAGTCAGAGTCAACCACCGAAGGACATCTGAAACAAATCATTACCCAGAAATGGATAGCCCTCTATCCTGATGGAAGCGAGGCGTGGGCAGAGTTCAGACGTACAGGATTGCCACAGTTGACACCAGTCGCCACGACCTTGGAATCAACTCTTCCTTCTGGCACTTTCATCAAGAAGCTTCGCTACACTGATGATGAGCTAAGGGAAAATCCCAACGCTTCCGACAAATCGCTCAACCAAAACCAAGGCGACGGCATGAACGTTCGCGTTTGGTGGGATACCAAGAAATATAATTAAGGTATAGACCTGCACATTTTAAAGACATTCTCTCCGCAAACAACAACACGGGGAGAATGTCTTTGTTTTGTTAAAAAACTCTACTATTCTTCTTGGTTTTGTATTTTTGGGGTAATTTTGTAGAAGAATTAGAGAAGGATAACAACTTTATAAGAGAATAAATATCAGATTTATAAACATAATTTCATTTAAATGAGGAATATTTACACCATGAAAAAATTAGTAAAAGGATTGATGCTTTCCGCTGTCATGACTTTAGGCATTTCAACGGCAAGCGCACAAGAAACAACAACAGAAGATTTGAAACCAGCCTCCCAGTCTGAATTCTGGATGGGTGAAACTATTGAGACCGGAGAGTTTTATCTCTACAATGTTGGCGCGAAGATTTTCGCTACCGACAACACTCCTTCCAAGACCGACGTCAATGACGCAACTCTTTGGAACGTTGACGAAAACGAAGACGGCGGCACATACACAATCGTAAGAACTGACGGCGAATATGTTTTCTCAATGACCAGCATTTTGGGCTTAAGCTGGACAACAGAGATTTCCAAAGGCAGCACGCCAACTTCTTTCTCTATAGCTACCGGCACAACAACCGACAAGTACGCCGCTTACAAATTGTCGAGCAAGTGGGGACTTTACAGCCCGCGCTACTTCAACGTTGACGGCGACAAGTATACCGCAGCAAAGACCCAGGGTCCTTACAACGACTGGCTCTTAATCTCCGAGACCCAGAAAGAGGCTTACTCTGAGTACACTACCCTTTTCGACAAGGCTGCAAACTATCTCGACCCAACCAGCGACTTGTTCAAGACTGACGACACCGCCAGGATGGAAGCTATTGTAGATCAGCTCAAAGACGCATTGCAGAGCTACAACTACATCTCTTACAGAGAAGACGGAAAGGACAAGCTTGAAGCTGCTATCGCGGCCGCTGAGGAATTTATCAACACTTCTACAGGCATCAATGGCATCAATGGCACATCAGAAGCCAAGACTACAGAGATCTATGGTGCTAACGGTGCCCGCAAGTCACAACTGTCAAAGGGCATCAACATCGTCAAGATGAGCGATGGCTCCGTAAAGAAAGTACTGGTGAAATAAACACCTACTCACATTATAATTTTCAAGGCATGCTCTTACATCATATACAAGAGCATGCCTTTTTTATTGCCCGCAATCAATGTCATGTCGTTACGCCAACGGAAAAAACAAGCTTTTCTATTACAAAGGCTTGCTACTGTCATAAATTTTAGCGAAATTTGCAAAACAAATCAACTTTAATATGACAACAAGGAAAGTAGCCCTTATCACGGGCATAACAGGTCAAGATGGTTCTTACCTCTCAGAGTTCCTGCTCGAAAAAGGATATGACGTTCACGGTGTCATCCGCCGTTCTTCCGTCGACTTCAGGCCGCGTATCGCCCATTTGGAGGGCAAGCCGCATTTCCACCTCCACTACGCTGACCTTAGCGATTCGATGAGCGTCCTGGGCGTCATTGGTCTGGTGCGCCCCACGGAGATCTACAACCTTGCGGCGCAAAGCCACGTACAAGTCAGCTTCGACTCTCCCGAATACACTGCCGACGTTGATGCCGTGGGAGTGTTGCGCATCCTTGAGGCCGTCAGACAACTTGGGCTTACCGACTCCTGCCGCATCTATCAAGCCTCAACGTCGGAGCTTTACGGAAAGGTTGAGGAAGTGCCTCAAAACGAGAACACGCCTTTCCATCCCTATTCGCCATATGCGGTGGCAAAGCAATACGGCTTTTGGATAGTGAAGGAATACCGCGACGCATACAACATGTTCGCGTGCAACGGCATCCTGTTCAACCATGAGAGCGAACGGCGCGGCGAGACTTTCGTCACTCGCAAGATAACGCTTGCCGCGGCACGCATAAAGCAAGGCAAACAAGACAAGCTATATCTCGGCAACCTCTCCAGCCGACGCGATTGGGGTTATGCCAAAGACTATGTGCAATGCATGTGGCTTATACTGCAGCACGACAAGCCCGAAGATTTCGTCATTGCCACTGGCAAACAGCATACCGTCAGGGAGTTTGCAACGCTTGCCTTCCATCACGTGGGCATAGAGCTTGAATGGCAAGGAGAAGGCTCCGACGAGAAAGGCATAGACAAGGCCACGGGTAAGACCCTAATTGAGGTGTCGCCCGACTTCTATCGACCCACCGACGTGGTGAACCTTTGGGGCGACCCAACCAAGGCAAAGGCGGAATTGGGATGGAACCCCACACAGACATCCTTCGAGGAGCTCGTGAAACTCATGGTTGACTCCGACATGAAGAAAGTGGCAGCCGACGATGCCGCGGCACGTGTAAGGGTAAACCTTGAAGAATATCTTGAGAAAGGCATTGTGAAATAAGCAAGCCCAGAAATAAGCTAACACTCGCATGAGCGGTCTATCGCGACCACTCATGCGAGTGTTTTTTTTAAGGGGACAAGCCACCGCACGGATATTATAGTTTCTCTATTTCCCCATTGGCTTGAAGCAACGAGATTACCACTTGGTTGTAATCATTTATCGCCGATGCACGCTTCACGGCATGCGACACGCTCCCGTCCAAGACGTCGGCAAATTCCATATAATCTATCTCGCCGTTCTCATATTCTGTCTTGGCAAGTCGCGCCATTTCTTCTATCTGCCGCAAACCGTCACCATTGTAATAAGCCATTTGTTCGCGCGCCACATACAGCCTGTTGAGCAACACGTTATATTCTTGTCGGCGTTGCGCCTCGTCTTGCCTCATTTCCAAGTCGGCTATCTCGCGGTCGCGTTTCGCCGCCTTCACCTTAGCCTTCGTTGCGCCATAAAACAATGGCACGCCTATGCCAACCTCAAAGCCCATGAAGTTTCCTCCGGCAAACCTTGAGCGGTCTTGATGGTATGGGTTCCACGATGATATGACGAGTTGGTTGCGCAGCGACACCGACAGCGATGGGGCATAGCCATTCTTCGCCAGCGTCACCTCACGGTCGGCAACCTCAATCTTGTCTTGTGCCAACTGTCCCTCCGCCGTGTTAGAGAAATTGAAATCGCCCATATCGAGATTCAACGCCTCCAACCTCTTCTCCGCGGGTATCATCGGCTCTGCCACGTTCATCAGGGCCATCATCTGCTTTTGAAGCGTTGCAAGGTCGTTTTTCGCCTGCAGGAGTTCATTGCGGTTGTCCGTCTGCTTTCGATCCATCGTCAGTTTTTCCAACTTGCGCGCCTCACCAGCTTCGTGACGCTTGGTGGCAATGTCACAGAACCGCCCTATCACGCTGTCTTGTGCTTGCAATATGCCTACCAATTCTTGCTTGTAAACGAGCTGATAATATATCGAGGCAATGTCGGTCCTTAGTTGCTGCTTTGCCACCTCCGTCTTGCCACGTTCCACCTGCGTCTCAGCCTTCAGCAGCTTTCCCTTTGCCACGTAAACCGTTGGAAAATCCATCTGTTGCGTCAGCGAGATAGCGTTGTCGGTACTGCCACCCGATGTAGGGTCCTGAGACAGCGAAATCTCTGTCTTGTCCAAGTCCCACGCCGAGCCCTGCATCGCCTTGGCGCGCTCCACGCCTTTCTCGGCAGCCTTAATGCCATAGTTGTTGGCCAAGCCTATGTCAACACATTGCTTTAAAGTCATGTTCTTGCCCTGCTGCGCCAATGTGGGTAGCGAACACAAGGCTATGGATAAAACAATGAAATATCTTGTCATCATCTTTGCTGTCTTTATTTTTTAGTGAACATCTTATATATGGCCGGCAACACGAACAAGGTGAGAAGTGTAGAAGTCACGAGTCCTCCTATCACCACCGTGGCAAGCGGTCGCTGCACCTCCGCCCCGTCGCCTTGCGATAGTGCCATGGGCAAGAATCCCATCGAAGCCACGAGAGCGGTCATGAGCACGGGGCGCAACCTTGTCTTGCAACTCTCCATTATCCGCTCATGGATGTCTCCTACCCCATCGCGTTGCAACTGGTTCATCTGTCCTATGAGCACTATACCGTTGAGCACGGCAACGCCAAAGAGGGCGATGAAACCCACGCCGGCTGATATGGAGAATGGCATCTCGCGAAGCCACAACGCCCACACTCCGCCTATGGCGGCAAGCGGAATGGCAGAGAACACGAAGAGCGACTCGCGCAGGTTCTTCACCGTGGCATAAAGGAGCAGAAGAATGATCATAAGTGCCACGGGCACCACCACCATAAGCCTCTCCGTGGCACTCTTCAGGTTCTGGAACTCGCCACCATAATCGTAATAATATCCCTCGGGCAATTTCAACTTGCTGTCAAGCAACGCCTGGATGTCTTTCACCGTGCCTTGCACGTCACGTCCCTTGACATTGAATCCCACATAGATGCGCCGTGCCCCGTTCTCGTGCGACACCTGTGCCGGTGCTGGCTCATACACGATGTCGGCTATTTGCGACAATGGCACGAAACCGCCACCCGGCAAGGGTATGGCGAGGTCGGCAAGTCGCTTGGCGTTACGCTCGGCGTTGTCTATGCGAATCACGATGTCAAACTTGCGTTCGCCCTCGTAAACGCTTCCTGCCGTGGCGCCGGCATAACTCGACTCAACCACGTTGTTCACATCGTCCACGTTTATGCCATAACGCGCCATACGCTCATGGTTGTATCTAACGTTAACCTGTGGCAGTCCTGAGACCTCTTCCACGTTAACACCGCTCACGCCTCTCACACCGCTTATGATGCCTTTCACCTTGTTTGCCTGACGCGACAGCTCGTCCAGGTCATCGCCGTAGATCTTTATCGCCACATCTTGCTTTATGCCTGTGAGCAGCTCGTTGTTGCGCATCTGTATAGGTTGCGATATTTCCGCCTCAAGCCCCGGTATGGTCTTGAGGGTTTCCTCCATCATCTCCATGAGCTCGGGCGTCGACTTGGCAGAGGTCCACTCAGCCTTGGGTTTCAATGCCACCATGATATCGGCACGCTCCACGGGCATGGGGTCCGTTGGTATCTCCGCGCTACCAATGCGGCTCACCACCTGCTTTATCTCGGGGTATTTGCGTTTCAACAGTGTCTCCGCCTTGCTGCACGTCTCTACCATCTGCGAGAGCGATGTGCCTTGAGCCATGCTCATCTCCACGGCAAAGTCGCCCTCATCGAGTGTGGGGATAAACTCCCCACCGAGAAACTTGAACGCCACAAGGCTTACGGCAAACAGTGCCACGGCTCCTGTTATCACGTCCTTGTAACGTGCCAATGCCCAGTCGAGAGCCTTGGCATACACGTTCCTTAGTTTGCGCATAATCTTGTCGGATAGGCTCTCGCCCACACGCATCTTCTTGCTAAGGAAGAGGCTGCTCGCCATGGGCACGTATGTGAGCGACAAGATGAAGGCTCCGAGTATGGCAAAGAACACGGTGAGCGCCATGGGACGGAACATCTTGCCTTCAATGCCTACGAGGGTCATCAAAGGCACATAGACTATCATGATGATAATCTCGCCAAACGCCGCGCTTTGGCGAATGCGTGAGGCAGAGAAGCGCACCTCCTCGGCCATCTCCGCCTGCGAGAGGCAAAGCGTGCCTCCGTCCTCCACCGCGACACACGAATTCTTCACTCTTCTCTCTTCACCCTTCACTCTCAGATGCAGCACCACGGCCTCCACTATTATCACTGCCGAGTCTACTATCATGCCGAAGTCTATCGCCCCAAGACTCATCAAGTTGCCGTCTATGCCAAAGAGTTTCATCATGCCGAAGGCAAAGAGCATGCTCAGCGGAATGACACTCGCCACGACCAATCCGGCACGGGCGTTGCCAAGAAACAATATGAGCACGAAAATCACTATCAGTCCGCCTTCCACGAGATTCCTGGCAATGGTGCCTTCCACACGGTTCACGAGGTTCGTGCGGTCTATAAACGGCTCTATCACCACTCCCTCTGGCAGACTCTTCTGTATCTGTGCCATGCGGTGCTTCACGTTTTTTATCACCTCCTGGAAGTTCTCGCCTTTCAGCATGATGGCTATTCCAGCCACCACCTCGCCTTCGCCGTTGCGTGTCACCGCGCCGAAGCGTGTGGCATGGCCAAATCTCACGTCGGCCACGTCGCCCACCCTGACGGGCGTGCCCGATACGTTTTTCACGGTGATGTCGGCAATATCGTCGAGCGACTTTGCCACTCCTATGCCACGTATGTAGTATTGGTTGGCATTCTCCTCAATGTAGCCGCCTCCTGTGTTGGCATTATTTTTCTCTATGGCATTGAACACGTCGGCAATCGTTATACCATTGGCGTTGAGGCGGTCGGTGCTCAACGCCACCTCATATTGCTTCACGTAGCCTCCCCAGCCGCTCACCTCTGCCACGCCTGGCGTGCCGGAGAGTTGTTTCCTCACGATCCAGTCTTGCATCGTTCTCAGGTCGGTGAGGCTATATTTGTTCTCGTAGCCTTTCTTCGCCCTCACGGTGTAATGGTATATCTCGCCAAGGCCCGTGGCTATCGGCCCCATCTCGGTGTCGGTGTTCTTTGGCAGGTCTTTCACCGCCTCGCTGAGCATCTGGCTCACCTGCGAGCGTGCCCAATAAATGTCGGCATTGTCGTCGAAGACAAGCGTTATGACCGACAATCCGCTGCGCGAGATGCTACGTCGCTGCTCAAGGCGAGGGATGTTGGCAAGCGCCATCTCTATTGGCGTAGTGATATATTGTTCCACCTCTTGCGCGCCAAGCGATGGAGCCTGGGTTATCACCTGCACTTGGTTGTCGGTGATGTCGGGCGTAGAGTCGAAAGGAAGGTTCGCGAGCGACCACACACCCCAAGCCACAAGTGCCAGGGTGAGCACGCCGACAACGAGCTTGTGGCTTATCGAATAGTCTATGAGTTTCTGAAACATAACCTGGCGTTCAATGATTGTGCTCTCCGTGATCGGTTGTCATGGAGGCGAGATACGATGCGCTCTCGGTAACTATCTTCTGGTCTTTCTGTATGTGCTCGCAAAGCGCCACCTCGGTATATCCACCTTGGCTCACACCCGTGGTCACCTCGTGGCGGGAGAACTCAAACTTGCCATTCTTCGGTGTCTTGTTGAGGGCAAAGACATAGGTCTTCCCTTCCGAGCTCACGATGGCATCTGTCGGCAGGGTCTTGCACTCTTGTCTTCCCGTGGCAATAAGTCCAGAGACATACATGCCGTCGATGAGTCGTGCGCCCTTGGCGTTGTCGAGCTTCACGTGTACGGCAACCGACTTTGTTCCGTCGTTGAAATATTGGTTCATGCCATACACCTTTCCCGTGAGTGTCACGTTGGGTTGATTGGCAAGCTCCATGCGCACGCGGTCGCCATTCTTCACCTTGCCCAGGTCTTTCTCAAACACGTTCAGGTCGCATTCCAAGGCATTGTTGTCGCATATCTTCATGAGCGGCGTCTGCATGTCGGCATAACTGCCGATGCTTGCCGTCACCTGGCTTACGGTTCCTGACATTGGGGCACGCAAGGGAAAGACCGTGGTGAAGTGCCCTTTAGCCGCGGCAGCCGTGCCGATGCCGAGTTGCGACAGTTGGCGCGCTATGCCCACCATGTTGGCACGGGCTGTCTGATAGTTCTTTTCAGCCAACTGAAGGTTCTTGCCCACGCCGGCGCCATTGCTCGACAGTTGACGCTGACGCTCAAGCTCCATGCGCGACATCTCGCTCTCCTTATAGGCAGAGTAATACTCGCGCTGCAACGACACCACGTCGGTATTCTCTATCGTCGCCACCACTTGCCCCCGGCTCACCCGCTGCCCGTCCTTTACCAAGAGGCTTTTCACTATTCCTCCCATCAGGCTCGCCACCTCGCCCTGGTCTTGCGGACGGAGCACCAATGCCCCCGTGGCCTTCAAAGTGGCATCAAGTTCCCGCGTCTTGGCAATGTCCATGCGCAAGTCTACGGCGTTAACCTGCTGTTGGGTGAGGGATATGTTTTGATGTTCCTCATCCTCGACGTGGGCCGACTCCGCCTCATGGTCATGGCCGTCTTCGCCCCCCGATTGGCCATGCCAAAGGGAGAAGGCCGCCAAAGCCACAATGGTAATGCCGGCAATGAAAAACACTCGTCTTATTATGTCTGTTTTATTCATAAGATTAAAGATGCTGGTATTTCTATTCGCATGCAAAGGTACGGACATAGAAATGCAACCTCGTTGCAAAATGGCGTTCGGTGAATAAAAACCAAGGAAAGAAAACTTGGCGACGAAGGGCGTGTCTCGTTTTTTATGGCTAACTTTGCCTAAAATTTAGGTAACAAGCAAATGGCATACAAAGCTATCGTTCTCGATCTCGACGGGACATTGACAAACAACAAGAAAGAGATAACACCCCTGACAAAGGAAGCCCTGATGGACGCACAGCACAAAGGCATGCGCATAATTCTCGCCTCAGGCAGGCCCACTTACGGCATACGCCCCGTTGCCGACGAGCTGAACATTGGCTCTTATGAGGGCTACGTCATGGCGTATAATGGCGGCTGCGTGACAAGATGGGCAGATAAGGCCATCGTCTTTAACCAAACGCTTGACCCGGAATTGGTGCCGGTGCTTTTCAACGCGGCAACGAAAGCCCCCTACCCTTTCAACATCCTCACATACCAAGGCGAGAGCATAGCGGCGACCGACATCAACGACAAGTATGTGCTGCACGAGGCTTTCATCAACAAGATGCCTCTCATTCAATACGACGACTTCCCCAACCAGGTGGAACCGCCAATAAACAAATGCCTTATCGTGGGCGACCCTACTCCACTCGCGTTATTGGAAAAGGAATTGGCTACAGACCTGCAAGGCAAATGCAGCGTTTACCGCTCTGCCGACTTCTTCCTCGAATGTGTGCCTTGTGGCATAGACAAGGCGGCATCGCTCGCCCGCCTCATTAAGACATTGGGAATTGAACGCGAGGAAATAATCGCCGTAGGTGATGGATACAACGACATCTCCATGATAGAATATGCCGGCTTGGGCGTGGCAATGGCAAACGCCGCAAGCGACATCAAGGCGAAAGCCGACTTTGTGACTCTCTCCAACGAGGAAGACGGAGTGGCTCACGTGCTCAAGAAGTTTTGCGATTAACATCCGTCATGGCTCCACGATTTCCGTAAATTATTATTACCAGAATTTAACACTTGCCGACAGGGTGTTCCAGAGAGCGGAATCGAGGTCTGATGGCATGCTACCACCCTTCGAGCCTTAAATATTGCCATCTAAAATACAAAATGTGGCACCTTTACGCTGTAAAGCCAGTGCCTTTTCAGCGTAAAGGACTTGCCATTATAGTGAAACGGCACCGGCTTTACAGCGTAAAGGTGCCACGATTACAACGTAAAGGCAACAAAAACCTTTCCGTTTTCAACTTCTTTGCCAAGTACAAATCCACAAGTGCCTACTACACAACAGGTTATATATTTTCAGCATTAATAGCCACGGATTGAACGAGGCTACAATAATTTTAAAACAGGCGATTCTCCGACAGCCTTTTGTCCTGAATTTTCTTTTTCAAAGTTCTTCCACCATGAGGCATCAGAAGACTAAAGAAAAACGTTTTTTGCATAGACGATGCCGAGTGAACTCATATATCAAAAAAATAATGTACCTTTGCACTTGCAATTGGTACTCTGCCTTGCCACACCGCCTCAGGTGTGCGTCATAGCGTAGGGTTTAAAAGGGAATCGGGTGAGAAGCCCGGACAGTCCCGCTGCTGTAAGCGTCTTATTGCGGCAAGCACGATGGTCACTGACAATTTTTCGGGAAGACCGCTTGCCATGAGTTTGGGCATTCTGTTCTTTGTAACGTAAGCAATGCCATGAAGGATGCAAGTCAGAAGACCTGCCGTTGCCATTCCTTGCCATCAGACAAAGTGATGGGGGGATGATTCTGTCCAACCCCGTGGGATGGGTTCGTGATGGAGAGACATAGCAGACAGAACTAACGTATAAGAGATTATCACGTTAAAGGGATTTTATTGTGGAATACAGGCAAAAGAAAATACTGTTGTCGGGCATATTGTGCTTGGCTGTGGGCAGTGTGCTTCATGCGCAAACGGAGATGCAGACAAGACGGATGTCACAAAAACTGCATCCGGCTGATTCCGTCCATACGATAGATGAAGTGGAGGTGAAGGCAATGCGCGAAGTCGCCCCCCACCAGACCGTATCCTATGGGCAAATCCAGCACTTGCCGTCGGACAATGTGGCTGATGCCTTGAAGTATATGGCCGGTGTACAGATAAAGGACTATGGCGGATTGGGAGGTCAGAAGACGGTCAACGTGCGCTCGCTCGGTTCGCAGCATGTGGGAGTCTATCTGGATGGTGTGCGCATCACCAATGCGCAGAACGGCACCGTAGACCTCGGCAAGTATTCGCTTGCCACCCTCGAGTCGGTGTCGCTCTTCAATGCCAACAAGACGGAGATGCTGATGACGGCATCCGAATATGCCTCTGCCTCGACGGTCTACCTAAAGACGCATCGGCCGGACAGTACATCGCTGCAAGCCTCTTGTCAAGTAGGATCATTCGGTACCTATAAGGTGGCGGCTACGTATAGCTATAAGGACTGGGGATTCGTCGATGCAGCCTTTACCCATAGCAAGGGCACCTATCCCTTCGAGTATCACACGGAGTATGAGGATACTACGGGCACACGCCGCAACTCCGACATCACGATGTTTCGCATAGAGGGTTGTGCCTTCTACAAGGGATTGCAATGGCATACTTACTATTTCAATTCTCGAAGAGGACTGCCTGGAGGCATCGTGCGGCGCCTTTCGGATACCTACACGGACGTAGGCAGGGAGTGGGACCGAAACTTCTTCTCCCAGTTGTCTTACCGTACGCGGTTGTCTCTCTCTGCAAGGCAGGGCGTAGATGTGCGGGCCATCGTGAAGTATGCCAACGACCATCTTCACTATCGCTCCGACTATCCCGAGAACATCTCGGTGCATGCCAACAACCGCTATCACCAGCAAGACTTGTATGGTGCATTGGCTTTAGCCTGGCATTGGCATGACTTCGGACTGTCGGCATCGGGCGACCTCCGCTGGAGCGACCTTACATGCGACGTGAAGAATTTCCACTATGTGTATCGCGTGGACAGCAAAACCTCGCTTTCCGGGTTTTATCAGCATGGTGGATTGAAGGCGAGCGTAAGCGGACTCTACACTTCCCTGGCAGACCATACGCAGGGCAAGGCAAAGCCCCTGCATAAGACGACTTGGAATGCCTTGGTGTCGTATAGCTTGGGAGGATGGATGCTCCGAACCTTTTACAAGACGGTATTCAGGGCGCCTACGCTCAACGACCTGTACTATACGATGGTGGGAAACCGTAATCTGAAGCCAGAGTACACCAAGCAGTTTGATGTAGGCATAACCTACCGAATAGCAGGCAAGGCAGGTTCTTCTCATGGTGGGACAAGCAATGAATGGGGTGTAAACGTGCAGGCCGACTGGTATTACAATCGGGTGGAAGACCGTATCGTATGCCTTCCACTGAAAGGATCGTACCAGTGGACGATGCTCAACTATGGATACACCCGTTGCATGGGTGTGGATGTGAGTGTGAATGCGAATTATCGCCAGCATTCTTTGCTGTTCACTGCCACCTTCCAAGACGACCGCAACCGCACCAATCCGGAGGAGAAGGCATACAATGACTATATTGCCTATTCGCCCCGCTGGTCGATGACGGCTATCTATACCTTTATATATAAGGGGTGGTCGGCGTCGCTCAGTCACATGTTTGTGGACAAGCGGTATTGGACGGCAGAGAATGCCATCGAAGACCCTCTGTCTGCTTACAACAGCACAGACCTGAAAGTGGGTTGTCGTTTCTTGCGCCACTATACGGTGGAGGCGGAATGCCAGGATCTCTTCGATGAGCGGTATGAGATGATACAGCGGTGGCCTATGCCGGGCAGAAGATTTGCCGTAACGCTGAAATGCCAGTTTTAGATGATAGATAATAATAAAAAATGAGTAAGATACGAAATATGAATATCGAGTTTAAGAAAGGGCCATGTCGCTCTCTTCTGGTTGGAGCTCTATTGTTGCTCCTTGCTGCTTGTACTATCGATAATAATGATGTCAAGACACCGACAGTTATCGACCCTGTGCTATTGGGCGAGAACCTGATTGTCTGTAATGAGGGCAACTGGCAGTCGGACAACGGACAACTCTCTTACTATGATGGCGTGACAGGTCAACTCACCAACAAGTGGTTTCGCCAGGTGAACGGCATCAAACTGGGGGATACGCCCAACGACATCATACAGGTGAACGACACGCTCATTGCCATCGCCGTCAACTGGTCTAACATCATACAGTACATCCGTCCCGACGGCACGGCTTGCGGAGCTACGGAGAATGTGCCAAACAACCGCCGTATGTGTACCGACGGAAAATACCTCTACATCACATCCTATGCTCATAAGTGCGGCGACAAGACTTTTACCAAGGGATACGTGGCAAAGATAGATGTGGCCACAAAGCAGGTGGTGGCAACATGCGAAGTGGGGTGGGAGCCTGAAGGTGTGCGCCTCTATGAAGGCAAGCTATACATTGCTAACACGGGTGGCTATGGCTTCTCCGAACAGCATGAGTACGAAACTACCGTGCAGGTGGTGGATGCCGAGACGATGACTTCCGTCAAGACTGTCGAGACGGGTGCCATCAACCTCTATGGCGAGATTTCGCAGGCTGGACAGTACCTCTGCATCAACTCTTGTGGCGATTATTATGACATAAGCCCTAAGACGGTAATCATAGACTGCAAGACAGACAAGGTTACCACTTTCGATTTTCCCTGTACTTACAACACCACAGATGGCAGCAAGTTCTATACGATAGGCACGGCATTTTCATATAATACAAGTGAGAATGTTTATTATATCAAGACCATCGACCCGGCCACCTTGCAAGTAACGGACGGCATCTTCTGCGACGCCATCACCGATAAGATAAAGGAGCTGTCTTCTCCTTACGAGATTTACGTCTCGCCCCATACGGGCAATGTCTATTTTACCGATGCCGGGAGCTATGCATCGGCAGGCGAACTGTATGGTTATCGGTTGGATGGAACTCCATTGTTTGCGCCACAAGAGGTCTACGTGAATCCTGCGCACATCTTGGCATTACCAGTTTATAAATAAGAGTAGAAAACATGAAGAAGATAATAGTTAGTGGGGTGTTGAGCCTGGCATTTGGGGCATCTTATGCGCAGACTCAGACTATCGAGGTCGTGGAGTTGCATCCTGCACCGGGACAGTTTGTCAACATTTTGCCAATGGCCGAGGAAGGCTCTACCCACGAGGAGGTGTGCCAGAAGGCAACCGAGAACTTGAATTCGGGAAAAGGACTCATCCATTTAGGAACATACGGCGGATATATTATCGTGAAGTTCGACCATCCTGTACAGAATAAACGAGGTTCCGACCTCCGTATTACGGGCAACGGATTCTATGCCGCTTCCGACCCGGTATATGGTAAGGAGACCATTGGCGGATCATTTGAGCCGGGCATCGTGTATGTCGGTGTCGGAGACGATGTGGAAACCTGTCAATGGTACGAACTGGCAGGTTCGGAGTATTACACTTCCGAGATACACGACTTCTCCATCACTTACCACAAACCGACGGCAGAGACGGGAGAACACCTGCAGGATTTCTCTACGTACGACGAATACATCAAGTGGGAGGCTACATGGACCGACAAGAACGGTGAGCGTTGCGACTCCACGGGCTATCATATGAAAAACTCTGCCCATGCCCAGTCTTACTGGCCCCTGTGGGAAGATGGCGAGACTATGACTTTCAAGGGCGGCAAGTTGCCCAACAATGCAGTATACTATACTACAGGCTCCAGACACTACTGGGTGCAGTATCGTTACGCCAAGGATGCGTATGGCTATGTGGATGCATCGCTTAATAAGGATGACTATTCCACATTCGACATCGACTGGGCGGTAGACGAAAATGGCAATCACGTAGACCTACAAGAGATAAACTTCGTCAAGGTGGTGTGTGGCATTTTCCAGTATTGCGGTTGGCTGGGTGAGACTTCTACAGAGGTGGCAGGCTTCCAGGACCTACACCTCGTGGATGGCTATGATGACAACCCCATAATCATAACACCCCGCACTCCTTCTGACATCTCAACGGTAAAGACCGATAGCAACTTTACTGCTAAGGACGATTGCTACTATGACTTGGTGGGACGTCGAGTGACAAAGCCACAGAAGGGCATATACATCAAGAACGGAAAGAAGATATTGATAGAGTGACATTATTCTTCTTATTACTCCAAAGAATATCATATAAACAATAAATATAAATAAACAAAGTATGAAACAGATCTTTACACCTCCACTTTCGGTTGCATATGCAGCAACCATGTTAATAACACCGACAATAGGCATGGCACAGACTGATGCTGTAGATGCAAGTGTGGCAACTTTCGAGGACTTGGGACTAAAGGCTGACAGCTATTGGACTGGCCCTGCCGACAATGCAGAAGAGGTGGCAGGAGCCTACGGCACAGAGTGGGTCGGCTCATTCAAGAGCGGAGACTATGAATTTGTCAATTCCTACAATCCTACCTATGGATCGTGGATGGGCTGTACCTACAGCACGATGACTGCCACCACCTTTGCCGACTATTCCACCGATCAGTGGAACTCATGTGTAGGTCATGGC
>CAVBXD010000001.1:0-221076 GCA_963599465.1 Oscillospiraceae bacterium | reverse complement strand
AATGAGGCGGTTGGGGATTGTAACGTAACGGCGTTGCCGTTGCAGCGTAACGGCAACGCCGTTCTAACGTAAAGGAGACGCCATTCTAACGTAACGGCCAAGCCGTTCTAACGTGGAGGAGAAGCAATATTTGTGAAAGCGGGAAGATATTACAATGAGACCGCGAAGACAATATAGAGAGACCACGGCCGAACATTACGACAGAACACAGAAAAGGCAAAACAAAATATCCTGAAAACAGACTCGAAAGAAACCAAAAAAAACATTATCTTTGCAATGTTTTAAGAAATCCCAAATAAAAAACCAAGAGTAAAACAAACAAGCCATGAAGAGACTACTAATATTATGTATGTCAACCATCATCACCATGACCTTGTCGGCACAAACCGTACAACACATGGACGACTTGAAACCTGAACAGAAGTCGAAAGCCATCAACCTGAAACTCACGGGCGAGCTTTCCACAAAACGCAATGGCGATTATCGCCAAATGCGCGACCTTTGTTTCCAAGTGCGTCACATTGACCTCGGCGAGGCACAGAGCTTGGAAATTCCCAAGAACGCATTTCACTCACGCCATCAACTCGAAAGCATCATCTTGCCTAAGACTATAAAGAAAATCGGCACGCAGGCTTTCTTCGCATGCGACAAGTTGGGCACCATTACCATCCCACAATCGGTGGAAAGCATTGGCGCAGCCGCATTCTCAGGATGCAAAAACATCACGGAGCTAAACATTGAGGGCATTCCTGAGATTGGCGAATATGCGTTCTCACGATTAGAAAGCTTGAAAACCGTTAAGGTCGATTCCAAGGTGCCGCCAAAAGCCGACGTGTCATCCTTTTATGGTGTAGAGCCAGGCAAGGTGAGTCTCATCGTGCCGAAAGGCAGCGAAAGCGCATATAAAAAGGCCACAGGCTGGAGTCGTTTTTTTGCCGAGCCAAAGTTTGCCCATGAAGTGAGCGATCCCAACAATTGCCTCACGCCCATGCCAAAGGAATTGTCCGTACAGAAAAACGCAAAAGCAATCAATGTTCAAACGGCATGGAACATAGTTGTAGATAAAGACGAGGACACGTCACTAAATAATGAAGTTGAGCAAGCCCGCCTCATGCTCACCAACCGTATAGGCAACATTGTGAACAGCCGTCAGCGTGGCGTACAGCTTTCCCTCCAACTCGACAAGACCCTAAACGACGACGAGGCTTACGTCCTCACCGTGAACGCGAAAGGAGTCAACATCAGCGGCAAGACACCACGAGGCGTATTTTGGGGATTGATGACCCTCGACCAGATCTTAAGGGGCTCCGGCACGAAAGATTGTGTTGATGCCATCCCACAATTAACCATAAAAGACACTCCACGCACCCACGTCCGCGAGTTGATGGTAGATCCCGCACGCACTTTTATCCCATATGAAGACTTGAAAGCCTTCGTTCCCGAAATGGCGCGCTATAAGCTTAACGCCCTGCACCTGCACTTGGTTGACGATCAGGCATGGCGCATAGAGATAAAAAAATATCCGCAACTGACCGCACAAGCCTCGTCACGTTGGGGCATGGACGACATGCTTGCCCCATATGAAGGATTCTACACCCAAGAGCAGATGCGCGACCTCGTGAAGTTCGCCGCAAGCTATCACGTGGAAATAGTGCCAGAGATAGAGATGCCTGGCCATGAGGTAGCTGCCATAAGCGTATTTCCCGAACTCACTTGCCATCAACGTCAAGTGCCCGTCCGCACCACTTGCGGTGTGTCAAATGAACTGTTATGCCCTGGCAACGAGTTCACGTACGAGTTTCTTGGCAACGTGTTTAAGGAACTTGCCGACATTTTCCCATCAAAATACATCCATCTTGGTGGCGACGAGGCCGGCAACCCCGCCCTTGACTGCTGGACAGACTGCCCGAAATGCCAAGCGTTGAAGCAGAAGCTCGGCATAACAACTACCGACCGCTCAGAGAACTGGAAGCTACAAGGCTATCTCTTCGACCACATTATAGAACTGCTGCGCGACACCTACCACAAGACCCCAATGTTCTGGTATGAAACCGACTTCAAGAAGATACAACCCGGATGCGTCACTTTCGCATGGCGCAACGGCCTCACCAGCAAGGCACTTGATGCAGCCGTGGCAAACAACGCGCGCATAATGCTCTGCCCTGGCGAACACTGCTACTTCGACTACCCGATGGCAAAAGGTGACATGCCAGAGGTGAACTGGGGCATGCCCGTCACGTCGCTCATGGCAACTTACACGCTTGACCCAGCATGGGGCAAGGACAAGAGCTTTGAGGACAACAACCTCTTCGGCGTGGCAGGCACATTATGGAGCGAGTGCATCACGTCGCCAGAACGAATCTATTACCAGGCCTACCCACGAGCCATAGCACTGGCAGAAGTGGGATGGAGTCCACAGGACAGACGCTCATGGGACTCGTTCCTGAAACGCATGCGCCCGATGGCAAAAGACATGATGCGCCGCGGCATTTCGTTCTCTATGGAATATTAAACCGAAATAAGGCAATAACACATTATTATATATAGATAAGATGAATATCAGAACCGCTATTCTTTTATCAACCATAGCACTTGCGACCATGTCGACAAAGGCCCTTGCCGCACAGAAACAGACGGCAAAGGCCAACAAAAACACCCAGGCAAGGATAGAGGCAGGATTGCGCACCATAACCGAAGACGCGGCGATCGCCCATGTTGGTTTTCTCGCCGACGACTTGCTTGAAGGACGCAAGGCCGGCGAACGCGGCTCACGTATAGCCAAACGCTACATAGAGTCGCAGATACGCGAAGCCGGACTGAAACCCCTGCTTGGCGACTCGTATGAGCAACCTTTTGAGGCTTGTGGCACACAAAAGCTAAAACGGGCTCCTCGTTTCTACGTAAACGCCGACTCTATAGCCAAGATAAAGAGTGGTATTTACCAATCGATCAGCCTAAGCAACGTGCTTGCCGTATTGCCAGGACAGGAAAGCGATGAGTATGTCGTGGTGGGAGCACATCTCGACCACGAAGGCCAATACGTCGACATGGCTGGCGACGGGATATACAATGGAGCCGACGACAACGCCTCGGGCGTATCCGCAGTATTACAGATAATGAAAGCGTTTGTTGCAAGCGGTGAACAACCCAAACGCACAGTGGTATTCGCCTTTTGGGACGGCGAAGAGCAAGGATTGCTCGGATCACAATATTTCACCGACCATTTCGACGGGATGCCAAAGGTGAAGGGCTATCTCAACTTCGACATGGTGGGAAGCGGGACAGATAGCAAATACCTCATGTATTTCTTCACCGCAGCTCACCCAAAACTCGGAGAATGGCTCAAGGGCGACATCAACAAATACAAGTTAAACACTTTCGAGCCCGACTACCGCGCATGGGAAAATCCCGTCGGAGGCAGCGACCAACAATCGTTCCACCTCAAGGGCGTGCCTATTGTTTGGTATCACACAGGCGGGCAGCCCCACTACAACCAGCCAACCGACGAGACTTCGACTTTGAACTATCCAAAACTGGCAGACATAACACGTGCAGCATATCTCACGACGTGGCATATGGCAAACGAGGACAACTATTAGACAAGCTGTCTAAAAAACTCGCGGACGAAAAAAAGTTTACCAAAAAAGCTATGTTTACGATTATTTTAATACCTTTGCAACTTATATGCAATCATATTAAGAAACAGATTGTTTTCATAGCATTATGAAAAGACTTCAAAACACAGCGCTGACGCTATTGGTCAGCGCTATCCTTCCTCTGGCATGTCATGCCGATGGGAAGTTCGTGCCATTCAAATATGGCAACTTTGACACATGGATAATTCGCCACGTTCATGAGTCATCAGTAATCGGCGGCGAAACAAAGACCCTGTACGAGATAGGCCCCAATCGTGAGATTACAGGCGAAAAGCCGTACGTTAACCTTGGCAACTCGCCGTGGGGCACCAGCAACGTGATGGCAAAGGTGATGGGGGTCGTGAAGACCAACAACTCCGTTTACCGCGACACCCACGGCTCAGGACATTGCGTCAAGATGGAAACCCACATAGAGACCTGCAAGGTGCTCGGTCTCATGAACATCAAGGTGCTCGCCGCCGGAAGCATCTTCCTTGGCGACATGAAAGAGCCCATCACAGGTACCAAGGAAGGTGTAAAGGCATTGAATTGGGGCATACCTTTCAACCTTCGCCCTAAGGCCATAAGATTCGACTACCGCGTGCAAGTGCCAGGAAACAAGAACCGCATAAAGCAAACAGGATTCTCAAAGGTGTCTACGGTGGCTGGCCCTGACTATTGCATCGCCATACTATATTTGCAGAAGCGTCACGAGGATGCCAAAGGAAACATCACTGCACAACGCATAGGCACCATGGTGGTGAAATATGGCAAGTCTACAAACGGTTGGATCAACGGAGCCACCTATGACATACATTACGGGAACATCACCGGCAAGCCGTTCTACGATGCCGCCACGATGGGGCTACGCACATGCGACTACGCATGCAACTCAAAAGGCAAGAGCGTGATTGTGCACGAGACAGGATGGGCATCAGCATCGGACACCCCCACACATATAATATTACAGTTCTCATCCAGCCATGGTGGAGCCTACGTGGGCACGGTAGGCAACACGTTTTGGGTGGACAACGTAGGCCTTGTATACTAATGAGACTATCAATACTCTCACTCCTCATGTTTCTCGCCACGACAAATGCCATGGCCTCGGAACTTTCCGATACGGTTGCGACAGCGAAGAAGCGCAGTGTCGTGACCCGCTTCCTCGACTATTTCAACGATGCCAACAAGAGCAAGAAAAAGCAAGGAATCGACTTCTCCGTCATCGGCGGGCCACACTACAGCACCGACACTAAACTCGGCATAGGACTTGTGGCTTCAGGACTATACCATTCAAGTCAAGGCGACAGTCTGCTGGTGCCAAGCAACGTCTCTGTGTTCAGCGACTTCTCCACAGTAGGCTTCTACATGATTGGCATCCGAGGCACGCATATATTCCCGGGCGACCACCAACGAATAGACTACACCACGTATTTTTATTCTTTCCCAAGTTATTTTTGGGGAGTGGGATTTGACCAGGGCGACAACGACGACAACAAGACCAAGCTCAAGCGCGGACAGGCACAGGTGAAGGCAAGTTGGCTGTTTCGCGTCTCAGGCAGCCTGTTTATAGGCCCCACGTTCTGTTTCGACTATATCAACGCGCACCATATCGACAATCCTGAACTTCTCGGCGGCCAACGCCACACCACTACGAACATAGGAGCCGGCTTCACCCTACTCTACGACACCCGCGACAACCTCACGGCACCCAAACGCGGCGTCTACCTGTCGTTGCAGCAAGTGAGCCGACCACGATTCATGGCAAATCACTATGCGTTTTCCACCACCAACCTGCGTTCCAGTGGCTACATACCCATATCCTCCAACACATTGATTGCCCTCGACTTCCGCACGGAATTCAACTACGGCAACCCTGCCTGGGGCATGATGGCCCAGCTTGGCGGCAGCAACACCATGCGAGGCTACTACGAGGGCCGTTACCGCGACAAGAACAAGATTGAAGGCGAGATAGAGCTTCGTCAACACGTGTGGAAACGCAACGGCATCGTGGTATGGGCCGGAGCGGGCACGGTGTTCAACAAGTTTAGTTCAATGAGGTCACGCCACCTCCTGCCCAACTACGGCTTGGGTTACCGGTGGGAGTTTAAGAAGAACGTCAACGTGCGTCTCGACTACGGCTTCGGCAAGTCCGGGCAAAGCGGATTCCTCTTCAACATCAACGAGGCTTTCTGAATTAGCCACATCCTATTTTACCAACAATGACAATGAGCCATAAGCTGCGTTTCATACAGTCTCCATCATTCCTTCTCCGCTACGCTGTCATAGCACTGACAGTGCCCAATGTGGCATTGTCGATAACCGACTCCATGCCTCTTGGGGCAGCAATAGCAAACATCATCCTGCCAATGTCGGCATACGCCGCCATCATGTCGCTCTCTCGGCGTCCTGGCAGACAAGTGTGGTTTCTCTTCCCCTTGGTTTTCTTCGCTGCCTTCCAAATGGTACTCGTTTACCTCTATGGCGGCGGCGTGATAGCGACAGACATGTTTCTCAACCTCACAACGACCAACCCCGGCGAGGCGATGGAACTGCTCGACAATCTCGTGCCGGCGGTCGCAGGGGTAGTCGTTCTCTACCTTCCGTTACTGGTTGTGGCAGCCGTGCAGTGGTCGCGCCATATCACGCTTAGCAACAACGCCCGTCGCCCCGTTCGCCGTCTTGCCTTGATTGCAGGAACTGCCGCTATGCTCCTCACCGCCACACTTTACATAGCCTATCCCAAGGGTGAGGAGAAGGCGGGAAGGTTCGAATACAGGGTAGAGAACCATCTTTACCCTATAAACGTGTTCTACAATCTCTACCTCGCCATTCATGAGAGTTGGCTATCAGCACATTACCAAGACAACGTGGCACAATATCGTTTCGGCTCCGTCTCACAGCACGACAAGGATTCAACGGAGACATACATATTGGTAATTGGAGAGACGGCACGCTCGCGCAACTTCCAACTCTACGGCTATCCACGGCAGACCACCCCCAGACTTACCAAAGAGAATGGCCTTATGGTGTTCAAAGGCGTGCGCTCACAATCGAACACGACCCACAAGAGCGTCCCTATGCTCTTGACCGCCTCCAACGCCGAAGACCACAGCCGTCTCTACCACGAGAAAGGCATAATAGCGGCATTCCGTGAGGCAGGATTCCATACGGCGTTCTTCTCCAATCAACGGCGCAACCACTCGTATATCGACTTCCTCGGCGAAGAGGCCAACGATGTATGCTTTATCCGTGAGCACCTTGCCAATGACCTCGCCTACGACTCGCAACTCTTGTCATACGTGAGCCAGGAACTTGCGAAAGGTCCAAGAAAGTTGTTAATTGTGCTTCATATGTACGGTTCGCACTTCAACTATCGTGACCGTTACCCAAGAGCATGCGCACACTACTTGCCCGACTCGCCCACCGAGGCAAAGGCTGTGAACCGCCCACAACAAATCAACGCATACGACAACACCATCCGGGAGACCGACCGTTTCCTTGGAGAGCTCATATCCATGCTAAAGGCGCGGGGCCACGCATCGGCGTTGCTCTATACCTCCGACCACGGCGAGAACATATTTGACGACAGTCGTAAGTTGTTCCTTCACGCCTCACCGCGTCCTTCAACCTACGACACGGACGTGCCATTGATAATTTGGACATCAGACGATTACAACCGTTCGTATCCGTCGACCTCAACCGCATTGAGGCACAACTTGAACAAGGGTATCGAGTCGAACGCCTCCGTGTTTCCTACAATGCTCTCGATAGGCGGCATCAAGACAAAAATAAACCTTGACAGCCTTTCGCTTGCCAACCCAGCCTACAAGCTCGGCATACGCTATTATCTCAACGACCACAACCACGCCGTGCCTTTGTCGGCATACGGAATAAAATGACTACATATCAACAATCAACGCAAGACAAGACCATGATACCAAAAGACTTCGCAGAATACACACGACAACTCATGGGCGACGAGCTCTATTCCATCTTGGAAAGCGGACTGGAGGAGGAAACTCCCGTCAGCGTGCGTCTCAACCCTTTCAAGACCCACGACATCCTTGACAGTTGCGAGCAAGTGCCATGGTGCGAATGGGGCTACTGGCTCACCGACCGGCCAGCGTTCACCTTCGACCCGCTGCTACACGCTGGCCTATATTACGTTCAAGAAGCGTCGTCGATGTTTGTCACCGAAGCCGTAAGGCAATGCCTTGAGCGTGGCATCATCTCCAATGAGCCGCTGCTTGCCGCCGACATCTGCGCAGCACCTGGAGGCAAGTCTACAGCCCTGCGTTCCGTTCTTCCGGAGAACAGTCTGCTCTTCAGCAACGAGCCGATGAAGCCAAGGGCAAGCGTGCTCAAGGAAAACATGATAAAGTTTGGGCACCCAGATGTAATCGTGACAAACAACTTCCCTCGCGACTACAAGAAGACAGGGCTCAAGTTTGACCTTGTGGTAGCCGACGTACCGTGTTCGGGCGAGGGTATGTTTCGCAAGGACGCAGGCGCAATTGAAGAATGGAGCATGCAGAACGTGGAGAAGTGCCGACTGCTGCAACGTAGCATCATAGACGACATTTGGTCATGCCTAAAACCAGGCGGCACACTCATCTACTCCACCTGCACCTTCAACGCCCACGAGGACGAGGAAAACGCACAGTGGATAGCAGAAAGCCTTGGAGCCGAATTTATCAGTTTGGACATTCCCGCAGAATGGAATATCACAGGAGCTCTCGTTGGTTCGATGCCTTGCTGCCGTTTCATCCCAGGCCGCACACGTGGCGAGGGACTGTTCATGACCGTGCTGAAGAAGAATGGCACCGACAAGAAAGACAAGGCTATGGCGACAGAAAGCAAAGGAAAGGATAAAAGAAAGGTCTCCGAATTTGACAAGTGGCTGGTTGGCGACTTCTCCATTATCGAGGCTAAAGACTGTCTCAGGGCTATACCGTCGCGGTGGCACCACATATATAATAATGTGGCAAAACAGCTCCACGTCATCCATGCAGGCGTGGAATTGGGTACGAGAAAAGGCAAGGACGTAATACCCGACACGTCGCTCGCCCTCAGCACGGCTCTTGACAAATCGGCTTTCCCACAAGCAGAGCTCGACTTCACCCAAGCTGTCAATTACCTGAGAAAAGAGGCCGTGACCTTACCCGCCGGCGCGCCCCGCGGCTTTACCATAGTAAGTTATCACCAACAGCCATTGGGTTTCGTGAAGAACATAGGCCAACGAGCCAACAATCTCTATCCACAAGAATGGAAAATAAAAAGCTCACACATACCATCGTCAGCATCATCGTTGCCATGGCGCGCAACTGCGCGATAGGTCGCGACGGCACCCTGCCTTGGCATCTGCCAGAAGACCTCGCCCATTTCAAGAGCATCACCTGGGGTCATACCATCATCATGGGAAGGCATACTTTCGAGTCGCTTCCCCATGGTGCGCTGCCAGGACGCCGCAACATTGTGGTGAGCACCACGATTGACACGATACCTGGCTGTGAGGTATGCGCCTCACTCGAAGAGGCGTTGAAACTTACCGCGCAAAACGAAAACAGCGGCACCGCCGACGAAGTTTTCGTCATCGGCGGAGCCGCTCTCTATCAAACGGCATTACCATTGGCGTGCCGAATGTATATCACGTCAGTGGATCAAGAACCCAAGGATGCCGACACGTTCTTCCCTGATTTCGACACCAGCAAATGGCAAGAAACAGAACGGGAACAACACGACGGATTTGCGTTCACACTATGGACTTTAAAGAATTAATCATGGATAAGAAGACACAAGCATATCTCGACTTCCTGCGCTTCAGCCTTCACGACGGGGCTGAGTTGCCAGCCTCAACCCACGACATTGATTGGGATGGATTATTCAAGTTCGGCACGAGCCAATGCATACGCGGCGTGCTTTTCCATGGCATCAAGAGGTTGGGCGCATCAACCCCACATCCCACTACCAAGCAATTGGGGCAGTGGTTGGCTTTCCTGTCGGCGATAAAGAAAGCAAACGTGCAGGTATATCGCGACGCGGACTTTATCACAAGGGCGTTTAAAAAAGAGACTGGCTTCAACAGTATTATAATGAAAGGTCAAGCAAACGCCATCTTGTATCCAGACCCTTACATACGCGAGCCGGGCGACATCGACCTTTGGACGACGGCATCGACAAAACAAGTCATACGCTGGGCACGACGTCACGACCCAAAAGCCATCATTGGCTACCATCACATAGACGTGAAAGGACTGCACACGCCAGCGGAGGTGCATTTCGTCCCTTCCTTCATGGGAAATCTTTTCGATGAGTGGCGGCTACGCCAATATTTTAAGAAGGAGAAAGACAAGCAGTTTGACAATAAAGTAGCATTACCAGACGACTTAGGTGAGATTTTTGTTCTTTGCCCCGACTTCGACTGCATCTTCCAACTGTCGCACATGATGCACCACTTCTTCTTCGAAGGGCTTGGATTCAGGCAAGTAGTCGACTTTTATTATCTTCTTAGTTCAATGCCTACGATAGACAAGGAAATAATGGTCAAGATCAAGCATCTGAACATGGGCAAATTCACTGCCGCCATGATGTTTATCATGCGCGATGTCTTAGGACTGGCAGAGGATAAACTGCTGTGTGAGCCTAATCCCAAAGTTGGCACAATGATACTTGAAGAAATGTTGAAGGCTGGCAACTTCGGCTTCCATGACGAAAGGTACGACTTTTCCAACCTTCCCCTTTGGCGGCAATATTTGCTTGAGACCTACCGCAACCTCCACTTCGCCAAAACGTTTCCATCCGAGACCATCTTTGGCAGGCCTTTGTCACGTTTCTGGCACGCGGCCTACAAGTTTTGGTTGTCGTCTACAACAGGTTGAGCGTTGAAGTCAATCGGCAACTGACGGTCGATGACGGCATTGAAGCTGACGATTGTCTCCGAGCGCGAAAGGCCAAGCGGTTGAAGCTTGTCGTGAATTATGTTGAGAAGATCGTGGTTGTTGTGGGCGAATATTTTGATAAACATGTCAAAACCGCCTGTGGTATAGTGACATTCCGTCACCTCGGGAATCTGCCGCAACTTCTCCACTACCTGGTCGAACTTCTCAGGATCCTTGAGATACAAACCTACATAGGCGCAAGTTTCATAGCCTATTTTCTCAGGGTCGATGATAAACTGAGAACCCTTGATAATGCCAAGGGATGTGAGTTTTTGGATGCGCTGATGAATAGCGGCACCACTGACGTTACACGCCCTTGCCACCTCAAGGAAAGGTATACGTGCGTCACTTTGAATAAGTTGCAGGATTTTTTTGTCTAATGCATCTATAATTTGGCGTGCCATTATATTAGAATGTCTTTTAATAATAGTACAAAGTTACGAACATTTCTGATAATTTGCAACTTTTCAAGACTTTATATATTTAAAGTCTCACATATTGAAATCTTTAACGCACGAAATCATTTACTTTGCGTAAAGGCAAAGTTATTTATCCACGCCTTGTCCCCGTTTATCGGTAGCAGAATAATTAATACGATATGCCTTTGCCTCCCTAAGGGCTTGTTTCACGTCGCTTATGATTTGCATCTTCGTGCCACGGTCAGCTTTTATCGACACCGTCATTTGTTCTTGGTCTTCGGGCGACATCCTGTTTCGCTCAGCCGAGACATAATCGGCGACCTCCGACGGAGAGATGAACTTATCGTTGAGTTGTATATGCGTGGCGTTACCGTAAACTTTGCGCAATTCGTTTGTGGGGCGGCCTATATAGATATACGTCACCGAAGTTTTCTTGGTAAGTCGGGTAAGCTGCGTACCTTGAGGCGTACGAAACTTTACCTTGACGGTTTCCTTCTGCATATGGGTGACAATCATGAAGAAGAAAAGCACCGTAAAGATGAGGTCGGGAAGCGATGCGGTATTGAGTCCCGGCACCTCGTGCCTTCTGCGTTGAAACATTTTCATTGTGCGCCTCCTTTCCCAATGCATTGCTCGGTTATGCGTTGTGGGCAATCGTCTCTCACCTTGTCACGTTGCTCCTGCGACAACTCTGCATAATGGTTGCCGAAAAGTCTCAAGGCCGTTTGCTCCCGCAAGTCGTTATAAGCGGCAACAAGCTCCTGTTGCATGGCGAAATAGGCATCATAGCTTGCCTGCGGGTCCACGCTGACAGTGACAAGATGGCGCTTGCCTACCCTTTTCACGAAGTTCTCAACCTCATAGCGCAACTTGCCCACGGGAAAAGGCTTGTCGTCGAGCGTGAGCTTGTTCTCAGCGTTGATGGCAAGTCTCAACGTCGTGCCCTTCTCCACAAACGACTGTTGCACATCATCCTTGCCGGTCGGGGCAAGCTGCCGTCTTAATCCCTTGTCAATGTCCATATTAGTAGTGACAAGGAAAAAGATGAGAAGCATGAACGAGATGTCTGCCGTTGAAGTGGTGTTGAGTCCGGGCACCCGTCGTGATTTACGCTTGAACATCATGGCTTGCGAATGTATTTTGTGGCACCATAGACAACTGTCGCTACGGCCACGAGTATCATCACCAAGGATGTGGAGACGAACATGCCCGAAGCTTTAAGCCAGAACGCGTCGGTATAATAAATCCCATTTATTTTCATTGGACTCGACGATGCCAACAGGAACGTGAAGAGAAGCATCACGGCAGTGCCCACGGCAACAACCATGCCTATCTTCCTCACGGGAATGTTGTTGACAACGCGCTCTCCACCCCCGCTCACCTTTCCACTTCTTATCGCCGACCACGCCGCCACGCCTATGGCACCTGCCGTGAGCAAAAGCATGAGCACGAGTAGCGCGTCGGTGAACAACGGCGCATTGAAGTTGCCGTCGTCCTCGTAGGGCCGGTCAAAGCCGACAAGCCAGAAAAGGGCGAACACCAGCACGATGATGCCGCTCAACACGTAGAGCAACCGTGAAGGCAACCTTTTATAATCTGTTGTCATAAATCACCCCTCCTTTTTGGCGTTCTTGTATCGGGCTATAGCGTCCATGAGCGTTATTGCCGACTCTTCCATCTGCGACGTGAGATGGTCTATCTTCGACAAGATATAGTTGTAGAACAATTGCAGGATAAGCGCCACGATTATGCCAAAGATGGTGGTTATGAGCGCCACCTTCATGCCCGCCGCGACAATGGTAGGACTGATGTCGCCAGCGGTCTGTATCTGGTCGAAAGCCATGACCATGCCCACCACGGTACCAAGGAATCCGAGCGAAGGCGCCATGGCAATGAAGAGAGTTATCCATGAGCATCCTTTCTCCAGGTTGGCGTCCTGCACCGAGCCGTAGCTCACTATGCTCCGCTCTATGTTATCCATCTTCTCGTCTATACGCTCCAAACCCTGATAGCATATCGACGCCACCGGCCCACGGGTATCGCGGCACTGCGCCTTCCCTTCCTCAATGTCGCCAGCCTCAACACGTTTGCTAAGGTCTGCCATGAACTTCTTGGCGTCAATCTCGCAGAGGCTGAGATATATGATGCGCTCTATGCAAAACGCGAGACCCAACACCAAAGCCAATGCCACGAACGACATGAAACCGGCGTTGCCTTCGATAAACTTGGTCTTGAGCGACTTGTAAAAGCCCTGCCCTTCCTCAGCCGGCATTCCATCGCCGCCATCAACACTTGCTATCGCCGACACGCTGTCTGCGTCAATGAGAGAATCCACGGCGGCATCATCAATGGCAGACGATGGAGCACCGGTGGTTGACGCCGTGGTCGTGTCAGATTGTTGAGCGGAAGATGGCTGCTTGGCAGTTGAGGGAGAAGGCTTCGCCGTGGCAGCCGCCGCCTCCGTCGTTGACTTTGCCGCAGGCTTGCCAACGGATGATTTTTGCGCCCAAGCCGTGGAGACGCAAAAGACGAGCGCGACACAAACTATAATATTGGCAAGCGACAAAGCGGCTTTGCCATACGTGTTAACTTTCTTGTAAGACATGTTCATTCGTTCAAAATCATGGCAAAGTTACTCCAATTTATGCTTTAAGCAAAGAAAAAGACATAAGTTTCTACGTATTTTTTACATAACATAACGACAGACGTTTTTCAACGCCTCCACAAGGGTGTCATGCATGTTTATTGTCCTTGAAAAATATTTTGCAAATAAAACAGGCAAAGCGTCAGTCTTTACGTTTTTCTTCGTATCTTTGCATTAGAACTATTCCGCAAATACAATCCTCTGTAATGGAAAAACGCAACTTTGTTACGATTGCCGACCTCGACAAGCAACATCTTCTTTACCTCCTTCAAATGGCTGAAGAGTTTGAGCGTCACCCCAATCGTGAAATGCTCAAGGGCAAGGTCGTAGCCACCCTTTTCTTTGAACCCTCGACCCGTACACAGCTGTCGTTCCAGACCGCTGCCAACCGCCTTGGCGCCCGTGTCATTGGTTTCGCCGATGCCAAGACCTCAAGCACCACCAAAGGCGAGACGCTCAAGGACACTATCCTCATGGTGAGCAACTACGCCGACATCATCGTGATGCGCCACTTCATCGAAGGCGCGGCACAATATGCCTCAGAGATTGCCCCCGTGCCTATCGTCAACGCTGGCGACGGAGCGCACATGCACCCCTCACAGTGCCTTCTCGACCTTTACAGCATCTACAAGACCCAAGGCACCCTCGAGAACCTCAACATCTACCTTGTGGGCGACTTGAAATACGGCCGCACGGTACACTCGCTTATCATGGCCATGCGCCACTTCAACCCGACGTTCCATTTCATAGCCCCAAAGGAGCTCGCCATGCCGCAAGAGTACAAAGACTATTGCGCCGTCAATGGCATTCGCTACGTGGAGCACGCTGAGTTCACCGAGGAAGAGATTGCCGATGCCGACATATTATATATGACGCGCGTACAGAAGGAGAGATTCTCCGACCTCATGGAATATGAGCGAGTGAAGAACGTCTACATCCTCCGCAACTCCATGCTCAGCAAGGCCAAGCCCAACATGAAGATCATGCACCCGCTTCCAAGGGTCAACGAGATTGCCTACGACGTGGACGACAACCCTCACGCCTACTACATACAGCAGGCCAAGAACGGGCTCTTCGCACGTGAGGCCATCTACTGCCACTGTCTCGGCATAACACTCGACGAGATAAGGAACGACAAAACCATCATAGAGTGAGAACGAGGAAAACAAAACCAAGACACCATGTCAAAGAAAGAACTCCAGGTCGCCGCCATTGAAAACGGAACCGTAATTGACCATATACCAGCCGACAAGACCTACCAAGTGGTGAAGTTGTTGCGCCTTGAGGAGATAAGCACTCCCGTCACCATAGGCTACAACCTCCCGTCAAGCAAGATGGGGAGGAAAGGCATCATAAAAATCTCCGACAAATATTTCACCGACGAGGAGATAAACCGCCTCTCAGTGATAGCGCCAAACATAGTGCTCAACACCATCCACAACTACAACGTGGTAGAGAAGAAGCGCGTGGAGACACCATTGGAGTTGCACGGCATAGTGAAGTGCAACAATCCCAAGTGCATCACCAACAACGAGCCAATGAAGACCTATTTCAACGTCGACAAGGTGAAGGGCCTCGCAAGATGTCACTATTGTGATAAAGAGCAGCGACTCGACGAGGTCACATTGGCATAACAAGGTATATTATTAACCTAACTATAATCCGGACGATTATGCAGCAAGACAACATGATTTTTGAGCTCATCGAACAGGAGCACCAGCGCCAACTAAGGGGTATGGAGCTTATAGCCAGCGAGAACTTCGTCTCCGACGAGGTCATGGCGGCCATGGGCAGCTTCCTCACCAACAAATATGCCGAGGGGCTTCCCGGCAAGCGCTACTACGGTGGCTGCCAAGTGGTAGACCAAGTGGAGCAACTTGCCATCGACCGCGTAAAACGTCTCTTCGGTGCTGAGTTTGCCAACGTGCAGCCCCACTCCGGCGCACAGGCCAACCAAGCCGTGTTACTCGCCGTGCTAAAGCCTGGCGACACCTTCATGGGCCTCGACCTCGACCAGGGCGGACACCTGTCACACGGTGCAAGCGTAAACACTTCGGGCATACTCTACAACCATATAGGCTACACTCTCAGCCGTGAGACCGGTCGCATAGACTACGACGAGATGGAACGTCTCGCCTTGGAGAACAAGCCGAAGCTCATCATCGGCGGCGGATCGGCTTATAGCCGCGAATGGGACTATGAGCGCATGCGCAAGATTGCCGACGAGGTTGGAGCACTGCTCATGATAGACATGGCACACCCTGCCGGGCTCATTGCTGCCGGACTGCTGAATACCCCCGTGAAATACGCCCACATAGTGACGACAACGACCCACAAGACCCTTCGTGGCCCTCGCGGAGGCGTCATCCTCATGGGCAAGGACTTCGACAACCCTTGGGATTTGCGCACGAAGAAAGGCGAACTGAAGAAGATGAGCCAGCTCATAAACTCAGCCGTCTTCCCCGGCAACCAAGGCGGACCGCTTGAGCATGTCATCGCCGCCAAGGCCGTGGGCTTCAACGAGAACCTACAGCCATCATGGATCGAGTATGCCAAGCAGGTAAAGACCAACGCCGCCGTGCTTGCCCAAGACCTCATCGACAAGGGTTTCGCCATCGTCTCAGGAGGCACCGACAACCATTCCATGCTGCTCGACCTCAGACCTAAATATCCCGACCTCACGGGTAAGGTGGCAGAAAACGCGCTCGTGGCTGCCGACATCACGGTGAACAAGAACAAGGTGCCATACGACGAGCGCTCTGCATTCCAGACTTCCGGAATCAGGCTCGGCACCGCAGCCATGACCACACGAGGCGCCAAGGAAGACATGATGCACCTCATTGCCGACCTCATAGACGAGGTTCTTGCCGACCCCGAGAACGACAAGGTGATAAAGAACGTGCGCGAGAAAGTGAACGCCACAATGAGCCAGTATCCTCTCTTCGCTTATTAAAAGCAACAAATCATATTTTTATATATATCACGATGAACAGAACAGAACTCATAGCAAAGGTAGCCGAGCGTGCACAGGTTTCAAAAGCCGACGCCGCAAAGTGCCTCAACACGGTTCTCGGCGTCATCGCCGACAACCTCACCAAGGGCGACAAGGAGCTCGCCCTTCCCGATTTCGGTCGATTCTATGTAAAGCAAGTGCCTGAGCGCACGGGCATCAACCCACGCACTAAGGAGAAAATCACTATCGAGGCTCACGAGAAACTGGTATTCAAACCATCCGATAACCTCGACCTCTACACACGCAAACATTGCTAAACCAACAGGAAAAGCATTGGGGACGGTCATCAAAACGACCGTCCCCCTTTTTTATTCATACGCACCACAAGGCATGGAGACGAACAACTACAGAGAGACACACAACGGGAAGCAAGACCAAAATGAGGGCGGCTTGCCTCTGAGCATCGTCGTCTTCGAGGATGACCCTTACCATTTCAGGCTTATCTCCCACCACCTCGCGTCCATCAACCCTGAGCACGAGGTGTTTGGCCCCCTGACATCGGCCGAATCGGGCAAGGCGTTCTTCTCCTACCATCAAGACATCGACCTCATCATCGCCGACATCCGCCTAAGCGACTGTCTCGTGTTCGAAGCCCTTGCCTACGCCCCCGACGACATTCCCATCATCTTCACTACCGCCCACGAAAACTACGCTATAGAAGCCTTCAACTACAACAGTCTTTGCTATCTCCTCAAACCCATAAGCGAACGAGCATTGGCAAAAGCCATAAAAAGAACCATGCCGCTCATAAGAAACGCAAATCACGACTTAGAGAAACCATCAACACCTTGCACTTATGGAAGCCAGCATCGCCACGACATCCTCGTGAAGACACCAACAGGCCAAAAACGTATCCACGTGCCAATGTTGCGATACGTGGCTTCGGAAAACAAGTCAACCTATCTTCACCTCATCGACGGAACGTCGTTCACGCTCGACCTGACGCTGGAAGAACTCGCCAGCCAACTCGACCCTTGGGCTTTCATGCGCGTGAACCGCAAGTTTATCGTCCCAAAGGAACAGGTGATGGGCTTTGAACATCTCACAAACGGCAAAATACGTCTCAAACTGTATGGAGACGTTTGCCCGGAGATAATAGTAAGCCGCACACATCGCAAAGAAGTGTGCGAATGGCTAGGTAGATAACAACACTTCATCCTCTCAAAACGACATTTCGGTATCTTACAAGACTATTATCGCCACATTTCTTACCCAATAGTATTACCTTTGTTTCGCGAAAAGAACACAACAGGTAATAAACAGAATAAAAATGACAACAAAGAACGAGACTTTAAGAAATCTATTCGAGACTCATTATACGTGGATTGAAGGATTCAACCGCAACGTGCGCCGTTACTATGACCGCTTGGCCATGATTGATCCTTACTCCAATCGTCAATGGACATATAAAGAGCTAAACAACGAGGTAAACCGCTTTGCCAACACACTGCTTGAGGACGGATTCGAGAGTGGCGACGTGGTGATGGTGATGACACAAAACTGTCCTGAGTTTGCCTTTGCCTACATATCCACCCAGAAAATTCACGGCGTGATGTCGCCCGTGAGCTTCCGCCTGAGTGCCGGCGAGCTTGCACACAACCTCGACGACTCTAAGCCGAAGGTGATAATCTTCGACAACAAGCGCAAGGAGACGGTGCTGCAAGCTGTGAAGGCAAGCGGCATTCAACCCAAACGCCTCATCGTCACCGACGGCATCACCGACCTGAATGTCGTCTCCTACCACGACTATGTTGACGTGGCGTCAAACCGCGAGCCCGTGGTCGCCGAGCCTCTCAACATCTACGAGGAGACCACGCGCCTCTATACTTCAGGCACCACCGGCAGGCCCAAGGGAGTGCCATTGGCATCAATCAACGAGGTGCTGTCCGCCCACGACATCATGATTCATTTCCCCATGAGTTTCCGCGACGTGACACTGAACACCACTCCATGGTTCCACCGCGGAGGCATCCACTGCGGAGGCCCGTGCCCTACATTCTACGCCGGCGGCACGCTCGTGGTAATGAACAAGTTCGACGCCGTGAACACTCTCCGCTACGTGTCACGTTATCACATCACTTTCGTCATAGGCGTGCCCACGGTGCTTGAGGAACTTGCCGACGCACAGGAGAAGAACGACTACGACCTATCTTCTCTCTCCGGCATCATCACCATGGGATCGCCATTGGAGCGCTCGGCTTGCCTACGCTACCAGAGGGTGCTCACGCCAAACATCTACAACGGCTACGGCACCACGGAGACACTGTGGAACACCTTCCTCCGCCCATTCGACTTGCCAGAATACGCAGGTACGGCAGGCGCATCGATGGTCGACGACGACGTGCGAGTGGTTAAGATCTACGAGGACCACAAGGCAGAACCCGACGACGTGGTTACAATGGACGGCCAAGAGATTGGCGAGGTCGTGATATGCTCACCGGCGAAATCGCCATACATGTATTTCAACAACGAAAAGGAGACAAACAACAAATACAACAATGGGTTCATCTACACTGGCGACCTCGCCACATGGGACAAGAACCAATACATAACCATCCTTGGCCGCAAGGACGACATGATAATCTCGTCGGGCGAGAACATCTACCCTACCGAAATTGAAGAGGTGCTCAACAAGCATCCAAAGGTGAAGGACTGCATCGTGACATCGGTGCCCGACAAGGTACGTGGACAAGTGGTCACGGCCTACATAGTGAGAGCCGGCCACAGCCTCAAGCCAGAGGATCTCGACCAATTCTGCAAAGACTCGGCAGACATTGCCAATTTCAAGCGCCCACGTTTCTACCGCTTCGTGGAGCAAATACCGCGCAACGCCACTGGCAAGAAGCTCCACGTGCGCATCAAGGCGATAGCAAAAGACGACCTCGTCAACGGTCTGCTCTACAGGGTTTGACTCTAAGCAACTTTCTTCCACGCCAATAAATGACCGCGTGGAAGAAAACAAGATATAATAATTATGATAGACAAAGAACAAAAGGTAGAATACCACCACTCCATGTCCATCCAACTGCGTTGGATGGACGCCGATGCATTCGGGCACGTCAACAACACAATGTATTTCCAGTTCTACGACACGGCGAAAATGGAATATTTCCGTGCGGTCTGCCCGGGGCTTGTTGGCAAGATAGCCATCGTCACCGTGCATATCGAAGCCGACTTCATGCATCAGGTCTACACCAAGGAGGGTGAGGTAACGGTGCAGTCAGCTATCACGCGCATAGGCAACAGCAGTTTCACCATAAGGCAACAACTCGTTGGCAAGGACGGCGAATTGAAATGCGTTGGCGAGACCGTCATGGTGCTCTACGACACCACGAAGGGCGAGAAGGTTGACTTCTCACCTGAATGGCGTGCCATGATCGAGGAGTTCGAGCAAAAGAAACTCTAATGCGCAAGCACGGCAAGACAGGGCATTCGGCTTATCTCTGAGAAGGCAATGCCTCTCTACCGAATTACATACACACAAAAAGCGAAGCTCTCATGTCAGAAGAGCTTCGCTTTTTTGTTATCCTTTACTGTTCTCTCAACAAGCACGGCTCGACTTTCTCTGTCACGGAGCCTTCAACGTTCACCGATGCTTCGAGAGGCTTAGGGTCAGCTGCATTACGCGCAACCATCACCCTATAGTCACCACTCTCTACCTGCCATTGACTGTCGGCCTCGCAGAAAGAAGCCAGTTCGGCATAAGGGATGGTGATCCGCACCGTTTGCTCATTGCCTGGTGCCAACAGTCCTGTCTTGGCAAAACCTCGCAATTCTCGCGTCGGCTTGCGCATGTCATTGCCTGGAGCAGCCACATAAACCTGCACAACCTCCTTACCTTTATATTTGCCCGTGTTTTTCACGGTTACAGTCACGTTGATGTCACCATTGTCGGCTTTCACGACCTTGAAGCCGCTATAGGCAAACGTGGTGTAGCTCTGGCCATAGCCAAAGGGGAATGCCATTGGCACCTTGTTGCTCAAGTAATGGCGATAGCCCACGAATATCCCATCGTTGTATTCGGTGAAGTCTACATTACGCTCACTCTTTCCTTCTCCGATGCCCTTACCCATAAACATCCCGAAGATATCCTTTACCTTAATACTATCAGGGGTGGGGAAATCATTTTTTGATAGCACATCGTCATAACTCAGTGGCCATGACATTGGCAAACGGCCCGAAGGAGTTTCCTTACCTGTAAGGATGTCGCTCACGGAGTTGCCACCTTCCTGTCCGGGCAACCATGAAAGCAAGACGGCATCTGGTTGCCCTATCCAACTTCTTGTCTCGATGACACCACATACATTAAGTATCACAACAACCTTCTTGCCTGCCTTGTGGAAAGTTTGGCAAACATTGCTTATCATCTGCTTTTCTTCCTTGGTAAGGTTAAAGTTGTCATCTATATGGCGATCGAGGAACTCACCCGATTGCTTGCCTATCGTTATCACGGCAATGTCGTTTTGCTTGGCAACAGAAGTCAGGTCGATGCCGTCAAGGTTCATCTCCGTAACGAATCGTCCAGGCAAGAAAGCCTCCAACGGATTCGCAGGCTTTGGCATTTTCTCCTTAGCTTCCGGAATGTATTTCGCATAAGCTGACGCTATATCTTTGTCGAGCGAGAACCCAGCGTTTTTCAATCCATCAAGCAAACTTACCACATAGGCGTGATTTACGTTGCCAGACCCTGTGCCGCCAGCTATGAAATCATAGCTTATGTTACCGAAAAGAGCGACGTTCTTCACCTTATCATTAAGCGGCAATGTCTGTTTCAAGTTTTTCAGAAGCACCATGCCTTCTGTTGCCGTGCTACGCGCCACTTGCGCATGCGCCTTGAGGTCAGGATTGTTGTCATACTTGTAGTTCTTGAATCGTGGTGTACGCAAGATATACTCAAGGATGTGCCGCACGTTGCGGTCAATCATCTCTCTCGACAACTTACCATTGAGCACAGCCTTCTTTATTTCCGACTTTTGCTGCGCCTTTCCGGGCATCAGGATGTCATTGCCAGCCTCCATCTGTGCTGCAGCGTTGCGTCCTCCATACCAGTCGGTCATTACCACGCCCTTGAAGCCCCATTCATTACGCAAAATCTCGGTTACGAGGTCGGCACGCTCGCTCGCCATGGTTCCATTGATAAGGTTATAGGAAGTCATGACCGTCCATGGTTGCGCTTCCTTCACTACAATCTCAAATGGTTTCAGGTAAATCTCACGGAAAGCACGTGGCGTGCCAATTACATTATTCCCCGTACGATTTGTCTCCTGGTTGTTCAGTGCGAAATGTTTGAGAGAAGTTCCGACACCGTTTTCTTGAATGCCGCCTACCATCTGAGAGCAGATTTTTCCAGCCAGCAACGGGTCTTCTGAATAATACTCGAAGTTGCGGCCACAAAGGGGATTGCGCATGATGTTAGTGGCTGGAGCCAATAAAACATCCACCCCATAGCGCAGCACCTCGTCGCCCATCGCCTTACCCACCGAACGCACAAGCTCAGGGTTCCACGTGGAGCCCATCACCGTGGCCACGGGAAAATGGGTGCAGTAGAATGTGCGGTCTGTATCCTTGCGTTTAGGGTCGATGCGCAATCCAGCAGGGCCATCAGCTACCACCGTGGTAGGAATGCCAAGGCGCGGGATGCCGTTTATCTGTCCGGCTGCACCAGGCACGATCTGAGCTTGGTTGCCAATGGTTGCCGACATGGTGGCAACCTGGTTTCCGGCAGAGCCTACTATCAACTCTATTTTCTCGTCAAGCGTCATTGCCTTGATGACATCTGAGATGGGAGCAACGCCAAGTTGCGGCGCTGCAGCAGATTGTCCGAAGGCAAAGGTTGCTCCTGCGCAGATGGCGCAGGAGGTCATAATTATTCTATTTATTGTCATTATAAGCTGTTTTATGTTTAAGCATTCTGCTTATTCCGAAGGCATCTGATCATTTGAAAATCTTCTGTGCGAACTCGGTGAGGTAAACTCGCCAGTTGCGCCAGATGTGTCCACCCTCGGTCTCAACATAAGTGTAGGGATAATTGTGCTCGGTGAGGTAGCGGCGCAAGTCGGCATTGCTCTCATAGAGGAAGTCGGTCTTGCCAATGGCTATCCAATAGAGTTTAGGCTTGCCGGCAAAGAGCTTCGCCATCTGTGTTCCAAACTCCTTGTTCTTTGACATCTGGTCGTAGAAGTTGGAGCGGTCCCAGCTTCCCGTGACGGCCAGTCCGGCAGAAAACAAGCCTATGTAGTCGAACTTGTCGGGGAAGCGACGGGAGATGTCGAACGAGTGGCCGCCACCCATCGACAATCCGCAGATGGCACGGCTCGCCTTGGTCTTGTTGACCTTGTAATGGCTCTCCACATAGTTCATCACGTCGGGAAAGCTCTCGTCCATTGACGCTGCGGCTTTGGCGCCTTGATAGCCCATGAACGATGGCACGTACATGCCTGCCGACCACTCTCCCGGAGCCGCCTGGCAGTTTGGGTTGCCGTTGGTCATCACCACCACCATGGGCTTCACCTTGCCCGCGGCAATGAGGTTGTCGAGAATCTGCGAGGCACGGCCCAGCTCCGTCCAAGCATTCTCGTCGCCACCTGCACCATGAAGCAGATACATCACTGGATAGTTTTTGCCCTTGTCGTAGCCGGCAGGGGTATAAACTGTCATGCGGCGCTGCATCTTCAAGGTTGGCGACGCATACCATACCTTCTCAAGATTGCCGTGAGGCACCTCGTTAACGCTGTACAAATCGCCGCAATCTCCCTTTTTCTCGGTAATGATGAACATGTTTGTTTCCGAAGTGATGTCACGAGAGATGTAAACGCTTCCCGGGTCTACAATCTTTACACCATCAAGGATAAGATTATATGAATACAGCTCTGGGGAGAGCTTGGAACTGGTAAAAGTCCATACGCCCTTGTCGTCTTTTGTCATCTCTGCCACTCCGGGCTGTTCCATCTTGCCAATAGGCGTATCGATGGATTTAGGGGCGAGAAAGTCGCCAGTAACCTCCACCTTCTTGGCTTCGGGGGCACAAATGCGGAATGTCACGGTGCGGTCGCTGTTTATCTCCGGCGAGACTACAGGCACTTGATTAAACAATGCCTGCTGTGCAAAGCTGCCCGTGCTAATAAGGAGAGCAGCTACAAGAATGTGTAGTTTCTTCATAATCGTTTTTTTTGTTTATTGTTAGTTGATATTTTATTTCCAAACTTCTCCCAGCTTCTTCATTATCTTAGGTGTGCACGCTGCCCAGAAAGCCCAGTCGTGAACACCTGTTCGGGTGATATACTCGTTGGTCACCTTGTAACCATCAAGAGCCTGCTTGAAATAACCTGCCGACTGGTAGAGGAAATCTTCCGTGCCTATCTCTATCGTGATGCCAGGGAGCTTCGACACGTCGGCGACACCAAGCAATTCGTAGAGATTAGGGGCGCCATCCACATAGGTGGCAGGACTGCAAGCATACACATAGGAGAACATCTCTGGATGCAGTAAGCCATAATAGAGCGAGCCAAAGCCACCCATCGACAGGCCTCCAATGGCACGCGAGGCTCTATCTTTCTTCACGGCATAAAGGCTCTCTACCGTTGGCAGGAACTCCGTGAAGAAGAATGTCATATACTTGAAGCCATTTCCATTGTAGTTGTCGCAATAAAAGTTGTCACCGCCACCGTCGGGGCATATCACTATCATCTCAGGCGCGGTGCCATCGCTTGCCGCGGTTGAGGCATTGGCGTTTATCTTGCCGCCGTCGAGCCAGTCGTTGTTGCCTCCTCCGGCACCGTGCAGCATATACAACACTGGATATTCCTTGGACTTGTCATAGCATTTGGGCAGATAAACCGAATATTTCATGGTGCGGCCCAACACTTTGCTCTCGATGGTCTGGTCGCGCAGCTCCGTGCCGGTTGCCTGCATTATCGACGCGAACTTGACCGAGAATCCGCCCGTGGAAGACGTTGTCTTGCCATCGCCCGTTACCGTGCCCAACGCCGATGCCGAGATGTTGAGGAGCGTGGCACCCTCGCTGCTCGTGGCGGTCGACAGTTCTATCTTTCCCGAGGTGACATACTGCTTCACGCCGTCAGCGTCGACATAGTAGCTTCCTCCTGCCATGTTATAATCGGGCACGACCCATCCGTTGTCACAAAGCCATGCTTCGTGGGCGCTGCCCTGAACGGTGTAACTGCCAGCCAAGGTTGTGAAACTTGCGCCCGAGGCATTGATGAGGTCAAGATAAAGCGTCGTGGCTCCCTCCGGAGAATTAACCGTAAGCGAATATTTGGTAACGCCGTCATACACCGTGGTCTGTCCCGTAGACCAGTCGTAAGAGTAAACCTGCTGCTCTGTCATCGTCACGGTGTATCCTGATGGCTCGGGATCGTCCTCACCCACAACAAACTCAAGTTGTCCCTTGTAATCAAGCTTGTAACGTTTGCCTTGGGTATCTTCAAAGAGCCCGGAGATGTAATACTTGCCATTAATCACGTTGACATTGGCATCGCCACTGGTGAGTTGTACGCCGTTGGCTGTCGCCTGGCACTTGCCTTGCGCCACGGCATCGTCAATGGCGTAGGTGCCGCTTTGCAATATCCATTCGGAAGAACGGAAACTGACAGATAACTTATCGCCACCGGCGTCGTTGAAATCCACATTGAGCGACTTGATGCCCTTGCCCAACTTCACCGTAGGTTGCACCGTCGCCGTCGCCGTGGCGCAGACCACCATGTCGGCATAGTCGCCGTTCAAGTCGTCTACGGCGTTGTCGCTGCAGGCCGTTAGCGTGAGAGCCGTCAGCGCGGCGCATATAATAATATTCCCGTGTTTTATCATATTGATTGTCTTGGTTTGATTGATTGTCACATTACTTTATACTCATCACTTCTTCCATTTGTCTCACCATCCCTCGTTAGGCGAGATATTTGGGTTCAATTCAAGCTCCTTGAGTGGTATGGGCAACAACTTATTTTTCGATTTGAAGCCATATTCGGTGTTGGTGAAGTCCCACGACACGCCCTTGTCGGTGAAGCAGGGTATTTCCTTGCCTTGGCTGGCAAGCGCGGTCTCCGCGTCGCCCCAACGCACGAGATCCTGGTATCTTACACTCTCCAGACACAGCTCAAGACGCTTTTCAAGCTTTATGTCGTCGAGAGTCACCGTGGCGAGCGTTTTCTCCTGGGCGCGTGTGCGTATGCGGTTGACATATTCAAGAGCTTTGGCGGAATTGCCGCTTTGCAGGTTAGCCTCGGCAGCAAGCAGCAGCACCTCGGCGTAGCGCATGATGCGCTGGTCTACATACTGCAACACCTGGAAACCGGGAAAGTCGTTGACACAATCGGCTTTAAGCGTGCGGTTCTTGAACATGAAGTAGCCTTCGCTGCCATACAGGGCCATGCCCGACTTGAGACTCACTCCATACGTCTTGGCCTGGTCAAAGGTGAGCATGGTGTGGCGCAGACGGTAGCCGTCTTCTCCCTCAGCCTTTACAAACGCCTCGTAGAGCGACTTGCGCGGATTCATGAAACCATAAGTGCCCGTTGCCATTTCCGTGGCGGCAGAGCCTGTGTAGTCGAGGTTGCTGTAGCGCCAGCCCTGCATGATATGAAGCATCGAATACTGTGTCCATGCCTTCTCTGGGTCGTTGCGCATCTGCAATTCAAACATCGACTCCCTGTTGTTGTTGCCCACGGCATGAAACTGCTGGTCATAGCTGCCTTGGTACAAGTCGTATTTGCCAGAATTTATTACCTTGTCGAGAATAACGGCAGCCTCATCATATTTCTTCTCAAACACGTAAGCCTTGCCCAGTAGGGCCTCCGCAACCTCTAAAGTGACGTGGGTTCCCGTTTCGGAGTCGTCGAGCGATGCCTTCGACTCAAGTGCGTTCATGGCTATGGCTTCCTTGAGGTCGGTTTCCACTGCTGTCCACAACTCTTCCGGGTTGCTGTTGGCGCGGCGATATTCTCCAGGCTGCAACAGGTGGTCTACCAACGGTGCCGTGCCGAAGAGCGTCACCAACTCAAAGTTGGCCCACGCACGGATAGTTTTGGCCTCGGCCACTGTGCGCGACTTTATATGCGTGTCGGGCTGCACCTTTTCAATGATAAGGTTGGCATTGTATATCACAGTATAGAGCCCGGAGAACAGACTCTGCACCATGCCGTGGTCGGATCCGAAATTGTATTCGTTGAGTTGCTCCATCTGGTTGTTGTCGCCACGCTGTCCGCCTCCACACCACACGTCGTCGGCAAGCAAGTTTTTGGTGAAGAACCAGTTGTAGTAGAGGCTGCGCAGGCTGAGATACATTGAGGCGGCAGCGCTCTCCGCGTCTGTATCGGTTTGGTAGAAGTCGTCTTGCCCGCCCATGTTGCCGTGTTTGGCTATGTCGAGACGATCCTCGCAGCTCACGGTGAACAGGGCAACGAGCATGAGCAGCGCACTGATGATATATTTCTTTTTCATTGTTTCCGGTTTTTAGTGTTTACTTAGAATTCGATGTTGCAACCCAATACCACCTTCTTTGACATGGGGTAAGAGCCCTTGTCGATACCCATGCCTGACGTTGCGTTGACAGAAGCCTCGGGGTCGAAACCAGGATACTTGGTGAAGGTAAAGAAGTCGTCGAGCGACACGTACAGGCGCAAGGCGCTGATAGAGGCGCGGCGCAAGATCTGCTTGGGCAAAGAGTAGCCAAGTTGGATCTGCTTTATCTTGAAATAAGAGCCGTCGTATACCATCGCACTTGAGCAGGCATACTTGTCCATGTTGTTGGCTCCGGCTCGCGGACGCGTGCCAGCATGGTTCTCGCTTGTCCAGCGGTCGTCGTAGAATACCTCTTTCTGCTTGTTGGTCATCAGCTGGTCGGGCCTGTTGATGCAGTTGTATATTTGGTTGCCCTGCGATCCCGTGCCAAAAAGGGTGAAGTCGAAACCCTTGTAGGAGGCCGAAAGTGTCAAGCCATAGGTGAAATCTGGAATGGCATCGCCAATACATGTGCGGTCGCCATCAGAAAGGTCGCCACTGTTGTCGAGGTCGGCAAACGTGGGGTCGCCGGTCTCCGGGTCAACGCCCGTGAACTTATAGCCGCGGAAATAATACACAGGATAGCCCTGCTCAAAATATGTCATCGTGTATGTGTGGAAGGTCGTGCCTCCCAAACGGGTGATTGAGGGGTCGATGTATGTCACCTTATTGCTCAGTGTGGCAAGGTTGGCCCGCACGCTATAATTGAAGTCATTGATATGGTCGCGCCAGCCCAGTTCAAACTCAAAGCCTTTATTGCTCACGTTTCCAGCGTTGATGGGTGAGGTGGTGCCGCCAATGACAAGGGAAGGCGTGGTGCCGTAAACCAGCAGGTCTTTTGTCTTCTTCGAGTAGTAGTCGGCAGAGAAGTTCATTCGACCGTTGAAGAGGTAAGAATCGAAGCCGAAGTCAAACTGTTCCGAAGTTTCCCATTTCAGATTGTCGTTGCCCATGGTCGACGGTGCCACCGCCTGGGTATAGTTGTTGCCGGCAGCAAAAGGATATACGTTGCCGTTGGCCATGTCTGTGCTATATACATAACCCGACAGGGCAGCAAGCGAACCGTTTTGTCCCCAACTGGCACGAAGCTTGAAACTGCTTAATATCTTGCGCAGGGGCTGGAAGAATTTTTCCTCAGACATCACCCATCCTGCCGACACGGCGGGAAAGTAGCCCCAGCGGTTGGTAGACGGGAGTTGTGAGAGATCGGCGGCATCGGCACGAAGCGACGCCTGAAGCATATAGCGGTTTTTGTAGTCGTAGCTGACACGGCCAAAATATGACATCTTCGAGCTTCGTGTCTTCTCGCCTCCCACGCCCTTGGTGGCAGAGGAAGATGCGTAGTTGAGATAGTAGAACAAAGGGTCGTTTTTCTTCAAGGCATCCGCGCCGTTTGCCGAGAGCGAACCGTTCACATAGTCGTACGACGACTCTTGAAACGACATACCAGCCATGGCTGTCACCGTATGGGCATTGGCAATGCGTCGGGTATAGTTGACGAAGTTCTCCCACTGGTAGTAGATGGTTGTCGACGACGTGCCGCTTTGCGACAGGTAGTCGTTGCTCTGCACCGAGTTGCCATAATACGGCAACGTTGTCGACGATGAGCGTGTGCCCGACAGACGATAGCCGAAGCGCGATGTGAAGACAAAGCCCTTAAAGGGCTTGAAGTCGAGATAAGCCGAGCCATTGACATTGAAACCGCTGTTGCGCGAAATGTTGTTGTCGCGCAGGATGAAGGGGTTGAGGTTCTCGTTGTTGTTGAATATGGATATGCCATAATAGCTGCCATCGGCATTGGTAAGCAACTGCTTGCCATCGGCAAGGGCCGATGCCATGTGTACGGGGAGATTGTCTGCCGAATAGAGCACGGGGGTGAGAGGGTCCATGTTGATGACCGAGGTAAGCATGCTGCCATACTCGTTGCCACCAGACACCGAGCGCACGTTGTACTTCTCTATCTGGTTGGTGGTGCCCACCTTCAGCCAAGGCTTGATGTTGTATTCGCCGTTGATGGTTCCGGTAAGGCGACGGTAGACGTCATTGTCGCCCCTCACGATGCCATTGTTGCTCAGGTAAGTCATCGACACATAATAGTTGCCATCCCTATTGCCGCCCGTAAAGCCTACGTTGTGCTTCATCATGTGGCCCTTGCCATAAATGGCGTCTACCCAGTCGGTATTGGTTTGGCCGTCCCAATTCTTGAGAATGTAATCCTTGGTAAACACCCCGCCTTCGGTCATATAATTGATATATTGCTCTGAGTTGAGGAGCTTTGGCATATTTGCCAGGCTCTCGGTGGTGTATTGGAAATCATAGGTTATCTTGCCCTGACCCGCCTTGCCTTTCTTGGTGGTGATGAGCACCACGCCATTGCCTGCCTCGGCACCGTAGATAGCAGCGGATGCGGCATCTTTAAGAATTTCCATTGACGCGATGTCGTTGGGGTCGATGCCGGAGATGTCGCTCAGGCGAACACCGTCAACAACATAAAGCGGATCCGACGAAACGTTAGATGAGAAGCCGCGTATGCGTATCGTGGGCGATGATCCTGGCGACGACGTATTGCCTATAACCTGCACGCCGGCGGTCTTTCCCTGGAGTGCCGACTTGGCATTGGTGATGGTACGGTTCTCCATGTCCTCGGCCTTCACCTGCGAGATGGCACCCGTGACGGAGCTTTTCTTTTGAATGCCATAGCCCACCACCACAACGTCGTCGAGAATCTTGGAGTCTTCCTTCAACACGATCTTCATCTTAGGGGTAGCTTTTATGTCCATCGTGGAATAGCCTACATAGCTCACCTGGATGGTGGAGCCACGGCTCACCTGGATAGAGAAGTTTCCTTCGAGGTCGGTCACCACTCCACGCGAGGAGCCTTTCTCCTTGATGGTGACACCTATCATTGGCTCGCCTGTGATATCGACCACATGACCCGACACTTTGAAAAGTTGCTGTGCCCACGTGGGAAGCCCCAGCGCGGCAAACATTACAAATAATAGTAAACGATTCATTAGTTCTCGCATTTTTTTAGTTTTTGGTTTTCTGCCGCAAAGTTAACCATTCTTTTCCATCAAGGCTTTCCCGATAATTCTTTTGTGTTTTGCGTTCGTTCAAAGCACTTTCATCTTCGTTCAAATTCTTTTCTAAATGTTCAAAGGTGCATAAAATCAATGGTTTTCTGATAGAAAATGCCTATTTTTGCAATGGAAAAACCATTAGCTTAACCCATGAGAAAACCTGCCCATCTATTGGCGTCCTTCCTTATGCTCGCCATGATATTCATGTCGTTTCTTGGTTGCGACAAACATTGCCATCAACCCACGCTCGTTGACGAAGACAATCAGATGACAATATCAGATGACATCTCAAACCAAAACATCAAGGCATTTGCCGAAGACCGTTATGGGCAAATCTGGATTGCCACGTTCAGGGGGCTCAACAAGTTTGATGGCTACAAATACTACCAATATTTCAGCACCGACGACTCCACGGGGCTACCCGAAAACAACATTCAAGACATCATGCGTGATGTCAAGGGAAGGCTATGGGTTTCAACTGTCAACGGCGTGTGCCAATACACCTCAGCAAACACTTTCGAGCGCATACCCACGGAAGACAAGATGCGCAACATCGTGCAGTTGGCATGTTCGCGTGACGGCAAAGTGTTCGCTTTCAACATCTTTAGCATACAAGAATTTGACGAGCGAAGCAAGCGCTTTGTCATACGGAAAAACAATCTCGACCCGCTAAAGACGTTCGCGGGCAGGATTGCCATAGACAGCGACAACCATCTTTGGCACATCTACGGCAGAAGCCTCTCATGCTATTCAGTAGACGGCTTGCGCCTCTTAAAGAAAGTGAACTTGCCCAACGGCTTCTTTGCAGCAGGTTCAGATCTGCTCGATGGCAACCGCCTTTGGGTCAAAGGCTTTGGCGGCGTAGTTTGTTTTGACACCCACAAATGCCGTTTCTTGCCTTTGCCCGCATCTGTCTCCAAGAATCCAAGCATATTGGGCGGCGTGAACAAGGTGCACAGGTATGACAAGTCAACCATATTGTTCTGTACCCAGCTCAACGACTTGCTCGCCTTCAACGAAACGACAGGCGAGGTGTCCACCCCCGCACAACCTTCATTTCCTTTCCGGCAACCGCCTTTCAAGGTCACGAAAATGTTTACCGACAGTCATCATAACCTCTGGATGGGGTCTGACGACCAAGGGTTCTCCGTGGACTACCAATATGGTGCGTTTTTCAACGGAAACGTATATCTCGACAAGACCATTGGACGCCAGTCGGTGCTTGGCATAGCTACCGACAGGCACGACAACGTGTTCATCTCCACCAAGATGGGCGACCTTTTTGCCTACAACCTGTCCTCACATGCCGTAAACAAGATATCGACCAAGGAAATCTTCCCCAACAAGAAAAACATGGAGATCAAATGCCTGCTCGTTGACAGTCGCGGCTACCTGTGGCTGACAAATGAGCAGACGGTTGCTAAAACTCGCTATGACGGCTCACGCCTGAATCTGGTGCGCAGCTACAACACCTACTTCCCCATGTCTCTCACCGAAAGTAGCGACGGGACCGTGTGGGAATCGTTGGCCGGCTATTACGCCACGGCATTCCTCCCCGACGGCACCATGAAAGCCATACAGGTTTATCCTGCCACTTTTTGTTTCATGCCTTGCATTAAACAGTTGCGCGACGGCAGGATGCTCACTGCCGCGTTTAACCAAGACCTTACCACGATAAACCCACGCTCCTTCAGTGTGCAACGCTTCGCCATGCCTGCCGACAGCATGAAGAAGGTCATAAGGCGATCGGCGTTCATACCTACCGACCTGCTCCAAACCGACGACTCCACTATATATATAGGTACCGTGACAAACGGGTTGCTGCGTCTCTCCCTCCCTTCTTTTCATATGGAGCGCATTCACGGATTGTCTTGCTCTGACATAGGGGCCATCCTTCTCGACCGCAAACGCAATCTATGGGTAAGCACCATGAACGGTCTCAACCGCATTGACGGGGAAACGGGCAAGGTCACGTCTTTCTTCAACTCCGACGGAACAGGAGGCAACCAGTTCAACGACCGTGCCGCCTGCTTGCTGCCAAACGGCGAGCTCATGTTCGGCGGCACCCACGGGGTTACCATCTTCAATCCCGAGCGCAAGCAGACGATGGAGAAAGTGCGCCTCGTGTTCGAGGCTCTAAGGGTACACAACCAAGTGATGAACCCACACGAGGATGGATGCATAGACAGCATAATGGAGAAGCGGCCGGTGATAAGGCTCAAGCACAACCAAAACAGTTTCGGCATCACCTACGCGGCGTTGGCCTACGGCAACTATGAAAGGGTCAACTATACCTATAAGCTCGAAGGCTTCGACGACGGCTGGGTGGATGCCGGCAAACGGCGCGAGGCTTACTACGCCAACCTGCCTGTGGGCCACTACACTCTCAAGGTCAAGGCCCACAGCAAGGGCTACCCGACCTTTCAAGCCGAAAACGAGATACAACTGATAGTGCGCCCGGCTCCATGGAACAGCTGGTGGGCATGGATGATCTATGCGGCAATTGCCGTCATGATACTGGCTAAGGTTAGGGCCATAAGAAGCCGCATAGTGAGAAACAGGCTCGAAATGCAAAAGACGCAACAAGAGAAAGAGCACGAGAAGAAGATCAATGCCATGAACATGAGCTTTTTCTCCAACATCTCGCACGAGTTTCGCACGCCGCTGACAATGATAGCCGGCCCCGTGGGGATGTTGTGCGAAGACAAGTCGTTGCCAAGAGACAAGAGGGAGCTGTTGCTGATAATACAAAGGAGCGTGGCAAGGATGCTGAGACTCGTAAACCAGCTCATGGACTTCTACAAGCTGGAGAACGACACTATAAAGCTAAAAGTGGCAAGGGTTGACATCATAGGCCAACTGCGTCTCATATGCGACATATTCAAGGTGAACGCCAAGGAGAAAGACATCATCATGAGGACGGAAGGTCTGGAAGACTCTTTCCTCATGAAACTCGACAGCGACAAGCTCGACAAGATTGTCAGCAACCTCCTGTCAAATGCCTTGAAGTTCACCCCAAAGGGTGGATGCATCAGCATAAGCTTTGACGTAGAGGAGGCCAACGCCGTGATACGTGTATGCGACTCCGGCCCCGGAATACCGCCGAGCGAACGCGAGAACATATTCAAGAGATTCTATCAGCTCAACAACAAGCAACAGGGCATTTACAACTGGGGCACGGGCATCGGACTCTATTTCTCCCGACAGCTCGCCAACTTGCACCATGGGTCTCTCACGGCCGACAACGCGGCAGACGGCCATGGTGCCGTGTTCACGCTGACGCTGCCCACCGACGAGACAATATACACACCCGAAGAGCAGGCCATGCCCGAGAGTCAGCAAACGGTCTTCCCTCTCAACGAGCAGCTGCCGCAGATTCTCGAAAGGCAAGCGGAAAGCCAAGACAAGCCCGTGGTCCTCGTAGTGGACGACGACACGGAAATGGTAAACTATCTGCAGACGTTGCTCATGCCATATTATAATGTGATATACAGGTTCGACGCCGACAGCGCATACAAGTCGATATGCGAGAACGAACCCAACATCATTCTCTGCGACGTTATCATGCCTGGCGGAAACGGCTACGATCTATGCAGGAAGGTAAAAGACAACCTGCAGGTGTGCCACATACCGATGATCCTTGTCACGGCCAAGGCAACAGTGGAGAACCAAGTGGAAGGCCTCAACACGGGAGCCGACGCTTATATCACCAAGCCTTTCGACCCCAAGCTCCTGCTTGCCATGATACACTCCCTGCTCGACAACCGCGAAAAACTAAGGCAACTTCTCGCAAACTCTACCCAGACCACAAGCAAGATAGAGAAAGAGCTATCGCCTCAAGACAGAAATTTCATGGAGCAGCTGTATCATGTCATGGAAGAGGAACTACCCAACGCGGAACTCGACGTGGCTCATCTCACGGCCATCCTGCACATATCGCGCACGAAGCTCTATTACAAGATGAAAGGACTCACGGGTGCTAATCCAAGCGCGTTCTTCAAGACATATAAGCTCAACCGCGCCGCCGAACTGATAAGAGAGGGTAAATACACCATGAGCGAGGTGGCCGACATGACCGGCTTCAACACTCCGAGCCACTTCTCCACGAGCTTTAAGAAGCAATTTGGAGTCTCGCCGAGCGAGTATGTTTAGCGAAGGTGAAGCCTTGTCATGGGTATTTTTTAAATTAACAAATTATTCATTTTTTTTACCACCGCCATTGCGTTTTTTTACCTATATTTGCCGTCACAATCAATAAGACTTGAAAATTATCTACATATATATCACAATCTACCATGAACAACAACCAATTAATATTCAACGCCAACACCGTAATAGACCAGCTGCAGATGGCACCCGAGGAAATAAAGCGCGAGGACATTGTGCGCTTCGTGAGGAAGAACAACATACGCCGCATCAATTTCTTGTATCCCGGAGGCGACGGCAAGGTGAAGACGCTCAACTTCGTGTTGTCCGACATCGACTATCTGCAGACCATCCTCACGTGCGGCGAGCGCGTTGACGGCTCCAGCCTCTTCTCGTTTATTGAGGCCGCCAGCAGCGACCTCTACGTGCTGCCACGCTTCTCAACGGCATTCGTAGATCCCTTCAGCGAGGAACCAACACTATGCATGCTCTGTTCATTCTTCAACAAGAACGGACAGCCATTGGAGTCGTCGCCGGAGCACACGCTCCACAAGGCCGTGGAGACGTTCAAGGCCACTACGGGCATGGAGTTTGAGGCCATGGGAGAGCTGGAATATTATGTCATAAAGAAAGCCGACGAAAACTATAGGGCACGCGACCAGCACGGCTATCATGAGAGCGCGCCTTACGCCAAGATGGGCGAGTTCAGGCAGAAATGCATGGACTATATCGCCAAGGCCGGCGGACACATTAAATACGGTCACTCCGAGGTTGGCAACTTCGGGCTCAATGGCTTGCTCTACGAGCAAAACGAGATCGAGTTCTTGCCAATGCCGGCTTTGCGGGCTGCCGACGAACTCCTCATAGCCAAATGGGTTATCAGAAACCTTGCATGGAGAGAGGGGCTCAACGTCACGTTCGCCCCGAAGATCACCACGGGCAAGGCTGGCTCTGGCCTGCACGTCCACATGAGACTCATGAAAGACGGACGCAACATGCTGTTGACACGCGGAAAGCTCAACGACAACGCGCGCAAGGCAATAGCCGGATGCATAGACCTCGCACCAAGCCTCACGGCGTTCGGCAACAAGATTCCTACAAGCTATTTCCGTCTCGTGCCACACCAAGAGGCTCCAACAAACGTCTGTTGGGGCATGAGCAACCGCTCCGCCCTCGTCAGGGTGCCGTTGGGCTGGACGTCGGGCGTAGACATGAGCCACATTGCCAACCCCCTGGAACAGGAAGTGCCCTACGAGGAGCGTGGAAGCGTGAAGCAGACTTTCGAGATACGCTCAGCCGACGGCTCGGCAGACGTGTACCAATACATAGCCGCGCTATGTGTGGCGTGCCGCCACGGTTTCGAGATGGACAACGCCCTTGAGGTGGCAGAACGCACTTTCGTGGATGGCGACATCAACGACCCGGCACACACGGAGAGACTCGCGCAACTCGACCACCTGCCCGACTCTTGCGACGCCTCAGCCAACTGCCTGCTAAGGCAACGGGCAGTTTATGAGGCAAGCCATATTTTCTCGCCTCACATGATAAATGGCATTGTGAAGGAACTGAAGTCGTACAACGACCGCACGCTGCGCCACGACATTGCAGACGACAGGCACGAGATTGGGATCCTGGTGAAGAAGTTCTTCCATTGCGGATAAAAACCTCAAAAAATAGCAAATTGTAACCAATTGATAAACAACGACTTCGCCATTACGCTAGAATGGCGTCGCCGTTACGTTAGAATGGCGATGCCGTTACGTTAGAATGGCAATGCCGTTACGTTAGGATGGTGATGCCGTTACGTTAGGATGAAAACGGCATTCACGCCGCAAAGCCGATTGCGCAAAATATAGCTGCCAGACAGCGCGCTTTTTCCACTCTTTTTCATGCATAAAGAACCCCGAAAGTTTTGTCTAACTTTCGGGGTTCTTGTTTATCTTGGCACCCTTTACTGTCAAGAAATACCGGACAGTAAAGAGCGGTGTTTATTTCAGGTCTATAGACTTGACGCTCCTTATATTTCCCGTCATGGGGTCGAACACTATCTGTGCCGACTGCTTCTTGCCGAAGAGGTCGCCGCTGATCGACTGCACGAAACCAAACTGCGCCATGTTGGTCTCATAGGTGGCAACAACGGTGTTGCCTGTGGCGAGTGTCGCCTTGACCTTGGAAGGCAAGCAAGAGCGCAGGCCTATGTCAGCCTTGTCCTCCTTTTTCTTCTCGGTGACGGCTGCCGCAGGGTCAGTGGCAGTGTGCTCGTCGACGATGGTCAACTCGTAAGGCTCGCCACTGAGGTCATCGGCATCTACGAGCCCAAAGTGGGAAGAGAAGCGGAAGAGCACGGTGCGCCCCTCGCGCTCTGGCACGAAATTTATTTGTGTCCACACGGTATCTGTCTCCGTGTAGCCATCGAAGAGTTGCCGCAACGCACTCTCCTGCCTGTTCATGTTGTCATACATAAGCTTGAGCTGCGCGCCGTCCTTCGGCAAGTTGTCTGCCTCGCCTCGGCTGAGGGAGTTGCGGCTGTCACGTATGTCGTATATCTCCTTAGCCGTCAGCTCCGCCATCTTTGCCGTGGAGCCAGCCGAAAGAATGTCCTCCGTCATGAAGTCGGAAGGGTTGAGACGTTTCTGCTTTGGCGCGGGCGTGAAGACGCGCTCAGGCACCATAGGCTGCGCGGCGGTGGTGTTGATGGCAAGGAGCTGTCCGCCATGCGTCAACTCCACGTTCTCGATGGAGCGTCGCTTGTCCATGACAAGGGTGAACTGGCGTGACGTGTCGGGGATGGCAGTCTTGTCTATGTCAACACCTATGATGCGGTAAGTAGTCGCAGGCTTCTGCGACACCTTATCCTTCATGAATCGCTCGGAGTACTGACAGAAATCGCCAGGGGTATATTGCGTTTTCTCCACTTTTATGGTGAATCGCAATCCATTCTTTGGAAGCATATAGTTGGTGCCTTCTACGCTCTGAGCCGACGCGGAGAGTGCAACGAAAGACATGGCGGCAATAAAGCCGCAAAGAGTGTGGTTCTTCATAGTTTTTTAAGATATAAGCTTCATTCCAACCGCTTGAAAGCCTTTGGCAGATAATTTATGATGTCGCTCGCTATCAAGCTCTCCTTACCCAGTTCCTTGGCGGCGAGGTCGCCGGCAAGTCCATGGAGGTACATGCCAATGGTGCACGCGTCAACCTGCTCGTAGCCTCTCGCAAGGAGTGCGGTGATGATGCCCGTAAGCACGTCGCCACTGCCAGCCGTCGCCATTCCGCTGTTGCCCGTCGGGTTGAACAGGACCGTGCCGTCGGGCAGGCACAAGGCTGAGTAATGACCCTTGAGAATGATATACCCATGTATGCGCGCTGCCATCTGGCGTGCACGCATGAGACGGTCGTAGGCACTTGCGCTCGCGCTTCCCATGAGGCGGTCGAACTCCTTGGGGTGTGGCGTGAGGATGATGCCCTTGGGCAGTTGCTGTATCCATGCCTGGTGACTCGCCAGGATGTTCACGGCATCGGCATCGGCTACCACGGGACACTTGGCACGACTTATCTGGCCAATGAGTGCCACGGCGGTGCTTTCCGACAATCCAAGTCCCGGGCCAATGCCGAGAGAGTCGAAATCGTCGCACACCACGCTCTCGGAGAACTCATAGTCGTCCTTGTCTATCTGCAACACGGCTTCGGGCACGCTGATTTGCATTATGTCATAGTTGCGCGCCGGCGTATGAACCGTGACCTTCCCCACTCCCGCCCTGAGGCAAGCCTTTGTAGCAAGCACGGCGGCACCCGACATTCCGAAACTTCCCGCCACTATCAAGGAGTGGCCCATGGTGCCCTTGTTGGCGAAGTCGGAGCGGCGGCGCAAGAGCGCGGTCACGTCGTTCTCCTCCAATATGCGGCACTTCGCCTCGGTCTGCATGATATACTCGGGGCTGAGCCTGATGTCGATGACCTTGAGACGCCCGATGAAACGCTGGCAGTCGGCAAACAACATCGAGAGCTTCTTCTGCTGTATGGTGAGAGTCAGGTTGGCGTGGATAATGTTGGCGTGGACGTTATACGTGTTGTCCTCGCACATCAAACCCGACGGCATATCGATGCTTACCACCTGACACGGACTTTGGTTGACATACTTCACCAGCGAGGCGAAACCTCCCATGAGAGTCTTGTTGAGCCCCGAGCCAAAGAGACCGTCGACCACCACCGTGTCGGCGTTGAGCGTTGGAGGGTCGAAGCTAAGCGAGATTTCCGTGAACTGCACCTTACGCTGTTCCACGAGGCGGTCGCGGTTTGTGGCGCAGTCATCTGACAACTTATCGTGGATGTTAAACAGATAGACCGACACCTTATAGCCGGCATCGGCGAGCAGCCGCGCCACGGCAAGGGCATCGCCACCGTTGTTGCCCGGCCCGGCCAACACTACCATGGGCGTGCAGGTGGTCCACTCTTCCATAATGGCGGCGGCGAGCGCCTTAGCGGCACGTTCCATGAGGTCGATGCCCTTGATGGGCTCGTGCTCTATCGTATATTTGTCAAGCTCATGAATCTGAGCAGCCGTAAATATCTTCATACCTTTGCAAAAGTACAAAAAGAATGGTGATTAAAGGAAAAGTATCACCTATTTTTCGTAATTTTGCACTATTATTCAAAATTCAACGAATCAAACATCGCATTATGAGCATCATTAGAGTTAAGGACAAGACGTTCAAGACGTTTATCCCGGAGGATGAGATTCAACGACACGTGAAGGCCGTTGCAGAGAAAATCAACAAAGACCTCGAAGGCCGGAACCCTCTGTTTTTGGCGGTTCTCAACGGCTCGTTCATGTTCGCAGCCGACCTAATGCGATATATCACCATACCGTGCGAAATATCATTCGTGAAGCTCGCCTCCTACCAAGGCACGACATCCACGGGTAAGGTAAAGGAAATAATCGGCATCAACGAAGACCTGCAAGACCGCACCGTGGTCATAATAGAAGACATCGTGGACACGGGCAGGACCATGAAACGCATGCTTGAGACCCTTGGCACGCGCAACCCCGAGTCGCTCCACATTTGCACGCTGCTCGTGAAGCCAGACAAGTTGGAGGAGAATCTGAACATCGAGTACGCGGCTATGGAGATACCCAACGACTTCATCGTGGGTTACGGTCTCGACTACGATCAGCAAGGACGCAACCTTCGCGACATATACACTGTCGTGGACGAGTAAGGGCTCTATACTGCAGGTACAAGCTAGCAGCATCCATGTGACAGACAACAACATTCTAACAATACAACAAAAAATGAAGAACATTGTTATTTTCGGCGCCCCTGGTTCAGGCAAGGGCACCCAAAGCGAGAAAATGATTGAGAAATACGGCCTCGGCCACATCTCCACGGGAGACGTGCTGCGCGACCAGATCAAGCGCGGCACAGAACTGGGCAAGACCGCCAAGGGATATATCGACAACGGCCAGCTCATCCCCGACGAGCTCATGGTAAGCATCCTCGCCGACGTCTACGACAGCTTCGGCAAAGAGCACGAGGGCGTCATCTTCGACGGCTTCCCACGCACCATCCCACAAGCGCAAGCCTTGAAGGACATGCTCGCCGAGCGCCAACACAAGGTGGCTGCCATGATAGAGCTTGACGTGCCTGAGGAAGAGCTGATGAAGCGACTCATCAAGCGCGGCCAAGAGAGCGGACGCTCCGACGACAACGAGGAGACCATAAAGAAGCGTCTCACCGTGTACCACAACCAGACTTCTCCGCTCATCGAGTGGTATGAGAAAGAGGGCATCCATCACCACATCAATGGCCTTGGTGAACTCGACAGAATTTTCGGCGACATTTGCGCCGTCATTGACGCTTTAGCATAATCATGGAGTCGAACTTTGTAGACTACGTGCGCATCGTCTGCCGCTCAGGAAAGGGCGGCAGGGGTTCTGCGCACCTCAGACACGTGAAATACCAGCCCAACGGCGGTCCCGACGGAGGCGACGGCGGACATGGCGGTAGCGTCATCCTGCGCGGCAATCACAACTACTGGACCCTGCTGCACTTGAAATACCAAAAGCACGTCTTCGCCGAGCATGGTGGCAACGGCAGCTCCGACAAGTGCCACGGCACCAACGGCAAAGACGAATATATCGACGTGCCATGCGGAACAGTGGTCTACAATGCTGAGACAGGAAAGTATGTGTGCGACATCACTCACGACGGCCAAGAGGTAGTGCTCCTTCAAGGGGGACGCGGCGGACTGGGTAACTTCCAGTTTCGCACAGCCACACGCCAGGCACCACGTTTCGCGCAGCCTGGCGAGCCGGCACAGGAGATGACCGTCATCATGGAGCTTAAGCTCCTCGCCGACGTGGGTCTCGTGGGATTCCCCAATGCAGGAAAGTCGACATTGCTCTCTGCCCTGTCAAGCGCAAAGCCAAAGATAGCCAACTACCCGTTCACCACCCTCGAACCTTCGCTCGGCATAGTGAGCTATCGCGACAACAAGTCGTTCGTCATGGCAGACATCCCCGGTATCATCGAGGGTGCAAGCGAGGGCAAGGGACTCGGACTGAGGTTCTTGCGGCACATTGAGCGCAACTCGCTGCTGCTCTTCATGGTGCCAGGAGAGAGCGATAACATAAAGCACGACTACGAGGTGCTGCTCGGAGAGCTGAGCAAGTTTAACCCCGACATGCTGGAAAAGCACCGTGTGCTCGCCATCACCAAGAGCGACCTGCTCGACGATGAACTGATAGAGATGCTGAAGGAGGAACTCCCCGACGACTTGCCGACGGTGTTTATATCGTCTGTGACCGGACAAGGCATCGACGAGCTAAAGGACACGTTGTGGAAAGAGCTGAACAGCGAGAGCAACAAGTTAGCGGAGATCACTGCCGAAGACACGCTCGTGCACCGCGACAAGGACATGGGCTCGTTCAGGCAAGAGATGCTCGACGAGGATGCCGACGAGGACGACATAGAAGTGGTGGACGCGGAAGACTTTGATGAAGATTACGTTTGACGACGATCTTTAACAACAGTCTTTGAAGATAACCTTTAATGATGATAGAACCTGTTCTACATTTATACGACATTGGCGAAGCCTTGGGGATGAAAACGCCCGAAGGCTTCGCCAAATTCAATAATGACACCGTCGTAGCGTTCTCAACCACGCGACACGGAGGAGTGAGCCATGGACGACATGGCGAGCTGAACATCAATCCCTATTGCGGCGACGACATCGAGGCGGTAGGCTACAACCGTGCCGCGTTATGCCGCAAGTTAGACATCGACGACAGTCGCCTCATATTGCCACACCAAGTGCACGACACCAAGTGCCTCGACGTGGACTCCAACCTGCTTCATTCCACCCCAAGCGAGCGTCAGCGAATACTTGACGGTTACGACGCTCTTACGACAAATCTCAAGGGTGTGTGCATAGGCGTGTCGACCGCCGACTGCATACCCGTGCTCATCTACGACCCACGAAGACACGCCACGGCTGCCATTCATGCCGGATGGCGTGGCACCATGGCAAGGATCGTGGAGAAGACTCTCCTTGCAATGAAGGCAAACTACGGCACCGAGGCGAGCAAAGCCATGGCCATCATAGGGCCGGGAATATCGCTTACAAACTTTGAGGTGGGACAGGAAGTCTACGACTCGTTTGCCGCTGCCGGATTCGAAATGGAGCGCATAGCGAAAAGTTTTCCTTGCAAGGAAGCACCTCAGACAGAGAAGTGGCACATCGACCTACCTCTCTGCAACAAGCTGCAACTGATGCACGCCGGCTTGAGAGAGAAAAACATCTTGTGCTCGGGCATCTGCACTTATGACAACACCGACAACTTTTTCTCCGCCCGACGCTTGAGCATCAACTCCGGACGGATATACACGGGCATCATGATAAAGCAATCATAAAATGAACAACATAAAGAACCTATTAACATCACTTTTTCTCTCTACGCTTCTTTTGGGCACTACTCTCCATGCCTCCGCGCAACACAAGTTCACCGCATCGGAGCAGTCGTCGATAAGCGTGCCCACACCGGGCTTGTTCGCGCGAAGCAACGCTTTCAACATCCAGTTTGGCATTCTCAAGCCCGAAGAATATTCCTTTCCCTTGCCCGTAGGGAAGGCTGAGGTGAAAGGCGGCCAGGCACTAGAGATCACTACCACCAAGGGCGATGCCGTGAAAGCCATGTTCAACGGATATGTGCGCCTGTCGCGACGCATGCCCCAATATGGCAACACCATCGTCGTTCGCCACGACAATGGCCTTGAGACCGTTTACGCCTATAATGCCCAGAACCTTGTAAGCGTTGGCACACGTGTCAAAGCCGGCCAGACCATAGCCATAGCCGGAGGCGACAACGGTAGGGTGTTTTGCCTCTTCTCCATAATGGTAAACGGCGGTTGGATAAACCCCGAGACCGTGATAAACCCCAAAAACCACAAGTTGCGCAACCAAGTGCTGCAATGCAAGAAAACAGGGAAAAACGTTTCCGTGACCGTAATTAACAAGGAGAAGGATGAAAGCCTATCACTCGACCCTGAAACAACCAACGATGATTACGAAAATGGGGAATCACTAAAGATTGACCTGCAAAAGATTGAACAGCAACACTGGGCATATCCCCTGCCCGACGCCAAGGTTATCAGTCCGTATGGCGGACGAGGCAGACGAGGGCATGCCGGAGTGGACATCAAGACCAAGGAAGACGACGAGGTGCTGGCGGCGTTCGACGGCATAGTGGAACAGTCGGGGCCTTATTATGGTTATGGCAACTACATCGTCATACGCCACGCTTACGGATTCTCCACTTGCTATAGCCATCAATCAAAAAACTTCGTGGAGGTTGGGCAAAAAGTCAAGGCTGGCGAGGTCATCGGCCTGACTGGGCAAACAGGGCGCGCCACGACCCCACACTTGCATTTCGAAATCCGCTTCTGTGGGAAGACCATCGACCCAGCCATCTTTTTTGACCATGCCAACCACACCCTCAAGGCACAAACGCTTACAGTAAAGAAAGGCCAGAAGAAGCTGGCGGCTCAGAAAAACAAATAAGCACACAAAAATCTCTCTTCTTGAGAAACCTCTATATTGGAAAATGCATTATGAAGGCAAAACGCAAGAGAAGAATAATTGAATGGGGAACATCGTGAGCCAAGAACGTTCCGCCCTTTTAAAAGAACTTTTAAACCAGTAAACGTTGCATAGTATGAACAGGATAGCAATCTCTTTGTGTTCACTATTTGTTGGGGTATTCACCATTTTTGCAAATACTCAAAGACGTGATATTGAATTGAAAAACAAAGTTGCATACAACCTAAAGAGGTTTAACGACGTACCTGTCTACATCTATAATATTGAGTCGCAGGAGACACGCTATTTCAATGAAAATACCACCCGACATTCCTTGTCATTTGGTGTTGGCATAACCATATAACCTGCCAACACCCACCAAACAAACAAGTAAGCAATCCAATTTTAAAGACAATAGAGACAACAAACGGCGTTGTCTCTATTGTCTTTTTTGTGCCATCACAACTACTTCTGAGAGTTTACTTGAGCATGATTTTTTCCTCCAGCATTAGGCTTCAATCGAGAAATCATTTTTTTCAATAAATGGGATATTTAATGTCAAATTGACATTTTAACAGTAAAGATTGATTTTTTTTGCCAATTTAGTTGAAAGTTTAAGAAAAAAAACATAACTTTGCGATAACAAAAGAAAAAAACATTCGTTTTATAGCTAATGGAGGTTTACGACAGGTTTTCAGGGCAAGCATTACAAGGCTTGCATCGCTTTAGGGCTGTCATGTTCAGTCCAACATTTTAAGACTATCCCATCATTGGGATAATCCATTTATTTCCTTGTCATGGAAGAGCGATTTTCTCTTAGCGACAAGGACAAGGGATGTTATGTTATATATTGTCTTCTCATAGAGGGGCGTATATAAACCTATCCAACAAGAAACTTTTAGAAGATTTACATATGAGAATGAAGGTTTTATTAGCTTCCCTGTTGCTGGCTGCATCAGGGCAAGTGATGGCACAATCTTCCGGACAAATTGGAGGACAAGTCATCGATGAGAACGGAGAACCTGTGATTGGTGCTCAAGTGAAGGTAAAAGGAGCCAAGTCTGGCACCGTGACCGATGCCAATGGCAACTTCTCCCTACCCGACGCAAAGCGCGGCGACATCATCGTAGTCAACTACCTCGGTATGGACTCGCGCACCATGAAGGCTGCTCCTGGCATGAAGGTCAGCATGCAATCGCAGGATCACCAACTCGACGAGGTGCTCGTCGTAGCATTCGGACAGCAAAAGAAATCGTCGTTCACAGGCTCGGCAGGAGTGGTGAAGAGCGATGTCCTCGACAAGAAGCAGCTCACCAACGTTTTCTCAGGACTGCAAGGCGAAGTAGCGGGCGTGCAGATGACCAACACGAGTGGCTCACCAACAGCCACCCCTTCGTTTGCCATACGCGGCTTCGGCTCCATCAACGCCGGCACGTCACCCCTCATCATCGTGGATGGCGCACCCTATGACGGCGGATGGAACAACCTCAACCCCAACGACGTTGAGAGCATCACCGTGCTCAAAGACGCCGCATCCAACGCACTCTATGGAGCGCGTGGCGCAAACGGCGTTATAATGATCACCACAAAACAAGGTTCCAAAGACCGCGCCACCATAACGTTTGATGCCAAGTGGGGTTCCAACAGCCGTGCCACGGTTGACTATGACCGCATAACAGACCCCGCCCAATATTATGAGACCTACTACAAGGCACTCTATAATTATAATGTGCGCGACAAGGGCATGTCGGCATACGACGCACACGTGACCGCCAACAACACCTTGGGGCTCGCCGGCGACAAGGGAGGCCTTGGCTACATCACATACGCCGTGCCAGACGGACAATACCTCATTGGCACCAACGGCCGCATGAACCCCAACGCCTCTCTCGGCAACCGCGTATATTATGACGGAAAGTTCTACACACTCACACCCGACGACTGGGTTGACGAGGCGTTCCGCAACGGTCTGCGACAGGAATACAACCTCAACATATCAGGAGGCTCCGACAAGTTCAGCTTCTACGCTTCGCTTGGATACCTCAACAATGAGGGCGTGGTTGACTGTTCCGACTTCGACCGCTACACGGCACGTTTCAAGGCCGACTACCAAGCCAAGAAATGGCTCAAGCTCGGCGCAAACCTCAACTACACCCATACCAACCAGCACGACGTGGGCGACGGATCACAGTCGCTCTTCGACATATCCACGCGCTTCGCGCCTATCTACCCCGTTTACCTGCGCGACGGCGACGGCAACATCATGTACGACGAGCACGGAAAGATGTACGACTATGGCTCAGGCGAGAACGCCGGCATAAACCGTCCGTCAAACCTCGAACCTGCGCGCAACGCTCTGCAGACCAACTCGCTCAACGCCAACAACACCTACGCCGACGTGATGACTCTCAACGGATTTGTTGACATCACGCCAATAGACGGGCTCAAGCTCACGCTCAACGGCACCGTGACCGACAACGAGTGGAAGAACACACAAACCGTACAGTCGTTCTACGGCAACACCGTGACGACTGTGCCCGGAGGTGAGGTGGATAAGTACAACTACCAGACCTACACGCTCAACTTCCAGCAGATAGCCAACTACTCGCGCTCATTCGGCAAGCACAACGCCACCATAATGCTGGGACACGAGAACTACAAGTACAAATACAACTACCTCTTCGGCTCACGCCAACAGATGTTCTCTTATTTCAATGCGCAAGAGCTCAACGCCGCCGTCAAGGAACTCCACAACGGTGGTTCCTCAAGCGACTACAATACCGAGGGCTACTTCTCGCGGTTGATGTACGACTACGACGGTCGCTACTTCGCACAGGCTTCTTTCCGCCGCGACGCCTCCTCACGCTTCCACCCCGACCATCGCTGGGGTAACTTCTATTCGTTCGGCGGTGCATGGATCATCTCAAAGGAATCGTGGTTCAAGTCGTCTTGGATTGACATGCTCAAGCTCAAAGCCTCTTGGGGACAGCAAGGCAACGACGCCATTGGCGACTACCGCTACACCGACACCTACTACCTGAGCAACTTCAACGGCGAAGTGGCTTTCGTGCAAAACACCGTGGGCAACTCCAACATCACATGGGAGACCAACTCAAACTTCAACGTAGGTTTAGAGTTTGAACTGCTCAAACGCCGCATCACCGGTAGCGTGGAGTATTTCCACCGCACCACCACCGACATGCTCTGCTTCGTCAACGTGCCGTTCTCCGGCGGATATTCAGGCTCTTGGGACAACGTGGGTGACATGAAGAACCAAGGCGTGGAGTTTGACCTCCACTTCAATCCCATCCGCACAAAGGACATCAACTGGATGATAAACCTCAACGCCACTCACTACAAGAACAAGGTGACCAAGCTGCACGCCGACAACAAAGGTAGCGATCTCGAAGGCTACCAGGGCTACGTGAACGGTTATTATTTCGTAGGTGAGGGGTTGCCACTTCACACTTTCCGTCTCAAGAAATACGCAGGCGTAAACGAGGAAGGACAATCTACATGGTATGTCAAGGATGAAAAAACTGGCCAGCTCACCACTACGACATCCAGCACATCTGCATCATACTTCAACTGCGGCAGCTCCGACCCAACACTCTACGGTGGCTTCAGCTCATCGCTCAGTCTCTACGGCTTCGACCTCTCCGTCACCTTCAACTACTCGCTTGGCGGCAAGGCCATCGACTACGGCTACCAGTCGCTCATGGGCAACCCATCGTCGGGCAACACGGGCTTCTCCATCCACAAAGACCAGCTCAAGGCTTGGTCGGAGACCAACACCGACAGCCAGATACCACGTTTCCAGTATGCAGTGAAGGACAACGACACCAGCTCGAACGCCACCTCCGACCGCTTCCTCACAAACGCCTCAACGCTCACCCTGCAAAACATCAACATTGGCTACACACTGCCCAAGCGTCTCATAGCCAAGCTCGGACTGACCAACGTGCGCGTGTATGCGTCGGGCGAAAACCTATACTATTGGAGCAAGCGCAAGGGATTCGACCCACGCAGCAGCTTCTGGGGATCATCTTCGGAAACCTCATACGCCCAAGTTCGCACGTTCACAGGCGGACTGACCGTACAGTTCTAAACTGCAAGTTAGGTTTTTCTTCAGTATAAACACACAAAAGCATACAATCATGAAAAGATATATAAAGAACACTGTCTTCGCCTCAGCAGCCGCGATAACGCTTCTCTGCAACACGGCATGCATCGAGGAGACTACACCAAAGGACATGGCGGTGCCGGAGCAGATTTCATCCGACAGCAAATCGCTTGCCTACCTCGCCAACTCCTTGCCTTCGTTCCTTGTCACATGGGACACCTACGGCTCGACTTACTACACTCAGGACTGGGGTTATCCATGCCAGATGTATATGCGCGACTTGCTGTGCGCCGACTTCCCCATGAGCGACAATGGTTACAACTACTGGATATACACCGAGGACGGATCATCGTTGCGCTATGCCTACTACTACTCTTACTATTATTATTACAACTTCATAAAGAACGCCAACAACGTCATCAGCATAGGCCTGCAGTCGGTAGAGGGTGGCAACGACTCCTCCAAGAAATACCTTGGTCAGGGATATGGTTACCGCGCCATGCTCTATCTTGACCTCGCACGTCTCTTCGAATACAAGAAGACCGGCGTGGAATCCCTCGACAACGAGGCCACAAAGCTCGGAAGCTACGGCATCACGGTGCCAATAGTGAAGGAGACCACACCCACGCAGGATCTATACAACAACCCATGCGCGCCATTCTACACCATGTACCGCTTCATCATGACCGACCTCAACCGCGCCGAGGAGAACCTTGCCGGATACGCCCGTGACCACAAGGCCTTCATGGACCAGAGCGTCATCTACGGACTGAAGACGCGCCTGTGGCTTGAGATGGGCTCACGCTTCGAGCAAAGCGACGATGACCTGCAGAAGCAACTTGCCGCCGAGAGCGCCGACGACGGCTACGACAAGCTTGGCATAACCTCTGCCAACGACTGCTTCGCCAAGGCCGCGTTCTACGCGCAAAAAGCTTTGGGCAGCGGCTACAAGCCGCTTACCGAGGAAGAGTGGAGCAACACGTCAACGGGATTCAACACCGCCAACGACGCTTGGATATTCGGCACGCTCGTGAACAGCAAAGAGCAGATCAACGAAGGCTCATGGTACACATTCCTCGGATGGATGGCATCAGAGACCGACTGGGGCATGTGCACAACACAATACAACTCTTACCGTTGTATCAGCTCAGCCTTATACAACAGGATTGACAAGAGCGACTGGCGCCGTGCGTCATGGATCAATCCCGACGATGCCGGCAAGACCATAGTGCCTTCTGGCTACGCCACCACTGTCACGGGTAAGAAATGGTCTTCGCTGCCCGCCTACTGCAACCTCAAGTTCCGCGCCGGTAGCGGCAACCTCACCGACCTCACCGTGGGTCTCGTGGCTTCACTGCCTCTGATGCGCATCGAGGAGATACAGTTCGACTACTTTGAGGCCATAGCCCACACACAGGGTGTAGCGGTAGCGGCTGCTGAATTGCAAGAATGGGTAAACAAGTATCGCTTCACCGATGGCTCTTACACATGCAAAGCCACCACGATGACCGACTTCATCACCGCCCTCATGACCCAGCGACGCATTGAGCTATGGGGCGAGGGACTCGTATTCTTCGACTACAAGCGCTTGAACCTGGCTGTCACGCGCAAGTACAGTGGATCCAACTACGCTTCATCAATGCAGCTAAACTCTTACGCTGGCAAAGTGGCGCCGTGGATGAACTACATGATTCCGGAGACAGAGAAAGACCACAACCCTGCCGTTGTCGTAGGTCCAAACCCATCGGGAGCAATAACAGCCGAGTAATTGACACATCAAAACATTTCACAGCTATGAGAAAGACACATGTTATATATACGATAATGGCGTTGATGGTGGCAGCGGTCTTCACCGCCTGCTCCGACGACGACAAATATGAGTGGGCCAACAAGGTGGCTGAAGACAATCCAGGGGCTTATTTCGCAGCTTCCAACAAGGCAAGCGAGATATTGACACCCGACGAGTATGCCAACCACCAAAAGTTCAGCCTCACAGTGAAACGCGCCAACGGCAAGGGCAGCCTTTCCGTGCCAATAATCGTGGACCAAGCTGACCAGGCTTTCTCCATCCCTTCAACAGCAGAGTTCAAGGACGGAGAGACAGAGACTCAGGTAGAGATTGGATGTCCCAACCTTGAGGCAAAGAAGACTTACAAGTTCAAGATACACCTCGCCGACGACATGACAAACCCATATGTCAAAACCGACGGTTCACCAGTGTTCAACTACGACGTGCTCGTGGCAAGCTGGGTAAAGGTTGTAGACCAGGCGCAATTCGTGTGGGGCTCATCAGAGTTCAGCACCACCAAGTCGGACATCTACTGGCTTGATGGCCAGAACCGCTTCCGTATAGACAACTGGCTCGGCTCGGGCATCGACCTGCAGTTCAGCATCGTGGCACAAGACAAGGAAGACACGAGCAAATACTCACTCGACAACTTCAACGCCAACGACCGCTCCACATGGCACGGATCCTTCATGCCATACAACCATGCGCTCATGGACACCTACGGTGGGTCATACTGGTATCTCATGAACGATCCAGACACAGAGGATTACGCATCATGGTATCCCGACGGTGAAGAAAAGTTGGGCATAAGCTATGTCAACTTCTATTACGACATCACCTCGGAAGACTACTCGTCGGTTGACTTGCGTGGTTCTTCGTCAAGCTACGCCCTGTATCTCATTCCTTACATCTACTATACTGACGGCACCCAGTCGGGCTATACTTACCTTTACGGCTACTGGAACTCCATGCTCAGCACGTCGGCAGAATAAGATGACAGGTGTTAACACACAATCATTCCAATCAACAAACGACAATAGTTATGAAACACGATAAGTCAATCATTTCCAGGCTGTGCGCACTGATGGCATTCTGCATGTTGGCCATCATTGCTTTCACATCGTGCAGCGACGACGAGACCAAGACCCCGTTGCAGGCTCCGACACTCACCGAGGGCGCCAAGACCGTCGGTTCAATAGTCTTCAACTGGCAACCCATCGCAGGAGCCTCACAATATGCCTACGAGCTTTACGACGAGAATGGCGACAAGCTGAACGCCAATGTCACTACCACCACAACCGTAGTGGCCACAGGCTTGAAGCCAAAGACGGAATACACGCTCAAGGTGTGGGCATACTCGCCAATAGACGGCAAGAACACCACGTCGCCCATAGCCACCATCACGGCGACAACCAACGAGCAGATTCCGCTCGTGTCGCCAACATCGGCTGATGCACAGACTGGCAACGGAGGCGTAACCATAACATGGCCTGCCGTAGAGCACGCCACCAGCTATAAGTACACGCTCAGCAACGGCACGACGGGAGAAACGGCAACCAACAGCGTCACGCTCACCGGACTTGCCATTGGCGAGTATACCATTAGCATCGTGGCCACCAGCAGCGACGAGAACTATTCCGACTCGGAGCCGTTCCAGTTTACCTTCCAGCGCACCAAGAGTGAGTTGTGGCGCACGGACGGTGTCTATACCGCCGCCAACCTTCCCGAAGGCAGCAACACGTTCAATGCCCAGATTGTGGCTTACGACGACGGTTCATACACCATCGAGGCTCCTTACGGTGCCAAGGGCTACGACCTAAGCTTCACTGTAGACGCCGACAACAACAACGCTATCGTGCCTATCAACTCACAATACTACCAAGGCTACGAATACGTGTGGGTCAGCTCAGAATACGAGCTCGGCATGTATTGCACAGGTGGCTACTCTGCCTTCGAGGGCAGCAAGCAAAAGGGCGAGATATGGTTCTACTCTATCCTCTACGATGCCGAGGGCCACGAGATAGGTGAAGGCGGATACGACGACTTCACATGGGGTGGCGACACTGATGTCACCATCGACAAGCTCTGCGGCACATATGAAGCCAAGACATCGGCCTACGACTACTTCGGTAGCGACTATACGCTACAAGAAGTGAACCGAACCGATGACGTGACCATCACCAAGATAGACGACAAGACGGTGAAGATAAGCAATTTCTACGGATGGGAAGAAGACTTCGTGGGCACAGTGGACCTTCAGGCAAAGACCATCACCATCGAACCGTCCACATGGGCAACCTGGTACACCTTCGCCGACATATCTTCACCTACGACACCTGTTGTAGCCACGTTCACCGATGACCTGACGATAACGTTCCAGAACTTCACGGCATGGTACGGAGATTATTCATACATTGAGAGCGACGCGAGAAGCGTCTTGACACAGAAATAACCATAAGGTAAAGCATAAATAAGCATATTAAGGCAATAGACATATTGGCCATAATATGCTTATTTTGCCTTTAAAGCGAATTAAACAACATGATAAAGAAATACACCTTACTTCTTTTCCTCACCCTGACCATAGCGTCCGCATCGGCAAAACAGCGAACACGGCAAGAGATCATGGGCATAGCGCAAAGGCTCATAGCGTCTTCTGACGACGACCATCGCGCAAAGGCAACAAACAAGGCCCACGACCTTTCAGCTGGCGAACTGAAAGAGGTCGCGACAACAGCCAACTATACCGTAATGGCACGCGACAATGGCGGATTCGCCATAATAGCCAATGATGATGCCAACAGCCCAGTGATAGGCTATTCGTCAACATCGGTTTTCTCCACTTCCAATCCAGCCTTGGCATGGTATCTCACTCTCGCCGACGCCGCGTTATCGAAGAAGGATGCCGATGCCCTGAAAACCTCCGCCGTGAGCATTCCCACAGGATGCAAGGAAAAGGTTGACCATCTCGTGGAGACGAAATGGAATCAAGATGTCCCCTACTGGGACCAATGCCCGAAAGACGGCAGAAATCAGCGTTGCTACACGGGATGCGTGGCTACGGCAATGGCGCAGATCATGCGTTATCACAAATATCCGACCACGGGAAAAGGAAGTGCCAGCATCACTTACAACAACCAACCATACAACGTAAACTTCGCCACTGCGCATTACGATTTCGACAACATGCTGAACACTTACAGCGGTTCCTACACCATTGCACAGAAAAGGGCCGTGACCACCCTCATGTATCATTGTGGAGTGGCTGCAAAAATGAGCTACGGTACAAACGGCAGTGGAGCTTACATTCAAGATGCCGCCGACGGTTTGTTTCAATACTTCGGATATAACGCCAAGTATTATGGATACAGGGTTGACCATTATTATGGCCAAGTGAACTACGACGACAACGAATGGTATGGAATGGTGTACAAGGAACTAAGCGACGGCAACCCAATACTCTACGCTGGCACGTCATATAAAAACGGTTATGACAATGGCAGCTCGCATGCCTTCGTGCTCGATGGCTACGACAAGAACGGCAACGTGGGCGTGAACTGGGGCTACGGCGGAGGAGGCGACGGATATTTCTCGCTCGACATCCTCCCCCTCAAATATGGCTATAACGAGGAATACAGTTATTATCAAGAAATGGTATTGATACACAAGCCAGACTCATCCACGGGCATAGAGAACATCACGGCCACCAGCCCGACAGACGGCAAGAAATACGACCTGTCTGGCCGCGAGATAACCACGCCTACAAAGGGCATGATATTTATCGAGAACGGCAAGAAACATATTAAACAGTAACTTCTGTCAAGATACAAGTAAAAAAAGCCATGCAGGGTGCGGACTATCATAAAGAATCCGCACCCTGCATGGCTTTTTTACATCACTCAGAAAATGCAACCGTTTGCGCTTGAAAAAGCCAGGATGCTCAAATATTAATACCGCAAACCTCATTTCCTATTTTATTATTACTACCTTTGCATTATACTCTATAAACCAACATGGACAACTTAGTAGAAGTCAGGAACATCACAAAACGGTTTGAGAACCATGTGGCTCTCAACGACGTGTCGTTGTCGGTTCGCCGTGGCAAGATATTCGGACTGCTTGGCCCAAACGGTGCCGGAAAGACAACACTTATAAGGATTCTCAATCGCATCACCGCTCCTGACAGCGGCGAGATACTTTTCAACGGACATCCCATGAACCAAGGCGACGTTACCGATATAGGCTATCTCCCCGAGGAGCGCGGCCTTTACCGCAAGATGAAGGTTGGCGAGCAAGCCGTGTATCTCGCCCGACTGAAAGGCTTGGACAAACAAGAAGCCGAGAGAAGGCTACGCATATGGTTCGACAAGTTTGACATCATGCCTTGGTGGAACCGCAAACTCGAAGAACTATCGAAAGGCATGGCGCAAAAAGTCCAGTTTATCATAACCGTGCTTCATGAGCCGGAGTTGCTTATCTTCGACGAGCCGTTCTCGGGCTTCGACCCCGTAAATGCCGAGCTGCTGAAGCAAGAGATTCTCAAACTCAGGGACCAAGGCCACACCATCATCTTCTCCACCCACAACATGTCGAGCGTAGAGGAGATTTGCGACGACATCGCCCTGATAAACCACTCCGAGGTGGTTATGCAAGGCGGGATGCGGAACATAAAAGACAGTTTCCGCACAGGGCTATACGAACTAAGAACCACCACGCCCCTTCCCCACAGCGACAATCAACCATACAAGATAACAGAGCATGACAACAATCATGGCATAGAGCGGTATTTGCTCCAGGCCAACGAGGGGGTCAGCGGCAACGCGCTTGTGCGCACGCTCAGCGAGACGGCCGACGTGAGGTATTTCGCCGAGCACGTGCCGTCCATGAACGACATCTTCCTGAAGGTGATAGGCAAGGAAAACAAGACGAACGAAGAGCAGATAGAAGGCAAGCAATGAACAAGACACTAATCATCATCCAGCGCGAGTTTCTGAAGCGCGTAAGAACAAAAAGCTTTATCATCCTCACCCTCACCATGCCGTTTGTCATGGCTGCCCTCGTCCTCGTACCGCTATGCCTGTCGATGATAGAAAACGACAAGCCGCAAAATGTGGCAGTGATAGACCCCACAGGGGTGTATGCAAAGGCGTTGGAAGAATCAAAGACGTTTGCCTTCGTCGCCCAGACTTCCCTGATCGAGGAGATGCGCTCGCAAGATTCCCCCTACGACGCTGTAGTGGCGATAACGGGCGACCTCGTGAAAAACAATGGAAAGGTGACAATCTACAGCCACAAGGAAATTCCTGTAAACCTGCTCGATTACGTTCAGTCGAAACTCAACGAGACGGTACAGAAACAAAAGCTTGAGGCCATGGGGATAGCCGAGCTCGACAAGATAATAGACGACGTGCAACGCAGTGTGAAGATGAACACCGTGAGATGGAGCGAGGATGGCGACGAGCAAGCCTCCAGCACGTATGTGGCAATAATAGTGGGAAGCATTTTCACGCTTCTCATCTATGTCTTCGTCATAACCTACGGCAGCATGGTCATGCAGAGCGTGATAGAAGAGAAGAAGAACCGCATAGTGGAACTCTTGGTGAGCAGCGTAAAGCCCTTCCAACTGATGATGGGCAAAATCATTGGCGTGATGCTTGTGGGCATAACCCAAATGGCGCTGTGGGGCGTGATGCTGTCTGCCATAATGACTGCGACATCTATCGTCTTCGCCATTGGCAACGGGCCGTCAATAACAGTGGGGCAACCCATGGGCTCTCCGATGGTTGCCATGAACCAAGACACCCAAGACCTTCTCGCGGCAATTATAAACCTGCCATACGTGGAGATAAGCTTGATGTTCATTATCATGTTCATTGGCGGCTTCTTGCTTTATGCCAGCTTCTTTACAGCCACAGGAGCATGCATCAACGAACAAGAAGACGCCAACCAATTTGTTGTCCCCATCTCGATGATTACCCTCTTTGGCCTTTACGCCGCCATGTATAGCATAGGCAACACCAATGGCCCATTGGCGTTCTGGACATCACTGTTTCCTCTCACCTCGCCCATCGTGATGATGATTCGCTTGCCCTTCGGTGTGCCATTGTGGGAAGAGATCGTGAGCGTTGTATTGCTCTATGCCTCCGCGATACTCATGACATGGATTAGTGGCAAGATATATCGAGTGGGCATACTCATGTATGGCAAGAAGCCAAGCATAAAGGAGATAATAAAGTGGATGCGTTATAAATAGACCTTTATCGCCCTAATGATGCGGCACAAGCCTCTCATGCCCAAAATGTTGAGTGCCAACAATTTCAAGCTGCCTAAAAAACGCATCGTGGGCAACTTGATGTCAGCCATGTTGCCGGTGTAGATATAGGTCTGCAACTGGATGTCAAGCACGTGGCGGTAATATTCCTTGAGACCTTGGCTGGCATTTAATCTCTTGCTCGACAAGACGGCGAGATGAGCTTCAAGCAAATCGCGATATTCCGCTCCGCCCGCCCGTGCGGATATGCCACTGGGATTTATGGTGTAATGGTAAAATCCCATCGAGGTGGTCACTACCTTTCGCGCGCCTTTTAAAAGGTTCCACAACGTGGGCACGTCCTCAAACTTCTTGCCCTTGGGGAAACAAACATTGTTGAACAACTGTCGCTTGTATATCTTATTCCAAGCGTAGGTGTGGGCATAGGCTTGCGCGTCAAGCCAATAATCGACCATATTAGTATATGTATGGTCGGGGAAAACCATACGCGAGGCATGCCCACGTCCGCCATCGCGCACAAGAGAATATTCAAGGATGTCCGCGTCGTCACTCTGAATTTGTCGGAGCAACAATGAGTAGGCATCTTGCTCGATATAGTCGTCGGAATCCACAAAGGTGACGAACTTTCCTTGAGCCAACCCAATGCCAACATTTCGTGCCTCGGAAAGCCCTGCGTTGGCTTGATGGACAACAAGAATACCCAGCGACTTGTATTCATCGCAAATCACAGCAGACCCATCTGTGGAGCCGTCGTCGACAATGATAATCTCCATGTCGTCAACATCCTGCGCAATAACGCTGTCGACACACCGCCTAAGTGTGCCGACAACGTTATATACGGGAATGATAACCGAAAGCAGCATCCTATAAAAATCAAAACTCTATGACAAGCGACTCGCGCTGCGTCAATGGCACGTTCTTGGAAATGTCAACCGTCTTGCCTGTAATGACATCCTTGGCGGTCGTGTTGCCTTTTATTACCTCGGCATAGCGAGCCACGTCGAGAACATTGGAAGAGTGTTTGCCATTAAGAATGGTCATCACTGTCTTTCCACCATACTGGCGGGCTATGACGTAGACACCATTATAGGGAATAAACTGGGTCTGCGACCCCTTGCTTATTACCTCGTTGCCCTGACGCCAATGCAACAAGCGGCTAACCCAGTTGAACATCTCGTTCTCAGCCTTGGTGCGTCCCTCGGCGGCGAAACAGTTGTGCTGGTCGCCAGGGAATCCGCCAGGGAAGTCCTTACGCACATAACCATCGGTAACCTCCTTTGTGCCGTTCATCAACACCTCGGTGCCGTAATAGAGTTGCGGAATGCGGTTGATGGTGAGCAGCAGTGCCAAGCCCTGCTTGAGCATGGTGGAGTCCTTGGTGTTGCCAAGGAAGCGGTCGGTGTCGTGGTTCTCAATGAATGCCAACACCGAAGAGGGGTTGGGATAGAGATAATCGTAGCAAAGCGAATTGTAAATGCGGTTGAACCCGTTCCACCAGCCATCCGTCTCCTCTCGCTTTGCCTGGTTGAGCTTGTCGAAGAAGGAGAAGTCCATCACCGTTTTAAGATAGCTGTTTACCTTGGAGAGCTTTGAGTCTTTTTGCCAAGAAGCGGTATATTGCGGCTCTGTCACCCACGTCTCACCCACGGTGTTGAAGTTGGGATATTCGGTGTCGATAGTCTTCATCCATTGTGCCATGGCTTCGCGGTCGGCATAAGGATACGTGTCCATGCGAATGCCGTCGATGTCGGCAGTCTCTATCCACCACTCGCTGTTTTGTATGAGATATTTCATCAAGTGAGGGTTGCGCTGGTTAAGATCGGGCATCGACTTCACGAACCATCCTTCGGTGGTCTCCTCCAAGTCGACCTTTGACGCGTAGGGATCAAGCACAGGCGTGAGCTTGTAGCTGGTCTGAAGGCCATAGTTGGGGTTGTTGAACCAATCTTTCGACGGTGTGTCGCGATTCCAGATGTGATAATCGGAACAATGGTTGAAAATCATGTCCATCACCACTTTCAATCCCTTCTCGTGGCATTCGCGTATAAGGCTGCAATACTCATCGTTTGAGCCAAAACGCGAGTCCACCTTGTAGTAGTCGGTAGTGGCATAACCATGGTACGACGAATTCACGCCCTCGTTGGGCCAGTCGTTCTCAAGTATCGGCGTGAACCAAAGAGCCGTCACGCCGAGCTGTTTGAAATAGTCGAGATGTTGGCGTATGCCCTCAAGGTCGCCACCGTGACGTAGCGACGGTTTCGTGCGGTCGCACAGTTGGTCACGCATGCCTTTCACCACGTCGTTCTTTGGGTTGCCATTGGCAAAACGGTCGGGCATGAGCAAATAGAGCACGTCGGCATTGGTGAAACCCTTACGAGCCTCGCCTGGCTTCTGACGCTCCTTGAGCTCATATTTTATCTTCTTTCCGTCAAGTCGCAGCGTCATCTCGCCAGCCTTGGCATCTTTGAGGTTGAGATACACGAAAAGATAATTGGGCGATTCGAGACGAACCACGGAGTCGACCTTCACCCCAGGATAGTCGGTAGTGACATCGCGCACGTCGCGGATACCCTTGCCGTAGAACATTATCTGGAGCGAAGGGTCTTTCATGCCCGCGAACCAATTGGCGGGATCAATACGCAAGGCAGAGGCTGCGTTCATCATGGCCATGGTGAAAATGAATGAAAAAGTTAAGAACAGTCTTTTCATTATCGCTTTTGTTATTTTTATCTGTTTGTTTGGGCGTTGTCGTCAGTAGGAAAAACGGCAAACGGCTTGTCATGCCTATTTCTCCTTGATGGCTAACACTGCCACGGCACCGAGCAGGGTGCTCACGCCAGCCACTATCATCATGCTGCTCTGCGCTGAGCCCACGAGTGCCAATATAACGCCTCCAATGGCGGCTGCCACGATCTGCGGAATGCAGATGGTACCATTGAACAAGCCCAAGTAAGCTCCCATGTGGCCATAGCCTTGAAGGGCGTTGGTAACAAAGGTGAACGGCATGGCGAGCATGGCTGCCCAAGCGCAACCAATCAGCAAGAAGGGGATAAAGAGAACATACTGGTCGTGGATGAAAGCGCATGCCACGAAACCAACGCCACCAAGAACAAGGCTGAGCGAATAAGCCAACTTGCGATTCTTGAACTTAGGCAAGACGACAGCCCACACCACAGAGCCTATGGCCTGCACAGCGAAAAGTATTCCTACCCAGTTGCCGGCGGCTTGATAACCCTCACTCGACACGTCGGTAGTGCCCCAACAGTTGGCGGCCACGGTGCCATTGGTATAAGTCCACATATACATGAACGCGAACCAGCAGAAGAACTGCACAACACCTACTTTCCAGAATGTTGACGGGGCATTGCGCAACAGCACGAACCAATTGCTTGAGCCTTCCTCTTTATCCTCTACCGACTTCAATGAGCCATTGTATTCGTCGTATTCCTTTGGCCCCCACTCTTTTACCTTCCACACGGTGTAAACTACGCAAAGGATAAGAATGGCGGCGCCCACATAGAAGCTATATATTACCGAGTCGGGTATGGTTCCCTTGGGCGCAGTGTTGGCAATGCCCAAGGCCGCGAAGACAAACGGGAAGACGTAACCCATCAATGAGCCGGCGTTGCAAAGGAAGCTCTGGATGGAATAGGCAAGCCCCTTCTGCTTCTCGTTTACCATGTCGCCAACAAGCATCTTGAACGGTTGCATTGCCATGTTGATGCTGGTGTCGAGAAACATCAAGGCAATAAGTCCAAAGACCATCGCCGTGCTCACTGCCATGCCGAAAGAGCCTGAGTTTGGCAACAGGCACATCACGAGAACAGCTATGGCTGCGCCAACGAAGAGATAAGGAATGCGGCGGCCAAAGCGGCACCACGTCTTGTCGGAGCATGTGCCCACAATAGGCTGCACGAGAATGCCCATCAACGGCGGCAATATCCAGAAATAGCTGAGATTGTGTGGGTCAGCGCCAAGCGTAGCGAAGATACGCGAGATGTTGGCACTCTGAAGAGCGTAAGCAATCTGTACGCCAAAGAAGCCAAAGCTGAGGTTCCACAGCCCCCCGAACGACATGTCAGGCTTCTCTTTCAACATTCGCGGGGTCTCTTTATTCAATTCAACATTCATTGCTTTTAATTATTATCCGTGATTTCATATAAACCGTTACCGTGTGGTGCCCCTTATGACAAGGCGCGTCCTGACGATCCTCTTCTCTATCTTGTCCATTGGCAACATGCCTTCCACCTTGCTTATAAGGATGTTGGCTGCCTCCTCGCCTACCCTGACACCCCGTTGCTCTACCGTGGTGAGCATCGGGTCGCTTGCCACGGCACGCTGTCCATTGGTGAATCCGCATATGCTTATGTCCTCCGGCACTCTATAGCCCATGCGCTTGGCGGTATAGAGAATGCCTATGGCGGTGTCGTCGTTGACGGCAAAGAAAGCGTCGGGTATCTCCTCTTGCGACAGGAGCTCGGGCGTTATCGCCTCCGCGTCGGAGCGGTTGTCGCAAATGCGGAAGAATTTTTCTTCCGGCTTCAAGCCATGGTGCAACAGCGCATCACGATAACCATTGTAGCGGTTCTTGCTGATTTCCATGGTCATCGGTGACCCATAGAAGGCGACACGACGGCAACCGTGGTCTATCATGTAGTTGACCGCATTGAACGCGCCTTGATAATCGTCCACTACAACACGGTCGCAATTGATGCCTGTGCAAATGCGATCGTAGAACACAAGTGGCATGTGGCAATTCATGATGCGCTCGAAATGTTCGTAACGCACCGTGTTCTTGGCCTCCGAGACTATGACCCCACACACGCGATTCTCCAAGAAACGCTTGCATATCAGGGTTTCCGCCTCATACTCGTCGAGGCTTTCGCTCACCATCAGGGTATAACCATGCGACATGGCCTCCTGGTTGATGCCGCTCAAGACCGACGAGAAATAGAAATGCTCAAACTGTGGCACAATAACGCCAATAGCCTTTGATGTCCTCGCGACATTAGTGCGCAAGCACTCGGCAAGCACGTTGGGGAAATAGTCATGCTCCTTGGCATAAGACTTTATGCGCTCGCGTTGCTCAACGCTTATTCGCGGACTGTCTTTCAATGCCCGCGACACCGTTGCCACGGAAACGCCCATGGCTTCGGCAATGTCTTTCATGGTTATGGTAGAATGTGCCATTTAATCGCAGTTTTCAGGAATTCTTCTTTGATTGTCGTAATGCAAATTTAGGCCTTTTCTTATGCAACAAAAAGGAAAACAAGCAATAACATTGACATAAATCATGCAAACGTTTGCATATTGCACTAAAAACTCTTCTCTACGGTCAACCATTCATCGTCGGTGGTGAGTTTAAACTTGGAAGACATGTCTCCTTCCACGGAACCATTGGTGAAAAGCTCGCCCGTGAATTGGGTTATCTGGTTGCAGTTTACTGGCACTTTCTCAAACGTGCGGCTGCAAACCGTATTGCCGGTAGCATCAAGACCTGTAACTTCTATCTTCAACTCTTTGCTGTCGCTCTTGGGGAATGTGTAAATCTCAAACTTTGCGGTTTTGCCTTTCATGTCGTCGGAAATAGAGAACTTGACCGTCTGGCGAGAGTTGACGCAGCCGTAACCAGTCAATCCGTCAAGGGTCGAGCTGCCACCTGTGTAATAGAATTGCAGGGTTGAGACACCATCTGGAATCTTGTCGGTGGTAACGAATCTTACCATTGCCACTGCACGATGCATGCTAACGTCTACGTCGAGGCCATTGCCTTCGTTGACCGTGATGTCATTGCTCCACAGAAAGGTGTCCGACAAGTCGCCGCTAAACGTTATCTTGTCGGCATTGGTTGTCGTGGGAGTCTTGTCTTGGTTATGGGCGAGTATCACGACCTTGTATGCCCCCGGGTCAAGAGCTACTGACAACGTACCAAAGTCTTTGTCGCCAAGCTTTTGCGTTTCCTTCACCATGCGCGTCCCTCCTTGGAACACGGCAAGGTCTATCTGTTTGCACAATTCAGAAACAGGCTGGGAACGTGATTGCGTCGTAGAGAAAGGCATTGTCTCAAACTGGCTGATCTTGAACTTGACAGTTGATTTTTCCACAGTTGGTTGTTCGGGATCATCATTCACCATGCGTTGACACGAAGTTACTACAATGGCAAGAAGCGCAGCGATGATAACACGCAAGTGATTGACGGTTAAAAGTTTCATAAGCAATGATTTAGATTACAATTATTCCGTTTTGTTGACAAAAATACATTTTTCCTCTCGTAGTCACAAATATTTTGTAGGAATAATGTTGTTTAATCGCAAACTTTACGGGTTTGGGCAATTTTCAACTGAAACTAGGAGTGACATCACTAGTCAACGTAGATAAAAACTAGTGAGTTTGTAGCCAAGTAAACATAGACCGCATCAAGCACGCCTTGCAGGGCCGTGAAATCATCACGATCGGGAAGAAAGGCGTCTACCTCTCCGACAGCGTCTTCGAACTATGGTTTAAACGAAAGATGATGTAAAGTCTTGCGGATTTTTCACACCAATTGAATATCCGGTCAATTGAAAACACTATGGGGCTTATCCGTGTGAAATAGACAGGTTTTATACGTGTCGCGAAAAGGGCATTTGGGTTTCCAAAGGTGCCCCTTTGCCGTTACGCTAGAACGGCGATGCCGTTACGTTACAATGGCGATGCCGTTACGTTACAATGGCAATGCCGTTACGTTACAATGGCGACGGCATTTCTGTGGCAAGCCAAAACACGTCCTAAAATACCTCAAGAAAGCATTGATACAGAGCGCTTTGCGCTTTCACACACTTGCTTTGTAAAAATCATGCCCGAAATCCTGTAAAATCGGATTTCGGGCATGATTTTTTATTGGTGTCCGATAAAACATCACTTCAACGATGTAAAGTTTTGGAGCGATGGTTGCTGTAAAGATTTTCTGCGATCGGGCTTTGATTTCGTCCATCGCGTAGTTCTCCATGCATTGCCCTATGAGGGAGGCGCATACTATAGGCATAATCCCTATCTCTTCGTATAAAAGTAAGTAATCAGACTAATTTTTATTTCTACGACAATAGAGACAATAGAGCCAACTGGCTTCGCCCATAGAACCAAAATTATGGTCTGAAAAAGTTGTCTCTATTTACCGGACAACATTTTTTTTGGTTCTATGTTGATTCATGTGGGCGTTCACATTTCACATATTTTTCTCACACGATTCAACATAGCCCCTTTTTTTACCCATTGAAGTTTTAGCGGGCAGCAATAGATAAAAACTAGCAGTTCACAAACTTACTGGCTACAAGTTTGTGAACTCATTTCTATTTTCTTGACTTTGCAACGGTATCCATTTCAGTTTTAGCTCGCGAGAGATATCGAGTGATTATCCGCTCGGCACGAAGTCAAACATCAGCCGCATTAAGATTAAGGGCCTATCTACCTAAGGTTCCGCAACGGGGCGAACAGTACGACCATCAAAACGATAGCCTATAGTGTATTGTGGTCTGATATTATAAGTACTGAAGACCATAAAGTAGGCGAAGGAGGTATAGATCGTACTTGACCAGTATTGGCCCTGCTCACCGTATTGGCCTAAGCTTCCATTACCGTAAAGACCAGAGGCCGGAAAAAATATGGAATTGCCATTCACGGTACTTGTAACGATATAACCGCTGATGGAAGAGCCTGCAGAGTTTGTCATGCTGGCCAAAGACCATGTACAGTATTGGAAAAGCTCATTGAACTCAGCATTTGTTGGAATGCGGCAGGGGGAGCCCCAATTGGCATATGCGGCATCGTCTTCCATGTCGAGTTCGGTTTTGTCGTCATTGTAGTATTTGCTATTATCACCGTATTTATAAGAACTCGAAGAATATGATTTTGACTCCTGAGGCATCGTTTCTGCCCAAGCATAATAGTTACCGTCGTCAGCAGCCGTTTCTGCACCAATGTTCGTCTCTGCCCAAAGCAGGCCACTTGGAAGGCCAAGGTCTACGAACTTGTGTCCATTGATGGTTTTACTCTTGTCTATCTTGAAAGTAACAGAGTCAACAGCACCCGTCTCATAAAATTTTGTTACGTTGCCGTCTTTCCATATTTGCATTGTGGTTTTCTGTGCAGAAACCAACGAATATTGAGCTGCGAATAACATGCAGCATAAGAGAGTAAAAAATTTTCTCATACTAATCGTATTGTTTAGGTTGGGTTATTTATTACTTCAACAGAGATTATCTTAACAACTCATTTCTTCAGAAGTTTAAAACTCACACCGCTGCCTGTGCTAACTACATACACTCCTGCCGGCACATTGCCAAGGTCAACGCTGACACAGCCCTCACTGTTGGCTTTAACCGCTTCCACTTGGCTACCGCTGAGAGTAACCACCACGAAGCGCTCGCCAGCAGACATGCCGCTGACTTTCACAACGCCGCCAACATAGTTGAACACGGGGCGTAGGGCAGGCGATGTGGCTTCTATCTGCGAAATGTCGGTCTCAACATTGTCCTCGAAATAGAACTTCTGCACATCGGTGAAAGAATAAGCCACTGCGGATGTGCCAGTCGAGGAGACGGTAAGTCCGTCAGCAGCCACGGCAATCACAGGTTTAGAGACAAAGGCGAAACTGGCCGTCGTGCCATTGGAGAACAATAAAGTTACTCCTGGAGTTGCAGCAAAGCAGCCAAGGCTCATCAGGGCAAATACTACTGGCAACGCAAGTCTTTGAAATAGCGTCTTCATATCGTTTGGGGTTATATTTAATGTTAATATCGCAAAATATCAGAGGCCTCTTTCCGCCCAATCTCCACGGTCAAGCTGGCGATAGCCTATGGCTTCGGCTATATGTCTTGATTCTACCTTCTCGGAACTATCGAGGTCGGCAACGGTACGAGCCACTTTCAATATGCGGCTGTAAGCTCGTGCCGAAAGGCTTAGGCGCTCCATGGCTGTACGAAGCAGCTCAAGGCCCGCGGCATCAGGCTCCGCGTATTGGTGTATCATCTTCTCGGTCATTTGGGCGTTGCAATGCACACCGGCAATGCCATTGTAGCGTTCGGTCTGTATGGCCCGCGCAGCGATGACACGCTCGCGAATCTTAGCCGACGGTTCTCCAGGCTGCGCCTTGCTAAGCTCCTTGAAGGGAATGGCGGCAATCTCGCACTGGATGTCGATGCGATCCATCAATGGTCCGGAAATCTTATTAAGATAGCGTTGTATCTGTCCAGGCGTGCACACGCAATGGTGGGTAGGGTCTCCATAATAACCACATGGGCAAGGGTTCATGGATGCCACGAACATGAACGAGGCGGGATAAGTGACAGAGTATTTGGCACGGCTAATGGTGATCTGCCTGTCCTCAAGCGGCTGGCGCAACACCTCCAATGTGTGCTTGTTGAACTCTGGCAACTCATCGCAAAACAACACGCCATTGTGGGAAAGGCTAATCTCGCCCGGCATGGGGTTCATGCCTCCGCCAACAAGGGCGACTTCGGAAATGGTATGATGCGGAGAGCGGAAAGGACGCTGGGAAATAAGTGCGGAACCTTCTTTCAGCGTACCTGCCACAGAATGGATTTGTGTGGTTTCGAGGCTCTCGCTCAGAGTAAGAGGCGGAAGGATGGACGGAAGACGTTTCGCCATCATGCTCTTGCCGGAACCCGGAGGACCAATCATTATGACGTTGTGGCCACCGGCAGCAGCCACTTCCAAGGCGCGCTTTACGGTTTCCTGCCCACGGACATCGGAGAAATCGAGGTCGAAATCGTATTGCTGCTTATAAAACTCCTTACGAGTATCCATGACGCAAGGCTCAAAATCGCGCTGGCGTGACAACAAGGCTATGACATCTGCCAACGAGTCGAGGCCATAAACATTTATGTTGTTCACTATCGCCGCCTCACGCTCATTGTGCTTGGGCACTATCAGACCTTTGAAATGGTCGGCGCGTGCCTTTATGGCTATGGGCAACACTCCCTTCGCGGGTTGCAACTTGCCATCAAGCCCCAACTCACCAATCATCATATACTCATTGAGCGAGTCGGCTGGTATCTGTCCATCGGCAGCAAGAATGGCTATGGCAAGAGGCAGATCGAAACCACTGCCCTCTTTCTTGAGGTCGGCAGGTGCCATGTTGACGGTGATGTCTGCCTTAGGAAACTTCATGCCATTGTATTGCATTGCAGCGGCAATGCGATCACGACCCTCCTTGACGGCAACGTCGCCAAGACCCGTGAGATGATACATGACACCCCTCAGCAAGCTCACCTCTATGGTCACGGTGGTGACCTGGAGGCCATTGACAGCGGCGGAATAGGTTTTTACAAGCATAGGCAGATATGTAAGGAAAAACAGGCTGGTTTATTTTTCCAGCTCCTTGTCTATATCGGAGGAGGAAAGGTTCACGCCTTTTATTATTCCATTTTTGACGAGCAAGACATCACATGCTGACTGAAGTCCCAGCTGCTTAAGCACTGGCGTGTCAAACATTTCGCCCGTGCAAACGACCGAGAAAGGCGTGTCGTTGCCCTTCAGATAGTTCCGACAATCATATTTGCTTGGATCGACGTTTATGGCAAGGACCTTGAACTTCTTGTCCTGGCTGAGAGTCTGCAAATGTCTCATCATGTCACTACTGTCGTAACTCCATGTAGCCCATACAAGAATAATTGCCGTACCCTTGGACAGATCTGAAGATGAAACGCGGTTGCCATTTATGTCGTATGCGGTAAAAGCCGGCAACTTGCTTCCCACGCTCATTGCCTTGAGCTTTTCCACGCTCTGCGACAATAATTTTAGGCTGGCGTTATCTGGTTGGCTCTTCAACAATGTCTTCAGCAATCTGGCTGCAACGTTATAGTCGGGATTCGGGTTGACGATAAAATATTTTCTCAACAACCAAATTGCCACAGGAGAATCGGGGTGGCTGTTGATGAATGTCTCCGCAAAACTTTTAATCTCGGGGGGCGAGGCAGAGGCTATATGTTCACGGAACGATGTCATCAACTCATTGTCCTTCGTGCCTTTTACCTTCAGCATCTTGAGGTGAGAAGCATCACCGTCCATCTTAGCCGTTTCTCCTGGTTCGGCAAACACCGGTGTCTCAGAGAAATTGGGAAAGACAATGGTGAGCGTAGAAGGCGACGAGCACGGTATCTCATAGGTGAATCGCCCTCCTCGAACCTTTATAGTGTCTATGCCATTAACGCATTGATCATTGCTGTAGACATAGAACTCACCTTGGTTCATCTGCAAGAGCCGCCCTTCAATCTTGAAATGCTTGCTGTCCTCGCCACATGAAACGAGAAGGAGAAGTGCGAAAAGGAGAAATAAGTTGCGTGGCATAACTTTAAAAAAGAAAAGCCATAGAGCCGATTCATGGCTCTATGGCTCCTTATTAAAACCTAATATGTTTTTTCAAATTACTTCAGGTTGGCAAGCTCAAGATCCTTTGAAGCATAAGCTGCAAGGGTGCTGTCGAGCTTCTTTGCCTTGGCGAGGGCTGTCTTGGCTGCAGAGGTGTTACCCATGCGGTTGTTGACGATAGCCTTCAGATATTCTGTCATACCGTCAGCGTTCTTCACGTTGTTGAGTGTAGAAAGAGCTGTTGAATAGTCCTTTGTGAGGAGCTGTGCAAGAGCTGCGCTATTGGTAGCAGAGCTGCCAAAGTTCTTCACAGCCTGTGCGTAGTTGCCCTTGGCGATGTTCAAGTTGCCGAGCACCTCGCTCAAGCCATTGGCATCGTTAGCCTTTGAGATATAGCTCTCGGCCTCGCTTGTGTTGCCGTTTTTCAAGGCGATAAGCGCAAGGTTTGCATAAGCCTCAGGAGCGGTGCCCTTGGTCTGTGCCTGTGCGATATACTGCTTTGCGGCGCTCAGGTCACCACGATTGAAAGCAAGTGCGGCGAGGTTGTTGAGTGAACGATAATCGTTGCTGTTGAGCTCAGAAGCCTTCTGATAGATCTCAGCCTTCTTGGAAGCGTCGTTAGTCAAGCTTGCTGCATAGAGAAGCTCTTCCTGGCTCAGTGCTGAAGGATCAGCGGCATACTGCTCGTTGATTTCGTCATCGCTACGACCAACAGTCTGGTAGTTGATGATGAGACGGCTGCGGCGAAGCTCAGGCAGGATGCCCGTTGCGAGCTCACGGAATCCCTCGCTCATGTTCTTGATCTGGTTCTCACGCTCGGCTGGGTCCTTATACATCTCAAGTACGCGAAGAATCACGTCCTTGTCCTGCAAGTTGCTTGCGGCAACAAGCTCCTTGAAGCCTTCCCAGTCTTGTGCGGTGTAGTGTGCGTCCACATCGGCATCAGCCAACTTAGCGGCCTTGAGCTGCTTGTTGACGTATTCGGTAGAAACTTTCTCACGATTCTTTGACAACTTCTCGTTGAAATCGAAGCCACCATCTGGAGACGCATAAGCTGCGACCTCAACATTCTTCATGTTCAAGCCCTTACGGTCGGCATTGATAGTCTGGAGCATCTTGACAAACTCCTGCACGGAGTTGTTCTTCAACTCGCTCTTGCGGAGATTGGCCTGATTGATAAGGAACTTGACATTGGCTTGCACCTTCTGGTCCTTGATGCGCTGGAAGCTATCTGGAGCAATGCATGCGCCAGCGTTGTCCATGGTCTTCTTATAAAGCTCAGCCGTGGCAATCACGCCATTGGCAACCTTGACAGCAGGCACATTGTACACCTTATTGCCCTTGCGAGCGTCGAAAGTGAGATACATCTCGCTCTGCTCCATCTCTGGTGTGTAGGCGAACGAAGTCTTCATGGTGTATTTGCCACCCATCTTATAAGAGATGGTTTGGTTGTTGCCTTGCACCTTCTCTCCTTGGAAAGTGGCTCCTGCGCCCTTGGTAACGAGACCGTTGCCATAACGAAGCTCTGGAGTGACAGTTACAACAGCCTTCTTCTTCATGTATTTAACTGGGAAAGTGCCGTCGATTGTAGCTGGCACCTTGCCACCAATAGCCTCCAAAGGATTAGGATCTACCGAGAAGTTGTCGGCAGAAAGAGGTCCCATCTTAGAGCATGAGGCCAACAAAAGCATAGAACAAGCTGACAAAGAAAGAATCAGATGGTTACGCATAATAAATTATTAAATAAAGGTTCTGTGCCGCGAGCGGGACTCGAACCCGCACAGCCATTACTGGCCAAGGGATTTTAAGTCCCTCGTGTCTACCATTCCACCATCACGGCAGGCATTTTTGCCTATATTTGTTTGCAAAGGTAGCTTTTTTATGTTAAGAAGCAAATCTTTACAATAATATTTTGCACAATTTAAGATTATATTTTACAAAGAGATGTATTTTGGGGCTCGCCGCAACGATAGTATTAAAGATATTGGTAAACGGTTTGCAAGATAATGCTTAACTTTGCAGAAGTATGAACAACTCAGCAATTCAGTCATTACAACAACAACGCCTACTGCTCCAGATGGAATACCAAACGGAGAAGGAGGCTTTCAGGAAACAGACGGAGGCCATTGGCTTAGAGCGAAAGGTGAAAAGAGGCGACGCTTGGTATCCCGTGAGCGTTGGCGCGACCCGCTACAACTCGCTCAACCAAATGACCATTGAGATAACGCGGACACACGACTTGGACATCGAGCACAATTTCGAGTATGGCAAAACCGTGATGTTCTTTTCTTTCTCGGAGTCGAGGACTAATGGCACAAACAAGAACAAGACAGGAGTAGCCATACACTACTTTTCATTCACTGGCACCGTGTCTTATGTCGAAGGGAGCCGTATGGTTATTGTTGTTCCCGAAGGGCACGCCCTCGACCTTCAAGGCATAGACAAACCCGTTGGCGTACAGCTGTCGTTCGACGAAACAAGCTATCGCGTGATGTTCGAAGCCATGGATCGCGTTATCAACGCCAAGAACAACAGGTTGGCACACCTTCGTGACCTCTTCTATTCTAAGATGCCCGTGGAGAGGTTCTCGTTTGCCCCGATGTCTTTCCCATGGCTAAACAAGGCCCAAGAGCACGCTGTCAACGAAGTGCTTTGGACCAAGGACGTGGCAATTGTCCACGGTCCTCCTGGCACGGGCAAGACAACGACTCTCGTTGAAGCTATCAACGAGACCCTGATGCGGGAAAGCCAGGTGCTTGTTTGCGCACAAAGCAATATGGCCGTAGACTGGATTTGCGAGAAACTCGTTGACCGCGGCATAAACGTGTTGCGCATTGGCAACCCGACACGTGTCAACGACAAGATGCTCAGCTTCACTTATGAACGACGATTCGAGGCACACCCCGACTACCCGCAATTGTGGGCAATACGCAAGGCGACAAGGGAGCTAAGAAGAAAAAAGAAAGGACGCGACGACAACTTCCACCAGAAAATGGAACGACTGAAGTCACGCGCCGCAGAACTGGAGATTCGCATAAATGCCAACCTCTTCGGTGAGGCACGAGTGATAGCCTCTACACTGGTTGGCTCTGCCAATCGCCTACTCGACGGGATGAAATTTGGCACGCTCTTCATCGATGAAGCCGCACAAGCTCTTGAAGCCGCGTGCTGGATACCTATGCGAAGGGTCAGCCGCATCGTGCTCGCCGGCGACCACTGCCAGTTGCCCCCGACGGTAAAAAGTATCGCGGCGCTGAAAGGCGGCTTGGGAAAAACGCTCATGGAGCGAATAGTAGAGAACAAGCCGGAATGTGTCAGTCTCCTCAACGTGCAATATCGCATGAACGATGAGATAATGAGGTTCTCGTCCGACTGGTTCTATGGTGGTAAGGTGACCACTGCCCCAGAGATAATGCAACGCAAGAGCATTCTCAACTTCGACCGCCCCATTCGCTGGCTCGACACCGGACAAATAGACCTTGGTGAAGATGAGCCTGGCAGCAAGGAGCAGTTTGTCGGCGAGAATTTCGGACGAGTAAACAAGGGCGAGGCCATGCTTACGCTCGACAGCCTGCAAGCATACCTGACGAAGATAGGCAAGCAACGCATCCTTGACGAGCAGATTGACGTGGGCGTAATCTCACCATACCGAGCACAAGTGCAATACTTGAGACATATGATTATGCGGCGCGAGTTTTTCAAGCCCTACCGCAGGTTGATTACCGTAAACACCGTGGATGGTTTCCAAGGTCAGGAGCGAGACATAATTCTCATTTCAATGGTACGCGCCAACGAAAACGGGGAAATAGGTTTCTTGAGAGACCTTAGACGCATGAACGTCGCCATCACGCGCGCAAGGATGAAACTCATCATCCTTGGCGATGTGGCGACGTTGACACGACATTCGTTTTATAAAAAACTGTGGGAATACGTTGAACTGCTCAACAGCTCTCCTGTTGAGCCTTGAAAGCGTCCACGGCCTTCTTCACCGACCCATACTCCAAGAGCAACGCATTGGCCTCATCGTAAGGCAACTTGGTATAGTCCATCACCATTCGCGTGCCACGGTCAACGAGTTTCTTGTTGGTAAGCTGCATGTTGACCATGCGGTTGCCCTTGACACGACCCAATTGTATCATGACGGTGGTGGAGATCATGTTGAGAATCATCTTCTGACCCGTGCCCGACTTCATTCGCGAAGACCCCGTGACAAATTCGGGGCCTACGATCATTTCGATGGGATATTCGCAAGCCTCAGCCATGGGAGTGCCCGGATTGGAGGTGATGCAACCTGTGAGGCAACCATGCTCGCGGGCGTCTTTCAACGCCCCGATGACATAGGGAGTGGTTCCCGAGGCGGCAATGCCGACAACGGTGTCGTCAGGCCCTATGTCGTGTTGCTCAAGTTCCTGCCATCCACGCTTTGGATCGTCTTCAGCCTTCTCAACGGCATTGCGCAAGGCAGTGTCGCCACCGGCTATGAGTCCATAAACCATCGTGGGGGGAACGCCAAACGTCGGGGGCAACTCAGATGCGTCGAGCACACCAAGACGGCCGCTCGTGCCGGCACCCATATAGAAGACCCTGCCGCCGCGCTTCATGCGAGGCACGATTTGCTCCACCAAAGCCTCTATCTGCGGAATGGCCTTCTCAACGGCAAGAGCCACTTTCTGATCCTCGCGGTTGATGTCTGTCAATAGCTCATGAACACTTTTCTTCTCAAGACTGTCGTACAGTGACGGCTGCTCGGTAATCTTTGTGAATGTTTCCATTTCGTATCCTTATTTCTCTACGTGATACTCCACCATGGCCTCCATCGGAGCCTGGATAATCCTGCCAAGGTGCATGCCTTCTTCTTCAAGAGCCTCCAAAAGGGGTTTCTTATAAATCTTGGCTATGCTGCCGTTGAAACCGATTGGCAACGTCTGCCAACCCTCATACTGCATGACATTGCGGCGGAGGAAAGAGCGGAAGCTCTCTTTCACCAAATTGTATATCTTTGGCTCTTCGATGTTCTCCTCAAGGAATGGGACAAACGAGGCGAGGAAAGTGTTTGGCTTCGGCTGACGATAAACACGATCAATGATCTCGGCAGGAGTAAGGTCGTATTTTTCAAAGAAACGCTTGATGATGGTTTCCGGCATCTGGTTTTTCAGCACATCTCCCACAAGAAGTTTTCCGAGCACTGCCCCACTACCCTCATCGCCAAGGATGAATCCCAGAGGCGACACGTTCTTGACGAGGTTCTTGCCATCGTAGGAACAAGAGTTGCTGCCCGTGCCAAGGATGCAGGCGATGCCTGGCTTGTGACCACAGATGCCGCGTGCGGCGCCAAGCATGTCGCTTGCGACCTCACACTCACCGCTTATGGTAAGGTTGGCGCGAAGGGCGCGCTCCACTATGGGCTGTTTCTCCTTGGTGCAGCCTGCGCCATAGAAATGCACCTCGTCGAGCGTGGTGCTTGGAAGCTCTGGCACAAGATGGCACTTTATCTCCTCCGTGATTGCCTCTTCCGACATCTGGAATGGATTCATGCCACTGGTGCGGAGACGTTTTACGAGCTTGCCGTTATCCACTAAGCCCCAATCGGTTTTGGTGGAGCCACTGTCTGCTAAAAGTATCATGACTGATATGTTTTTTTATAGTTTAATGTAAATCTTCTTATTGTAAAGCCACAGGCCCAACAGCCAGCAACACATCACAAAGAAACATGCCCAAACTAGCGATGCCAACGGCAACGGAAGAAAAGACGACAACACGTCCTCATAGCAGAAATCCTGCAATGTCTTGCCTCCGATGAATGGCAACATAGAGAAAGGAATGAGCAAGATGTCGGAAAACACATACAAGGCCAACGGGTTTACGCCAAATACATGGAAAAACTCCGTGAATCGTCCTTGCTTCTGCTTCTTGTCGATGACCCATGTCATGAGCGCAAGCAAAGTGCTGGCTATGCCACAAGTAATCATTGCGAACGTGGGAGTCCACAACTTCTTACTTACAGGACAAGCATATGAAAGAAGGACACCTGCAAGGACAAGAACGGAGCCAATGATGAAAAGACGCTCTATCTTGTCGTTCAGATCCTTAAGGTTCATTATCACCTTACCCACGCAGAAGCCTATGAGCACATGCCCCAGGGAAGGCAATGTGGACAACAAGCCTTCAGGGTCGGGTGTGTCCCACCTGTATACATGACCTGCGCCAAACACTATATTGTCTACAATGGCAAGGATATTGCCCTCATCATGCGCATATCCATTTCCAAACTCAAGGAGAGCATAATAGCCTATGAAGAGAACGGCTATGAGCCAAGGAATGAACTTATGCCTCACGCTGATGGCGACAATTGCTGCCAATCCGTAGCAGATACCCAATCGCGGCAACACGCCAAGTATGCGGAGATGGGCGAACATATAGCCAAAGCCGTTCCAGTTTTCAGGATGCACAGCTCCCCGAACCATGGACAGAAGCAACGATATGGCAAGGCCAATACCCCAAAGCAAGAACGCACGCTTGGCTATCTTGAAAGCGCACTCCTTTGACCACGCGAAATTGAACTTGCGGAGCGAGAGGTAGGTGGTGATGCCCATGATGAACATGAACGTCGGGAACACGAGATCGGTGGGTGTCAAGCCTATCCAATCGGCATGGGTGAGCGGCGTGAAGCAGTCTGCCTCCGAACCACCTGGGTTGTTGACAAGAATCATGCCCGCGATAGTGATGCCACGGAGAATGTCAACAGAGAGAATGCGCTGACTCTTTGCCACTCGGGTTGTATTGTCTGTATTCATTTGTAAAGATAGTATTTCTTGGCGGTCTTACGGAAATTGTCCACATCCTTATCCCAATATCCCTTAACGTCTTGCCATTGGTGGCGACGCAGGAAAAGCTCACGAATCTGCTTTGAGCCTGAAACCTTGTTTATCATGTCAGCACGCTTCGTGTCCTCTCCCATGGGGTCATGGTCGGGATAGAGCTTGTAAAGCTCTTGCAGGGCATACCATTGCACATCGCAGAGGCGTGCCTTCTTGTAATCGGTGATGTAGATCTGTACGCCTTGAAGTTCCTTGCCTTTGCCCGGACCATAATAAGGGGTATAGAATATGGGGCGGAAGGTATAACCAGGCAGGCGCAGCGCGTTCATTGCGTCAGCAAATTCCTGTGCCTTAATCCATTCGGCACCAATGAGCTTAAACGGGAGCGTATAGCCAACGCCGATAGAAATAGTGGTGAGTTCACCCACGATGCCCGTGACGCTATAAAATGGTGCCGTGGACATCTCCGGGATGTGAGGAGAAGAAAGCACCCACTCCAAGCCTGTCTGCTCGTAAGTCATACGGCGTTTCCATCCTTTCATCTTTACCACGTGCAGCTTGCATTTGCCACCAATCATATTCTCTCCATTAAGCAACAGCGCAACCTCGCCAGGGGTGAGACCATAGACGTAGGGTATCTTGAACTGTGAGACAAAACTCACGCAATCGTCCTCTACAAGATTGCCCTCTATCTTTTCGCCGCCCAGCGGATTGGGGCGGTCGAGCACCACTACCTCAATGCCATGCTTGGCTGCAGCCTTCATTACGTTGTAAAGGGTTGAGATATAGGTAAACGAGCGACAACCTATGTCTTGGATGTCGTACACGAGCACGTCGATGCCTTTCAACATCTCATCAGAGGGGACACGTGTCTTGCCATAAAGAGAGTAAACTGGCAATCCGGTGCGAGGGTCGTTATTGCCCGTTACTGCCTCGCCAGCATGAGCACTGCCCCTGACACCGTGCTCGGGGCCGAAGAGAGCCACGAGCTTGACATTGGAAGCATTATGCAGTATGTCGATGTCTGACACAAGGTTGTTGTCTACGCCCGTAGGATTAGTGACAAGGCCAACCCGCTTGCCTTCAAGAATATTGAAGTTGTTGGCCTTCAGCACTTCTATGCCTGTTTTCACTTTCTGCGCGTACGCAAGGGAAAACAGGCAGAGGCAACTGATTAAGAAAGCTATTCGTTTCATGTCAAATAGTTTTTACTTGCAACCATAATGCTCGTCTATCTGTTTTCTCACCACGAAAGTGATGCCAACAGTGGCGAGACAGCATAGCATTACCATCCAGAAAAAGTTGACATAACCTATAGCCTCTTGTATATATCCCGCGACAAATCCCGGAAGCATCATGCTAAGTGCCATGAAAGCTGTGCAGATGGCATAGTGAGATGTCTTGAACTCTCCCTCGGAGAAGTACATCATGTAAAGCATATAGGCAGTGAAGCCAAATCCATATCCAAACTGCTCTATACACAGGGCGATGGTGATGATTGCTATGTTTGACGGCTGCGCCACGGCTAAATAGACAAAGGTGAGGCAAGGCAGGGTTATGGCTGCCGCCATGATCCACAACGACCGCTTCAGTCCCATCCTTGATGCCACGATGCCGCCAAAGATGCCACCGCCAAGGAGGGCGATGACACCAAAGGTGCCATAAACAAGGCCCACCATGTCTGTGCTGAGACCTAATCCGCCAACTTCCGTGCCATGCACGAGGAAGGGTTGGCACATCTTGATGAGGAATCCCTCTGGCAAACGGAAGAGAAGCATGAATGCTATCGCCCAACCAACGTTTGGCTTCTTGATAAATGTAGAGAACGAACCCAACAACTCGCTCCACTTGCCGTTGCCAGCAGAATCTTTCGAGGCATCCACACGTGGCCGGTCAGCATCGGCATGGGGCAGGCAGAACGTGTGATAAAGGGTGACCAGGAAAAATATGGCGGCACTCAACCCAAGAGTCACTTTCCATGAATAAGGAATGTTGCCTGTGTTCGACTCCACCGTGCCGGCGATAAAAACCAGCACGCCTTGTCCAAAGACGGAGGCAATGCGATAAAAAGTGCTTCGGATGCCAATAAACGCCGCCTGGCTGCTCGGGCTATGGGCCAACATGTAATAACCATCTGCCGCTATGTCATGGGTGGCAGAGGCAAAGGCGGCAATGATGAACAACACCAACGTCAGCGAAAAGAGGCTGATAGGCGTCTGGCCGCTTGCTATCATCTGCGCCGAAGGCAACGGCAGCGTGAACGTGAGACCCACCAGCAGGATTGTCATCAATGCCTGCATGGTGAGAATCCACCAACGCTTGGTCTTCACCACGTCGACCAATGGACTCCAAATGCCTTTAAGGAACCAAGGGAAATAGAGCAACGTGGTAAAGAAAGCCATATCGCCATTGGGCACGCCCATCTTGGTGAACATCATCACGGAGATGTTGTTCACTATGAAATAAGGCACACCCTCGGCAAAATAAAGTGTGGGGACCCACACCCATGGAGTGATGTTCTTACTGTTCATTCTTGCGGTTCATTGCTATACGCGCCTTGAGTTCCCAAGTGCGTATACGATCCTTGTATGTGTTGTTTCGGTTCTCCTTCTCGATACTCAAGTCGCCATCAGAGTTGTCGTCCCAACGACGGCAGCAATACACTGGGTCGTAGATACGGCCAATGAGATAGTGACGGCTGATGGCGAGCATGAAGGCGTAATCCTCACCGTAGTTGACATTGGGCATAGTGAGGTCGCGCAACAATGGTGAGTACATTCCACGCGGAGCGCCCAAGCCGTTAATGCGCAAGGCATTGTTGCGGCCATTCTCCGGTGTCCATTCTGCATGGTCTATCTTACCCGGAGGAAGAATGTTCTTGTTGATGTCCGTGAGAACGTATGAACCTATTATCGCGGCAGTCTTTTGCTCCATGAAGGCATCATAATATGTCTGCAACGTATTCTCGTCGAGATACACGTCGTCGGAGTCGAGCTGCACAATGAAACGACCACAACGCGGATCGTGAGCGCAGAGGTTCCAACTGCCGCCAACACCAAGGTCGCGACGTGGGGTGACGACGTGGACAATACGCTCGTCGGCTTTTGCCATCTCTGCCACGGCCTCTGTTGTGCCATCCGTGGAATGGCACTCCGGTCCATTCTCTATTACAAAGACATTATATTTGAAGTTGGTCTTCTGCGCCAATGCACTGTTTACGGCATCACGGATTGTGCGTATACGGTTACGCACTGGAATCATGACGCTTATCTCGACAGGGAACTCGCCAGCCATTATATCAACGGGCGTGAATTCCGGCTTCAGGTATCCGCCTATCTCCTTAAGATACTCTGTCATGGCCTTCTCCATCTCAATCTGTGAAGCGCGGTTGCGTGGGTCCACATAGTCGAAGAGTTTCTCGCCGGTCTTACGCGTGTCAAGCTCCACCTCGGAATATAGGTATTCGTTGACATGGCTAATCTCATATTTCTCGGCGAGTTTTAAGCGCAAGTCATATAATCCAGCTGCCTGATAGTCGGCGTTCATTCTCGAAGCAGACTCTTTCAGAGCGTCCGTGCGGAAAAGAAGCACGGAGCCAAAATTGAAATCGTCGCGCAGCGCACCCATCTGATAGTCGATAGTGGGAGCGTCGGCACGTTTGCCATCAGCGGAGATATTGTAGTGGTCGGCGTAGGTCAAGCCAGCCTCGGTGATACCTGCCACCTGCACCATGCGCTCAAGAGCGAGATACCCCAACTGAACGAACTGCCCCTTCAAATAAAGCATAGTATACTGTGCCTCAGCTTTCTCGGCTATGTTTTTCAAGACCGCGGAAGCCTTGACATTACCATCAACGACAGTAACGTTACCTACCAGCTCTTCAGCTTTGAGAGCCTCTAAGTTTCTCTTGGTCTCCTCTTCATTTCCACGTGGGATGAAGCAATCTACCAGTTTCTTCATTTTCTTAAGTTTATTAGCTATGTTTCTTTATTTTGTTATTTACTTGTCTCGTCAACAGGAAGTCTTTCCCTTTTAAAATCATCGTTTGGCCTCTATCTCACCCACCATACCTGCTTCGTTGGTGAATATCAACTTGTTTGCGCGCAATGGCACAACGGTATTGATAAGCGTATTGCCAAATTTGTGTTTCCACAGCAAACGACCGGTTTTCCCGTCAAGTGCCATCACAAGGCCATCCTTGTTTGTAGAGAACACCACGCCGTCTTTTTCAACAAGCATTACCCTCGCGTGCTCGTAGCCGAAGCCGCAATTGGTTGCCCAAAGCTCACGGGGCTTGTCGCCTGTCGTGGAATAGCACACGATGCTGTCGTTCATTGTCTTTAAATAGATTCGCTTGCCATCTTTCGACATTCCTATGCTCTCGCGCACCTTGCTCTGATAGGTTCGCCATATCTGCCGGCCTGTGTTTAGGTCGATAGCGGTGGAAGCGCGTTCAGGGTCGCAAATGAAAACGCGGCCGTGTGCCGCCACTGGCCAAACTCCGGCTGGAGAGAAATGCATGTCTGTCTTCTTCGGGTGCCATGTCCATAGGCGTGCGCCATTTTTCGCGTCAAGACAATAGAGTGTTGTCGCCCAATCGCCAAATATCACCTTTCCGTGGGTCACAAGAGGTTTGGTCTCAACATATCCCTTTATGTCGGGGCTCTGCCACTTTATCTTTCCGCTCTTCACGTCGATGGCCCTGAAGAAGTGGTCGCCACCGCCTATGTAAGCCGTTGTGCCCACTATGGTGACTGTGCTCACGCATGGCGCGCCTGTCTCCACTTGCCACAACTTCATGCCACTCTTGGCGTCAATGCCATAAACAAAGCCGTCTGCGGAACCTGCCACAAGAACTCCTTTGCCAATGGCTGGAGTGCCAATGATGCGAGCACCAGTCTGGTAACGCCAAAGTTCATGCCCAAGACCGTCGTAGCACACCACGCGGCCAACGTTGTCGGCTGCATACACATTGCCTCGCCATACCACGGGAGAGGAATATATACCGGCATGCTGGCTCACTACCCAATTCTCCTTCACTTGCGGGAACGTGTCGTTGACGGCATAAGAAGGACGTGGGAACCAACGTTTAGGGTCGTCATCATGCTTGGTCGTGAAAGGTATTGATGCCCAACGATAGCGTGGCTTTCCCACTGGATGGGTATATACCACAACCGAATCGGCTCGCACGTCAAACTCATTGTACTGTCCAGCCATGTTGCCATCCTGCCTAAGGTTCGTAATATTGGCTATTCCCGGCATACCATCATAGTTGAAAAGTAGATTGCGATGGTAATGACCGTTGACAAATGTCACTATGGGGTAAGGACGAATAGCGTCAGTGACCTCATACCAGTTGTCAATATCGGCAGGCTGCATAGGCATGTGAGTAATCATGAACACGGGATTGCCATCAGTGCCGTTTTTCTCCAACACTTCCTTGGCGAAAGCTATGTCTTCCGGCGCCACATGACCGAGAGCCATACGCATCATAGGACCGGTGGGGAAGCCTATGAAGACTATGCCTTTATGCTCAAAATGAAAATGCTCGTAACCGAAAATCTTCACGAAGTCCATGCATCCGCTCTCACTCCAGTTCTGGTCGTGATTGCCTTCGAGTATGTACCAAGGCTTGGTGAGCTTGTCGAGTTCTCTTTTGGCTATGCGCAACGACGCGCCGTCTCCCGCGTCGGCAATGTCTCCAGTGACGAGCACGAAGTCGATATTGGCATCGCTATTTATTTGTGACACCGATTGCCTCAAGTCTTCCGTTGGCTTGGGCGAGCCGGCGGCAATGTGAATATCCGTGACAACGGCAAAGCGGAAAGGCTCGAAGGCAAATGTCGCCGTGAACGCGACAAAACAACACGCCACGATAACCGCGAGTCGTTTGGTGTTCATGCCTTCAAACTTCGCTTCACGCATCAGTCTCTCTACCAATCTCATGGCGGCTATTATTTCTTGGTAAGATACTGCATTACAGTTCTCATCAAACTGTCACGTACTGACTCACTCCTCACCGACTCGAACGGGAACGCCAACACGCACGTGCGCCAATTGTCGGTGCCGTTGCCTCCGAACACAATGCCTGCCGACATGCCATTCTCAGGGTAACGGAAAGCAGTATAGGCACAAGGATCTGCAGGGTCAATGGCATCTGGCGACTCCACCACATAAGAGGTGCTGTTTGCCTTATTATAATACGTGAACGTGGTTGTGTCGGAAACGAGCGGTGACACAATATAAGACACTTGCCCATCGGTGCAGGCACGGTCTTCACGCCACTGGTATTTAAGTATCTTTTGGGCAAAGTCACGGTCTGCCTTTTGGCTTTTCGCACGCGGGTCTGACGTGGCAAGTGGGTTCTGCCACAGGTCTGTGCCAACATATGCACCCGATACAAACACGGGACCACCAGCCTTGCAGAAAGCTGTGAGCAATTGCTGCATGGGTTCGTCGAATGTCTTAAACGCCAGCGGATGCAGCCCAGGACGGCCATACTTGGTTTGCTTTTCCTTTCCAAGTATAAGGTCTATTGCGGAATAAGTATCTGTGAGTTGTTTGCCGTCAAACGTATCCCCATTGCCGTCGGTCGCTTCCAATCCTATAGCCACACGGCTCTTAGACACGAAGCTGTAACCTGCTTTCAACAGGCTTCTACCATGGACAGCGGGATAATCGAACGTGTTTCCGGCAATGGTTATACGCTCCTCGTTGCCATAACTGTCTCCAAAGCCTGAGGCATCGTCGTGGGTCCATGGGATGTCACGCCTGAACTCTTTCATTGCACCCACATAAGATATTAGCTCCTTGTCGGGCACGCCGTTGTCGTTGGCGGCAAGGAACCCCGCAATTTTGTCATCGCTGCTGGCGAAATCATCAGGGGCACTGATACGATCGAAGCCATTGAGAACCAGCACTGGGGTAGCGGTTGACTTGCTCGACAATCCCAAAGACAAGATTTCCGATGGGAAACTCTCGCCACCGTCATTCAAAGCCGTAACCTTGAAGCTCACCACTTCGTCTGTTGGTATGCTGGTGACATAAGTGTTCTTTTTCACTACCGTACCATTGTCAAAGTCTCCATTGCCAATGCGCTTATACACAACAAAACGTTTTGCCTGGGCGGTCGGCTCAAGGGTGTCTGCCACGGCTTCCCACGTAAGCACGGCCTGCTTCTTCTCGTTCAGCGTGGCACTGACCATCTTGACCGGCAATGGCTGGACGATGTAAGGGTAGCCATATTCGGTGCTGAGGAATCGGAGCATTCCTTTGTATATGGCACGCCCAACCTGGAAACGAAAACGAGGGTCAAGGCCATAGCGCATGTCAGCGAAATTCTCGTGCGACATGAGCTCAAGCAACATTGCTGGCACACGGGGCACCCAAGCCTCAAAGTAACGTTGGTTCCACATTCCGCGGCGCGTCCATTTAGGATCAGACTGAAGCCTGAGGTCGTGGGCTATCTGGCTTTGCACGAGGTCACACAAGTCGCGATTGGCATCTCGCGAAGTGCCATCGGCAAACACGCCACCATATTGTGACGTCTGATATATGCCAAGGTTGCCTATGATGGAGTCGCCAGGCACGGTGCCGGCATCGCTATGGAAAGCGAACGACAAGGCGATTGGTATGTTCAATCCTTTCACGTCGGGACAGGCACGAGTGCCTCCTGCGAGATAATTGACCCAAAGGCCACGGTCGCGATAGTCGTCGGTATAATCGTTTGTTCCATGAGATGGCGAATAGACACTGTCTGGAATGCCTGCCCATTGCAGATAATAGCGTGAGCCTTCAAGGTAACGTGGATAGCCGCTCACTTGTGGCACGTAATCGAGCTTTGGCTGATAGGCATTACGATCCGTTTGGTTATCACTGGAACGACCTTTTGTGTAGCTCGTGATCTTGTCGCCATCGGCTGCCCTTGCGACATTGCCCATGCCTCCTCCGAATTTTACCGCGTCGGCAGTTAGCACCTTGCCTGCGGTCTTGCTGAAGTTGCTCAGTTCTACGAACCCGCCTTCGCCCTTGGCGAAACTGAAGGTGCCAAGATAAATCCACGTGCCGCCACCCATAGTCTGGTTTACGGAGAAACGGGTGACTCCATCTTTATGGTGAACGGTATAACGGGCGTCTTCCGTACTGTTTGGCAGCGTCTTATAGGCCACGTAAACGGCATAGCGACCGTCTTGCGGTATCTTCGGAGTCCATTTTGCCGAAGCCTGTTCTCCTTCCTTTTTGCTATTGGTCGTGAGCACTTGCCTGAACGTGCCTTCCGTGAATGGGTTTTGAAAGCCGGTGTACTGCTTGCGCGCATGGGCAAAACCCGTGCCGTCGCCCAGACCCCACGCTTGGGAGCCGTCTCGCTCTGAGTATGGCGACACTGCGAGCTTGCCATCATTGTCTACCACCACTTCGGCAGGGTTTGTGTCACGTTCACGAGGCATCATGACATAAGCACCCGCATTTTCGAGCATCGGGACGAGATAAGGCAAGACAAAACTCTGGGTGTACTTGTCCTCAACGCTTTCGAAGAGACGCGCGCGTTGCCACTCCCAACGATTCAAGCCTTGCTCGAAATACTTGCCATGACTCTGCCACAAGGCTATGTGCTTGCCTTGCAGGCCGTTCTTTACAGAATAAGGACGGTCAAGATTGGTAACAATGGGAGTGAACGGCGTATAGGAACTCTTGCCTAAATATTCTGCCGGCACATTATAAAAAGCCTTTCTGCGATCCGCCTTAGTCTTAAAGTAATTGGGTATCAGGGATTGTATGTCGTGTCCATTGACATAAAGCGACAAATGTCTTTGGCGCAACTCGTCGGGCAGGCAGTCGCTGACAGTCTTCAATATGTCGCTAACGTTGTCTGAGCGCATAGGCACGTCCTGCAGGGCGGCGTTTAGAAAGACCTTCACGCTATCGTCCGACACAGCCGAAGAATCAACCACTATCTTCCCTGTCCTTATGCCTTGCGTGTACTGTCGCAAAGAGCTGGAAATGGCGGCTGCAGCAACAGGATTGAGTTTATCGGCTTGTAAAGGTTGCGCAAACAACGCGCTCACGCAACACATAGAAAACACTTTTAAGATTGTTCGCATAAAAAGGCTATTAACAGTGCAAAAGTACAGAAATAGCAGCCGATAGTGTCACATCGACTGCTATTTAATGATTATTTAACTAAAATGTCAAATTATTCGGCATCATTCCCAATTGGGATTTTGCTTGATTTGACTATTGAGCTGTATGTCGTTTGATGGTACGGGATAGTGGTAATACCTCGGGCTGAACGAGCGTGTTGCCGCCGTGCCTTTCAAGTATCCGTTCTCATCCTTGTCTGCGTCGGGCACGTTGGTGACATTTGCGCCAAGGTTAGCGTTGAGGTTCACCTTCGTATCCATCTTGTCCATCTGATGCCAACGCACGAGATCCCAATAACGATAATCGTTGTCGCACATGAGCTCGCAACGACGGCTGCGGCGAATTTCCCATATCAAGTTGCTCACGCCCATGTTGTTGGCAGGGTCTGCCTCTGGGCTGAGTGTCATGTTTGGCAATCCAGCTCGATGCTGCAGCAAGTTGACACTCTTGTTGAGGTCGTCCTGGCTGATTGTGCCAAGCTCGGCCTTTGCCTCGGCATAGTTCAACAGGATTACAGAATACCAATAGAGAGGAATGTCTGTGTAGCAGCCACTCGTACTTGTGCGATATGTCATCTCTATTTGAGGGTTGTCATACTTGTAAACGGTGTAACCTGTGGATGATGTCATCTGGGCAGGCAACGCCGCGTCTGGCGACGGCTCATTGCGTATCCATCCATGACCCTTGAAAGCGAGCACTGAGTCCACGAGAATCTCAAGACGGCGATCCTTGTTCTTCAGGAAATGAGAGATGCTATAGTCGCCATTGGCGTTTATCACGGCCTTGTCGTCGGTATCAAGCGACGTGGTAGCCTTGGGTTTGCCATCACGGAAGAGGAACGCGTCGATGGCATCCTTGGATATACCGCCTTGTGTCGTAGAGCCGCAAGTATAGTCGCACAATCCATGGCTGACGACATCCTTCTCGTAGTGCTTGTAGAAAATGACCTCGCTATTGCCGCTCAAGTTAAGTGAGTTATAGATGGTATAAAGCTTGCTTGGGTTGGCGGCATTCTCATACGTACCGGCTACATCCCAATCGTTGAGGGCGAACTTGCCAGAGTTCATGAGTTGCTCCGACGCGCTAACGCTCTCCTGCAGGAATTTCTGCGCGAGGGTCTGGTCGGCAGCCTTACCGTTGTCGTCGAGGGTTCTGTACTTACAATATGTACCCCAGTAAAGGCAGACATCGCTCTTCATTGCCAAAGCCATCTCTTTGCTCCACAACGTCTTGTCGGACGTGTTGGAAGAAAGGTTAGTAATAGCGAAGTTGAGGTCGTTGAGCACCGAGTCCATCACAACGTCCTGATCGGTACGCGGGCCTTTTGTTTGGGTGCTGTCTTGTGAGTCAAGTATGACATTGCTTTCCCATTGCACGTCACCATACATCTTGGCCAGTTCCGCATAGATATAAGCACGGTTCATCCTGCCAATAGCCTCATAACGTTTCTTAGTGGCATCGGGCAGCGTTGACGTCTTCAGTCCGTCGAGCAGATAGTTGACACGACGAATGTTGGTAAAGCGATTCGACCACGCCGTTGCCGTGTTTGGCACATTGGTAAATGTCCAGTTGGAGAACGACGGGTTCACCTGGTCATCGTTGAGGAAGTTGAAATAGAAGTTGGTCGCTCCGCCATAGTAGGCGTAGAAGCGATTGCTATAGCTCTCAACCAGGTTGTTGTTGCTCCAGAATGCCGCGTTGTTGACAAACGTGTCACGAGGGTTCTTCTCAAGGAAGTCGTCGCAACTCGTCAACAGCATGGCAGAGGCTGCTATGATATATAAAATTGATTTCTTCATGTTAGCATTGATTTTAAATCATTTGACTTAGAATGTGAGCTGCAGACCTACTGACCATGTGCGCGTGATAGGCACCGTACGGCCCCAACCGCCATAGTTCAAGCCTTCGCCAGTATTGATTTCCGGGTCAAGTGGAATGTTGCCATTGCCCTTGTGGAGCAACCAGAGGTTGTCGACGCTGGCATAAACTCTCAGGTTTTGGACGTATATTTTCCTGAGGAGGTCACGGGGCAGCGTGTAACCCAAGGTGATGTTCTTGAGTCTCAAATAAGACATGTGCACAAGGTACTTCGACTGTGGATAGAAGTTGTTGTTACCACCGGCAGCAGCCAGCGCCGTAACCTTACCGCTTCCAGACACGCCTGGCCACAAGCATGGATAGTCGTTGTCCTCGCTGATGTTCACATTGCCATTATCCGGGTCATACACGTTGTATTTGGTAAGGTTGGTGAACAGCTGCTGGTCTTGCGTCTGTGCCATCGGGAAAACGAACGAAGAGGTTGTCCAGATGTCGCGCTTGCCAACGCCTTGGAAGAAGAGGTCGAGGTCGATGCCCTTCCAAGAGCCACCCACGTGGAAACTGTACTCGTAGCGAGGCAACACATTGCCAATGACCTTCAAGTCACCATGGTCTGCCAAGGTTCCTTTACCGCCGTCAATCTTGCCGTCACCGTTCAAGTCCTTATATTTGATGTCGCCAGGACCATACACGAAGTTGCCCACCTGCAAGCCTGTCTGGTCGGCCACGCCGCTCTTGTACTTCCAAGAGCCGTCAGCGTTCTTGCCGTCGAAGTCGGCCTCAGTGAAGTAGCGGTCGGTCTCAAAGCCCCAGATGTCGCCCCAAGTCTCGCCCTCGTAGGCATAGCTGGTATCGTTGGTGTGGCCAATGATTTTATACTCGTCGGCAGAATGTCCAGCAGCCACACTTATTGGGTTCCACTTCTTGACCTTGACCTTTGCGTCGCCAATGGAGAAGTTGGCATACACCTGCAGGTCACGTGAGAACTGATGACGCCAAGAGAGCGATAGCTCCCAACCACGCGATTGCAACTCACCATTGTTGGTATAAGGCGCACTGGCACCAACTGATGCAGGAAGAGCCTGACCGGGGCAAAGCATGTCCTTGGTGAGACGCTCATACAGCTCGGCCGTGATGTTGATCTCATTGTTCAAGAAACCGAGGTCGAGGCCAAGGTTCTTGGTCTGGATGCGTTCCCATGTCAGTGAGGTAGTCACCCATGTTGGCATGGTAAACTGGTTGAGCTTGGTACCACTGCCATTGAGCCAAATTGGATTGCTACTATCACCCTGGGTCGCGGTCAGCGTGGAGAGGAACATGTTGTCGCCGATGGCCTCGTTGCCTATCTCGCCGAAAGAGAAACGCAGCTTGGCGTTGGAGACATATTTCTGCAAAGGTTTCCAGTAAGACTCCTCAGAGAAACGATAACCCAGCGAGAAGCTTGGGAAGAATGCCCAACGGTCACCTTCACGGAAACGAGAGGAACCATCATAACGGCCATTGAGCTCCAGCAAATAGATGCCCTTGTAGTCGTAGTTTATACGGCCAAAATAGCCTGCCGAGGCACGGTCGCCCGTGGAAGAGGTTATGGTAGCCTTGGACATGTCGCCATAAGCAAGGTTCAACTCTTTATAGCTCTCGTCATAGAGCTGCTTGCGACGTGCGTAGAAATAGTCAGACGTGTAGTTCTCGCCGTTGATACCTACCATGGCATGGAAATTATGATCCTTTGAGAACGTGTGGGCGTAATCCAAGTATGCGTTGGCTGTCCAGCGGTTACGCTTTGTGTTCCAGCGCGTCGCGTCGCTATTGCTCTCAGCCACGATATACTGTGGTGATGTGCCGCTCCAGTTCATGCCATAGACGCTCTTGTTGCTTGCCTTATAGTTTAAGTTGTCGGTTTGGAACGTATAATCGACATTAAACGTGAGGTCCTTGGTGATATTCGCCTTCACGTAGCCGTTCAAGCGGAGCTGGTCAAAGGTATTGTAGGCACGGTTGCAGTTCTTTTGCAAGGCCACGACACGATAGTCGTATTGGTTACCATCGGCATCCTCGTATATTCCAGACGGGATGAAGAAGGAACCCCAACGCCACAGATACTGATAAATGTTCGTCCAAGGATCGGCATAGCTCATGCGGCGGCGAGTCCAATTCATGCGCACACCAACCGTCAACCAATCGGTGATGTCGGTCTTGATATTGGCGGTCAAGCCATAACGCGAGCGCTTGCCCGGGTTGAAATTCTTGACATCCTGCTTTGAGTCGTAGTCGAACGACGTATAGAATGTGGTCTTGCCCGACGAGCCGGAGATAGACACGTTGTGACTTGTAGAGGGGGCATGGTTGTTATACCATATGCCTTTTATATCGTAGTCGGCATAGTAAAGAGGACCGTCGGGTGTGAAATAATAGTCACCCACATTGTCCATGCTCTGGTATGGCTCCATGACGGTGTAACCTTTCTTGCCACTGTGCTGCTTCTCCCATGCTTCGGCATAAGGCAGCAACTTGTCGAAATACATGCCAAAGAGCTCTGGCGTAGACTCACCCGCACGATCTGCGGCTATAAGGCGAGCACGCAACTGCTCAGGCACCGACGGGAAGTCGGGAAGGTATGTCGACTGGTCCCAACCGAACTTCATGTTGTACTTCACGCTCACTTTCTCGCCCTTGTTACCACCCTTTGTGGTGATAAGTATAACACCAAAGGCAGCGCGCGAGCCGTATATGGCAGAAGAAGAGGCATCTTTCAAAACGGAGATGCTGGCAATGTCGTTGGCACTTATCATCGACAAGTCGTCAACAGGCATTCCGTCCACAACGATAAGAGGCGAAGAGTCCTGGCTGTTGGACAATGTGCCCAAGCCACGAATGGAGATAGACGACGACGCGGTGATGTCGCCACTGTTAGAAAGGATCGTCAAACCGGGCACGGCACCTTGCAGGGCCTTGGCGACATCCTGCTCCGGACGCGACCCGAACGTCTTTTCCATGTCAACGTTTGCCACCGCACCCGTCAGGTTGGCCTTTTTCTGCTGGCCATAGCCCACGACCACCACCTCGTCGAGGTTGGCTTGGTCTGTCTCAAGGGCAACTTTCATGTTTGGAGTGGCTTTCCTCAATACGGTCTTGTAGCCAAGGAATGAAACCTTGAGCGTGGCGTCATTCCTTACTGCCAATGTGAATTTTCCGTTAATGTCGGTAACGGTGCCACGGTTAGTACCTGTCTCTTGAATGGTTGCGCCAACCACGGGTTCACCATTCTCGTCAACGACCTTACCTGTCACGGTGTTGCTTTTCTGACTGACCGTCAAAGGGTCAGGAGCTGCCTGAATGGAGTTAGGTCCAATCCAACAGGTCAGCAACAATGCTCCCAAAAGGACAAATGGTCTTTTCATAAGCGTTTAGTTAGAGTAATACGTTTTTATAATTTAAGGCAAAATTATAAAAAAAAACTACTACTTCAAAGTTTTTATTATTATAAAACGTTAAAAATGTTATATTACAAAAACCAATTTACAAAAACACCCGTAATGGAATGATAACATTTAAAATGCGCCTATAAAGACTTTCATTATAACAATAAGTTAATAGATGCTAATTGTCAACATGTATTCTTTGAAGAACGGATTTAATTGCGTAACTTTGCAACCGCTTTACAAAAGCAAACGTTTTTACAAACATTTTTGTCGGCATAGCTCAGTTGGTTAGAGTATCACCTTGACATGGTGGGGGTCCTTGGTTCGAATCCAAGTGTCGACACATTTTTCTTAAGGTTATTACACGCAAGGCGGCATTCATTTTATTGAATGCCGCCTTGTTTTTATCATTGTTTCAGGAATTGCTTTATTTCATCAATGCCCAATCCTGTGGCTTGAGAAACCACTTCGAGTGGTATGTTCTGCGCCAAAAGGTTTAGCGCTATGCTCTTTTTCTCTTCCGCTCTGCCTTCTGCCAAACCTTGCGCCCGTCCTTCGGCCAATCCTTCCAACTTGGCATTGCCAAGCACGTCGTTTTGTATCATAATGGCATTGATGTGTTCATCGTAAGCATAACGTTCCGCGTTCGACATCTCGTAATATTTCAATTTCTCACGAGCCTCCTGCAACCCGGGGGCTTTGGTGTCTGGTGATATAACTCCATTCTTAAGATAGTTGACCCATTCCTCCAACGGAGACACCGCCACCTTGTTAAACTCGTTGACACGCACAAGAATATAAGTGGGGAATATCTCAGACGGAGATTTTCTCACTATATTGTTCTTTTCCTTTGCGCTGATCACGAGCTGGTCTTTTGTGTGAAGCCCCACAAAATTGTTTTGGCCAACATATATATAGTCGGATCCCTTGCCAAGGTCGAAGTAAAGTATGCTTATGGAATACACTTTCTTTACCTCTTTATAATTGTCTCCAAGGTTGATGTGCTCGGTTATGGCCTTGGCAACACCGTAGAGTACACGCTCAAGGTAGTATACCTCGCTAGTGTTTTGTATCTCCACGATGATAATATCGCCTTTGCTGTTCTTGGCTTTTATATCTACACGGTTGAACTTGTCGTCTTCCTTTTGTTGGTTTGACTCACTTTCGAGTATTTCCAAGATTTTCACCTCTTCATTGAGGAAGACGGTCAGAAAACCCTCAAGCACGCCAAAGTTGGCCTTTTGGCGGAGCAATCTCTTTATTGCCCAGTCAAAACGTATGTACCTGTCTCTAAGTTCTGTCATGGCGAAACCTCCTTTTCTATCATTTATATCTTATCGTTTGCAAATATACTATTTTTTTCGCTATACTCTAAACATTTAACATAAAAATCAGAACCAACAGAGAGCATAAAAAAACGGGGATGAGTCTTACCTGAATGTCTGCGATATTCACTGCCATTTTTACCTTCCAACGCTCCCCGTTGCCGTTACGTTACAACGGCGTTGCCGTTACGCTACAACGGCGTTGCCGTTACGCTAGAATGGCGTTGCCGTTACGTTAGAATGGAGATGGCATTAAGGCAGGAGGTCAAAAAGCGCTCAAAAAGTCTTGAGAAAGCACTGATATATAGCAATTTACGTTTTTACGCACTTATCTTCGCAAAAAGACTGTCAAGTGTCCTGCAAAATAGGAGTCATGGCACACGAAAAATAAAATCAGGCGACTTCCAAATGTAGGGAAGCCGCCTGATTTTATTTATGTGATGTCATTAGATTTTATTTGACAGTGCAATAGATATTGTCAGATGTCTTACGTGTGGGATAGAGCTTGATGGTAGTTCCCTCTACATAGAGGTTATCGCCATTCAGTACCAGGTTGTTGACACTGCCGCCGAGGTTGATGTCCCAACCGCCATTGATGCGGAACTTCCAGCCATTGGTTGTCACGCCAACGTTGCTGACCTCATAGCAGTACTCGTCTGCGTTCCATGTCATCACTGCATCGCCGCCCCAGCCATTAAAGTCTCCGATGATGCCCATGGTCTCCACCTTCGTAGCCTTGATGCTGCCACCGCCGAGGCTCACCTCGAAGTAGTAAACACCTTCGCCTGCATTGACACCAATATTGCCGCCTCCGTCAGTGGCTGCGCCATCAAACGTTGTGAATGTGCCAGAGTTGATTTCGTTGTCCCAGCTGCCAGCCACACGCTGGAACTTAAACTGGTTGCCCCAGCCGTTGGGGTCTGCACAATAGATGTAGCCGGTGTAGGTGCCGTTGTCCTCATCTGTGAGGGCGAGCTTCTGCTCTGCCTTTGTCCAGCCATCGGTAGCACCGATGAAATAGATGAACGGGTCGTACATCACCTCTTCGATGGTATATGTGTAGTCCATCATGTTGATGGTCATCTTGTACTTGCCAGCCTTGGCAATCTTGCCAGCGTTAGCCTTGTTGCCTTCAGAGGTTGTGGTAAGAAGTGTACCACTCATAGCCTCATCACCATCTTTCTCAACACCTACAACGCCCTTGGGATCGTTTTCTACAGCCCAAATGTTGCCTGTGTCAACATTGCCCTGTGGAATAATCTTCCAATACTGGTTGTCTGACGTTGTCGTAAACGTAAGGGTGAACACTGGGTCGTCGTAGACATCTGCATCTGAATGACTATACTTGAAGCTGGTATCCAATGACCAGCTGGTCATGTCGCCCACGAGATAGTAAGCAGCATCTATGAACGGTGCCTCGGGGATAACCTTCACGGCGAAGGCACTCGATGTAGCCATCTTGACAGATGTTGCACCGTTGCTGACCCAAGCCGAGAGAGTGGCTTCGATGTCGCGCTCCGTAGGACGCTTGCCGAAGGTGCTTGTGACATAATTTGCCAAGTCGGTCTTGGCCATGTTGCCGTTGACTGAGATGTCGAAGGTCTGGTCGCCGAGCTTGATCTTGTAGGAAGGAGCATATGCGGCATCAGAGGATGTTGGGGCAGTGATGTTCGCCACTTTCACACTGTCGGCAGTGACATCGGCAAGGTTGATGACATCAACAGATGTCACACTGCCATTGCCGAAAGCCACGGCATCCTCTTGTGCGTTTGACTGTGGCGAAGCCCAGTCGGTGTAATCGCCTGTGCAGGACACCAACGATGTAGCCAGCACGAAAAGTGATAATATATATTTTTTCATAATCTATATATTCTTGATAGAGTTATTGACGAATGCAGCGATAGTAGCGTGTAATATCGTTGTAGATGAGGAGATAGGTACCTGCAGGGAGATAGAGGTTGTCGCCGTTGTTGGTGCCATAGCCATAGCCATCGCCTGCGGCGGTGTAGTTGACAGGACCGCCGGTATTGTAATCCCAGCTGCCAGCCTCCTTGAACTTGAAGCCCTGACCATCTGCCACGGTGACGGTGGTGTACCAGTCGTGGTTCTTGGCGCCATCGAAGCTGAAGCATGGTGTCATGGCATGGTCTGCCCAACCGTCGTCGTACATGTCACCTGCCACGCATATAGAACTGTATTCAGTTACGCTTCCCTCGTATTTCACTACGCTGAGAACATCCTTTGCGGTGTTCAAGGTCACGGTGTAATAGCCCGGCTCTGTCACGGTGATGTTGCCGGAGCCACCGTCGTTCTTGACGAAAGTGCCGAAGGCATCGCCCTGTCCCCACTGGTTGTCCCAACTGTCGGGAGTCATCTTCAACTTGAAACCATTGCCTGCCAAGTAACCCGTCCAGGTAATCTCGCCCTGACCGGTCTTCTTGTCATACTCATAGTCTGGAACTGTCTGCATCGGGATGATGCTCTCGCCAATAGCAGAGCCCCACTTGCCGTCACAGATGTCGCCACCGATGAGATACCACAGCTCTGGGTCAGCGTTCTTCAGTTCGATATAGTAAGGAGCGGCATTAATTGTTATCACGTTGGAGAGCACCTCAGATTTCACCTCCTGGCTTGCATTAGTCACATAGGCACGAACTCGAACCTTGATAGCCTGTGTCGCAGGTACCGCAGCCTCGTCAGCCCAACCATTCATTTTCTCGATGGCCTTGTCAATCTCTTCGCAAGAGACATCGGCCGTGCACGTGGTGAAGGTCTCCGACATGGAGATGTAGTTGGCACCCGTGTTGTCCTCGGCGTTCTCATCATACTTCTTGGTGAACTCACCCGAAGTGGAGAGCTGCACCTCGTAATTGGCAACCACTGGAGCATTGGGAGTGGTAAATTCCGGCTGCGACCATGTGAGGTTGATGGTCTTCGACTCCTTCAAGTCTACCAACGCCTCGCCCACGGAAGGAGTGTTCACGGTGAACTCCGTGGGAGTCACCAGCGTGGGGTTGGAGTCGTTGTCATCTTCACATGACGTGAATGCCACCATCGAGGCAACCAACATCAATGTATAAGAAAATATCTTTTTCATAATTATGTTGCTTTAGTAAGAGATTAATAACCAGTGTTCTGTTTGAGGTTAGGATTAGCGTTTACGTCTTCTGCCGGGATAGCGAAGATGTTGCGATAGGAAGCAAAGCCTACACCGCTCTGCACGCCGCCTTTCCAGTCCCAAAGATACTCGCTGCTGGTGAACAATCCATAGCGAACCAGGTCAGTGCGGCGGAAGCCTTCATAGTAAAGTTCCCTTGAACGCTCGTCGAGAATCTGGTTGAGAGAGTACTGTGTCTGTGTGGTAGCCTCTGCGCGCTGACGAAGCTGGTTGATGTAAGCTGTACCCGTGGATGACGTCGTGCCACCATTGAGGCGAGCGTCAGCCTCGGCTGCGATGAGGTAAGCCTCTGCTGAGCGCATCAGGAAGTAGTCGGTGTCCACAAACTTGGAGTTGTGGGGCTGACCGCCGTCAGAATAGGTGTTGCGGAACTTGGCAACGGCATAGCCTGAGGTGTACTCGCCAGGTTGGGTGACAACCAGTTCACGATCCTTGCCGTAGATCAGGGCGCGGTCGTCGTTGGCAGCGATGACCATGTCCTTCACGCCCACTGCAGGAGCATCTCCGTTGGGGAAGAACTTGGCAACAAACTGGCTGCGTGCGCGGTTTCCTGCCCAGAACTCAGAGGTGAGGTAGTTGCCTTCTTCGTCCATGTCAGCCTTCCAGCAACTTGCCATAAGGAAGAGAGATGTACCGTAAGAGGTTGTGGTTATACCGTCTTGTAACAGAGGGAGGATAGCCTCCTGTGAGGCACCGCTCTCGCCGTTGTCGCCCATGAAGAGCATCTGGTAGGCAGACCAGCCGTTCTTGCCTGTGGTCCAGAGTTTATGGGGACCGTTGATGACCTTCTCGGCATATTCCTTTGCCTCGCTCCAGTGGGCTGTGCCTGTGTAAACCTCTGCGTTGAGATACATACGAGCAAGAAGCAGGTTGGCAGCGTCCTGATCGGCACGGCCGTAGCCGGTATCCTTGCTTGTGCGTGCAGCGGGAGCCAACATGTTGGGCAGGCACTGTTCCTTCAGTTCTTTTTCGATCCATGCGAAGAGGTCGGCACGCTTGATTTGCTCAGGAGCGTTGGCAGAAATCTCCGTGGTGAAAGGCACGTTGCCGAAGCAGTCCATCAGGAAATAGTAGTAGAGGCAACGGAGGAAGTGCACTTCTGCCACGTGGGAGGCATCTGCGTCGCCGCACACGTTGAGATAATGGTTGCAGTAGTCGATGCCGGCATACAAACGGTAGTAGAAACCCTGGAGCATTGGATGGGAGGCATCCCACTGACCGTAGTTGAAGGCAGGGATACCGGTATCGCCCCATGAGCAGATGCTCTCGTCGGTAGTCAGCTCGTTGGCGTTGAACATCTGGCGCACGAAGCCAGTGGTACCACCGTCGAGACCGTCGATGTCGCAGTCGCCGTCGGCGCCAGTGTTGCCAGCCAGTGCCATGTTGGAATAGCACTTTGTGAAGAGGGCTGCCTCATTGACCGTCATGTTGGTGGAGGGGTCAATAGGGGTCACGTCCAAGTCGCCCGTGCAGGAACTCAGTCCCATCGAAAGCAGTGCCACCGCGGCGACAGGAGCTATATTCTTGAAATATTTGAAGTTCATATCTTATATGCTTTAAATTGTTAGAAGTTGATGCTCAGACCCAATGTCATGGAGAATGGACGTGGATAGATGGTGTTGTCGATACCACCGAACACCTCTGGGTCTGTTCCGTCGTACTTGGTGAAGGTAGCCACGTTGGATGCGGTCAGGTAGACACGGCCGCCCATGCCCTTGTAGCTGCCACCCTTGAAGAGGTTCTCGAAGGTGTAGCCGAGGGTGATGTTGTCGAGCTTCACGAAGGAAGCGTTCTGCACGAAGTAGTCGGAGAGCACGTGGTCGTAGGTCTTCCATCCGAGAGACTTAGCCGTAGGTGTGGTGTTCTGGATGTAGCTGAACGAAGAGTCGTAGCGTTTCTCTGTATTGATGTAACCCGCCAAGCGGTCGTTGTACACGTAGTTGCCGAAACTGCCGCGGAAGTTCACACCGAAGTCCCAGTTCTTATACTGTACGCGCGTGCTCAAGCCTGCCGTGTAAGGAGCAGCCGGGCTCTTGTAGACATAGAGATCTTCCTCTGAGATCTTACCGTCGCCGTTGCGGTCTACATACACGCCTTCGATAGGCTTGCCGTTCTGGTCATATACCTGCTGGTAAACGTAGAAGGAGTTGGCTGGGTAGCCCACCTTCTGCACCTGTACGGTGTTACCTGTACCAGAAGAGATGCCACCCGTCTTCACTACGGAGCCCTCGCCAGTCAGTTCGGTAATCTTATTCTTGTTGTAGGTGAAGTTGCCGGTGATTTCCCATTGCCAGTCAGCAGTTTGGATAGGGCGCACGGTCACGGAAGCCTCGAAACCTCTGTTCTCCAGTGAACCGATGTTAGATGTCACCTGGTTGCGGAAGTTGGAGCCTGCGGGCACGAATGCCGTATTGATCAGGTCAGTGGTCTTGCGATAATAGTAGTCGAAGCTGGCGCTCACGCGGTTGCGGAACAAAGCCACGTCGATACCGCCGTTCCATGTAGTGGTGGTCTCCCACTTCAGGTTCTCATTGTATGCGTCAGGGCGAGAGAGCAAACCTGAGTCGTTGGTGCCGATGATGGGATAGCGACCGTTGGTGTTGTTGGTGTTCTCGTTGTAGGAGGCAAAGTAGTTGTAGTTGCCAATGCCGTCCTGCTGACCCGTCTTACCCCAGCCGAGGCGGAGCTTCAACTCATCGACCTGCTTCACGTCCTTAAGGAAGTTCTCCTCGTTGATCTTCCAACCGAGTGCCACTGACGGGAAGGTTGCCCAGTGCTCCTTGAAACGTGAGGAACCGTCGCGACGCACGGTGGCTGTCAGCATGTAGCGGTCGAAGGCGATGTAGTTGGCACGGCCGTAGAATGACACGAGATAGCTTTCCTGCTTCCACTCGCTCTTGCTATAAGAGTGATAGTCCTTGTCGGTCATGGCAGCAATCTGTGCCGCTGTCTTGCCTACCAAAGAACGTGTGTCGTTGTAGAGGCTGTTGCCCCAGTATTTGTTGTGGCTCCACTCGTAACCTGCCATGATGTCGAAGTGCTGCGTCTTGGCGAAGTCCTTGTAGTACTGCAGGTAGGCTGAGTAAACGAGGTTGTATTTGTTCTCCTTACTAAAGCCTGTGTTGCCGTAGTAGAAGTTGGTCTGTCCCCAGTCGGCGTAGTCGGTGTCTTGCTTACCGTTTGACCAGTCGCCAGAGAAGTTCATGTGCAGACGGAGGTCTTCAAAGCCATGCACCTGATAGTCGGCCTCGATGTTGCCCATGTAGTCGAATGAGTTGGCACGATCGTTCTTCTCGTTGAGCAGCGCCACCGGGTTCCTCACGGCGTTGGAGTTTTGGATGTAAGGATAGTTGGGGTCGCCGATGGTGGCGCCGCTGTCCGTCCATGTGAAGTAACCGCCGAAGTTCTTGTATTTCTCGTCGCTGTTGAACACAGACTGCGTAGGATCCATGCGCACGGCTGCTGCGATGGCGTCGGTGTTGGCGTAACGTGAGTGGGCGTACATGAACTTACCGTTGATGTTGAACTTCAGGTGATCCTTCAAGAAGGAAGGATTCAAGTTAACGTTGGCGGTAGTACGCTGGTAGTTGGATGTCTTCAGCACACCGTTTTGGTCGGTGTAACCCACGCTGACACGGTAAGGCATGTTCTTGATGCCGCCCGATACGGTCACGTTGTGGTCGGTACTGATGGCGGTGCGGTAGATCTGGTCCTGCCAGTCGGTATTGCCCGTTCCGAGCATCTTGGCGGCATCGGAGTCCTCACCATAATAAGACTTGATGAAGCTGCGGTATTCGTCGGCTTTCAGCACGTCCACCTTCTTGTTGACAGATGAGAGGGATACGTTGCCACTGTAGCTCACCTGTGGCTTCATGCCCTTGCGTCCCTTCTTGGTGGTGATGATGATGACACCGTTGGAACCGCGTGAACCATAGATGGCGGTTGCGGAAGCGTCCTTCAACACCGTGAAGCTCTCAATATCGTTGGGGTTCACCATACCCAAGGCGTTGGGCGCACCCTTGATGCCCTGGTTGTCCATAGCCATGCCGTCGATCACGATCAACGGGTCGTTGGATGCATTCAAAGACGAACCGCCACGGATACGGATGGAGGCACCGCCACCGGGGGTACCGCTGTTGGTCGTCACGTTCACACCTGCAATCTTGCCTTGCATCATCTCCTGTGCGGAGGTAACGAGGGCATGGTTCTTCTCGTCTGGCTTGATGGCTGCGACCGAACCTGTCAGGTCGTTTTTCTTCGCCACGCCATAACCGATGACCACGACTTCATTCAAGGCCTTGGAATCGTCGGTGAGGGTAATGACAGCACCATTGGATGCCGTCAGCTTCTGTGGTGTCATACCGACATAGGAGATAGTGATCTCCGTGCCAGGTGCCACATTAATGGAGTAGTTACCGTCGAAGTCTGTCACGCCCACGGCTTTGCCGTTGGCAGTGATGGTAGCGCCAATGACTGGTTCACCGGTAGAGTCTTTCACATGTCCCTTGACCACAGTAGTCTGCGCCCAAGAGCTTACTGCCAACAGCAGCCCGCCAGTAAGGACAAGAACCCTACGAGGCAGCTTGAATTTTACCTGCTTCATCATTTGCTTTTAATTAAGATTATAATTTGTATTTTAGTTTTTCTGTTTTCTAGTTGCAAAGTTACATCTATTACATTGACCTGTATCAATTTTTAACGCAAAAGCGCAACAACGCAAATGCAAACGTTTGCACGTAGCAATTTCATGCAAATGACATTTCACCAGCACCTTCATTTAATATATCACGCAAACGTTTGCGCATAAATTATATTAAATTGATATAGGTCATGCAAAAGCTACATTATATTATTTTTTAATTTCGTGTCACACTTTATACCGCAAACAAAATTTAATAGCTTAACATCGTAATATGAAACAACTTTTTACTCTCTTATTGACACTAATGGGCCTGCCTCTTGGCATCATGGCACAAGGATGGCCTGCCGGCTACGGCGGCGTGATGTTGCAAGGGTTCTACTGGGACAGTTACACTGACACGCAGTGGGCGAATCTCACCTCCCAAGCCGAAACGCTTTCAAAATATTTCGACCTTATATGGGTGCCGCAAAGCGGATGGTGCAAGAGCTCATACAACATGGGCTATTATCCCATATATTGGTTCGACCAGAAAAGCGCCTTCGGCACCGAACAAGAGCTGAGAACGATGATAAGCACCTTCAAGGCGAAAGGCACTGGCATCATTGCCGACGTGGTGGTAAACCACAAGAACGGCGTGAGCAAATGGTGCGACTTCGCCAACGAGACCGTCACAGGCAAGAACACCGGCAAGACCTACTCGGTGTCGTGGGACAACACAAGCTATGCGCAGATTTGCAAAGACGACGAGGCCAACACGGGCACGGGGTCAGAGGCAAAGGGGAAGATCACGGGCGCGGCAGATACAGGTCTTGGCGACGGTGGCTGCCGCGACCTCGACCACACCAACGCCACAACACAGCAAAACATAAAGACCTACGAGGACTTCCTTCTCAACGAGATGGGCTACACGGGCTTCAGATACGACTTCGTGAAGGGATTTGACCCGAAATATGTGCAGATATACAACGAGTACGCCAAGCCGCAATTCTCGGTGGGTGAGTACTGGCAAGGCACCGTGACCGACAGTAAGAGCGGTGACCACCCTTACGGAGGCGTGAAAGACTGGGTAGAGGCTACCGGCAAGACAAGCGCGGCTTTCGACTTCCCGATGAAATACTTGATCAAGGATGCCTTTGGCGGCAGCTGGAAAACTCTCGCCAACTATACCACAAGAACGCTCGTGGCAAAAGAGCCACAATATGCCGTTACTTTCATCGACAATCACGACACAGGAGAGCCGCACGCCAACCCCGACCCTCAGCGCGCCAACATCGAAGCCGCCAATGCCTACATCCTCGCCATGCCAGGCACGCCTTGCGTATGGATAAGCCACTGGCAGTCGTACCAATACACCATAAAGAGGTGCATCCTCGCTCGTAAAATAGCCGGGGTGACCAACACGAGTGCCGTCTCAAAGTCGGAAGGACAGAGCAATGGCTACGTGCTAATAGTGAAAGGCGACAAGGGCAACGTGTTGCTGCTCCTCGGCTCGCCCACCTACGACACGACAGGGTACCAACTGGCATGCGAGGGAGAGAACTTCAAATACTACGTTTCGAACGGTCTCGACATAAGCGAGGTAAACAAGATCCAGAAAGAAAGCAGCGACCATATCATCCCTTCATTCTGCACGGTCAACGAGGGTGAACTTTGCGCCTTCTTCGAGCAACCCACGAGCAGCAATTGGCAAGGTGACAACATCACGTGTTGGGCATGGGACAACAACAACGGCAACTTCACGAATAAGACGTGGCCTGGCAGCGATTGCGTGAAAGTAGGGTCCACCTCTGACAACAAGACCGTATGGAAATGGACATGGGACGGTAAATACTATAAGAACAATGTATCGACAACAACGACGAGCATACCGACAAACATCATTTTCACTAACAAGAAAAACAACAGCAACGGCGTTCAGACCAACGACATGCAGTTCAAAAACGGCAACTATTATGGCGTGAATGTTGTGTATGGCAACGTGATAGACAACGCTACAGGCATAAACAACATCAAGGCCAACGCCCAAAGCAACGATTCTTGGTATACCATCTCCGGCTCCCGCATGACCAACAAGCCCACGCAAAAGGGCGTGTATATCCACCAAGGCAAGAAGGTCGTGGTAAAATAACCGACGAAACACAACGTATTGAAATGACAGACCGGCAAGGGACGGGGTTTGTGCCCGTCCCTGCAAATACATAAAAATCAAATCATCATGAAAACGTTTAAACTTAATCTTATTTCGATGCTGCTCCTCGCCAGCACGACAGCCACAGCGCAGAAATACGCGGGCGGCGACATTTCCATGCTGCCTAAATATGAAGAAGCGGGATCGCAATATTACACTCACGATGGCGAGGGCATTAGCGACGTGCTCACCTTTTTCAAAGACAAAGGCATGAACGCCATGCGAGTGCGCCTCTTCGTGAACCCGAACAAGCAAACCACTGACAGCAACGGCAAGTGGTATACCGATGAAAACGTTTGCCAAGACCTGGATTGGGTCAAGGCTTTGGGCAAGCGCATAAAGGACAAAGGACTGAAATTCATGCTCGACTTCCACTATTCCGACACGTGGGCAGACCCTGCCAAACAGTGGACACCGGCAGCATGGGCGAGCCTTGACGACGAGGCACTCACACAAAAACTATACGACTACACCAAGGACGTGCTCGCTCAACTCAAAGCAGCAGGTGCCGAGCCAGACATGATACAGACCGGCAACGAGATAAGCTACGGCATGATGTGGGGAGAAGTAAACGGCACGCTTAAACAATGCTGGCCTTCTTCATCTACTGAAAACTGGACACGCTTCACAAACTTCCTGACGCAAGCCACAAAAGCGTGTCGCGAGGAATGCCCCGACGCCAAGATCATTATCCACGTGGAACGCACGTCCGTCTCGCAGCAGAAAGACAACAAGAGCTACGCAGCCCTAAGCAATTTCTACAAGAAGATGAAGGCGGCGAACATAGACTACGACATCATCGGCTTGAGCTATTATCCGTATTTCCACGGTGCCATCTCCGAACTGGAAGGTGCCATCAACCTCTTGGAGAAAGACTACGCCGACAAGAGCATCATGGTGGTGGAGTTCGGCTATCCTTACGCATGGGCGGTAAACGGCACGACATACAACTACACCGCTACATATCCATACTCTGACGCTGGCCAGAAGGCCATAACCGCCGACGTGGTGACCATGCTCAACAAACATGGCAACGTGAACGGCTTCTTCTGGTGGTGGCCAGAGTACAACGCCAAAGGCACGAGCCTCTCGGGGTGGTACAACGCTCCACTCTTCGACAGCAACAGCGGCAAGGCCTGCTCCGCCCTTACAGAGCTTTGCAAGTTTGCCAGCTCCACTTCAAGCATCAAAAACATCACCTCCAACGACAAGGGCAATACAGACAACAATTATTACACGCTCTCGGGACAACGCGTCAGCACGCCAAGTCATGGCGTCTACATCCATAAAGGACGCAAGGAGGTGAAGAAATAACCGCCTATCAGCGCAATGCACGTCTTTTGGCTTTACGCTGAAACGGCACTGCCTTTACGTTTAAATGCCGATGCCTTTACACTATAAAGACATCGGCATTTAAACGTAAAGGCAAACCCTCTGACTTTCAACGCTTTGCAAACACCGCAGACAACAACTGGGCACAAAAAAAATCCGGCACAGACCGAAGTCATTAACCGGATTAGAATGAAAGGAGGAAGTGGTACCTCTTGGAGTTGAACCAAGGACACATGGATTTTCAGTCCATTGCTCTACCACCTGAGCTAAGGTACCGTATGTTTTGCAAAGTGTTAACTTGTTGTTCCCTTTTTGCGAGTGCAAAGGTAATACTTTTTCTTAAACCCCACAAACTTTTCGGCGTTTTTTTTCAAAATTCTTTTTTTTATCGTTTTATTTCGTCTTTCTGAAAAAAAATGATACCTTTGCACACACAATCGGGATGTAGCGCAGTTGGTAGCGCACTACGTTCGGGACGTAGGGGTCGCCAGTTCGAGTCCGGTCATCCCGACAAGCAAAAAGAGAAGCAATCGTTTTACGGTTGCTTCTCTTTTCATTTCACACGGATTTAAAAAGATTGGTTCTTCGTTGATTCGTGTGGTGCAAAATCGTTATTCTCAATCGTTGACAATGCCTATAAGCGCAGCTATGTCCTCCGCGTTGATGTCACCCGTAAGCAATATGCCCACGCAAGAGTTGCTGCCCGACGACAGGGCTACAACCTCCTTTATGATGTCGCCTTTCTGCTTTACAAGGATGCTCATGCCTTCGTTGTTGCCTTTCTTCATGCCGGTCAACTCACTGTAACCGTCATCGTCGAGAGCCTTGACTTTCTTGACAAACTTCTTCTTCACGCTGCCCGAGCAGTCGGTAAGTTTCAAGACCTTTATCTCATCCACTTGCTTGAGCAGGGCGTTGACATTGCCTTCTTTCATTTTGGCGGCGGCAATGGTCAGCATGAGTTTTGGCACGCTGACACACTCCGCATGTTTCTTGTCCATGAACTCATTAAAAAGGCTGCCCGCCTGCTGACAGAAAGCCATCTGGCAAGTCAGCGTAAATAATAATGTAAACAGAAGCTTTTTCATGGTGTTATCGTTTTTCGCTAATATTCTATATAATATCTTAGACGTTCAAAATAGTCGGGCGTAAAATCCTTCATAAGTTTTAGTTGTTCAATGTCGTGTATCTCACCGTACAAACGCCGATAGTCCACAATGGCTTTAGCCTGATAATAATTGATATAAGGATGTCGCCTGAGATCTTCCAACGTCAGCTTGTTAACATTCAACCTATGCACTGTGCCAGGGTCAACCTCAAAATATTCAAGAGCTTCTTTAGGCATGTCCTGTATTTCAAGGAGCTGATCGCGCGAATAGTAACCACCCAACTTCTTTCGATATCTAACTATCTGACGGGCGAAATACGAGCCAATGCCTGGCACCTTCATAAGTATCGTCGTGTCGGCATCGTTCAATTCTATGCGCTCACCAGGTCTCAGTTTCGCGGGGAAACGTCGACCTGGCACACTGTCGGGAGCGCACCCGTAAGGAACATTCTGATAACCTCGATCCGAGTAAGGCTGATAATCGGAACCTATGCGTATCAATGGCGCAAGCTCACGAAACTGCTTGTTGGTAAGCCCGTAGACGCGGGCGAAATCCTCCTTTTTCCTATAAACGCCACCCTTGGCACGATATTTATAAATGTTTCGCACCTGCCAAGGTTCCAAGCCAAGGGCAAGCAACTCGGTGGAGTCGGCAGTGTTGGGGTCGAATGGGAAACGGCTTACCGTGCGTCCGGGCACCGCATAATACCGATTGCCTCTTCCGCGTTTATAATTATGATAACCATGACGCTCATCGTCCCAACGCATCGTGGTTGAGTCGTCTTCGCCCGAGCTGGTATACATGGTCTCCTTGCCATGGAAAACCAACAGGGCGAGACTTACCACTATCATTACCATCAACAAGAAACTAATGGCACGGCGGTCGGCACGGCGAATGTAATGGAAATCGCGGAGACGCATGACGTCAGAACAATCCTAATTGATGCAAGAATACAGTGGCGATGCACAATGGCGAGACAAAACGCACGAGGAAGAGCCAAACCTTATAGACGGCGACTGAGACCGTACCATAATTGGTAAACTCATCCCTGACTAACTTTTTGTTCGCCACCCAGCCAACGAGAATGCAAGTGGCAAACGAGCCGAGCGGAAGAAGAATGTTGGAGGTTAGGAAGTCGCAGAAGTTGAGAAAACTCTTTCCGAACACCGTGATGTCTACCGCTCCGCACGAAAGCGAGCATACTATGCCAATCAATATGGCTATGGATGTTTCCAAGGCAGCTCCTTTCTTACGCGACACGTGCAGTTCCTCAAAGAAGAGAGCCGTGCCTATCTCGTGCATGGAGATGGTCGAGGTAAGGGCGGCAAGGGCAAGCAAAGCGTAGAACAACACCCCAACAACATATCCAAGCACTGGCGTGAAAGCCTGCTGAAACACGTTGGGCAACGTGATGAAGATAAGGGAGGGACCGCTGTCGGGATTTATGCCAACGGAGAATGCCGCAGGAAAAATCATCAGGCCAGCGAGCACCGCAACCAAGGTATCGACCAGCGCAACCTTTAACGATGATTGCAAGAGATTGGTTTGACGGGTGAAATAAGACGAATAGGTGCAGAGACACGCCGTGCCAAGCGACAAGGAGAAGAAAGCCTGACCCAAGCCGTCAAAGATTACCTGATGGTCAACCTTTGAGAAGTCGGGATGGAAAAGAAACGTTATGCCTTTCCATGCGTTAGGCAACGAGCACGATGCCGCCACGATGATGAGCAACAACACAAACAACGTGGGCATGAGCACGTTGCTCACCTTCTCTATACCTCGTCTAACGCCACGCACCACCACAAGATGGGTAATGACGACGAAAGCAATAGTCCACACGATAGGCTCCATGGGCGACGACGTGAACTTATTGAAGTACTCTTGCACATAAGCCGCGTCACCATTAATGTTTCCCATGATGCTCGCATAGAGATACTGCAAGCACCATCCGGCAATGACGGAATAGAAGCCCAAGATTACCAACGAGGTCATGGCACCAATGAACCCCACTACCGCCCATGCCTTGCCGCCACCGGCACGGGCATACGAACGGGCGGCATTGGCGGAACCGTGACGGCCAACGATAAACTCCGCCACCACGCCTGGTACGCCAAGCAATACTATGCACAGCAGATAAATGATGATAAACGCCGCACCGCCATCCTGACCGGTCATGTAAGGGAAACGCCAAATGTTGCCCAATCCCACCGCTGAGCCGGCGGTGGCCAACACAACGCCTATCTTCGTTCCGAAATTGCCTCTTTCCATGGTTCCTGATTTTAGATTATGTCAAACTGGTGCAAGAATATCGCAAGGATAAACAATGGCGCAACAAAGCGCACAAGGAAGAGGTAAACGCCGAAAATGCGACGTGATACAGTGCCCCAATTGGTAAATTCATCCTTGACCAACTTCTTTGGCACGAACCAGCCAATGAATATGCACGTAAGGAAACCACCGACAGGCAAGAATATTTGTCCGGTAACGAAGTCGAAAACATCGAACAACGATTTTCCGGCTATCATCAACCCTTTGCAACCGCCAAACGACAAAGAGCAAAAAGCGCCGATAATGGCGCACGCTACGGTAACGATGACAGCTCCTTTCTTACGAGAGATGCGCAGCTCCTCATAGAAGAACGCCGTGGACACCTCATGCAAGGAAATCAACGAGGTGAGGGCTGCCAGTGACAGCAAGAGGTAAAACAGCAACGACACAACCCATCCTAACAACGGCAAGCCTGCGAACGCCTCGTTGAAGACATTTGGCAAGGTAATGAAAATCAAGGACGGACCACTGTCGGGGCTGACGCCTACGGAAAACGCGGCAGGGAAAATCATAAGGCCTGCGAGGATTGCCACAATGGAATCGATAGTACATATCTGCACTGCCGACTTCACGAGATTGGTCTGCCTCGTGAAATAAGAAGCATAAGTGGATATGCAACCCATGGCAATGCTCAACGAGAAGAAGCTCTGGCCCAAAGCGCCAAGGAACACGCCACGGTCTACCCTTGACAAATCGGGCTTGAAAAGATACAGCACACCCTTGCTCGCGTTAGGCAACAGGCACGATGCGACAACGATGACCAACAACAATATAAACAATGTCGGCATCATCATTTTCGACGCTTTCTCTATTCCACCCCTAACACCATGAATGATGACAAAATGGGTCATGAGCATTATGATCACGAGCCAGAACAATGGCTGTACCGGATTGGAAGAGAAGTTGACGAAGTATTGCTTCACGAAATCGGGGTCTCCATTCAATTGCCCCATTATAGACGCATAGACATATTGCAGGCACCAACCGGAGATTACGGCATAGTAACCGGTGATTAAGAATCCCGTGAGCACGCCAAGCAATCCTACGAACTTCCACGCCTTGCCATGCGCCATGCGCGAATAGGCGCGGTAAGTATTGGCGGCACCATGCCTGCCGATAATGAACTCAGACACCATGCAGGGGATGCCAAACAACAATACGCAACCAATATAAATAAAAATGAATACGGCGCCACCATTCTGACCCGTCATATACGGGAAACGCCAAATGTTACCCAGACCCACGGCACCGCCCGCCGTGGCAAGTATCATCCCAATCTTACTGCCAAAACTGGCTCTTTCTTCTGACATATAACTTTGTTCTCTAATTTTTGTGCAAAATTATAAAATATTATCCTTTCATTCAAACGAATTGAAAGTTTTTAGCTGATAATATGGAAGATTGCGTCAAAGCCAGCAGATAAGCCATATTTATCTGAATTCCTCGGGAACCAACTTTTTCCAAGCAGAATATGGGTTGGCAAGCATATACGAATTGTAGAAGTGCTTGTCGCCAGTAACCTCCGGCCCTATGAAATCGGGTTTCTCAAAAGCCTCAGTCTCACTTCCAAGCTCCACCTCCGCCATTACGAGCCCATCGTTGGCACCATGAAACTCATCAACCTCAAAGGTGTGACAGCCTGAGCTTACAAGGTAACGGTGCTTGTCTATAACGCCACCCTTGCACAGTTTCAGGAGCTGCGATGCCTCGTCGAGGGTTATCTCTTTCTCAAACTCGTAGCGTGTCATGCCACCGTCATTGCTCTTGCCCTTGATTGTCAGATACGCCTTGTCGTCACGCACACGCACACGCACCGTGGCGCCTTCGGCAGGAATATAACCTTGCTGGATGTGGCTCACCGAGAAAGCCTCACGCTTAAAGGTGCCACCATGTCTCACCAAGAACTTACGTTCTATTTCCAATCCACTCATTGCTTATTAATTTAACGTGGGTTCAATGAAATATTATTGTCTTAAAAAAATATCAAAGCACACCATAAGAAGTAGCGCAAAGCACTATCTACAACAAGCCTAACATTTGAAGAATATACGGTGCTAAAATAGCAGTAAAGATTCCATTTAAAGTAAGACCAAGCGAAGCATAAGCACCATGCTCCATGCCATGTTCCATTGCCGCAGATGTTCCGACGGCATGCGAAGCTGTTCCTAAAGAAATACCTTGTGATGACGGCATACCTATATGACCATATTTTAGTACCCGAAATCCTGTCACAGCTCCAAAAATCCCCACGAACACCACTATTGTAGCAGTAAGCGAGGGAATACCACCAACACTTTTTGTAACTTCCATTGCTATGGGTGTGGTTACAGACTTTGCTGCCAAAGAAAGTACGACACGAGGAGATGCCCCCAAACATTGAGCCAAAATGACAACAGATACTATTCCGACAACACAACCAACCAATTGCGACATGAAAATAGGAACAAGTTCATGCTTTATCGAACTAAGCTGCTTATATAAAGGCACTCCTAACGATACAACTGCAGGCTTTAGCCAAAATTCTATCTTCGACCCACTAATTTTATATGTTTCATAATCGACGCCAGCTACGGACAAGAAACAAATCATAAAAGCGATGCTCACCAGTATAGGATTAAAAATTGGCAAGTTAAAAACTTTTCTTACCAATTTTGCCAAGAAGTAAACACCAAATGTGAGTGTCAACAAAAAGTAATCATTATTGAAGTATTCGTGAATATCCATTACAACCTATCTTTATTCTACAAATTTAAAATCTCTCCCGCAAAGAATTAACATACGAATATGCTATATAAAGCCTTAACACTTATCTTTTTCTCTTTTCACGTTTTTATTTAAGGCATTCACTAATTTCCTAGCAGCAATATGTGTCCATCCTGTAACAACAAGCACAAGTATAGTGCTTATAGCCGTAGCCAATACTATAGGCAATATTTCGGCTCGTATTATATCGAAGTAAAGCATAAGTGCCACACCAGGCGGAACAAAGAAAAAGCCCATGTTTTTGACCAGAAAATTAGAAATATCCTCTACCCATTCTAACCGAACGACTTTAATTTTAAGAAATAAAGTCAACAGTAACATTCCTATGATACTTGACGGAACTGTTATCCCTGTCAACCAGACCACAAACTCTCCTACAGCAAGACATCCAATGATAATTGCTAATTGCCTAAACATGTTGTTATCCTTCTTTTTTATAGTTTATAATATATAGCTTGGCACATTTCCATTTATGACTTTCTGCTATCAACCAAAGCCATGATACCGATGCCTCTATGTCATCTAACTCACGTTAATTTAACGTTTTAATATAGGCAAAAGGCGGCTCAGATAGAGCCGCCTTTATTATTATTGAACCATGAACATAGACCAAATCATATAGATGATGGCAAGGGCGACGAGGACTCCGAAAATCCATTTCACCACGCTCTCGCCTTGGCTCTTTTGTTTCTCATTGTGCTCCGAGCGCTTCTTGGCGGTGGTCATCTGCTTGACCTCCTTCGCTGGCACGTGCTTCTTTTGTTCTTTCTTATTGTTTCCCATGGTATATGTGTTTTAGTTTTCCGTATCTAACCCACGACAATAATTGCATTATCAGTCTTCCTTCTCAGCGTCGCTCTCAGCGAACTCCATAAGGTAAGCCTTGATAAAACCATCGATCTTGCCGTCCATCACGCCATCCACGTCGGAGGTCTGGTAACCAGTGCGATGATCTTTCACGCGACGGTCATCAAACACGTAGCTGCGAATCTGACTTCCCCACTCTATCTTTTTCTTTCCAGCCTCTATCTTGGCCTTGGCAGCCTGCTGCTTCTTCAAGGCGCGGTCGTAGAGTTGGCTCTTCAAGAGCTTCATTGCCTTCTCGCGGTTCTTTGGCTGGTCGCGCGTCTCCGTGTTCTCAATAAGGATTTCCTCTTTTTCGCCGGTGTCAGGATCCTCATATTGGTAACGCAAGCGCACACCCGACTCCACCTTGTTGACATTCTGTCCGCCGGCTCCACTTGATCGGAACGTGTCCCAACTCACTTTGGCAGGATCGACATACACCTCGATGGTGTCGTCGACCAAAGGCGTTACGAAAACCGACGCGAAGCTTGTCATGCGCTTGCCCTGTGCGTTATAAGGCGAGACGCGCACCAAGCGGTGGACACCATTCTCGCTCTTCAAGTAGCCATAGGCATACTCGCCTCCCTCGATGGTCATCGTCATGCTCTTCACGCCCACTTCCTCACCCGGTTGCAAATCAGTGATGGTGGTCTTGTAGCCGTTGGCCTCACACCAACGCATATACATACGCATGAGCATCGAGGCCCAATCTTGAGCCTCAGTGCCACCGGCGCCGGAATTGATTTTCAACACGGCATCCATGGAGTCCTCGTCTTGGCGAAGCATGTTCCTCAATTCAAGGTCTTCTATGCATTTCACGGCCTTGGCATAATCGGCATCAACCTCCTCCTCGGTAACGAGTTCCTCTTTATAGTAGTCGAAGGCGAGTTGCAACTCATCGGCATTCTGCCTGCATTGCTTATAGCCGTCAAGCCATTTCTCTATTCCTTTCACCTTCTTCATCTGGGCCTCTGCCCTTTTGGGGTCATCCCAAAAGTCGGGAGCCTGCGTGCGCAACTGCTCCTCCTCAAACTCTACTTTCTTTTGGTCAATATTGAGATAGTGGTGGAGCTTTTCCGTACGCTCCAACACGTCTTTCAGTTGATCTGATGTTATCATTTCGCTTATTTCGTTATTACTCCGTCTGATGGCGTATTGGCGTACATCCCATCTATGATATCCTTATAATGTTCGTTTACCACGCTGCGGCGCAATTTCAAGGTGTTGGTCATCTCGCCTCTCTCCATGGAGAAATGATGAGGCAACAAGGTGAACCGCTTTATCTGCTCATAATGCGCGAGACTCTGCTGGAGGATGTCTATACGATCCATCATCATGGCATTGACTTCCTTGTTCTTGCACAGTTCAACCCTGTCGGCGAACTTTATGCCACGCTCCCTCGCCCATTCCTCAAGAATGCCATACTCTGGCACTACAAGGGCGGACACGAACTTGCGCTGGTCGGCTACAATGGCAACCTGGTCGACGAATTTATCTACAAGCAACAGCGACTCTATCATCTGAGGTGCTATATACTTGCCATTGCTTGTCTTGAACAGGTCTTTTATGCGTTCGGTGAGGAAGAGCTCTCCGTTCCTGATGTAGCCAGCATCGCCAGTATGGAAGAATCCATCCTCGTCAAAGGCAGCCTTGTTCTGTTCCGGACGCTTATAATAACCCTTCGTGATGGTCGGGCCCTTCAACAATATCTCACTGTTCTCGCCTATCTTTATTTCTATGCCATTGATGGGTTGGCCAACAGAGCCAATGGTGTAACCCTCGTCCAAATGGTTGCACGACACCGTGGCAAGACTCTCGGTCAATCCATAGCCAACAACCATTCCTATGCCGATGCTATGCACAAACTCTTGCACGTCTGGCGAGACGTAAGCACCTGCCGTGGGGAAGATGTTTGGATGCTCAAGACCTATCTGCGCCCTGACAAGGCTCAACACGGTCTTATTGGCGATAGCATATTCAAGACGAAGCGACAATGGCGGGCGCTTGCCCTTGGCAAGATAGTCGACGTTGTATTTCTTGCCAATGCTCCAAGCCTTGTAGAACATTTTTTGCTGGACGCTGCTCGAACGGTCTATCTTTGCCCTGACAGCCTGATACACTTTCTCCCAAAAGCGAGGCACGCTCGACATACACGTCGGATGGGTCTCGCGCATTGACTGCTGAATCTTGTGAGGGTCTGTATTGACTATGAGCGTACAGCCTTCACTGATTGCCAAGTATGCCCATCCTCGCTCAAAAATATGAGTGAACGGCAAGAAATTGATTACACGGTCGTTGTCGTCTATCGGCACACACTCGTCATTGGCCTTCAGCGCGGCACTGTATTGTCCGTAGGTAAGCATGACACCCTTCGAGTCTCCTGTCGTGCCACTGGTATAAAGGATGTTGCAAAGGTCGTCGTCGTTGGCTTCTTTCCACAACGCCTCAACCTCTTTCTCATGAGGCAGGTCCTCGCCAAGCTTGAGGAAATCGTCAAAATACATTGCCTCCGGATCGTGCATGCTCAAACGCACATGACGGTCGAACACAATGATGCGTTCCAATGAAGAACAAACAGAATGAATGTTGTGAGCCTTGTCGTATTGTTCCTGCTCGCCAACAAAGATTAAGCGCACGTCTGCGTCGTTGACCATATACTGGACTTGCTGACCAGACGTCGTGGCATAGAAAGGAATGGATACCACGCGAATGCCATAGGCTCCAAAGTCGGTATAAAGATACTCGGCACAGTTTTGAGAGAAAACGGCTATCTTGTCGTGTGGCTTCAAACCAAGTGCAAGAAGGGCATTACTGACTTTCTTGACGTTTGCCGAAAACTGGTTCCATGAGACATTAGTCCATTTAGAACCTCCAAAATCTTGACGGATAAGGGCTGTCCGCTTGCCATACTTTTTTGCCTGAGAGTGAATGAGCACAGCCAGGTGTGACCTGTTTTGCATAAGCTAAGGTATTATTTTATGCAAAGATAAAATATAAATGCGATATATTCAAGTATTATTAAATGTTTTTTTTAATTTTGCCACAAAGCAAGACAAGAAAGTTGATATAACTGCATACAAGGAATGAGACAAGAAGATTACGTCAACGACGCCGTTGAACTGCTACGCCAGCTCATAGCAACCCCATCGGTAAGCCGCGACGAGAAGGCCGCCGCCGACATCATGCAAAAACGGATGACCGCTTACGGACTCGCGCCACGGCGTGAGGGCAACAACGTTTGGGCACAGTCTCCTTATTGGGACGACAGCAAACCAACATTGCTGCTCAATGCGCACATCGACACGGTTAAGCCGGTGGCAAGTTGGACGCGCGACCCTTTCGAGCCAGCCATTGAGGGCGACCGATTGTATGGGTTGGGAAGCAACGACTGCGGTGGCGGCCTCACTACGCTGTTGCAGGTCTTCAGATGGCTGTCGCTAAGGCCTCAACCATACAACTACGTGTATCTTGCTTCCGCGGAGGAAGAAGTGTCGGGTAAAGACGGATTTTCCCGCGCGCTGCCCCTGCTTCCAAAGATTGACGTGGCCATAGTGGGCGAGCCCACGGGCATGCAGCCTGCCATAGCGGAAAAAGGATTGATGGTGCTCGACATCATTGCCCACGGGAAAAGCGGGCATGCCGCGAGAAACGAGGGTGTGAACGCCATATACGAGGCGTTGGACGACATGGTTTGGCTCAGAGACTATAAATTCAAGAAAACGAGCGAGCTTCTCGGCCCCACGAAGATGACGCTCACCGTCGTCAATGCCGGCACTCAGCACAACGTCGTGCCCGACTGCTGCAAAATGCTCGTGGACGTGCGCACCAATGAGCATTATACCAACGAGGAGGTATACGACATCATAAAGGCCAACGTCAAGAGTGAGGTTCAAGCCCACTCCTTCCGTCTCCACTCCTCGCATATATCTCCCGACCACCCTCTCGTGAAGCGTTGCGTAGCTTTAGGCTTGAAGCCCTACGGCTCTCCAACGCTAAGCGATCAGGCGCTCATGCCCTGGCAGTCGTTCAAGCTCGGCCCCGGCGAATCGGCACGGTCACATTCCGCCGACGAGTTCATCTGCCTCAGCGAAATGCGCAATGCGTTCCGCATCTATCAGGAATTATTGATGCCATGAAGGGTTCATGGCATGATGCTTAATACAAAAGCAGCAAGCCTGCAATAGCGGCATAACCAATCATCTTGATTGGGTTTATCTTCACGAACATGGTGCCATAGAAAGTCGCGGCAAAAAGAAGCACGCTGACAAGAAACTGCCATGTCGTGTCCACGGGGCTGCCGAAGTTTTCCTTGTTGAGAAGCATGATTGTAGCAGCGGCAAGAAGACCGACAACGGCGGGACGCAAACCCTCGAATACACTTTGCACCACCCGGGTCTTCATGTAGCGCATGAATAGCTTGCTGATAAGGATCATAAGCACAAACGACGGCAAGACAAGCGAGAATGTCGCCACGGCTGACCCAAGCACCGAGAGCACATTGCCCATGCCAGCGTTTTGAACAGCGGTGAAGCCACAGTATGTGGCAGAATTGATACCGATAGGGCCAGGGGTCATCTGGCTTATTGCCACAATATTGGTAAACTCAGCGCTCGAAAGCCAATGGTTGTTATGCACCGTCTCCATCTGGATGAGCGACAGCATGCCATAACCTCCACCGAAACCGAAAAGGCCTATCTTGAAAAAAGTCCAAAAGAGCTGTAGGAATATCATTTCTTTATGAGTTTACCGTAAATATAACCACCTATTCCTGCCGCTATTATAATCCATATAGGATTTACCTGCAATACGCTTATAAGCAATGCTCCGGCAATGGGAATCCAACAGTTGCCCAAATGTATCTTCGCGCTTTTCGCGAGGTTGAAGGTGGGCACCGCTATGAGCGCCACCACAGCAGGCCTAATGCCATTAAACATGGCAGCTATCCAATGAATCTGCATGAATTGATGAAAGACCATGGCTATAAGCAGGATGATAAGGAAAGAAGGCAAGACGGCACCGAATGTTGTGCAAAGCGCGCCTTTCTCTCTTTTTATCTTATAACCTATAAACGTCGCTATGTTAGCGGCAAACACTCCCGGACAGCTCTGCGCTATGGCTATCAAATCCAAAAACTCGTCTTTCTTTATCCAACCGTTTTTCTCTACCACTTCCGACTCTATAATGGGAATCATGGCGTATCCACCGCCAAGGGTGAACGCGCCTATCTTGAAGAATGTAGTGAACAACTTGGCATAAAGCGTCGTCTCAGATTGTTTAACCATCGTTTATAAACGTAAGCCAACCTCTTCCTTTTTAGGGAAGAGGTTGGCAGAAAGGGTTTTAAAATGCTATTACTTGTTTTCCTCTATCCACTTTCTCGCATTGACGAAAGCCTCTATCCACGGCGTGACGTCATCATTGCGCCTGTCGGCTGGATAATAAGCGTTCTGCCAAGGGAAGATGGCGCGCTCGGGGTGAGGCATCATGGCGAGATGGCGACCGTCGGCAGAGCAAATGCCTGCCACATTGTAGTCGGAGCCATTTGGATTGCCAGGATATTCGGCATAGTTGTATTTTGCCACTACATTATAGTGATCCTCCGGCTCTGGCAAATAGAAGCGGCCTTCTCCGTGAGCCACCCAGATGCCGAGCTTGTCGCCACTCAACGAACCAAGCATCACGCTCTCGTTCTGAGGAATTGAGAGACCGAGGAAGGCACTCTCAAACTTGCGTGACACGTTGTGCGTGAGGTGCGCACGGTGCTTGTGCTCAGGGTTGATAAGGTTAAGCTCAACCATAAGCTGGCAACCGTTGCAGATACCAAGCGAAAGTGTGTCCTTGCGGGCATAGAACTTGTCGAGAGCCTCCTTTGCCTTGGGATTGAAGAGGAATGCGCCTGCCCAACCCTTGGCAGAGCCGAGCACGTCGGAGTTGGAGAAGCCACCACAGAAGACAATCATGTTTACTTCCTCCAGCGTCTCACGTCCGCTGATGAGGTCGGTCATCATCACGTCCTTCACGTCGAAGCCGGCGAGCCACAGCGTGTAAGCCATCTCGCGGTCGCCATTGGTTCCTTTCTCACGAATGATGGCAGCCTTCGGACGCGAAGCGTTGTCGTTGTCCTTCCAACGGTCAGGGTTGAGACCGAGGGCGTCAAACGTTCCCTTGAAGTTGCCAAGGTTAATCTCAAGAGGTTGTTTCTTATAGTTGAGGAAACGTTTGTGGGCCATGTCGTTCATGCTCTGGCGGCGGTCGAGGAGATAAGATGTCTTATACCACGTGTCGCGCAAGCTGTTGATGTCGAACTCGTGCTTCCACTCGTCTTTCACAACCACTATCTTTCTCTCTGAAGGTGTCGGGTAAGCAATCTTGGCGAAAGCGATACCAGCGTCTTCCAAATATTCTTTCAGTTCCTTCTTGCGTGTATCTGAAACTTGGATTACGACACCTGGATTCTCGGCGAAGAGCATCTTCACCACGTCGTCATTATCCTGCATGATGTCGTGGAGATTGACGTGCATGCCACCTTCCACGTTGGCGAAAGTCATCTCAAGGAGTGTCGTGATAAGACCTCCGGCGGAGATGTCGTGACCAGCCATGACCCATCCCTTCTGTATCAGGTCTTGAATGGCATTGAAGCAGTCGGCAAAATACTCTGTGTTCTTCACGGTAGGCACGTCAGAACCAATCTTGCCAAGGGTCTGCGCAAAGGCAGAGCCGCCAAGACGTTGCTCGTCGAAAGAGAAATCTATATAATATAATGATGAGTTCTTGTCGTTGACCATCACGGGGCTTACCGTCTTGCGCACGTCGTTCACCTCTGCTCCAGAGGTCACGATAACCGTGCCGGGGGCGATAACCTTTGAACCGTCAGGATACTGTTGGCTCAGCGAGAGCGAGTCTTTTCCTGTAGGTACGTTGAGGTGAAGCGAGCAGCAGAAGTCTGACAGAGCCTGCACAGCCTCATAAAGGCGGGCATCCTCTCCCTTCTGCGAGCGACATGGCCACATCCAGTTGGCAGAGAGGTTGAGGTTCTCTATGGGGAACGGGTGATCCTTGTCGGTGGCTATCGGTGCCCACACGATATTGGTCAGGCTCTCTGCCACAGACAACACACTACCCGCAGCTGGGTTTGCCATACCAGCCTGAGGCGCATGTCCAAGGGCGGTGGCAATACCGGCGTTTCCACGATAGTCGAGTGCGACAACACCGCAATCCGAGAGCGGCAGTTGCACCTGGCCTTGTGTCTGCTGGCGCGCTATCTTACCCGTAACGGAACGGTCAACCTTGTTGGTGAGCCAATCCTTACATGCCACGGCCTCCAGCTGAAGCACATTGCCGACATACTCATCTATCTTGTCCACGCTGTATGTAACGTCCTCATAGTGATGCTCCACAGTGACATCCTTCATGATTGTCTTGGGAGAATGGCCGAACATCTGCGGCACGTCGAGGTCGAAAGGCTTCACGCCATCGCCCTGCACAAACGAGAAGTGGGCATCGCCTGTGGTCTGGCCAACCACATAGAACGGCGCACGCTCACGCTCAGCTATCTTGCGCACACGCTCCACATGCTCGTCCTCGATGAGCAAGCCCATGCGCTCCTGACTCTCGTTGGCGATTATTTCCTTTGCCGACAACGTTTTGTCGCCAATAGGCAGCTTCGTCATGTCTATCTCTCCTCCACAGTCTTCCACAAGCTCAGAGAGGCAGTTCAAGTGTCCAGCCGAACCATGGTCGTGGATTGAGGTCACGGGATTGTTGTCGGCTTCTACGAGAGCGCGCACGAGGTTGTAGGCACGCTTCTGCATCTCAGGGTTGGCACGCTGCACGGCGTTGAGCTCTACGGCAGTGCCATAGCGTCCAGTGTCAACCGACGACACGGAGCCTCCACCAAGGCCGATGCGATAGTTGTCGCCACCGACCACAACAACGTCTTCACCCTTCTTGGGCGCTTTCTTCAGGCAGTCGCGTTTCTTGCCATAGCCCACGCCACCAGCAAGCATAATGACCTTGTCGTAGCCATAAACCTCGTTGGGTGTCTGCACGTCTTCCTTTGTGCTCTCCACTACAGCGGTATCTCCCGTGCAGGTCTCGTATTCGAACGTGAGCACTGAACCCGTGATAAGCGGCTGACCAAACTTGTTGCCAAAGTCTGAAGCACCATTAGACGCCTTGACAAGAATCTCCTCTGGTGTCTGATATAGCCATTTGCGTGGTTCAATCTCTTGCTCGTAATCGCGTGCGGCAGTTCCGTCGTCGTTCTTCAGGCGTGGATAAGAAGCCATGTAAACAGCAGTGCCGGCGATAGGCCACGAACCAGTTCCGCCACCCATACGGTCGCGTATCTCACCTCCCGTACCCGTGGCAGCACCATTAAACGGTTCCACTGTCGTTGGGAAGTTGTGAGTCTCCGCTTTCAGCGAGATGACACTCTCTATGGGTTTCACCTTGAAATAGTCGGACGTTGTTTGATCCTCTGGCGCGAATTGCTCTACCATTGGGCCTTGCGCGAACGCCACGTTGTCGCTGTAAGCCGAGATGATTTTTCCTGGATGCTCCTTCGTGGTCTTCTTGATGAGAGAGAAGAGGCTCGACTCGCGCTCCTCACCGTCAATGATGAATGTTCCGCCAAAGATCTTGTGGCGGCAGTGCTCTGAATTAATCTGCGCGAAGCCAAAAATCTCAGAGTCGGTAAGCGGACGGCCGTTCTCTTTCTCTATCTTATGAAGATACTCTATCTCTTCAGGGCTCAGAGCAAGGCCTTCCTCCTCGTTGTATTTCTCGATGTCCTCCACATGCTTGATGGGTTCGGGCTCATGATTGACGGTGAAGACTGTTTGGTCCAGACCATTGTACATGCGTTGCAGCATACGGTCATGCGCGGCATCCTCACCCTTCACGGGGAAGTACTCCTCAATACGCGAAATGCCGGTGAGACTCATGTTTTGCGTGATCTCAACGGCATTGGTGCTCCAGGGGGTTATCATCTCGCGGCGCGGTCCTACAAAGAAACCGTCGAGCTTCTCTGTTTCCAGCAGTGTAGCGTCACCGTAAAGCCAGCAGAGGGCCTGCTTCTCCTTGTCACTGGGCTGATGGTCTATCTCAGTGGCAATGACATTCTCCTTGGGAGTCTTGAAGAAAAGAATCATAATCTTTAGAGATTTATAAATGTAATATTACTGCGTGCAAAATTAATAATATTTTCGCTAATATCGCGAACCCTCAACTATTATTTATTCTAATTCGCGACGCAGGCTTCTCCATTCCTTCCCCAACATCAACACGCCGGCATTTCGGAGAATCCATAAAATGTGGTTAAAAACTGCTTAGACATCAACTTGGTGGTTAAAGATACCTAATTATCTGCAACTTTTTTGCTGATGTGGGGTCTATTAAATAAATTTGGACGCTAAAAGATTGAATGATTGGATTGTAACACTTTGAACAACATAAAACTTAGAATAACACAAAACTTAAAATAACATGAGAAAGACTATTTTATTCGCAATGGTTGCCGGCGCGCTGCTCGTTACTAGCTGTGCCAGCAAAAAGGATTTGGTCAACTGCCAAAACGAGAACCGCGAGTTGACAAACAATTACCAGGACGCCAAGGAGAAACTCGCCGCCGCCAATGCTCGCGTGGCAAGTCTCCAAGAACAACTCGCACAGCAAAAGAAGGACAACGCTGCACTGCAGAAGAACCTCAGCCAGAGCTTGTCGAACGCCAGTTCAAACAACACCAACATCTCAAAGCTCGTAGACCAAATCAATGAGTCGAACCAGTATATCCGTCACCTCGTGGAGGTAAAGAGCAAGAGCGATTCGCTCAACGTGGTGCTCACCAACAACCTGACCCGCTCGCTGTCAAAAGAGGAGTTGAAGGAGGTTGACGTGCAGGTGTTAAAGGGTGTGGTGTATATCTCATTGGCCGACAACATGCTCTACAAGAGCGGCTCTTACGAGATTAACGACCGCGCTGAGGAGACCCTTTCGAAGATTGCCAAGATCATCACCGACTACAGTGATTACGATGTGCTCATAGAGGGCAACACCGACAACGTGCCCGTAAACGCCTCTGCGCCAAGCATGAAAAACATCCGCAACAACTGGGATCTCTCCGCTCTCCGCGCAAGTTCTGTGGTTCAGTATCTCATCGACCATTTCAACGTAGCGCCCAAGCGTCTTACAGCTGGCGGACGTGGCGAGTTTAACCCTCTCGTGAGCAACGACACGGCAACCGGCAGGCAGCGCAACCGCCGCACGCAAATCATCATCACGCCGAAGCTTGACCAGTTCATGGACTTGATCGACAAGGCCCCAGAGGACAACAACAAATAATTGGCATCACGCTACGCTTGCCACAACCGCTAACTTCAGCAGTTTATCCGACTGACCTTAACAAGGCAAGCAACAAACGATAATCGCCATAGCGAAGAACATGTTCTTTCGCTATGGCGATTATCATTTGTCATACCTGTAACCAAGGATATTGTCTACAACCGCATCAGGGCCTCCGGACTCAATCTGTGGGAGTTTTTCTTTTTCGGCGTTTTCACTTTGAACTTGTCAAAACCTTCACCATACACGCCTATGACATTGGTTTCCGTGACGAACGCCTTGGGGTCAATCTCGTTGATAATGCGGAAGATAGTGCTGCTCTCCTTACGCTTGGCCATGATAAAGAGCATCTTCACGTCATGTCCCGTGTAAAAACCGTGAGCCTCTATCACCGTGGCGCCACGATGTGGGTAAACGGCTATGCGCGAGGCTATTTCCTTGTACTTGTCGGAAATAATGAAAAACTGCACGCTGCTATGCCTGATATTCACCACTTGGTCCACACAATACGCTGAAACGAGCAACACCACATAACCATAGATTACCTGCTCGAAGTTGTGGAACACAAAATAAGACGACGATATTATCACGATGTCGCACATCATTATGACCCTGCCAAGCGATATGTCACGATATTTGTGCACTATTGCCGCCACGATGTCGGTGCCTCCCGTGGAGCCATTGAAGGCGAGTCCAAGACCTATGCCACTACCACAGAAGATAGCTCCAATGAGACTTGCCATGAACGGCTGGTCGGCAAGCAAATGAAGAGAGCCGGCATTGCTCCGGGCAAAGGTGGTCAAGCCCGTCAGCACCAGCACTGCGTAGATGGTCTTGGTACAGAACTTCCAACCGAGGACCTTCAACGCCACGAGCAAAAGGATGGCATTTATTACGAAATAGGTTGTTTGCACGGGGATTCCCAATGCCCAGAAAATAAGGGAGGAGACACCAGGAACACCGCTCGCCGTTATGTTGTTGGGCAAGAGGAACACGTTCCAACCGATACAGTATGCCACCATCGCCACGAGAATCATAACGTAGTCTCGCCCTTCGGCAATTACTTTTGCACTGATTTTCATTAATTGCTTGTATATAGGTAATTTGTTGGCAAAATTAGTAAAATAAATTTTATATCACGTGGTTTTTGCCAAGATTTATTTCCATTGTAACGTTATCATCCACGATAACATTCAGCGGCCAATAATGCCAAAATGTGCCAACGCCTTACTCACGCCGTCGTCGTCCACGCTTGTGGTCACATAGTCGGCTACGGCTTTCACCTCCTCGTTGGCATTGCCCATTGCCACGCCAATGCCTGCCTGCTTAATGATTGAAATGTCGTTGCCGCCGTCGCCAAAAGCCATGGTCTCGTCTATGCTCATGTGTTCGTGCTCAGCCATGGCAAGCAGGGCCTTGCCCTTGTCGGCGGAAACATTGGTGATGTCCGTAAATGCCGGATGCCAACGCGAGCAGACACAATCTGTTATGCCTTCCATAACACTGTTTTCTTCCTCGGCATTGAAAAACACGCTTATCTGGAGGATAGGTTCTTGCATGACTATCGACATAGGGGCAAAATCGAAATCGAGGTTCAAGCCTTTCTTGAATTGCTCGGCAAGCTCTTCCGACTCGTTCACCACTCCTATGTGGTCGGTGCCCACAACGATAGCCGCCTTATGAAGCCTATTGGCGCCATCCAAGATTTTCCTCACCGAATCATCTGATATCCTATGGCAATTGAAATTGGTCTGCCCTACCACGCACAATGCTCCCGTGGTCGTGATATAACCATCAATAAGATGTTCTATCTGGCTCAAATTGTTGATAAACAACAGTGGGCGACCCGTTGATATATACACCTTTAATCCATTGGCCTTGGCCTGTGTCAGGGCATCAACGGTAGATTGGGGTATCTTGTGGGTATTGAAACTGACAAGCGTGCCGTCGATATCGAAAAATAAATACTTGACCATAAAAAACCTATCTTGTTATAACCACATCCTTTATTGTTCCTTGCCGCGTGCGCACCCGCACCTTGTGTGCCATGCCCTTTGCAAAGGGAAACCGCTGAAACGCCGCGAAGGTGGCAATAGCCGTGCCATCTATTGAAACGATCACATCTCCTTGTCTGAGCCCCGCCTCGTAGTCGGCACTTCCTGGCATGACAACGCCCACCGAGGCCTTGCCATCGTCCGTGGGGACATATGCCGTGGTGAAACGCTTGTTGCTCACCTTCACGCTGTCGTTTTCGTCGTAAGGTTGGAAACGAATGTAACGACGGAAGCCATTTATAATCACTGAGCCGTAGCGCAACATGGACGCGCCAATCCTGCTTGAGCCTTGTGTCGTCACAGCGCTGACATCAACAAACGAGAAGTCGCCCCATTTCAGGCGGTCGAGCTTCAAGAACGCTACCTCGCCGTCACGCTCCGCGCCAATGTTACCAATGGTTAGCGTGCCTTTCACGCGTGCCTCCACTTGACCATTAACATTCTTGCTCTTGTAAGCGTGCTGGTCAAATCTCTGCTTGTTCATGGTGTAGAGGATTTTCGAGCCTGTGTCGAAAAGCGCCTCGTCGTAATGGCGTTTGAACGGACTCACCATGACATAAGGCACAAACCATTTCAATTTATAATGAAGGGCATAGCCCTGCTCACCATCAAAGAAATCACGCCTGTCGGCTATGACCATGCGCTTGTTTCTCATGTCTATCTTGCAGCATAGTCCCTTGTTGAACAAGTCGAAACCTATAATGCCGTCGTAGTCGCGCACCATGGAAGACGGAAACATTGACGCCACATAACCCGTAATGGTCAACTTGCCAAGCGTGATGGGTGGCAACTGCACGACACCCACGGTGTCGCTCCTGCCTGCCGCGTCGCGGCTCACAACGCTTCCCAACGCCTTTAGGCCAATGATCGACGAATTGGCATACACGGTTCCTTGGCTTGACCCCGTGTCGAGGCAAAAGCGATAAACGCGACCGTTGGCTGATGCCTTTACAAATATCTGGTCGTCTACGACATCTATTGGAATGGTGTCGGAAAAGTTACGCTGCGAGAACGTGAAATTCGTGCTGTAACCGCGACTCTGCGCATGGAGCACAACAGACAACAGCAAGGCCATCAAACAAACAACCGTCTTTTTCATCACCTGCCATCTATGTATGATATTATATGAGCCATGGGCGCATCTTGTCAGCCCCGCCCCGTCAACGTCCTAACCACGCTTCAGGATTGAGCTTGGCTCTCTCCTTGCGGAGCTGGAACTGCAATATATGGTCTGGCCCCACGGTGCCAAGAACCTGCCTGGTCGATACTTTCTGACCTCTGCTCACGCTTGCTGAGCTCAGGTTGGAATATACCGAAATATATGCTCCATGACGAAGCATGACCACCACAGTGCCGGCATAGCTAAGCACTGCGCTCACCTCACCATCGTAGATGGCACGCGCCTGGCAACCATTGCCGCCCATGATGTTTATGCCCTTGTTGTCGAGCGTCACGCCTTTCAGTCCAGCTACATTATATTGTCCGAAATGGCTTACCACGCGGTATCCGCCAGTTATGGGCATTGGCAAGCGTCCCTTGTTAGCCTCGAAACCATTGTTCATCATCCTGTCGAACGATGAGAAGCGTTGTTCTTCTTCCTGGTCTTGTTTTGCCTCGGCAATGTCTTTCTTCGCCCTCTCAGCGTCAGCAGCCTGCTTTCTCTCTGCCGCCTCACGTGCTGCCTCAGCCTCACGAGCAGCTTGTTCCGCGGCGGCTTTCCTCGCCTTTGCAGCGGCTTCCAGCTCTTGTGCCTTCCGCTTTTCCTCGGCAGCAGCAGTCTCACGTGCCCTTCGTGCGGCTTCCTCAGCCTCACGCGCTTTCTGTGCCGCTTGTGCCGCAGCAAGTTCCCGCTGTTTTGCCTCGGCTATACGTCGGGCATTCTCGCGTGCCGCAGCCTCTGCCGCCGCTTTCTTTCTGGCTATCTCAGCCTCACGGCGAGCCTTCGCAGCAGCCAACGCTGCCGCCTGACGACGTGCCTCAGCCTCAGCGCGGGCACGCACACGAGCCACCTCTATCTCTACCTGACGGTCAATCTCCGCATTCAACGCGGCATCTTTCTTGCGTTGGTCCGCGATGATTCCCTTAATGGTGCTCTGCTGTTTCTGGAGACCATTCACGATCTCTTGCTGCTGGCTCTTGTTTGCCTCCAGCTTGGCGTGTTCCTGTTGGCCTTGATACAGAAGATTGCTTTTCCGGCCCTTGACATCCTTCAGTTGGGCATGCTTGGCAGCAACCTGACGCTGCTTGGCCTTCACTGCCTCGCCCTGGGCCCGTTGGTAGTTGGCATACTCGCGCACGAAACGCAGACGGCGATACATCTGGTAGAGGTTTTTGGCAGAGAACACGAACATCAGCTTGTCTTGCATCGTGCGATGCCGCGCCATGTAGCGCATCGACTTGATATATTTACTCTGCCGGTCTTTCAACTGCGCCTTCAAGGTGTTGAGTTGAGAGTTGAGAATGTCTATGTTGGTATTGATATAGCGAATGTCCTTCTCTATACCGTCAATGTTATGCTTGCTCTTGTCTATCTCGCCGTTGATCATCATCAGCTCGTTCAGCTTCTTGCTGACATTCTCACGGTTCTCTTTCAAGGCCTTCTCCTGTTCCTTGATTTTCTTCTGTATGTCTGCCCTCTGGCTCTGCAACTTCTTTATCGACGCGTTGGAATAAGTCACAGTTGCGCTTTTCTTCGCTTTCGACGTGCTGGCATTGGCTTTCTTCGTCACGCGCTTGGCCTGTGCCGCACGCTTGGTTTTCCTTGCCTGCTTACCGGTCTGCGCGAAGGCTTGCGGCATTGCTACGACAAGGGCGAACAATATATAAACTATGTGCAAAAAACTATTGTGCTTCATTTACATGCTGAATAGTTTGGAGAAAATATCTGTTGCCTCTATCTTCTTGTACTTCGACGAGAGCGACGTTTCCGTGCTCCATTTCGACGATGTGGATATGTCGTCCATGTCCAAGGTCATGGTAATCCTCTGCACCTTCTTCGTGGCAGACGTCTGGAACGAGAGTTCTTCAAACGAGGGGAACATCTTTGCACCTACCGCCTTGAACTTGTCATATTTCATCGTCAGTACCGACGTGCCATGCTGTGCCGAGGTGTATGTGGCTTTCACGTCGTTGATGAGCTCTGTCTGTCGTGACACATTCCACACCAGGCTGAGGTTTCCATTTTTCACGCTGATTGGTATTGTCGTCGCCGAGCCATTGACATCAGCCTCAAACTTGGAAATATTGTCCTCCTCAACGGTTTTCGTGCCTGGCAGGTAGAGCTGATTCCAAAACAAGGCTTGCAAGGCACTGAAATCGAGACCGTTAACCTTGAGAAAGTCTATTTTGTTATAATCTTCCTTGACATATTGCTTGTGCAACCTGTCAACCACGAGCACATAGTCGGGCGTAAATTCCAACCGCCCCACCTCTGTATGCAACAGTGGCATGAAGAGCTGCAACCTTATCATCTGGTCCTTGCGCATGTGCAGGCTTCCCGGCACCGACACGTCCTTGCCACCCATCGAGGCGGTGAAATCAAGGTCAGCCACGATGTCTTGCGCGTCAACCTTCTTGTCGTTGACCCTTTCCACGAAGGCAAAGGTCGATTTCGACGCGCTGGCTTCTGCCTTCTCCGCCTTTGGCAGGTTTGACAATGTTTGGTCAGCATCCTTTACCATCGCCTTCTTCGTGCCACAAGCCGCAAAGAGCAACATGGCGGATACGACGACTATTGCAAGTCTGATTTTCTTCATCACTTCGATTTCTTTCTGTAAAGCCTTATTTTCTTCTCCAACGCCTTGGCGTCGCCGCCCAATTTCACGGCCTTCTCACAAAACGAGGCTGCTGAGTCGTAATCGCCCAAGGCGGCATATATATCCGCCGCATGCTCGTAGAGCGTGTTCGACTTGGTGCTATCGGAGACGAATTTCAACGTTTGGTCAATGTATATCTTGGCATCGGCATACTTGCCGAGCTTGTATAAGACCCATGCATAAGTGTCAAGATAAGTGGCATTTTTGGGCTGCGATGCAATGACCTTGGCGCTCATTTTCTCAGCCTTGTCGAGGTCTATACCGTCAACGCTCAGGAAATAGGCGTAGTTGTTCAGCGTTCCCACATTGTTGGGATCGTATTGCAAACAACTGTCGTAAGCGGCATAAGCCTCTTTCTTCATGTCGTTGGCAGAGTAGATTTCGCCCATGACGGCGTATATCTCCGATGCTATCGCCGTGTTGCTTTGGTCGTTGATAAACGCCGTGCCTTTCCGCAAGGCATCGAGGGCTCCCTTGTCGTCTTTAAGATAATAGCGCGACAGACCTGTGAAGAAATAAAACGGCAGGAAGTCGGGATTATAGAGCATTCCAGGCTCGCTGAGGGCTGCAATTTCTTTCCAGTCTTGCGACGACCACTTGTCTTGTATGAGTTGCAACCTTGCCTCAGCATTGTCGGGCTGCAAGCCGATCAATTGGGCAAGGGCGTTGTCGATAGAGTCTTTCGGGAATTTCTTCAGACTGTAATACGCTGCCTTGAGCTGGGCCACGGTAGTGTCTCGTGGCACCACGGCCTGCACTTTCCTGAAGAGGGTTACCATGTCGGCTGAGTCGCCTCCCATCTTCTCGTTTTGCTGAATGGCGTTGCGCAAGAATTGCACGCGTGTCTCTTGCGGCGTCTCCTTGCCTAAAAGCAGACGGTCCATCATGCCCTTGGCAAGCGAGTCTTGTCCAGTGCCGTTATAATAATCGTAGAGACAGCTCTGCGCCATGGCATTGTCGGGCTCGCTCTTCAACACTCCAGAATATATGTCGTATGCTTCCTGCTGCCGCTTGTGCTGCATGAGCCAGTTGCCAAGCATGAGCTTGAAGTTAGGGTCGTTGGGATGAGAGTCTGCCAACTTCTTCAAAGTGTTGTAAGCACCCTTCTCGTCGCCCTTCATCTCATAGGCGTTCATGCGCATCATCGAGAGCTGGTCGTTCTCGCCGTCCATTTCCTCAAGTCGGTTGATGGCATCCAGCATCTTGTCGTATTCCTTTTGCCTGCTATATAGTTGCACCAATATGGCAACCACATCGTCACGGTCGCGATGTACCTGATACAATTTCTCGTATGTGTCTATCGCCTTGTCGAAATAGCCCATGCCCAAGCACATCTGGGCGAGCCGCTCTTGATATGTGTCATTGTCTGGCGCGAGCGACGCGGCTGTCTCCAAGTCGCGTAGCGCAAGGTTTGCGCTGTCTTTGTCGGCAAAATAGTCTGCCCGCATAAAATGCGCCACCGCCGAACGAGGGTTTATACTTAGGCAAGAGTCTATAAGCATCATTGATGAGTCGGCATTGCCTTTTTCACGTTGCCGCAGTGCCGAGAGGAAACGTTCACCAAAGAGGCTGTCTTGCTCATAGGTCAGCGTGTCAGCGCCGACAGCTTCCGCCTTTGAGTTCTTGCTCCCCTGTGCCGACGACACCGTCGCCACATGGCAAAGTGTTGCCGCCATAATGATGACGAGGATGTGTAAGCCGTGATTTCTCTTCATTTCACTCCCGTATGACCGTAACCGCCTTCACCTCGCTCCGTTTCGTCGAGCATTTCCACCTCTTCCCACGTGGCCGTCTCATGCTTTGCGATGACCATCTGTGCCACACGCTCCCCGGCATTGATCACGAAGTCCTCGCCCGAGAGGTTCACGAGCAGCACTTTCAACTCGCCACGGTAGTCGGAATCAATGGTTCCGGGGGTATTGAGCACGGTGACGCCGTGCTTCAGCGCAAGCCCGCTGCGAGGGCGCACCTGTGCCTCATAGCCTTGAGGCAACTCGATACGGATGCCCGTGGGCACAAGGCTACGCTCCATGGGATGAAGCGTGATGGGCGACTCTATGTTGGCACGGAGATCCATTCCCGCGCTTTGACTTGTGGCATAGGCTGGAAGAGGCTGGCAACCAGCGTTTACAACTTTGATTTTCACCATAATAATGCAAAATTACGCAATTCCGCACATATAAATTAATTTTATTTATTAAAAAGACGAAAAGCCACAAAATAAGCGTAACTTTGCCGAAAAGCATCAGGAGCAAAAAAATCTCAGGAGCAACTTCTATGAACTGGCAACAACTCATAAGCAACAAGCGTTTCGGGCAGGAGGAGCGTCACCCTCTCCGCCACGACGACCGCTCAGAATTCAAGCGCGACGGCGACCGCCTCATCTATTCGGCTCCGTTCCGCCGCTTGCAAAACAAGACTCAGGTGTTTCCGCTGCCCGGAAGCATTTTCGTGCACAACCGCCTCACCCACTCCATCGAGGTGTCATCGCTCGGCAAGAGCCTTGGCGACGACGTGGCGCGGCGGCTTACCGACAAGCACCCGGAATTGAGAAACACGCTTTTTGAGGAGATTGGCACCATAGTGCAAACGGCAGGACTTGCCCACGACATGGGCAATCCACCTTTCGGCCACTCTGGAGAGAAGGCTATCCAGACTTTCTTCACCGAGGACAGCGGCAATTTCTTGAAAGACGAGGTGTCGGCGTCTTTCTGGGACGACATAACCCATTTCGAGGGCAACGCAAACGCCTTCAGACTTCTCACCCACCAGTTCTTGGGCAGAAGGCGCGGCGGGTTCGTCATGACCTACTCCTCGCTTGCGTCTATAGTGAAATATCCGCGAGCAAGCAGTCTTGCCGGCGGGCATGGCAAGTTCGGTTTCTTCGCTTCCGAGGCTTCCTCGTATGAGAAGATAGCCAACGAGCTGGGCATCACGCGGTTGTCGGCATCGGGCGAGCCGCTGTTGTATGCCAGGCACCCGTTGGTGTATCTCGTGGAGGCCGCCGACGACATCTGCTATGAGATAATGGACATCGAGGACTCCCACAAGCTGCGCCTGCTCTCTTTCGAGGAGACCCGCGACCTGCTGCTCGGCTTCTTCGACGAGGATACCAGAAAAGGCATATTGGGAAGGCTCGCCGACGACGGCGTGACCGACGAGAACGAGCAAGTGGTTTATTTCCGGGCCTGCGCCGTGGGAAAACTGGAACACGAATGCGTGGAGGCGTTTGTCGCCAACGAGGACAAGATATTGGACGGCACGTTAACAGGAAGCCTCATCGACCATATTGCCGAACAACAACGCGAGGCTTACCAACGATGCGTGAAGACATCATACAAGAAAATTTACCGCTCCAAGCCCGTGCTCGACATTGAGCTTAGCGGTTACAAGATAATGGACACGCTCATGCGCATGTTCATTGACGCGGCAGCGCATCCAGAGAGGTTCCATTCGCAACAACTCATCAACCGCATCTCCTCACAGTATGACATACATAGCGGCAACCTTGAGACTCGCATAATGGCCGTGCTCGATTTCATAAGCGGCATGACCGATGTCTACGCTCTTGACATCTATCAGAAAATCAGCGGCATAGCGCTGCCGATAGTGTAGCGCGCAAGGACCTACTTCTTTGGCATTGGCATCTTCAACGCTTCGGGGTGTTCCGCCACGAAGGTGTTGATATGGCGAACGCGCTTCTCCTCGAAAATCTCGTCTACGGCAATAAGGATGCCACTTTCCTCCACATCGCCAAACTCGTGGTTCACGGCGGTGCCGAAAAACCTCATGGTGGGACTGAGATTCATGTAGGCGTTGACAAGGGGCGGGATATTGTATCCCAAATCGCGCACCTGATGGTTGAGGAGACGATAGTCGCGCTTGAAGTCGTCTTCATAGAACAGACTTCTCAGCTCTTCCTCGGGCGTATCGAGCATTACCGCGTCCATCGGGACGGCAAGATGCTCGTTGTCGCCGAAATGCTTGCGAAGGAAATAGAGTATCATGTCGCGGCCACGACGCACGAACGACGGATACATCGTCATCTTGCCAAGGAAATACTTGCAGCGGGGATTTATCACGGTGAGTGCTCCCAAGCCATCCCAAAGGTTGTCGAGTGCGAAAATGCTCTTCGTGTTTCTCCTCACGTTTTGATATTCGAGCGACACGAACGAGCGACCCAATTCCACAGTGTAAGGCGCATAGTCTCTCATGAACTCTTCGGAGAAGCGATACATATGGCTCATGGCGAGATTGGGCTGGCCATCGGCCTTCATCTGCCAATCTTCGCCAAAGAGATAGCGGTAGCCACCTATGACTTCCTCTGCCTCGGGGTTCCACACAATGAGTTGCTTGCAACCATTGGGCATGGTGTCGAACTCGTCGATGTCCACGCTTTTCCCCGTACCACCACCAGCCGTGCGGAATGCTATCTCACGAAGCCTGCCAACCTCCTGCATGACATGAGGAGCCTCGGCAGCCGTGAAAATATAAATTTCGTTGTGGCTCTTGTTCGTCATGCGAAGACGGCGCTCAGGAGTCAGCTCGCTTTTCAACTTTTCCTTACTGATGGGTTGGATAATCTCTTCTTCCATAGTTGCTTTTATTGTTTTCGGCTACTCAGCCCTAAGCCCTGCCGGGCCTGCTTGTTGATAAACTTTCTCTTCCACCCAGACAGCCCAATCCTTAGGCTTGCGGCTCTTGTCGAAAGTCTGCCAAGGTATAGGCTTCCCTATCACCACGCGGAATGGCTTGTGGCGGTTGCGGTACATCTCATCGACGAGAAAGAGCATGGCGATGTTTATCTTTATGCCCAACCGCTTCTGCCAACGCGCTATGCGATAGAACCGTGAGGAGTTGCGACCGCTGAAATAGATTGGCACCACGTCGCGGTGATGCTGTACGCTTTTAGATATAAACGTCTTCTTCCAGGGAATGTCGTGAATATGACCGTCGATGATTCGCGAGTTGAGACCAGCCGGAAACATTATGATGTGGTTGTCGCTATTGAAAGCCGACTCCACCGCATCTGCCAAGCCAGCCCCATTGCGGCCCGTCTTGTTTATTCCCACACACACAGGGCGCAAACCGGGAAGGAACATCAGCAAGTCGTTGACCAGATACCGGAACTTCCCGTCATAGTGTCTGCCGATGATAGAGCCCAGGCACACGCCGTCTTGACCGCCAAGCGGATGATTGCTCACGAAGACATAGCGTTTCCCGTCGTTCTTGTCGGGAAGGTTTTCCTTGCCTTCTATGGTGAGCCGCATGTCGAGATACTTCACGCACTCCTCAAGCCACACGGTGCCTTCCTGCCCACGATGCTCGTCAAGGAAAGCGTTGACTTCATCCTCATGAATGAGGCGGCGAAGCCACGCCACAAGAAAACGAGGCACGTAGCGAGCCTTATTGCCCATCTTGCTGCGCAATATTCCCTCTAAATCGATTGTCTTAACTATGCTTTTCTCAGTCATAACCAAACTACGTTGCAAAAATACCAATTATTTTTTATTTCCTTTCATTTCATCTGTAAAAATGTGAAGAAATATTTCAAAGCATTGCCGTCAACTCAACGCCAAAAGAGGGTTTTTGACCCCGTTTTGCCGTTACGTTAGAATGGCGTTGCCGTTACGCTGCAATGGCATCGCCGTTCTAACGTAACGGCAACGCCATTCTAACGTAACGGCAAACGGCCTTTTTACCACTCGTCGCAATGGCCTGCAAATGTAATACTGTTTTACCAATAACCACATTTTTGAAAAAAAGTGGGGAAAAGTGGCGCGAAGTGGGGGAAAATACGTAACTTTGAACTCCCAATACATTTAATATGTGCGAGCATGCGTTTTTTAGGCAACATAGAAGCAAAAACCGACGCTAAGGGCAGGGCCTTTCTCCCCGCCCAGTTCCGAAAGGTGCTGGCTGCATCTGGCGAGACTACGCTCGTGCTTCGCAAAGACGTGTTCGAGGACCTGCTGGTGCTCTATCCTGTAAGTGTATGGGACGGGCTGGTGGACAACATGCGACGCAAACTGTCGAGATGGGACCGCCGCCAACAAATGGCATACCGCACCTTCGTAAGCAGCGTTGCCGAACTGACAATAGACGCGAGTGGCAGGATTCTCATTCCACGCGGCTTTCTCGACATGGCAGGCATAAGCCAGTCGATACGTTTCGTGGGAATGGGCGACACCATCGAGGTATGGCCTGCCGACAACATGGAGACTATGAACAAGGATGACTTCAGCAATGTGCTTGAGGAAGCAATGAAAGAAGAGGAAAATGACTGACACCACTTTAGTATATCATATTCCCGTCATGCTCAAAGAGAGCGTTGACGGTCTTGCCATCAACCCCGATGGCGTGTACGTTGACGTGACCTTTGGCGGCGGCGGGCACTCACGCGAGATACTTAGCAGGCTTGGCGACAACGGGCATCTGTACAGCTTCGACCAGGATGCCGATGCCGCGAACAACATCGTGGACGACCCAAGGTTCACGTTTGTCCATTCCAACTTCCGCTGGCTGAGCAACTGGATGCGCTACTACGGTGTGGAACACCTCGACGGCATACTTGCCGACCTTGGCGTGTCGAGCCACCACTTCGACGATGCCGATCGCGGCTTCTCGTTCAGGTATGACGCGCCTCTCGACATGCGCATGAACCGCGAGGGCGGGAAAACCGCAGCCGACATAGTGAACAACGACACCGAGGAGCATCTCGCCGACATATTCTACCTCTACGGCGAGCTGCGAAGGGCACGCCAGATAGCCAACGCAATAGTGAAGGCACGCGATCGCAAGCCCATACTCACCACCCACGACTTCCTGCAAGTGGTAGACCCGCTCTTCCGCCGCGAGAAAGAGAAGAAGGACATGGCACGGCTCTTTCAGGCCCTGCGCATAGAGGTGAACCACGAGATGCAGGCCCTCAACGAGATGCTCACGTCTGCCACCGAGCTGCTCGCATCGGGCGGAAGGCTGAGCGTCATTACCTATCACTCGCTTGAAGACCGCATGGTGAAAAACATAATGAAAAGCGGCAACGTAAACGGGAAGATAGAGGAAGACCCTGTGTACGGAAGAAAGGCGAGTCCCTACAACCTTGTCAACAACAAGGTCATAATACCCACCAACGAAGAGGTGGAAGAAAACCCTCGCAGCAGAAGCGCGAAACTCAGGATAGCGGAGAAGAAGTGAATTAAGTGAAGAGGGAAGAATGAAGAGTGAGGAAAAAGAAGAACATGAAAAAAGATTCGACAATCAACAATAACAATGAGGACACGACAAAGCCCATCGACGACAATACCGCCGATGACAGGCTGTCGTTTTCAAAGGTCGTAGAAGAGCAAGCCACGGAAGGCGAGGCTCCGCTTTCGAGAACCTTCTCGCTGAGAAAGATCCTTGGCGGCGACCTACTGAATACGTCGTTCGTGCGCAGGCAGGTGTTGTTGTTGTTGCTCATATCATTGTTCGTAGTGATATACATAGCCAACAGATACTCTTGCCAGCAAGACATAATACAAATAGACGCGCTTCAAAAGGAATTGAAAGACGCCAAGTACAAGGCACTGTCGAGCAACAGCAAACTAACTGAGGAGAGCAGGCAATCCAATGTCCTGGAGATGCTCAAGAACAACAAGGACAGCACGCTGAAGATGCCTACGCAGCCACCTTACATCATAACTGTACCCGACAAATGAGCAAGTTCAACTATAAGAAGATAATGCCACGCTTCAACAAGCTGACGTGGCTCGCGGTGTTTGTGGTGGTTGTGATACTTGGCCGTGCCGTCTACATCATGACGGCGAAGAAGACCTATTGGATGAAGGTGGCAAGCCGCGTGCGGCAAGACAGCGTGAGAACGCAGCCCACGCGCGGCAACATACTTTCGTGCGACGGGCAACTCCTCGCCTCGTCACTGCCAGAGTTCAAGATCTACATGGACTTCCAGCAGCTCCACGTGGCAAAGAACGGCGACTCGCTTTGGCACGTCAAGCTCGACAGCATTTGTCAAGGCCTGCACCACATCTTCCCGGAACAGAGCGCGCAACAGTTTAAGGCACATCTCATAAAGGGATACAACAAACGGCGGCAGTCGGGACCACACAAGGGTGAGAGGGTGCGCAATTGGGTAATATGGCCCAAGCGCATCGACTACAACACCTATAGCCAGGTGCGCGACCTGCCCCTGTTCCGCTTAGGCAACAACAAGAGCGGATTCCACTTCGACGAGCTCAACGCCCGCGAGAACCCCTACGGGTCGCTTGCCAAGCGCACGATAGGCGACGTGCTGCTCACCGAAGAGGGCGGACGCTCTGCACGCTACGGACTGGAGCTGAGCTACGACTCGCTGCTGAAAGGCGCCTATGGCACCATAAGCCGGCAAAAGGTGCTCGGCAAATACCTCAGCATAACAAACCGCGCCCCAATCAACGGCTGCGACATCATGACAACGATCGACGTAAGCATGCAAGACCTTGCCGAGAGAGCGCTCGTGAGGAAGCTTGAGGAGATAAACGGAAGTGTAGGCGTGGCAATAGTTATGGAAGTGTCGACGGGCGACATAAAGGCTATAGTCAACATGGAGAAGTGCAACGACGGCAAGTTCCGCGAGATACAGAGCCACGCCGTCAGCGACCTGATGGAACCCGGCTCGGTGTTCAAGACCGCGTCGGTGATGACGGCACTTGAGGACGGGATGTGCGACACGACATTCCGGATACCTACAGGCGACGGCATATGGCATATCTACGGGCGCGACATGAAAGACAGCCATTGGAGAAGCGGTGGCTACGGCACCATATCCTTGGGACGCGCCATGGAACTGAGCTCCAACATCGGAGTGAGCTATGTCATAGACAAGTTCTACCACAACAACCCGGAGAAGTTCGTGCGCGGTATATACCGCACAGGCATCAACGGAGCAGGGGTGAAGATACCAATCGTGGGTCACGCCATGCCCGTGATAAGGATGCCGAAGAAGAACAAGCGCGGGGAATGGGTAAACTGGAGCAACACGGCCCTGCCTTGGATGAGCATTGGCTACGAGACATTGATACCGCCCATCTATACCCTCACCTTCTACAACGCCATAGCCAACAATGGCCGCATGATGCAACCACGATTCGTGAAAAGCGCTGTCAAGGACGGCGACACTATAGCCTCGTTCCCTCCACAAGTGGTAAACGGCAGGGAGCACATTGCATCCGACAAGACATTGCGCATAATGCAAGACTTGCTGCACAGGGTGGTGCTCAACGGCACGGGCAAGAAAGCCAACAGCCCCAACTACTGGGTTTGCGGCAAGACAGGCACGGCAATGATTGCCAGCAACGGTAACTACCGCGGCACCGCACACAGCCTGCTCTCTTTTGCCGGATGGTTCGGTCAAAAAGACAGGCCATATTATAGCTGCATTGTTTGCATACAGAAATACGGACTGCCAGCCTATGGATGGATGAGCAGTGAAGTGTTCAAGGAGATTGCCGACGGAATAATGGCAAAATACGTCAGATACAACGTGAGCGACGCACGCGATGCCGACTCACGCATGATACCCGACGTCAAGGCAGGCAACATTCTCTCAGCCGACTTCGTGCTCTCCTCGCTCGGCATATCGACCTACTCCAATTATCCTTTCAAGGAGAACGAGACACAACCCGTGTGGGGCATGGCGGAACGGAGACGAGGAAGCGTGAAACTGATAGAGGACAAGACCGGGCGACCACGCATCATGCCCGACGTGCGCGGCATGGGAGCGCGCGACGCGGTGTTCCTCGCCGAGTCGAGCGGCGTGAAATGCACCATAAAGGGTCGCGGAAAGGTGACCGAGCAAAGCGTTAAACCAGGAACGAGAGTGAGCAGGGGACAGAAATGCGTGCTCACGCTTCAATAGAAAAACACAAACGGAACACAAACAAAGACATATACAACTATGAAACTGCAGGAACTTTTAAAGAACATCAAGCCGCTCCGCATCGAGGGCAACGCTGATGTAGACATCACGGGGGTAAACATCGACTCGCGAAAGATCAAGGATGGACACCTTTTCGTGGCCATGAAAGGCACGCAGACTGACGGGCACAAGTTCATACCGAAAGCACTGGAACTCGGAGCAAAGGCAGTGCTTTGCGAGGACATGCCAGAGCAACTCGCCAACGACGTGACCTACGTTCAAGTGGAAAGCACTGAAGACGCAGTGGGCAAGGTGGCGACCCTTTTCCACGGTGACCCCACAAAGCACTTGACACTCGTGGGAGTGACAGGAACAAACGGCAAGACGACTATCGCCACATTATTATATAATATGTTCCGTGAGTTCGGCTACCATTGTGGCCTGCTCTCCACCGTGTGCAACTATATCGACGGCAAGCCAATACCGACCGACCACACCACTCCTGACCCGATAGAGCTCAACGAACTTTTGGGCGAGATGGTCAAGGCAGGGTGCCAATACGCCTTCATGGAATGCTCGTCGCACGCTATACACCAGAAGCGCATCGGCGGACTGAAATTCGCCGGCGGCATATTCACCAACCTCACGCGTGACCACCTCGACTATCACAAGACATTCGAGAACTACCGCGACGCCAAGAAAGCATTCTTCGACGGGCTGCCCAAGTCGGCATTCGCCATCACCAACGCCGACGACAAGAACGGCATGGTAATGGTGCAGAACACCAAGGCCACCGTGAAGACATACTCTATACGCCAGATGGCCGATTTCCGTGCCCACATCATAGAGATGCACTTCGCCGGAATGTATCTTGAGGTGGATGGCCATGAGGTTGGCGTGCAGTTTATCGGCAAGTTCAACGTCTCAAACCTCCTCGCCGTCTACTCCGCAGCCCGCATGCTGGGCAAGGAGCCGGAGGAGATTCTCATAGCGCTGAGCACGCTCCACAGTGTCAGCGGACGTCTGGAGCCAATCACCTCTCCGGCAGGTTTCACCGCCATCGTGGACTATGCCCACACGCCCGACGCTCTCGAAAACGTGCTCAACGCCATACACGAAGTGCTTAACGGGAAAGGACACGTCATCACGGTATGTGGAGCCGGTGGCAACCGCGACCACGGCAAACGACCGCTAATGGCACAAGAGGCGGTAAAGCAAAGCAACAAGGTTATCATCACAAGCGACAACCCAAGGTTCGAAGACCCACAGGCCATCATCGACGACATGGTGGCTGGTCTCGACAAAGAGCAGATGAAGAAAGTCGTGACCATCGTTGACCGCAAGGAGGCCATAAAGACGGCATGCATGATGGCACAGAAAGGCGACGTGGTGCTCGTGGCAGGAAAAGGCCATGAGGACTACCAGGAAGTAAAGGGTGTAAAGCACCATTTCGACGACAGGGAGGTGCTGCGCGACATTTTCAACAACTAAGAAGCAACAAACAAACAGTCGATATAGACACATCCGTCTATATCGGCTAAATCATAGACCACAAAAAAATGCTGTACTATCTTTTTCGTTTTCTTGAGCAATTTGGCATATCCGGCTCAGGAATGTGGGGGTACATCTCGTTCAGGGCGCTCTTGGCACTCATCCTGTCGCTTGTCATTTCGGCATGGTTTGGCGAGAAGTTTATCAAGTACCTAAAGAGGAAACAGATCACGGAAACCCAGCGCGACGCCAAGATTGACCCCTATGGAGTGAAGAAGATCGGCGTGCCATCCATGGGAGGCGTCATCATCATCGTCTCAATACTCATCCCCGTGCTCCTGCTCGGACGACTGAGGAACATATACCTCATCTTGATGATTGTCACCACGTTGTGGCTCGGCTTTCTCGGCGGGCTCGACGACTTCATCAAGATATTCCGCCGCAACAAGGAAGGACTGAAAGGCAAGTACAAGATCATAGGGCAGGTGTCGATAGGCCTGTTTGTAGGGTTGACCCTATGGATGTCGCCCGACGTGAAGATGAACGAGACCCTCACCGTGAACAGGCAAAACGGTCAGGAGGTGGTTGTGAAACACCACGCCGTGGCCCACAAGTCGCTGAAGACCACCATACCTTTCGTGAAAGGCCACAACCTCGACTACTCCAAGATAATGTCGTTTTGCGGAAAGTATAAAACGGCGGCAGGATGGATTCTGTTCGTGGTGATGACCATCCTCGTGGTGACAGCGGTAAGCAATGGCGCGAACCTCAACGACGGCATGGACGGCATGTGTGCCGGCAACTCGGCGATAATAGGCGTGGCATTGGGCATACTTGCCTACGTAAGCTCCCACATGCAATTCGCCGCCTACCTGAACATAATGTATATTCCTGGCTCGCAGGAGCTCGTGGTGTTCCTCTGCGCGTTCATAGGCGCGCTGATAGGATTCCTGTGGTACAATGCCTATCCTGCGCAAGTGTTCATGGGAGACACGGGCAGCCTCACCATAGGCGGCATCATCGGCGTGTGTGCCATTATCATCCACAAGGAACTGTTGTTGCCAATACTCTGCGGAGTGTTCTTCATGGAGAGCCTGTCGGTGATACTGCAAGTATGGTATTACAAACTGGGAAAACGTCGCGGCATCAAGCAACGCATATTCAAGCGCACGCCAATACACGACAGCTTCCGCGTGACACCGGAGCAGCTCGACCCCGACTGTAAATACCTCATAAAGAGCCCACGCTCCGCAAAGCACGAGGCAAAGATAACCATAAGGTTCTGGATTGTGACCATCATCCTCGCGGCATTGACAATCATCACATTGAAGATAAGATAAACTGATAATAAAATGAAACGCATAGTAGTCTTAGGCGCAGGGGAAAGCGGCGCGGGAGCCGCAGTCCTGGCAAAGAAAGAAGGTTTCGACGTGTTCGTTTCCGACATGTCGAAGATAAAGGACAACTATAAGAAGATGCTCGACGACCACGGCATTGAGTGGGAGGAAGGGCATCATACGGAGGAGAAGATCCTTAACGCCGACGAGGTGATAAAGAGCCCTGGCATACCAAACGAAGCCCCCATGATACAGAAGCTCATCAAGCAGGGCACACATATCATCAGCGAGATTGAGTTTGCGGGACGTTACACCAACTCGAAGATGATTTGCATAACGGGCTCCAACGGCAAGACGACAACCACTTCGCTGATATACCACATCTTCAAAAAGGCTGGCTATGATGCCGGACTCGCCGGAAACATAGGGCGAAGCCTCGCGCTGCAAGTGGCGGAAGACCCACACGAGTACTACGTGATAGAGTTGAGCTCATTCCAGCTCGACAACATGTACAACTTCCACGCCAACATAGCAATCTTGCTCAACATCACTCCCGACCACCTCGACAGGTACGACTTCAAGTTTGAGAACTACGCCGACGCCAAGATGCGCATAACGCGGAACCAGACCGCCGAAGACAGCTTCATCTTCTGGAACGACGACCCAGTGATAAAGCAAGAGATGGAGAAGTTTGACATCCACGCGGTGTTATGCCCGTTCTCCGAAATCAAGGAAGAAGCGTCGGTGGCTTACATTGAGCAGGGAGAGTACAAGCTCGAATACCCCACCCCGTTCAACATGGAGCAGGAAGCCTTGTCGATAACCGGCAAGCATAACCTCTACAACAGTCTCGCCGCCGGTCTCGCCGCAAACATAAGCGGCATAAAGAAAGACGTCATACGCAAGAGCCTCAGCGACTTCCCGGGCGTGGAACACCGTTTGGAGAAAGTGTGCAAGGTTGGCGGCGTGCAATATATCAACGACTCAAAGGCCACCAACGTGGACGCTTGCTGGTATGCCCTGGAAAGCATGCGCACGCCTACCATCCTCATAATTGGAGGCAAGGACAAAGGCAACGACTATCACCATATCTTTGACTTGGTGAAAAAGAAGTGCGTGGGAATAGTGTACCTTGGCGCGGACAATACCAAGCTGCACCAGAACTTCGACTCCTTAGGCATTCCCGTTCGCGACACCCACAGCATGGCCGACTGCGTGAAGGCTTGCTATGAGATGGCAAAGCCCGGTGACACGGTGCTGCTGTCGCCCTGCTGCGCCTCGTTCGACTTGTTCAAGAACATGGAAGACAGGGGCGAGCAGTTCAAGACATTAGTGAGAAACCTGTAAAGGAATGTTCGTAAAAATAAGATGAGCAAACGAGTAAATGGTCTTTTCAAAGGCGACAAGGTCATATGGATGGTGTTCTTCTTCCTTTGCATCATCAGCGCGATCGAGGTATTTTCTGCCCTGTCTTCGCTGACGTACAAGACGGGAGACTACATCAGCCCTATGATCAGGCACATAGGCCTATTGTTTTTGGGCATATTCTTCATGATTGTCACCTTGAACATACCATGCAGGTACTTCAAGCTGGCAACGCCGTTCCTGATCATCGGTTGCTTCTTCGCATTGATATGTGCCGACTTCTTCGGTCAAAGCATCAACGGCGCGGGACGATGGCTGTCTATCCTGGGATTTAATTTCCAACCCTCCGAAATAGCCAAAGGCACCATGGTGCTCGCCACGGCGCAGATTCTCAGTGCCATGCAGACCGACCGCGGAGCCGACAGGAACGCCAGCCACTACATCGTCATCATTTGGTTTGTACTGGTGCCTCTCATATTCTTCGAGAACTTGTCGACGGCAGCTTTGCTCAGCGTGACAGTATTCTTGATGATGTTCATTGGCCACGTGCCAGTAAAACAGCTCCTGCACATCATGGCCTTTGTGGCAGTGGTGATCGCCGTAGCCGTAACACTGATATTCATGGTAGGCGACGACAAAGACGCTGACGATGGCAACAAGACCTATACCGAGATGGTGACTAAAAGCGGCAAGGTGATAGAGAACCACAAGCACCACGGTCTTTTGCATCGCATGGACACGTGGAAAGCGAGAATCAAGAAGTTCGGCTCTCACAAAAACATACCGCCAGAGAAAGTGGATCTCGACAAGGACGCACAAACATCATACGCCAACATAGCCATAGCCTCAAGCAACTTCATAGGCAAGGGGCCCGGCAACAGCGAAGAACGCGACTTCCTGCCGCAGGCGTTCTCCGACTATATATACGCCATCATAATAGAGGAGACAGGGATATTCGGAGCGTTCTTCGTGGCGATGCTTTATATCACCCTGCTCTTCCGCGTAGGCATCATAGCCAACCGGTGCGAGAACAACTTCCCAGCCTTTCTCGTAATGGGATTAGGATTGATGATAGTGATACAGGCATTGTTCAACATGAGCGTCGCCGTGGGTCTTGTGCCCGTGACCGGACAACCGCTGCCTCTCATCAGCCGAGGAGGAACGTCCACGGTAATCAACTGCATATATATCGGAATGATACTCAGCGTGAGCCGCACGGCAAGGAAAAACACCGATTATGACACGAAAAACTCAGTGACCGCGGCAACTGAGCCCCAAATGGCAGACAATACAGAGGGGAAATAATTTAGCCGAATAATAGGCACGATAAGAAAAAAAATGATTACTTTTGCCAAAAATGTACTAAAATGGAAAAAGAGCTAAGAGTCATCGTCAGTGGAGGAGGAACTGGTGGACACATATTCCCTGCCATCAGCATTGCCAACGCTATCAAGGCGAAGCATCCAGAAGCAAAGATTCTGTTTATAGGAGCCTTGGGACGCATGGAGATGCAACGCGTACCACAGGCAGGCTACGAGATAAAGGGCTTACCCGTGAAAGGCTTGGTACGCCCCATCTATTCACTGAGGAACATCATCGTTGGCATTGACTTCCTCAAGAGCAAGTTCATGGCAAAGCGCATAGTGCGCAAGTTCAAGCCCGACGTGGCTGTAGGTGTGGGTGGATATGCCAGCGCCGCCGCACTCGACGCCGCACACTCGTTAGGGGTGCCTTGCCTCATACAAGAGCAGAACTCCTACGCCGGCAAAACTAACAAGTTGCTCGCCAACGGAGCGGAGAAGATCTGCGTGGCATACAACGGCATGGAGAGATTCTTCCCTGCCGACAAGATCATAATGACCGGCAACCCCGTGAGGCAGAACGTGGTCAACGACAATATCTCAAAGCAAGAGGCAAGAAAGAAGTTCGGTCTCGACCCTGACAAGAAAACCATCTTGCTCGTTGGCGGAAGCCTTGGCGCGAGAACCATCAACGACAGCATGAGGCTCCACCTTCAAGAGGTGAAAGACGCCAACGTGCAATTCATCTGGCAGACTGGCAAATACTACAACGACGAGATGAACAAGGCGGTAAGCGACTTCGGCGAGATTCCCAATCTCAAGGTTCTCGACTTCATTACCGACATGGGCGCGGCCTACAATGCCGCCGACCTCGTGATAAGCCGTGCCGGAGCAAGCTCCATCAGCGAGTTCTGTCTTATAGGCAAGCCCGTAATACTGGTGCCGAGCCCCAACGTGGCAGAGGATCACCAAACGAAGAACGCCATGGCTCTCGTCAATAAAGACGCGGCAATATACGTGAAAGACGTGGAGGCACCCGAAGTGTTGCTCCAACGTGCATTAACGATAGTCAACGACGACGAAAAGCTCAAGTCGCTAAGCGAGAACATCAAGAAGCTCGGCTTGCCCAACTCTGCCGATGTAATTGCCGACGAGGTGCTCAAGCTCGTCAGATGAACACAATAACACAAAACAAGACAAGAAGTAACAAGGAATTATCAAAATGGAACTGAAAGACATTAAGTCAGTATACTTTATTGGTGCCGGTGGCATAGGCATGAGCGCAATAGAAAGATACTTCACGCACCGTGGGGCAGTTGTGGCAGGTTATGACCGCACGCCATCCAACCTTACACGGCAACTGGAGAAGGAGGGCATACTCATACACTATGACGAGAACGTGGAAGAGATTCCGCACGCATGCAAGGACAAGGCGTCCTGCCTCGTCGTCTACACGCCAGCCATCCCTGCCACACACAAAGAGCTCACTTGGTTCCGTGAGAATGGCTTTGAGGTGCAAAAGCGCGCACAAGTGCTCGGCATGCTCACCCGCACGCATAAAGGACTGTGCGTGGCCGGCACACACGGAAAGACAACCACTTCGACCATGTGCGCACATATCATGCACCAAAGTCAAGCTGGCTGCAACGCCTTCCTTGGAGGCATCGCGAAAAACTACGGCACCAACTACATTCTTTCAGACTCCAGCGACAACGTGGTCATAGAAGCCGATGAGTTTGACCGCTCATTCCACTGGCTCCGCCCGTGGATGACAGTCATCACCTCTACAGACCCCGATCACCTCGACATATACGGCACGAAAGAGGCTTACCTTGAGAGCTTCAGACATTACACGGAGCTCATACAACCAGGAGGTGCACTCATAATACATACCGACCTGGAAATGAAGGCTAACGTGCAGGAAGGTGTCGCGACTTACACATACAGCCGCGACAAGGGTGACTTCCACGCGGAGAACATCGTCATTGAAGACGGAGAGATAACTTTCGACTTCATCTCGCCAAAGGGCAATATCACGGGAGTGAAACTCGGCCAGCCAGTACCTATCAACATTGAGAACGGCATCGCGGCAATGGCTTTGGCACAGCTCAACGGCTGCACAGACGAAGAGATTAAGTATGGCATGAAGACTTATCACGGCGTGGAACGCCGATTCGACTTCAAGATTCGCGATAGCCGCCACGTTTTGCTCTCCGACTATGGCCATCATCCAAAGGAGGTTCTCCAATGCGCCAAGAGCCTGCGAGAGATTTACCCTACCCGCAAGCTCACCGCCATATTCCAACCACACCTCTTCACCCGTACACGCGACTTCTACAAAGACTTCGCCGACGCGCTGAGCCTTTTCGACGAGGTTATACTCACCGAGATTTATCCTGCACGCGAGCAACCAATCCCCGGCGTGACGTCAAAGCTCATCTACGACAACCTCAAGCCCGAAGTGGAGAAGAGCATCATCAACAAAGCTGACGTGAAAGAACTCGTTAAAAGCCGCGACTTTGACGTACTCGTGACATTGGGTGCCGGCGATCTCGACAACATGGTGCCAGAGATAGAGAAAATCATAAAGGAAAAATAAAAAGAAAGAACAACACAACCATTACACCCGATGCGCGTAAACTGGAAAAAGACCTTGCTTGTGGGCTGCGATTTGCTCTTGGGAGCCTATATCGTTGTCGCCATGACTGCTTTCAACAAGACAGACGGTGAAAACATTACCTGCACGCAAGTAGACATCAACATCCAGGACGAGGCCGTCAACGGGTTCATCTCCCCGAAAGAGGTTAAAAACAGGCTCATGAAAAACGACCTGTACCCCTTGAAAAAGACATTCAAGGAAATCGACGCGAGGGAGATAGAGGGAAAGCTCTGCCAAAGTCCGTTCATCAAGAACGCACAATGCTATAAGACACAAGACGGTCATGTGTGGATAACGCTCACGCAGCGAATGCCCACACTGCACATTATGTCCAACAACGGAGATGACTATTACCTCGACGACGACCACCGCATCATGCCCAACTCCCACTACACAAGCAACCTTATCATTGCTTCGGGACATATAAACAGATGGTTCGCGCGCAACTACATCTCCTACCTCGCCGACGCGATTATGGCAAACGAGTTTTGGCAGAATCAAGTGGAGCAAATACACGTGCTACCCGACGGCGGAGTGGAGCTCATACCGCGAGTGGGCGACAACATCATTTATCTTGGGCAATTACCCCAAACAAAACTGGTTGCTGACAGAAAACAACTCGTCACCGACTTCGCCAACCATAAAATGGACGAGCTGGAGAAGTTCTACAAATATGGCTTGTCACAGGCAGGATGGAACAAGTATTCCTACATAAACGTGGAATTTGACAACCAGATTATTTGCAAGAAAAAGAGAAAAGAATAAAGCAGACATACCCCAATGGCAGAATTTACAGTAGCAATAGAGTTAGGATCATCAAAGATCACTGGTATAGCAGGCAGGAAGAATACAGACGGCAGCATCAGCGTTCTTGCCATTGCCCAGGAGAACGGCGAGGCGTGCATACGCAACGGCGTGGTCCGCAACATAGAGAAAACCGTGCAAGCCCTTTCCAACATTATCAAGAAGTTGGAAGCGACACTCAAGACACACATCGCACATGTCTACGTGGGCTTTGGGGGACAATCTATCATGGGCGTGAAGAACACCAATGTCAGGGAGCTTTCCACAGAGAGTGAGGTGACGCAGGACATGATCAACGAGCTCATGGATGCCAACAGAAGCATGCAATACCCCGACAAGCAAATTCTTGATGCCGTAACTTTGGAATATAAGGTTGACAACCAGTATCAGGCTGAGCCGCCCGTCGGAGTGCCATGCAAAAGACTGGAAGGCAACTTCCTCAACATATTATGCCGCAGGGAGTTCTACAGGAGGCTTAAAAAATGCTTCGACCAAGCCAATATAAGCATACTCGACATGTATATCTCACCTCTCGCCCTTGCCGACAGCGTGCTCACCGACGCGGAGAAGAGGGGAGGCTGCGCGCTCGTGGACTTGGGCGCCGACACGACCACTGTCAGCATCTTCCACCGCAACATCCTCAGAAAGCTTTCCGTAATACCATTGGGAAGCGCCAACATTACGAAAGACATTGCCTCGCTGCAGATAGAAGATGGCGACGCGGAGAGAATGAAACTCAAATACGCGAGTGCCTTTACCGACGGGAACGACATTGACCCTGCTAGGCATTATGCCATCGAAACGGACAGGTACATAGAGATGGGCAAGTTTGTGGAAATAGTTGAGGCGCGCACAAGGGAAATCATAGAGAACGTGAAGAGCCTCATCCCGGACGAATACTCTGAGAAACTCTTGGGCGGCATCATCCTCACAGGTGGTGGCAGCAACATGAACAACATAGAACGTGCGTTCAGGCTATATACACACACGGAGAAGATAAGAACCGTCAAGTTTGTCAACGACACGATTAAGTCAAGCAACCCATTGGTCAACGCCAAGGACGGAAGACTATGCACCGTGCTCGCAATATTAGCCAAAGGCGACCAGAATTGCGCAGGCAACGACATAACAAACAACTTGTTCGAAGGCATGCAGCCAAAATCGCCAACACAAACGGCACAAGCCTCTCAAACAACAAACGCACAGGTGATAAACGGCAGGACAGTCAGCGAACCCAAGGAGAATGTGCAGGACAAGGCAAAAACTGATGACTACGCAAGCGACAAGGCGAAAGCCGACACTCGAAACGAGCAAGACGCGAGTCCTAAACCGCCACACAAGATACTGAACAAATTCAAGGTCTTTTTCAAGAAAATGACCGAGCCAGAAGACGATTAAACATATAAAACAACAGACTGAAAGGAAATATGGCAGACAACAATAACAACCAAAATACAAACTCTCAAAAGCCGTCAATTCTCGACTTTGGCGATCCTAACAAGGAAAACAGCATTATCAAAGTGATTGGCGTAGGTGGCGGTGGCGGAAACGCCGTCAACCACATGTATCGCGAAGGCATACACGACGTGTCTTTCGTGCTGTGCAACACCGACGCGCAGGCACTCAACGACTCGCCAGTGCCAGCTCACCTGCAGCTTGGAAACGAAGGACTTGGAGCCGGCAACAGGCCCGAGCGTGCACGGCAAGCCGCAATGGACACCATTGACAAGATAAAGAGCATGCTCAACGACGGCACAAAGATGGCATTCATCACGGCAGGCATGGGCGGTGGCACAGGCACAGGCGCGGCACCCGTGATTGCTCAAGTGAGCAAGGACATGGGCATCCTTACCGTGGGCATCGTCACCATTCCATTCCGTTTCGAAGGATACAAGAAGATCAACCAGGCCCTCGATGGCGTTGAGGAAATGGCAAAGCATGTTGACGCGTTGCTCGTTATAAACAATGAGCGTCTGCGTCAGATTTATCCCGAGCTTCCACTCGTCGACGCTTTCGGCAAGGCAGACGACACACTTAGTGTGGCGGCAAAGAGCATTGCTGAGATAATAACAACCCACGGACTTATCAACCTTGACTTCAACGACGTTAAAACCGTGTTGAAAGACGGTGGCGTCGCCATCATGAGCACCGGCTACGGCGAAGGAGAGGAGCGCGTAAAGAAAGCCATAGAAGACGCGCTAAACTCGCCCCTGCTCAACGACAACAACGTGTTCAACTCCAAGAAGATACTTCTATCGATCGGCTTCTCAAGCGAGAAGAAGGAGAACCAAGGGTTCATGATGGAAGAAATGAACTATGTCAACGACTTCATGGAGAAGTTTGGAGAAGACTTCGAGATCAAGTGGGGCGTTTCCATAAACCCAGACTTGGGAAAGAAAGTCAAAGTCACCATTCTCGCAACCGGCTTCGGCATCGAAGATGTGGAGCCCGACGAGGAGAGAAGGCGACGCGACAAAGAACGCAAAAACAACAACCAGGAAGACGAGAACTCTAAGATCAAGCGTCAGGAGAGAATGGAACACTATTATGGCGGCGACGGCAACAATTCTCTTCGCAAACGTCGTCCCAACATATATGTTTTCAGCCCCGAAGACCTCGACAACGACGACGTAATCCTAGCCGTAGAGAGCTCGCCTGCATATAAACGCACGTCACAGACCCTGGAAGAGATAAGAAAACAGAGTTGCACCGGCATGGGTGAAGATAAAGTTGAAGACAAGGACGAGGCACAGCCTTGCGTCATAAGCTTTGCCTAAACGCACGGTTGGCTTAGTCAGAACAGCTCTCTCAACACTTCCAACGACCGCAACACAGGGAAATTTGGCACGTGAAGGCGATAATACGCCATGATAACGTCCAAACAACGATTGCGGTCGTCGCGGTTCATGCGGAAAAGGCGCATATTGTCAAAATTCATTCGCGTCAGAAGCAATATTCGGCGCGAATCATCAGGATTGAGATAGTCGGGATGAGAAGGACACGACATAGTGAAACTGCCATCCCGCATATCGAACCACGCTCCGTCACTGTAACCGTCAAGATTGGGATAAAAGCCAACAAAGAGAGAGACGTGAATCATAAACACAAGATGGAAATTGGCAAATCCGTCCACGGCATTGTCGAGCCACGCCAAACTCTTCTCCGTGAACTCTTCAAGTTGATTTCCTTCGTGTTCGCCTTTGGTGGCATATAAAAGAAACTCCGCCAAGAACAGTCCGATTGACAACTTATAGGCATCGAAAGGTATTGACACAAACGGACGAGACATGCGCACATCCTTGATGCGCTGAAGCTCCATGGTGGGACGAAAGTCGAAAACCAGGTCAAGCAAGGTCAAAGGCTGAAACAATTGCTTTTTAATCTTTCCCCGGTTCGTCTTTGACAAGCCACACGCAAACGACACCCTGCCAACGCTTGCGGTCAGCATGTCCACAATCATCCTTGAGTCACCATATTTAACGGTGCGAAGCACTATAGCCTTGGTCTTAACTTCCATATTTGTGGCAAATATAAGAAAAATCAAGCATTTAAGGAAAATTATTGCCAAAAAATTTTGCTACATAATAAAAAAGCAGTAACTTTGCACCCGCTTATCAAGAGCGACGGTCCATTCGTCTATCGGTTAGGACGAGAGATTTTCATTCTCTAAAGAGCAGTTCGACTCTGCTATGGACTACTTTTCTTTTGGCAACATCACACCGAAATAATAAAGAATAAAGATAAAGATGGCAAATCACAAATCGTCAATCAAAAGGATCCGTCAGACCAAGGTCCGCACTTTACACAACAAATACTATGCGAAGACGATGCGCAACGCCGTGCGCAAGCTCCGCGCTACCACTGACAAGGACGAGGCTGTAAAGCTCTACCCTTCAGTGCAGAAGATGCTCGACAAGTTGGCTAAGACCAACATCATCCACGCAAACAAGGCCGCAAACTTGAAGTCAAGTCTTACAGCTCACATCAGCAAGCTCGGCTAAGTCACAACTTGCAAAAAGAAAGAAAAAAATATCAAGCCGCTTCTCCAAGAGGAAAAGCGGCTTCTTTTTTGGTCATTTTTGTCAGTTTTTATTAGCTTGATTACCTTTTTTTTATTACCTTTGCAAGGTAAAACAAGCTCATAAAAATGGCAGAGAATCAACATCCTGAAGATAATTATTCAGCCTCCAATATTCAAGTATTGGAAGGCTTGGAAGCCGTGCGCAAACGTCCGGCAATGTACATCGGCGACATATCCGAAAAAGGACTTCATCATCTCATCAACGAGACAGTGGACAACTGTATCGACGAGGCCATGGCAGGCTACTGCACGGAAGTGGAAGTGACCATCAACGAAGACGGCAGCTGCACCGTTGAAGACAACGGTCGAGGAATACCAGTAGACGAGCACGAGAAGCTCCACAAGTCTGCCCTCGAAGTGGTGATGACCGTGTTGCACGCTGGCGGCAAGTTCGACAAGAACTCTTATAAGGTTTCCGGTGGTCTCCACGGCGTGGGTGTGAGCTGCGTCAACGCTCTCTCCACCCACATGAAGGCACAAGTCTACCGCGACGGTCATATCTATCAACAGGAATACGAGAAAGGAAAGCCACTATATGCGGTGAAGGTCATCGGCGATACCGACAAGCGCGGCACGCGCCAGCAATTCTGGCCAGACCCAACAATCTTCTCTACCACCACATTCCAGTGGGACATCGTCTCACGCCGCATGCGTGAGCTCGCCTACTTGAACGCAGGCGTGAAGATTACTCTCACCGACCTTCGTCCAAATCCCGAAACAGGCAAGACACGCCAAGAAGTGTTCCATGCCAAGGACGGTCTCAAGGAGTTCGTGAAATACATAGACCGCCATCGCCAACATCTCTTCGATGACGTTATCTATCTCAAGACCGAGAAACAAGGTGTGCCAATTGAGATTGCCATAATGTACAACACCGACTACTCGGAGAACCTGCATTCCTATGTCAACAACATCAACACCATAGAAGGCGGCACACACGTCACGGGATTCCGCATGGCCCTTACACGCGTATTGAAAAACTACGCTGATACCGACCAGCAGATAAAGAAGCAGATTGAGAAGGCAAAGATTGAGGTTGCCGGAGAAGACTTCCGCGAAGGCCTCACCGCCGTTATCAGCATCAAGGTGGCAGAACCTCAGTTTGAGGGCCAGACAAAGACAAAGCTTGGCAACAGCGAAGTGTCAGGTGCCGTAAACCAGGCCGTAGGCGAAGCGTTGACCGACTACCTTGAGGAGCACCCCGACGAGGCTCATAAGATTTGCGAGAAAGTAATCCTTGCCGCAACCGCGCGTATCGCGGCACGCAAGGCACGCGAAAGCGTACAGCGCAAGACCGTGATGGGCGGCAGCGGACTGCCTGGCAAACTCGCCGACTGCTCAAACAAGGACCCTAAAGACTGCGAGATATTCCTTGTAGAGGGTGACTCGGCTGGTGGCTCGGCAAAGCAAGGCCGCGACCGCTATACGCAAGCTATACTGCCTTTGCGAGGAAAGATTCTCAACGTGGAGAAAGTGCAGTGGCATCGAGTGTTTGAGGCAGAGTCGGTGATGAACATCATCCAGAGCATCGGCGTGCGCTTCGGTGTAGAGGGCGAGGACGACCGCGAGGCCAACATAGACAAGTTGCGCTACGACAAGATAATCATCATGACCGACGCCGATGTCGATGGATCACACATCGACACGCTCATCATGACTCTCTTCTTCCGTTTCATGCCGAAGGTCATTGAGGAAGGCCATCTCTACATTGCCACTCCCCCACTCTACAAGTGCACTTACAAGAACAAGGTATCGCAATATTGCTACAACGAGCAGCAACGTCAGGCGTTCCTCGACAAGTACGGCAACGGACAAGAGGGCACAAGCATCCACACGCAGCGATACAAAGGTCTTGGAGAGATGAACCCGGGACAGTTGTGGGAGACCACCATGGACCCGAAGACCAGACTCCTGAAACAAGTTACCATAGAGAACGCCGCCCAAGCCGACGAGATATTCTCCATGCTAATGGGCGACGACGTGGAACCACGCCGCGAGTTCATAGAAGAGAATGCAGCTTACGCCACCAATATCGACGCATAAGCTCTACTATAAAAGAAGACAAGTAAAACTCAGGGCACGACATATTGCCCCGAATATATCAACGAGAGAAGATTTAAGATGGAACACGACATCAAGAAGAAGAACATTCTTGTTCGATGGTTTTCCGTCTTAAATCTTCTTTTTTTATTTGTCTTTTGCCAAGCCGCTGCCATGGCGTCCGACTTCAACACGCCTTGGATATTCGCACGGCAAACTGGCAGCGAGTCGCGTGTCTTCTTCCGCAAGACCTTTCTCTCGCAAGGCTTGCCAAGGCAAGCCTTGCTCACTGTTGCCACTACTGGTTTCTGCAAAGTGTATGTCAACGAGTGCAAGATAGGCACGGCTCCTTACCTTCCACTGAGACATGACAACGACACCAACACAGTGGAGATGACATACGACATCACGCCTTACATGAGAGGCGACAGCAACGTCGTGGCAGTGCTCTATTCACCGATGCCCAACCAGGTAATGAAAACGCAAAAGCAGATAGCCATAAACCTCTACGGCACTGACTGTGGGCAACGCGATTTCTGCGTGCGAACCGACGCGTCGTGGCTTTGTCGCGAATCATATTCAAAGATAACGCCAAACGGGACAGAAATAATATACGCAAACAGACGTGACACGCAGTGGAAAGCGGCTACAATCTACGACACCGCACTGTGGCAACGGGCAGAAGAAGCCAAAGACACCGCCACGTCAACATATACCACAGAGACACCACTGCCCAAGATAAACCATGTGGACACATGGTATGAAGACAGCATCCACGGCAATGTCGTATCGCCGTCAAATGGCTTCTACGGTTTCTTCAGGGCAACGCTGAGAGGGGCAAGAAGGGGCGAGAGGATAAGGTTCGGCAACCTTCTTTACGTCTGCAATGGCAGGTTAGACGAGCAGGCTTTCCCCGAGTTCGGGGCTTGCTATATGAGAGGCATCAACATTTCGGGCAAGGCAAGCAGAATAACCACGCTTGAGATGATAAACATAGGTGAACAAAATCCATCATTTTACCACTGACTATGAAGATGAAAAATGAAATGCAGCCCATCACGATAGAGAGCGTAAGACAAGTCTCCACTTGTCAATGCCTCGGCAATGACCTCGCGCTCATCGACGAGTGCCATTCCGTCATATTCCCCGTTGAGGCAAAACGTCTCGAATGTTTTGCTTTTGCCTTTTGCGACAAAGGCTCCGTGAAATACAAGGTTGACACCATTCCGCAAAACGTTACCGCTGGAAATTGCCTCATCGTAAGTGCCGGACAAGTGGTAGACGACGTGAAGATAAGCAACGACTACGAAGGTCGCGTGGTATTCATCTCGCAGCAGTATGTGCAGGAAGTGCTCACGGGCATGCATGGCCTGTCGTCCATCTTCTTGTTCTCACGCCTTCATCCGGTGTTCAGCATGAGCCGCGACGAGGCACGCAACATCCTCAGCTTCTACCTGCTCATAAGGCAAAAAATCGGCGAGACCGGCCATAGGTTCCGCCGCGACACCGTGAAGGCTCTTATCCAGGCATTTCTCTACGATGCCGGCAACATCTTCTGGAAAGTGTTCGACAACGAGGAGGGCAAAAGCACTCGCAACGAGGAGATTTTCATGCAATTCATTGGCATGGTGGAGAAACATTTCAAGGCGGAGCGCCGCGTCACATGGTATGCCCTACAGTTGCACATGACACCAAAACATCTTTCAGAGACTATAAAGAAAGTGAGCCGGCAAACGCCAGGCGAATGGATCGACAACTACGTCATGCTCGAACTCAGGGTTTTGCTGAAAAACAGCACGTTGTCCATAAAAGAGATAACAGAGAGGATGCACTTCCCCAACCAAAGTTTTCTGGGAAAATACTTCAAGCAGCACACAGGACTCTCACCCAAGGAGTATCGCAACAACTAACTTGCCTCTACCGAAGCAAGATAATCATTACGCTGAATGTGCAACACGTTGCACAAGCTCTCACTCCAGCACTTGCGTCGCCACCTCTTCCAACTCTTTGTACCAATCCTCACCAAAGCGTCGCACAAGAGGGTCTTTAAGAAACTGGTACACTCGCATGCCTAATCTCCGTCCAAGGACCACGGCGTCGTGGCACACGTCCCATCGGTTATAATTTATGCCAACGAGTCCCATGTTGAATTTCTTCTCGCGTATGGGGTACAAGGCGCATGAAATGGGTTTGCACCAATTTATTCGCCCGTCGCGGAAGGCTCGTTCAAAGGCACACAGGCAACAATGGTATATGGTTGCGCCATCGTTGAAGTCCTTTATGTCGTGATAGCAAGTAAACACGCAATCTTTCTTCCCTACTATGCTCGTCACGAGTTCACCCTCGCTGTCGGTATATGCCACACCCTGCTTATCGATGACGCTTTGCGCTGAAGCCGACAACTCGCCCCACACGGCATCTATGTTGTCTTCCATGGCGGCAATCTCGTCGATAGTGACAGGTGCGCCAGCATCGCCCTCGATACAACAAACGCCCTTGCACTTTGACAAGTCGCAGCAAAAATACTCCGTGATGATGTCAGGCGACACCAACACGTTGCCTATCTGTAGAATATGAAGTTCTTTCATCGTTACCAGTCTATCTCCGTTTCCCCGTTCATTTTAAGATACTCGTTACACCTTGAGAACAGGTGTTGTCCGAACCATCCTCCACGGTTGGCGGAGAGCGGTGAAGGATGCACCGATTCGAGTATCAGGTTCTTGTCTTGGTCTATAAATCCACGTTTGCTACGCGCGAAACCGCCCCAAAGCATATACACTATATGTTGCCGGTTTGCCGACAACGCCTTGATGGCTGCATCCGTGAAGAAGCTCCACCCCAACCGCTGATGGCTGTTGGCAAGATGTGCCCTAACGGTGAGCGTGGCATTAAGAAGAAGAACGCCCTGACGTGCCCAGCGCGTCAAGTCGCCGTCGGCGGGGATGGGCTTGCCGAGGTCAGAGTTTATTTCCTTAAAGATGTTGACAAGCGATGGCGGAATCATCACGCCTGAAGGCACGGAGAAACTTAGCCCCATGGCCTGGCCTGGCTCGTGGTAAGGGTCTTGCCCAATGATAACCACCTTCACCTTGTCAAATGGCGTCAGGTTGAAAGCATTGAAAATGAGTTGCCCCGGAGGATAACAAGTCGTGGTCTTGTATTCTTGTCTCACGGCTTCGGTAAGTTGCTTGAAGTAAGCGGAGTCAAACTCCGGCTCCAAATACTTCTTCCACGAAGGTTCTATCTGTACGTTCATAAGCGAGATTGTTAGCGTGTCTTGATGAAGAAATCGGCGGCATAACGCCCCATTTCCTTATATCCTGCCGCGTTGGGATGCAGACTATCGGCAAGGCAAAGGTCTTTGCGGATAGCTGTCGGTGCCTTTGGGTCACGCATGAGCGCGTCGAAATCGATGAAGCCGTCGGCTATCTTTTGCGTCCTTATCCATGAGTTCACAATGCGCCTGCCTTCCTCATGGTCGGCACTGTAATAAGAGCTGCCGCGCATTGGCAATATCGTGGCAAGATAAACCTTCTTGTGCTTTTGGTGGCATTTTTCTATCATTGTCCTGTATTCCATTATGAGGTTATAGGCCGTTGCCACGCCGTAGCGACTTGTCCCGAGGTCGTTGATGCCCTCAAATATCACCACGTCGGAAACACCATGTTGCTCCATAATGTCACGGTCGAACCGTACTTTTGCAGCCTCTCCATATCCACTGTTGCTAAGCACGCGGTTGTTGCCTATGCCGAGATTGAGCACTCCCCATTGCATTGCCATGCCCTTCTTGTTTTCCGCTTTCAGTTTCTCTTCCTCCTTCTGCCTGTATGGGCCGTTGAGCCAATAGCTCATCTCGTCGGGCCAACGGTTGTCATGGTCGGTCGTGGCTCCCTTGCCGTCTGTTATGCTGTTGCCTATTATGGCAATGCCACGCACGTTGTTTGTCAACACCTCAAGAGCTGCTATGTTAAACCATTTCTCATACTTGAACGCCTGCGAGAAGTCTGCCGTCGGCGTGCTCGCGCCTTTCAATATGTAGCTCGTAGTGCGCGAACCCATGTGTACGGTAGGCGACTTTGGGGCAGACTGGTAATTGAGCGTTATCGCCACTTTCTCCAATGGCTTGAGGTCAAACGCCAACGCGTCGGAGAAAACGCTCTTGCCGGGCTGGATAGTGACGCTTTCCTTTCCGCTGAACTTAAAATATCTGGCTGTCTTGGGCTCAATACGTGAGGAGTCGAGCGAATGGGCTATATATACGCTACTAAGCGTCACCGGCTCGGTTGATAAAACGTTGCTCAACTGCAACCTCATGGTCTTGCCTCCTGCCGACACTTTCACTATTTGCCTCATCGAGCGATCGGTCATCTGGTTATTGTATGGCATGAAAGCCTTCACGGGCACTTGCATCGCCGTGGCCCACGTTCCTTTCCATTCAGCCATCACAGTGCCGAAGGCAATAGCTTGCCTCGCCTCGGTGCAAAAAGGCAAGCACAACATTAAGAAAAGCAGCAATTTGCGCATCATAACGACTGCAAAGTTACTGCTTTTCCTATATATAATGGCAAAAAAGCCTCTTTTCTTACTTGGCTATCTTTTTACCGCCAACGATGTATATGCCGTGAGGAAGGGTTAGCAAGTTGTCGCCAACCCGTTTTCCGTCAAGGGTATAAACCGCATTGTCTGTCTTTCTAACGTCCACATTCACTTTCTTGATGCCTGTAGATGTCTGTGACGCGCGTTTCACCAAAACTTCGTCGAGGAAGAAACGTCGCGACGGCGCAAACGTAATGGTGCATCTGCCCGTGCCTTTCACGCGCAGGGTATAATCGGTCCATTCGCCTTTCTTCATCGTGAGGTTGCCATCGTCTAAGAGCTCAACGTCAGTGCCATTTACCGATACGGCGAGGCTCGTGCCGTCACTTGTGGCATTCCAGCCTGCTGCCCTGAACGTTATGACGGCAGTGTCGCCCGGGAGAGTGAACGCCGGAGATATGACGGTTCCAGAACTTGCCTGAGTGGAGTTTCCAAACCTCGCGCACTTATCACCGCCATACATATAGGTGCCTAAAAGACCGTCCACATGTTTCCAGCCATCATTGTCGGTTACAAAAACCGCGAAAGCTATGCTTCCGCTGAACGATCCGTCGTTGCCACCCGTTCCGGCGCAACTGTCAAAGGTCTCCTTGAATATTACGGATTCGTCAGGGTCTTTTGAGGCACTTTCCGCCCAGCCAAACGAGAAAGCCATTGTGCCGTCGTCGTTTTGCGTGATGTCGGAGACGTTGCAGTGCATCAGGTAAGTGCCGTCGGTGTTGGCATTCCACACCGAGGCTGCTGGGCGCGAGCTGTCGGTCAGACTATTGACACCAGCGTAAGGATAAGCGGCATTGTAGCCCACCTCAAGGTTGTTGGCATGGAATATGGTGATGCGCTGATGGCCATTGTAGGATGGCGTTGAGCTGCCCTCGGCATAATAGCCTCCTGAGGTAGTGTTTACCACGTTCCAGTCCCAAATGTCCTTGTCGTAATCAATATGCTCAATCAATAAGCCGCTGCCGGGGAGATAGCTGTCATAGCCCTTTTTCTGGCGGTTCTCAAGGATATAATACTCGTTTCTGTTGCCCTTGTTATATATGATGTAGGTCTGTCCCATATCTGAGAGCGGTGCCATGTCATCGACCGTGGTCGCGTCGTCAAGCTCAACGGGCACCGTCCATCCACACACCATCTTCTCATAACCCGAATAGCCAGCGGGAACGTAACCGTCACCGTTGTAGTTACCGTAATCCATCAAGTCCCAAGCTCCCATGCCAAAGTTGGTGCCGTATGTAGCGGTGTCGTACATGTCGGGGAAGCCCATGCAGTGGGAGAACTCGTGGCAAAATGTGCCAATGCCCGACAGCGTGCCGTCGCTGTTAAGCTCCGATGTGCAAGCGTAGGTGTTTATCGTCACGCCATCGAGTGTCAGCTCTTCATTATAGTTGGCCAGATTGTCCATGTGTGGCCAAATAAGGTCTGTCTGTTTGTTGTTGTCGTGCTCTCCTTTGCCGGCATACAACACGAACACTTCTTCTACCTCACCGTCACCATCCCAGTCGTATTTGGAGAAGTCGATGCTTCCATCCACTGCCTGGCAAGCCTCTTTCACCATCTCTGTCGGGCGTTTGTCGTAGCCGTATGAATCGTTTTCGCCATAATAGCTATATCCATGCGACAAGGTCACAGGGCCGGCGACATCGAAGTCGAGAAGAAACTTACCGCCGCTCTGCGCCTTGAAATATTGGCTTATCGAACCTTGGAAACTGTTCTCGCTATAGTTCTCCTCGTTGGCAATGCGATTGTATAACTGTTGCGTGTCGCCAAACTTTGACGTGTTGAACTTCGTGTCAGTGAAATTCACCAAGATTATAAGCCCATGCCTTTGGCCTTGCAACTTGTTGACCTTTGCACTTGCGGAGGCTTGCGTCTTTGTCTTCATGGCATTCCGGCGTTTTGCCGCAGTCTGACGTTTTGCCGCCATTCTGCTCCTCGCCTCGGCCATCAGTTTCTGCGGCTCCACGGCATTGCCCATTCCAAGACTGTCGAGTGTGAAGCAGCTGCCGTCTTCCGCTTGCCACCAATGTGCATGCTCGTCACCGCAAAGCTGGGCTTTCACCGTAGTGCCGTTTTTCAACTCTATCGTCCGCCACACTCCACGTTTGGCAGGCACGGCAAAAGAGCAAACAACGAACATCAAGAAAGAAATCAGGCAAACAAAGCGCTTGCATATCAATGTTGTCTTGTCAACATAAACATGGCCTTCATTGCGGAGGCACTCAAAATGCTGTATACCTATGGGGTATTTCATGTCAATTATTATTTTTCTCTGTACGATATTTCCGCTTAACAATCATCCTTCGTAAAAGCCATTGCTACTCATTGTTGCCCATCTCAGTAACATTTCCTGATAAAAGTATTGGGAAACCTTTTTCAGTCATGGGAAAGAATTTTTACTGATTTGATTGGTTTAAGAAAATCCTTTGGGTTGATATAAAGATTCTTCAAGATAGGTTCAAGGTCTATGTATTCCTCGGTCAAACCTATTCCCTCGTAATCTGCGATAACGACAAGATACCCGTTGTCCCATTCCTTTATCTCCACATATCGCTTTAAACATTTCGGAGTTCGGAATCGGATATTGGCATTTCCATAGCGGAAAGAAGTCATTTCACCATCGTTGGAAATTATAGCTTCTGAAGAAAGATTCTCTTTGACCATATATTACCTCCTCTTTCAAAGGGTTCTATTGTTCCTCACCAAAGTTACGCCTTTCTACTGGAAAATGCAAGAAAACGCATTGAAAAAAGTTAGAAAAAAGTAGAGGCAAGCTGCACGGCTTGCCTCTACTGAGAGATTTATAGAGCATACCTATAAAGGCATCACTATCCAAGAATGTTTAAGACACTGGTTCGTGTCTGCTATATCAATTAGCGAACTTTACGTCGCGGATGAAGTCGGAGCCTGCGCCAAACGAGCCTGCGCTCACGGTGTGGTTCCATACCAGCACGAACATGTTCTCTGAAGCCAAGTAGCCACCGAAGCCGGCGTCGTTGGTTTCGTCAACATAATCAGCAGGATTGTTTGTAGACGCTGCCCACTTGTAGCTTACCATGCCATAGCTGCTATAGCTGAAGCCTGCCTGAGCGGTTGTCAACGAGCCACCATCTGAGGCACACATCGTGAAGCTCTGCTTCTCGCCCGTCTCCTTGTTCCACTTGAAATAGAAGTGGTAACCGGAAACCTCGTCTACAGGTTCCATCATGTTCTTTATACGATAGATGTTGAGGGCAGGAGAATACTCTATTGTCACGGGCCATTGAGCGCCGAAGAAGAACTCTTCGTCGTAGGTGCCGGTAGCAAAAGTCTCATAGTCTTCCTTCACCACGTTCACACTGAAAGTGTTCACTTCTCCGTTGTTCGTCTTATAAGAGTTGGTGTAGCTCTCAGGGATGCGGATAAAGAACTGGTAATCCGTGTTAAGAGTCATGTCAGATGAAGGGGTCACGGTGATTGTAGCCAGCGAGTCGCCAGCGGCGAAGTTTGCTGTCTCTGGCACGTTCCATCCCTCTGGCACGATAACCTTCTCCACGGGCACGCTGAGGGTGCCTGATGTGGTGTGACGGTTGAGCACCACGTCGAATGTGGTAGCCGTCTTTGCCATCACGGGGGCGGAATAAGACAGGAACGTCACGTTGTTCTCGCCGGCGGGGTCGCCTACCTTGTAGTCATCGTCGCTGCAAGCCGAGAAAGCGAACGCGCCGACAAGCATCGCGCCGACAACAAATAATTTATCTATTCTCATGATTTGTCCTATTTGAATATGTTTACTTTGTTATTAGTCGGTCACGCCATCACGCAAGTTGCCGTTCTGACCTGCCACTGGCAACGAACCGCCCGTGTTGTCCACGATGCTGAGGTTGTTGTCTTTCTCGCTCTGTGGGAAACGCATGTTGAGCCATCCGTCGTCGGCAGCCACGTTAAACTGGTATGCGCTTGGGAAATTGTTTGCCACACCCTGGTGGAAACGCACGATAGGCTTGCCAAGACGCTTGGCGTCGGCAGTGAAGAAGCCCTCACCCCAAAGCTCCACTCGGCGCTGGAACCATATTTCGTCTGCAAGCGACAGGCTGCGGCCGTTGATGTCGTAGCTGGGATCACGATAGGTCTTCACGAAGTTTGTGAGGATCTCGCGGGCCTTTGCCTCGTTGCCGCTCTTTGCATAACCCTCGGCAGCGATGAGATACATCTCCTCTATTCGCATCAATGGGTAGTCGTTCATGTTGACAGTGTTGCCCACGCCGTTCTTCATGCCGAACTTGATGTTGGTGTAAGCCTCGAAAGCCACCTTGGAGCCATCGCTCGTAACGAAGTCGGCCATCTCGTCACCCTTGGCAACCTTGCCATTTTTAGGATCAGCCCATGAGAGGTTTGCCCAGTTTGGAGAATGTTTCTCGGCGTTGATCCACCATCCCTTGCGCACGTCGGTAGCAGGAATCTTGTCGTAGAGAAGCTGGTTGATTACAGGAGTGTTGCCGGTAGCAGCAGCGTAACCATCGCCAGAGAATGCACAGTTCCATGCTGTAGATGTCTGGTAGTTGCCATATCCGTCATTGTCTTGCGCGTCAGCCTCGGTGCGGAGTGCTGCCCAAATCCAAGCATGACCATCACCACTTGTCACGTCACAGAAAGCAGGCACGCTGACTTCATCGAGTGTGGCAGGAGTGTAACGACCACTGTTGATCACTGTCTCGGCATCGGCAGCAGCCTCCGCCCATTTGCCCATGGCGAGGTAAGCGCGGGCACGCAAACCTGTTGCCACGTCCACATTGATATATTGCTTGTTTGAGCGGTCTGCACCAAGATGCTCCACGGCATAGTTGAGATCGTTCAAGATGACATTATACACCTCGGACACGGTAGCGCGTGGGTTGTGTGTGGCATCCACGCTGTCGGAGAGCAGAGGCACACATGGCTGGTCAGCAGCCGTTGCGTATCCAAACTGGAAGTAAGGAGCCAGCATCATGTAGTCGAACGCACGAAGGGTCTTGGCTGAAGAAATGTAGTTGATAGCCGTCTCGTCTTTCGTGTCGGCAGGATAAGAGTTTATCACCGAGTTAGCTACGCCCATCTGCTTGTAAGGCGTTACATAGCGTATGTAAGGGTTGGCATAGTTGGCGTTGCGCGAAGACAACTCACCGCACACTGAGAACCAGTTGTAGTTGTTGTCGGCGCAAGCAGCGTCGGCACCCTCAAGGTCACCAGCCATGAGTGCCATCACGAGACCGAAGTCGTCGGCACGCTTGCCACTTGAAAGGCCGCTCGTGCCGCCCTTGCCAATGTAGTTGAACATACCGTCGTAGGTAGCCTTCACACGCTCTGGAATCACCTCATTGGTGGCAAGACGCTGGTCGGCAGACAAATATTTGTTTCCCTCATAGTCCTGCTCGTTGAGGTCGTTGCACGCTGTCAATGACAACATAGCGGCAGACGCCATGAGTAAGTATATCTTGTTTTTCTTCATTTGTGTTTCTTATTTTTAGTGTCGCCCCGGATTTTGCACCGGGGCGACGAACAAACGTCGTGTTTAGAATGTCACTTGTATGCCACCGGTGATTGAGCGCATGGCAGGATAACCGCCACCACTGATAAGGGCGGCACCAGAGGTGTAGCCACCTACGCCCATGTAGGTACGTGGGTCGAGACCCTTGCGGGCGCTGACGAGGAAGAGGTTCTCAGCCGATACATACACGCGGATATTGTTGATGAACAGGCGCTGCACGAGCTGCTTGGGGAAGGTGTATCCCAACGACACGTTGTTGAGGTTGAGATAGTCGGAGCTCGTCAGGTATGTGTCGACAGCAGTCTGGCCAAGTGCACCGGCATCAGCAGCGACCGTTGACAGCACAGGGATATTGCTGTTTGGATTGGTGATAGCGTCCCAACCCTTGAGCACGTCCTTGTGCAAGGTCTGGCCACCATTGCCCACCACGGTCATATACTGCTGGTACATACCGTCGTAAACCTTACCGCCAAGCTGATAAGAGAACTGGAAGCCGAAATCGAGCTTGCCGAAGTTCTCGGGAGTCCAAGTGAGGTTGAAACCGAAACCGCCATAAACCGCTGGGTTGACGTCGCCAAGGTCATACTGCGTGGCTGCTGTGGCGTCGCTTGTAGTTGTCTGGCCGGTAACGTTGCCATCGGCGTCTTTCTCGTCCATATAGAAGAGGGGCTTGCCGTTTGTCTTGTCCACACCTGCCGACTTGAGCATGTAAGCCTCATAGATGCTGCCGCCCACACGAAGGATGGAGCTGCCGCCCTTGATGCCGTTCTCCTTGACACTCGCGTCAAGATCGGTAATCTCGTTCTTAAAGTGGGTGAGGTTGAGGTTACCGCTCAACATGAAGTTGCGGGTCTTGATGATGTCACCGTTGACGGAGAACTCGATACCCTTGTTTACCATCTCACCCACGTTGGCAGGATATGTTGCCACGGCTGAACCTGAAGACAAAGGAAGGGTCTTCATGTAGAGCAAGTCGGTAGTTGTCTTGTGGAAGTAGTCGACGCTACCTGTCAAACGGTTGTTGAACAGAGCGAAGTCAACACCAAAGTTCCACTCGCCGCTCTTCTCCCATGTCAGCTCAGAGTTGCCACGGAACACCTGTACGGAGCTATAGCTGCCTTGATCCTCGTTGTAGGAAATCTGATAGAAGTCTGACCAAGGATGAAAACGGAAGTCGTCGCGTGCGAGGTTGCTGCCAGAGTCCATGTTGTCGTTACCCTGCACACCGTAGCTCAGCTTGACTTTCAAGAGGTTAACCCAATCGGCCTTGAACCATTTCTCCTTGTTGATCTGCCATCCGGCCGATACCGACCAGAACGTACCCCAACGATGACCAGGGGCGAAGATAGAGCTACCGTCGCGACGGATAGAAACCTCACCGAAGTAACGCTCGTCGTAGTTGTAGTCGCCACGGAAGAAATAACCGTCGCGCACCAAGTGGTCGGTATATGAGTTCAAGCTCATGTTTGCGCGACCATAGGCATTACCGACCTCTGCGATGAAAGGATCGAAGAGGTGGTCGTTTGATCCGTAGAGTAGCGACTCCTTATAATAGTAGTGCTCATAACCTGCGAGGAGGTTGATGGCGTGCTTGCCAAACTGCTTGTCGTAGTTGGCTGTGTAAATCTGGTTGGTAGAGAAATTGCGAGTTGTCTGCACGGTAGCCGAACCGTCAACGCTTGCGCTTGTGGCAAAACGGCTGTAGAGATAGTTGTATTGGCCCGTGCGGTTGAACAACGTGAAGTTTGCTGCGAGGTTCAGTCCTTCGACCGGAGTGATGGTCATCACCCAGTTGCCACGGAACTGGTCGAAGTCGGCGTTCTTCTTGTCATACTCATTGTTGGCCATGGCGTTACCTGTTATGGCAGGACGCTTGAAGTTGGTTTGGTTCATGTCGTATGTAGGACCACCGATTTCGTTCTTCACGATGTTTCCATCGGCATCACGCACATACATTGGATAGATAGGCGCGATCTTGTTTGCCAAGTCGTAGAGGTTGCTGCTCGATCCATACGTGTCGGCGTTGAAAGAAGGACGCTGAGTTTTGATGTGAGTATAGTCGAGGTTTGAGGCGAACTTGAGCCAGCTCTTTGCCTGATACTCCACATTGCTGCGACCAGTGAAACGCTCGAAGCTTGAGTTCTTCACCGAACCGCCATCCTTGAGGTAACCAAGGTTGTTGTAGTAAGACACCTTGTCGGAGCTACCGTTCAAGCCGATGTTATACTCCTGACGGAACGCTGAGTTGTTGATAGCGTCATAGTAATCGTCTGGCAAGTATGTGTACTGGCCATCAGAGTAGCCGAGCTTGGCGTTAGGGTTGAGCTTGAAGTTGGTGCCGATGAGGTTCTCGCCAGCAGGCACCGTGTAAACCTTGTAGCCCAGACCGCCGTTGTTCTCGTTGAAGAGGTTTGCCGTGGCAAAGTTGAATGCGTCCTGTGAGCTGCTGCCATGGAGATACTGTGAATTGTACATGGCCTTGAACCAAGTCTCGTAATACTGGCCAGGATCGGTAATCACGTCATAGCGAGGCACCTCACGATGGTTTGAACCCACCTTAGCATCGAATGTGATGCGTGCTGCGCCAGTGCCGCGACCTTTCTTCGTGGTGATGATGACCACACCGTTGGAACCACGCGCACCGTAGATAGCTGCGGAGGCAGCGTCCTTCAAGACAGTCATCTCCTGGATGTCGGAAGGGTTAATGGCTGCGATGTCGCCGTCGAAAGGAGCACCGTCTACAATGTAAAGAGGATCTGTGCTCGCGTTCATTGAACCGACACCACGAATGCGGATCTTCGGCGTTGCACCTGGCTCACCGCTTGAGGTCTCAAGCTGCACACCAGCCACGCTACCCGTCAAAGCCTGGGTCGCATTTGAAACAATGTGTTTGGAAATGTCGTCGGCCTTCATCTCGCCGGCAGCGCCAGTGAATGATGAACGCTTCTGCGTGCCGTAAGCCACCACAACGACATCATCGAGGGTGTGCTGGTCAGCAACCAATGTTATCCTGACATTCTGGCCAGCCTTGACGGTTTGCTCCTTCATGCCGAGGTAGCTAACCATAAGCTTTGAATTCGCGGGGGCTGAGATGGAGAAATGTCCATCCACATCGGTCACGGCACCAGTCTTGGTACCTTCGACCCTTACCGCCGCTCCCACAATTGGATCACCGTTTTCGTCAATGACGGTACCGGAGACCGTAGATTGCGCCAGTGCTATTCCCGTCGTCAGGAACATACCGGCTAAAAGCATCGTAAGTCTTTTTACCATAAAAACTCTCTGTTTAAATAAAATATAAGTTATATTTGTTCTCTCTTCGTAGTCTGCAACGGCCCACCTCGGGGCACGAGGTGGGCAAGGGGTAAATCCTAAAAACTTGATATCATTTATAAATGGTTTGCAAAATTAACAAGTTTGTAGCATACTACAAAAGAATATTAAAGAAAAGTGTTGGTTTTAACTTTTCCCTCTTGGTTTTGTTGCAAAAAGTAAGCAAAAGATAATAAAACCGTCTCGTTTCTCACACTTTTCATGCCTTTTGTAAGTTGTGAGCTATAAATGTGTGCGCTCACACCCTCCTCTCTGGCTGTCTATCGGAGATATAAGCTAAAATCTCACGAATGCGATAAGCTTATTTATGGGCAAAGGCAAGATAAAACAGGAATTATCCAAAACAAATTATTCGATTTTAATAATTTGTTTCAAATAATCGTCTCCATCACCATATTGTTGCCTTGCCGTAGCAGAGTGTCGTCGATAGAGCGGATATACACCATCGTGGTGTCGGGGCGCGAGTGGCCGAGGGCTTGCGAGATGACCGGTAGCGGCACTCCGCTCTTGTAGGCGAGGCTCGCCCAACTGTGGCGCATGGTGTACGACGACAGTGTACAGTCGAGTTCTGTCACCTTGGCCAGGCGCTTCAAGGCTCGGTTGTACCAGTTGAGCTTAGCCGAATATTCACGATAGGCTGCCGGTTCCGTAATGGAAGAAAGGATAGGAAAAACATAGGATGATCTTTTGTGGCTGTATATATTAATAATGTGTAAGGCTTCGCGGCACAGTGGGACCTTGACGAGCTGACGCGTTTTGTGGCGGTAATAAGTTAGGACATCGTCTATGATTTGTGTCTTCTTAAGATAAGCAATATCTACAAAGGGCATACCCATGGCATAGAAGGAAAAAAGGAAGAGGTCGCGCACAAGCACCAGATCTTCGTGCCCGTGCAAGTTGGTTAGCCTCAGCTTGCGTATGCTTTCCCCGTTGATGGAGCGTTTCACAGTTCTTGCCCGTCCCTTGTAACAATCTTTGAAAGGCTGACAGTCGTTGGCGAGTCCACGGCTCACAGCCTTGTTGTATATTGCCCTCAACGAACGGTTGTAGCACGACATGGTATTGACCGAAATGTCGTGATTCTTCATCCATTGCTGATAACTACCAATCGTCTCTACCGTCACCTTGCCTATCGGCATTTCGCCAACAGCCGAGGTAAATGAGCGGATGGCAGTGAGATAGTTGTCGCTACGGCTGTAGTGCCCCTCATTGCGGCACTCTTCAGCAAGACGGAGGCCAAAGGTGGAGAACAGCGTGCGGTGTGACTTGTAATAGCGAATGATGTTTGCAAACATAAGAAAATATTTTTACTTGGTTGAACAAATGCCACTCTGCATGCATCCTCCCCTTGCCCACCTCGTGCCCCGAGGTGGGCCGTTGCAGACTACGAAGAGAGAACAAATATAACTTATATTTTATTTAAACAGAGAGTTTTTATGGTAAAAAGACTTACGATGCTTTTAGCCGGTATGTTCCTGACGACGGGAATAGCACTGGCGCAATCTACGGTCTCCGGTACCGTCATTGACGAAAACGGTGATCCAATTGTGGGAGCGGCGGTAAGGGTCGAAGGTACCAAGACTGGTGCCGTGACCGATGTGGATGGACATTTCTCCATCTCAGCCCCCGCGAATTCAAAACTTATGGTTAGCTACCTCGGCATGAAGGAGCAAACCGTTAAGGCTGGCCAGAATGTCAGGATAACATTGGTTGCCGACCAGCACACCCTCGATGATGTCGTTGTGGTGGCTTACGGCACAGCCAAGCGCCAATCTATCACCGGCGCAGTGACGGCAATAGACGCCAAGGACATTGAAAAACATGTCGCCACCAATGCCCTCTCAGCACTCGAAGGCAGTGCCCCTGGCATTCAAGTGAACAGCAGCTATGGCGAACCCGGATCGGAGCCGCAAATCCGCATACGCGGCATCGGTACCATCAACGGTTCCAACGACCCATTGTATGTCGTGGACGGAACCATCTACAATGGCAACATCTCCGACCTCAACCCCAACGACATCGCATCCATGTCGGTACTGAAGGATGCGGCCTCAGCTGCCCTCTACGGTAACCGTGCAGCCGGTGGCGTGGTGATCATCACTACCAAGAACGGCAAGGGGAACGACAAACTCAACCTCAGCCTAAACGTGAACCAGGGATGGTCGTCGCGCGGTATATCCGAGTATGACCGTCTTTCGGCAAAGCCATGGATGGAGGCCTACTACCAGGCATTGAAGCACGGCCAGATGAGTGGTTCCAATCACTTGAGCGAAAGCGAAGCGGGTGCATACGCAGCAGCCCACTTGGTGAGCGACGTGGTGAAGCGTAATATTTTCGACGCCGATGCCGACAAGCTCTTCGATGCCAACGGAAACATCACGGCCAATGTGCTCCCTGGCTACGACGACCTCGACTGGGAGGACGATATACAACGCACGGGCAGTCGCCAGGACTACAGTCTGTCGGGCTCCTACTCAACATCCAAGGCAAGCGTGTTCTCATCGGTGGGTTACACCAAGGAGAACGGTTACGTGCTCGCATCCGACTTCAAGCGCTACACGGCTCGCCTCAATGCCGACTACACGCCAAACAAGTGGGTGCGCACAGGCGTGAACCTTTCCGGATCCATTTCTAAGCGACATGGCAACGAGAATGCTTACGGAACCTACTACGCCAACCCGTTCTACATGGCACGCACCATGGCACCAGTCTACCCGCTTTTCCTGCACAATGCAGACGGTAGTTATCTCCTCGACGAGAATGGCAACAAGCAGTATGACACAACGTCATCGTATCTCTCCAACCGTAACATTGCCTACGAGCTGCGCAACGACCTCAACGAGTATCGCCGCAACACCCTCAACGCAACGGCCTACTTCACCCTCAACTTGCCTTACGACTTCAGCCTTACGGCACGCGGCAACATGAGCAACCGCACTCTGAACAGACAGCACTACAACAACCCGAACATCGGTGACGGCGCAACAAACAACGGACGACTGACACAATACGACTACGAGTATGAGGACTACACCATGCAGGAATTCCTCAACTGGAGTCACGACTACGGACAGCACCACGTGGACGCCATGGTGGGACACGAGAACAACTCAAACAAGACACGTCTCATCCATGGTATGAACACCAACGCTGCGGCCGAAGGCATACTCGTGATGAGCAACTTCCTCACCAACTCATACCTGCAAGGCTACAACGACGACTACAAGACTGAGTCGTACCTGGCTCGCGTGCGCTACAACTATGCCGAGAAATACTTCTTCGACGCTTCATGGCGTCGTGACGGCAGTTCGCGCTTCAGCCCCGACAACCGCTGGGGCAACTTCTTCTCATTCGGTGCCAACTGGAACGTGAAGAAAGAAGATTTCCTGAAAAACGTGGACTGGGTAAACGACCTCCGTTTCCGTGCCTCCTATGGTGAGGTGGGCAACGACCAGGGTGTGAGCCTCTATGCTTATCAGGCACTCTATTATATCGACAAGAACGGCGGCAACCCTGCATTCATGAAGCAGAGCCTCGCTGCACCTGACATCAAATGGGAGACAGCGCAAACCATCGACGTGGCTCTTGAGGGCCGCCTCTTCGACCGCGTGAACTTCTCGTTGGGCTATTACAACCGCCGCAACAAGGACTTGCTCTTCCCCGTGCGCTTGCCCTACTCTGCCGGCGCTTACTCTTACAACGAGGAGACAACCAACCTCACCATCTACAAGAACATCGGCACAATACGCAACCACGGACTCGAGTTCTCTGCCGACGTGGATATACTCAAGGGCAAAGGCTTCCGCTGGAACTTCGGCCTTGACGCCACATTCAACGCCAACAAGATTATAAAGCTGCCTGATGGCAACGATATCCTCAGCGGCATCCACAATTACTCTGAGGGAAAGTCGATCTACGACTTCTACACATACCACTTCGAGGGTGTTGACCAGATGACGGGTAGCTCTCTCTACACGCTCGACACTACCAAGAAAGAAGCCGCCGAGAAAGCCGGTGAGCTCGTGACCATCAACGGTACCGACTACACCACCGACACCACTTACGGCCTGCGCGACTATCATGAGCACGCTGACCCGACAGTCTATGGCTCGTTCCACACCAACTTCTCATGGAAAGGTCTCTCACTCTCCATGTTGTTCACTTACTCGCTGGGCGGCAAGATCTATGACGGTGTTTATGCCACCCTTATGTCGGCCAGCTCGGCAACGTCGGGTTCCGCACTGCACGCCGATGCTGCCAAGGCATGGAAAGCCGTGCCAGAAGGCATGACCGAGACTTCGGCAAACCGCATAGACCCCAACGGCGTGCCTCGCCTCGACTTCTCGAGCGATTCAAAGATCAATACCACTTGTGACCGTTGGTTGGCAAGCGCTTCTTACCTCGCTTTCAAGAACCTCAGCCTCACCTACGACCTCCCGAGAACATGGCTCAACTGCCTCGGAGGAGCCATCAATGGAGTGCAAGTGAAGGTTAGTGCGGAGAACCTGTTCACCATTGCATCACGCAAGGGACTGAATCCACAATACCTCACCACGAACCTGAGCAATAAAACCGAGAACATAGGTGAGGTGCAGACAACGTATGTCACCTCTCGCGTGTTCAACATCGGTTTGGCAGTAAACTTCTAAATTAAGTATTCAAGACATGAAAAAACTCAATATCATAATAGCCGGTTGCATTGTCATGGGCGCAGGTTCTTTGGCCTCATGCGGCAGCGACTACCTGAACACGACCCCGACAGAGTCGATAGGCACGGGCACGGCAATAGGAACTGCCGAGAACGCCTACAACTCGCTCAACGGCATAGCAAAAACAATGTCTACACAGCAATATGCCTACACGCAGGGATGCGCCGGAGAAAACCGCATAATGTCCATCTACGAGAACTATGCGTCGCAAAACTATCTCTACAACGCTTTCGCATCGGGTTGGTCTGTGATAATGAACCTGCAATACTCGCAGCGCGCAAACACTTCGTATGCAGCTTATCCATACAACTATTATTACAACATAATAGGACAGGCCAATACCATCATCTGCAATATCGACAATGCCACAGGTGACGATAACCTGAAAAACTTCGACAAGGCCGCGGCACTCACCTTCCGCGCCTACGCTTACGAGAAGTTGCTCCACTATTACGCTCCACGCTGGCAGGACAGCAACAACGGCGCTACAAAGGTGTTGCCTCTGCGTATAGACGAGTCGACTGGCGACCTCGCTCCGTCATCTATGGCCGACACCTATGCACAGATCTACAAAGATTGCGAGGAGGCCATCACGCTCTTCGGAAAGAGCAGCTACCAGCGCAGCTCCGCTGACATCTGGATTCCTAACGTGAATGCAGCACACGCTGTCTACGCACGTGCCGCACTGACACGCCAAGACTACCAGACAGCCCTGACACAGGCTACGGAAGCACGTCAAGGCTATCCTCTCATGAGCACTGACGATTACCAGTCGGGCTTCTGCAAACCTACATCAGAATGGATCATGGGCAGCTATGGCGATGCCACCGAGAACATCTGGTACTGGAGCTATGGCACACAGTTCTCCGCAAACGGATACTACGCCTCAAACACATGGTATGGTGGAGGACAAATGAACGACGCCTTGAGCCGTCAGATTCCAAACACCGACGTGAGAAAGCACCTCTTCCTCACTCCCGACAAGATTGGCTGGAGCGACGACGACAACACGGTATATCTCGACTATCCTGAAGAGCCTGAAAAAGAGCCCGAAACTCTGGAGGCATACAACAAAGCTTATGCCTACATGGACAGCATCCATCAGAAATACACAAGCTCATACACAGGACCATACATGTCGGCCAATCCGTCTCCAACAAACTCAAACTTCTTCGGCCGTCTTATCATGGGATCGCAATGGAAGTTTATGACCTACGACACCCCGGGTGTAGGCTACCTTCCTTTCATCCGCTCATCCGAGATGTTGCTTATCGAGGCAGAGGCCAACTACTTCCTCAATAATGCCAAGGCAGCGCAAGACTATCTCATTGAACTGAACGCCAAGAGTGGACGTGACCCTGAATACACTTGTTCAAAGACCGGCGAGGAGCTCTTGAAGGAGATTCAGAAGTATCGTGAGCTTGAGCTTTGGGGCGAGGGATTCGGCTTTAGCGACTACAAGCGCTGGAACTTGCCTATCGACCGCAGAAACGGCAACAACGTGTCAGATTACATCAAGGTGCGTGTTGAAACCACTGATCCTAACTGGACATGGGCAACACCGCAAAATGAGACTGACTACAACCATGGCTTTGACAACACGCAAGAGCCAGACGGCAAGTAATAACCGCTGTTGATCAAAGCACTTTAGAGCATAAAAATTGGGGGGATGCGTCAAAAAACGCACCCCCTTTAAACAAACCGCTTCTACTCATACTTTCCTGTTTACAACATGTTCTTTTTCGTGCCCTTCGCCGTTACGTTAGAACGGCGATGCCGTTACGCTAGAATGGCGATGCCGTTACGCTAGAACGGGAACGCCGTTACGCTAGAACGGGAACGCCGTTACGCTAGAACGGGAAAAGCTTGCCAACGGGGAGTTTTGAAGCCGGAAAAACCTCACTATAAACAACAAAGGGATGCCCTTCAAGGCATCCCTTTGTTTGTTTATATGATTACAAAATCTTATGATACAAGGCGATGATGTCGTCCTTGGTCACCTCACGAGGATTTCCAGGGGTGCATACATCCGTGATGGCTTGCTCGGCGAGGGCAGGAATGTCAGCCTCCGTGATTCCAAGCTCTGTCAGGTGTTGAGGTATGCCAACGAGCTTAGACAACTCTTCGATGGCATTGCAAGCTGCCTCGGCTGCCTCTTGGTCGGTCATGCCGTCTTTGTAGGCACCGACAACCTTGGCTATCTCCACATATTTGGGAACGCTTACCTCCATGTTGAAACGCATGACGGTAGGCAAGAGTATGGCGCAGGCCACGCCGTGAGGCACATCGTGGAGAGCGCTCATAGGATGCGCCATGCCATGGTCAACACCGAGACCTACATTTGAGAATGCCATGCCGGCAATATACTGTGCCACGGCCATACCGTTGCGGCCCTCCGGATTCTTCGGGTCGTTGACGGCGATAGGCAGGTACTTATGAATCATCTCGATGGCCTTCAACTCGAACATGTCGCTCATTTCCCATGCGGCCTTGGTTATGAGACCTTCGATGGCGTGGGTCATGGCGTCCATGCCTGTGGCGGCAGTCAAGCCCTTTGGCAGGGAATACATCAGTTCGGCATCCACTATGGCTACGGCAGGAATGTCGTTTGGATCGACACACACCATCTTCTGCTGGCGCTTCTCGTCGATGATCACGTAGTTGATGGTTGTTTCAGCGGCAGTGCCGGCTGTGGTGGGGAGAGCAACGATGGGAAGGCTCTTGTTCTTGGTAGGAGCCACGCCTTCGAGCGAAACGATGTCGGCGAACTCGGGGTTGTTGACCACGATACCGATGCCTTTGGCCGTGTCCATGGAAGAACCGCCACCGATGGCGATGATGAAGTCGGCCTCAGCCTTCTTGCAAGCCTCAATACCCATGGTAACATTGGTGACGGTGGGGTTTGGCTTCACGTCATCGTATATCTCGTATGCGATGCCGGCTTCGTCGAGCACGTCGAGCACCATCTTGGCAACGCCAAACTTCATAAGGCCTTTGTCTGTCACGACCAATGCCTTTTTCCAACCGCGACTGGCAATCACTGTGGGGAGCTCCTTGCGGGCACCCGGACCGAAGTAAGACACTTCGTTAAGAATGAACCTGTTAACCATAATTGTTTTTGCTTTTTAGGTTGTTTTGTAAATGTTATTAGCCTCTAATCTAAGGTTCTGCAAATTTAGGTATTTTGCTGGTAAAACAACAGTTTTTTTTATTTTTCTGCATATAAATAATGTGTACTATCCTTTTTTTTCGATGTTTAGCTTGTGTATATTCCTTTTTCTTCGTATCTTCGAAGCGGTAAATAAAAAGCCACACAGAGATGAAATATCCAATAGGCATACAAAACTTTGAGAAGATACGCAGGGAAGGATATGTTTACGTTGACAAGACAGCGTTGATACACAGGCTCGTCAACGAAGGAAGCTACTACTTTCTAAGCCGTCCACGCAGGTTCGGCAAGAGCCTTCTCATATCCACATTGGATGCATATCTCTCTGGCAAGAAAGAGCTGTTCAAGGGGCTTGCCATGGAAAGTCTGGAGAAAGACTGGACAGAGTATCTTATATTTCATCTCGACCTAAACGTTGGAGAATACAAGACAGAGGAATCGCTCTACGAAAAGCTGAATGCCTTTCTCGGGCCCTTGGAGGATCAATATGGTACGTTGCCGTCGCTCCACGAGGCTGGCCAACGTTTTGAGTACGTCATAGGCCAGGCTTACAAGAAGACCGGCAAGCGGATTGTGATTTTGGTAGACGAGTACGACAAACCGTTGCTTGCCACAATAGCCAATCCCGGGCTTCAAGACAGTTTTCGCACCACCCTCAAGGCATTTTATGGCGTACTGAAATCAATGGACGGCTGCATCAAGTTCGCATTGCTTACTGGCGTAACGAAATTTGGCAAGGTGAGCGTGTTCTCTGACTTGAACAACCTCATTGACCTGTCGACGAGCAGGAGATACCAGTCGATATGCGGCATAACAAAAGATGAAATAGCCGAATACTTTGACGAGTCGGTGCATGAACTTGCCGATGCTTACGGCATCAGCTACGACGCGGCGTTGGATAGGCTGAAGGAAAACTATGACGGGTATCACTTTGTGAACAACAGTGTGGACATTTACAATCCATTCAGCCTTCTCAACACGTTCGCCAACTGCGAGTTTGGACGTTATTGGTTTGAGACAGGCACCCCGTCTTACCTCGTGGAGGTGATGAAGCAAGACAACTATCCCTTGCCAGACCTCACCCAAGAGCAGGTTACCGGCGACTTCCTCAACAGCATCGACTCCATGTCGAAGAACCCTATACCCCTAATATACCAGAGTGGCTACCTCACGATAAAGGGTTATGACGAGCGTTTTGGTTTCTACACTTTGGGATTCCCAAACAAGGAGGTGGAGGAAGGCTTCACCGACTATCTGCTTCCTTTCTATACCAACTTGAAACAAGGTGACACAGCTTTCTTCATAGGCAATTTCATCAACGACTTGGAAACGGGGCGAGTGGATGACTTCATGCGCAGAATGGAAACCATGTTCTCAGACACCAACTACAATATAGTGGGTGACAGCGAACTGTATTTCCAAAATGCTTTTTATCTCATCTCGCGCATGCTTGGCTTCTACACCGAGGTGGAGCGCGAGACGAGCAATGGCCGCATGGATATGATAGCGAAGACCAAAGACTATGTCTACATATTCGAATTCAAGCTTGACGGGAGCGCAACAGAGGCATTAAGACAAATAGACGACAAAGGCTACGCCAAACCATTTGCCTTAGACTGCCGAAAAATTGTGAAGGTGGGCATCAACTTCTCGCTGAAGAAACGTTGCATAGAGGAGTGGAAAAAAGGATGCTGAGACAACAAAACAAACACGCCACAATGACGTTGTCGTTGTGGCGTGAAAACAAGGCGATTGCGGCTAAATGACAATCGGGGATTTCATCTTGGTAATTTTAGCACTTATAAACTCACGAAGACCATCATCCTCAAGCACTTCTATATGCTCGTAAAGCCCAAGGACAAAACGTGTTATGGCATCGTAGCAAGCCACGTCGGTCTCGAAAAGCCAATGGGTATCGTCGTCGGGACGAAGCGAGAATATGGAATGCGGATATTCCTCTTGCATGAAATTATAGGAAGACACGTCAAGGCGCAAGACAACATGGTGGCGCACCTCGCCGCTATACATGAACATGTCGGTGAAGGCGTTCTTATGCTTATTGGTGTTCTCCCACTTCTTGTCGAGAATCTTCACGATGCTGATCCTTGAAATCTTAAAAGTCTTGTTGATGCCCGACTCGCTCTCATAAGCCCTGACATCAGTGTCCTCGCCAAGAAACATAAACGGCTCCACGCATCGGTCTCTCACCGTTAGGCTGTTCGACGAGGCATAGTTGTGTAAAATCACACATCTTTGGTCTTTCATCGCCCTCTGGAGAAGCAGGTAGTTGGTATAGGGACCATAGTTTTTCTCATAGCCCCCAATGCCATCGAAATGGTAGAAACGCTTAAACTTCAACATTATCTGGGCTGCCATAGGGTTGTCTATGTCCTTACCTATGAGCATCCTATACAGGAAAAAAGCCTGGTCTACATTTAGGTTTACCGACTCGTTGATGTCTCTAAAGAATGGCGAGGCAGCATCGAGGTTGTAGCCCAACCTGTTGTGGTTGACAAAAAAGCCGTAGGCCGACAACGCCTTTATGACATAATAAGCGTTACGGAGGCTTGTGCCAAGAATCTTGGCAATGTCGGGCGCGGACAGGATATTGTCGCCTGAGATTGCACGAATGACATCAAGCCAACGGAAAAACGACTTGGCGTTATCATTGTTTTCCTTTGCCATCGGTCACTCGAATTTCAGTTCAAGCTGTCGGTCACCATAGAGATTGTAGCTTTTGCGGTGATATTTCGTTATGCCATGCTCAGCTATCGCCGCACGATGATCTTTTGTGGGATAGCCCTTATTCTTGTTCCATTTGTAGACTGGATATTCGGCATCGAGTTGGCTCATGTAGTCGTCTCGATAAGTCTTTGCCAATATCGACGCGGCAGCTATTGCTTGGTATTTGGCATCGCCATGGACAATACAAGCGTAGGGAAGTGAAGAGTGAAGGGTGAAGGGTGAAGAATCTGCTTGAAGCGAACGCGGGATGACGGGCTTGGGGTCGAACCTGTTGCCATCGATAAGGAGAGCCTGAGGCCTTAAGCTCAAGGCGGCTATGGCCCGGTGCATGGCGAGGAAAGAGGCATGAAGGATGTTTATCTCGTCGATCTCCTCTGGCGACACTATGCCTACCGCCCATGCCACGGCATCTCGCTGTATCTGGTCGCGAAGCGCATAACGCCGCTTCTCAGTCAACTTTTTCGAGTCGTCAAGCTCGGGGTTGTCGTAATCGGGCGGTAAGATGACAGCGGCAGCATATACGCTGCCTGCCAAACAGCCACGGCCGGCCTCATCGCAACCAGCCTCAACCAAGCCGTCGTAATAGTGAGGTAACAGTTTTCCCATGTGACAATCAACTACATAGTGTCAAAATCGTTTCGCTTGATGACCAACGGATAACGTTCCGGATGCCGCAAACTGTCAATTTCTAAGTCAACATCCAAGTCTGGCCAACAAATTGCGTCACGTCCTTCTAAACGGACATTAAGCACATTGCGTATAGAAGCGTCCTTCATCCAAGGTACACGATTGTAGGAAATGAAATAATCATTTCCCTTTACGCTTATCATTATGCCTTGTGAATTAATCATCAAGACGCTTACCAATGTGTTTGATGAATTTTGACCTAAACTCGTCTGCATATGCCGTTATTATTCTTTTTATTTCAGACAATTTCATGTCTCAGAACATCTTGCTTACCCGCTCAATACCCTGAGCCAGGATATCAATCTCCTCCTTGGTGTTGTAGAGGGCGAAGGAAGCGCGGACAGTGCCAAGAATGCCAAGCCTATCCATCAGCGGTTGGGCGCAATGGTGGCCGGTGCGCACGGCTATGCCCAGCTGGTCGAGAAGCGTGCCCATGTCCATGTGGTGGATGTCGCCCACGTTGAAACTAACCACGGCATCGTGGGAATGCAGTTGGTCGTGAGGCCCATAGACGTGCAACCCGTCAATCTGCGAGAGACGCTGGAGGGCGTAAGCGGTTAGCTCGCGCTCATGACGTTCTATATTGTCCATGCCGATACGCTCCATATAGTCTATGGCGACGGCAAGGCCGTGGGAGGCTATGTAGTCGGGCGTGCCCGCCTCAAACTTCAAAGGCGGTTTCTCGAAGGTGGTCTTCTCAAAGCTCACGTGGTCGATCATCTCGCCACCGCCTTGATAGGGCGGCAAACGGTCGAGCCACTCTTCCTTGCCATACAGCACGCCGATGCCCGTGGGACCATACATCTTGTGGCCGCTGCAAACATAGAAATCGCAATCGAGCTTCTGGACGTCAACCTTCATGTGAGGCGCACTCTGCGCTCCATCCACGACGCAAGGCACGCCATGGTCGTGGGCTATCCTCACGATGTCTTCCACAGGATTGACTGTGCCCAGCACATTGCTGACATGAGCCACGCTCACTATCTTGGTCTTCTCGCTGAAAAGAGCCTTGTAAGCCTCCATGTCGAGAATGCCGTTGTCGCTCATTGGTATGACGCGAAGCCTTATGCCTTTGCGACGTGCCGCCAACTGCCAAGGCACAATGTTGGAGTGATGCTCCATGACAGAGACTATAGCTTCATCGCCAGGCTCCATCATTGCCTCGGGAAACGTCGAGGCAATGAGGTTCAATCCCTCGGTGGTGCCACGGGTGAACACTATCTCGGAAGAGCTATTAGCGTTGAGGAAGCGTCTCACCGTCTTGCGTGCCTGTTCGTGGAGCTCCGTAGCCTGGACGCTGAGGTAATGAACTCCCCGGTGCACGTTGGCATTCTCGTTGAGATACTCGTCGCGCATGGCGTCGAGAACGCACAACGGCTTCTGCGTGGTGGCGGCATTGTCGAGATAGACAAGTGGCTTGCCGTGAACCTTACGGCTCAATATCGGGAAATCGGCCCTTACTTTATCAATATCATACATTTTCACTTCCTTTTATTTTTTGTCATTCGCCACGTAGTTCATGTGTACGCGCTCCACATTCAATGAGCCATCCTTCTTGCAGGTGACTCTCACCAGATAGTCGCCGGCTTCCGGACTGTTGCGTTCGCTCATCGACTCCAACGTCAGATAACGCACGCCAGCAAACTCACGGTCGTCCCAAGCATGCACATGTCCACAGAACACGATGGTGGTGTTCCACTCTGAGAAGCGATTCAATAGGCGGTAGAGTTCCTCGCGCGGGAAGGTGGAGGAGAACTGGGTGGTTCGCGGCCTAAAGATGTTGGAATGTGAGAACACGAATTTGTGACGCACGTTCTTGTCTGACTTCAACACATTCTCATTCAAAAGCTTCCACTGCTCCTCGCCCAGGGTTCCGCTGGCAGTGTCGAGGAAGATGAACTGGTCGTACTTGCCAGTATCACCAATCCTCACAGTAAACTCGAAGAAAGAGGAATGGAACATCGACGTGAACAAAGCCCATCCGTTGCGCGTCACGTCATGGTTGCCAACGACAGAAAAGAACGGGAACCTTACATCATCAAGGCTTTCATAGAGATTGCAGAAGTCTGGGTCCTCAGAGCTCTTGGGATACCTCGTGTCATAATAGTAAGGCACTTTGAGGGTACCATGTACTGGATCCACCACTTCATAGACCTCGCTCTTGAAATACTTGGCTAACCATTCTTCCATACCATAACCCAAAACATCCAGCAAGTTCCTGTAATATTCGGCGCTGGTATCAGCGATATCGCCAAGACTTGCCCATAAGAGGTCGCCATGCTCCAAGCCTATGTCCAACATTTCCTTGATTCGCCCCTGGTCGGTCGCCACATGGCTGTCGGAGCCTACCAAGAATGAATACTCTCCATCGCTTTCCGTCGGCGTGCGCATGTCGATAGAATCTTCAAGATACTGTTGGTAGTAAGTATACGACATGTCCACACGGTCGTCGACACCTGATCCGCCTACGAGCACCCCGGTGGGACTCACTTTGCTACAAGATGAGAGACAGGCTGCCACCATGAAGGCTAGCCATGCTATTGCACTGTTAACACGTTTCATTTACCAAAGATATTTAAGTCCGACCTTCAATGATGATTCATACCTTGTAGCCAACTGGCTCGTACTGCCAGCAGGGCGGATGTTCAGCTCGCCGTAGAGTTTCATCCGCTGCTTGAGATTGGCGTTCCAGCGCACGCCCCAGTTGATGTTCCAATTCTCAAAATAGAAATCGTCATAGTTGCGCACGAAGAGCCCAATATTCCAAGAATTCCACCTGGGACGGATGTTGACACCTGATCCGAAGGTGAGGGTCAGCGGCTCCGTATATCCACTTCCCAACATGTTGTAACGGATAAGCGTCTCGCCCACCGTCAGGTCGAAGTAAGGACTCTCAAAGGTGGCAGAAACATTACCGTTGTACTCATTGGTCTTATAGTCAGAGTAACGGTTGTAAAGAAACTTTGCCGAGAAGTAGAAATTGAAACGATGCACTGGCAAGCGATAAGTTCCCTTTGCCGAAACTGCATACTTTCCCTTGCCGATGGGCACTTCAACACCTCCTTCAGCACTGATGCGGTCGGTGAAATGGCGCGTATAAGTCACCGCCGGACCAATGAACTTGCCGGTAATCACATTGTTGCCCGCCTGAACATAACCCGAAATCTCGTTTTGATGTTCCCCGTCAAACTTATGCTCTCCGCAAAACACAGGGTTCTGCGCCATTGCCGACATCGAGAACAATCCCACGAAAGCAATTGACATATAAGCTCTCATCATAATATACTTTACCGTTTAACAATACCATTACTTACAAAGCTTGCAGCCTTCACACTTGTTCAGCTCGCCACGGAAGCGCTTCTCCACCAAGTGATGCAGACGGTCGCGAAGTGGTTCCAGCTCCACTTTGTCGATGACCTCATTGATGAAGGCAAACTGTAGGAGCAGCTTCGCCTCCTCGCGGCTCACGCCTCGCTGCTGCATGTAGAATATGGCGGCATCGTTGAGCTGCCCAACCGTGCTGCCATGGGCACACTTCACGTCGTCGGCATAGATTTCCAGCATGGGTTGGGTAAACATACGGGCGGTCTTGGTGGCGCAAAGATTCTGGTTGGTCTCCTGCGACGTCGTTTTCTGGGCACCCTTACGCACCAACACACGGCCGGCAAAAGCGCCACGAGCCTCGTCGTCGAGCACATACTTGTAAAGCTCATTACTCGTGCAATGGCCCACCTGATGGTCTATCAACGTGTTGTTGTCCACCACCTGGTTCTTATCGGCAATCACGCAACCATTGCAGAAACACTCAGCACCCTCGCCCTTGAACACGAGATCAAGACGGTTGCGGGTGATTCCGTTGTGGAGAGTTATCACGTTGTGGTTTAAGCGGCTGTTGGCTTGCTGCTCGATATACACGTTGCTTACGCGCGTGTTTTTGACATGGGTCTCTTCCAAGCAATAGAGGTCAAGGTTAGCGTTCTCGCCAACGTAGGCCTCGATGACTTGCGTGCAAAGGAAGTTGCGGTCGTCGGCTGAGTCGTCGCAGAAGAGGAGTTTAGCCTCCGCGCCTTCGTCCATGACGATAAGCACGCGGCGGTTGACCATGAGGTCTACGTCCGACCGAAGGATGTTGATTACCTGGATGGCGCGGTCAGCCTTCACGTTCTTGCCCACATGGATGAAGAGCCCGTCCTCGGCAAGCATGGTGTTGAGCGCCGTGACGGCATCTTCAGATGTCTTGGCAAGCTTGCCATAATATTTCGCGATAAGGTCGGGACGCTCGTCAGCGGCATCTTTCAAGCTCATCACTTCCACGCCTTCGGGCAAGCCCACCTTGGGCAACGTCTTCTTGTAGAAACTATCGTTGACAACGAAATAGAGCGACGTGGAAAGATTGGGCACGTCACAACTGAAGACGCTATACGGATTGATGGGGAACTCCACACGGTTCACGTTCACTCCGTAGTTGGGAGCGAAAAGTTTCTCCATGTTGGTATACTTGTATCGCTCAACCTTGCGCGAAGGGAAGCCCTGACGCTTGAAATCCTCAAAGGCTGTGTCGCGAACGGCATTCATCACAGCCGAAGAGTGAACGTTGAGCATGTCCCTTGCCTGGGTATACAGCTCTATATATTGTTTTTCACTGCTCATGCCTTTCCTCACTTTCCGTATTTCTCGTCGGCCTCTTCCTTGATCCAGTCGTAACCGCGCTTTTCTATCTCCTTCGACAGCTCTGGCCCTGCGGTCTTGACTATGCGGCCATTGTAAAGCACGTGTACCACTTGAGGCTTTATCATGTCGAGCAAGCGCTCGTAGTGGGTAATAACCACGATAGACTTCTCTGGCGTGAAGAGCTTGTTGACACCATCGGCGACGATGCGCATGGCATCTACGTCAAGGCCGGAGTCGGTCTCGTCGAGAATGGCAAACTTAGGGTCGAGCATGGCCATCTGGAATATCTCGTTGCGTTTCTTCTCACCACCTGAGAAACCCTCGTTGACAGAGCGGCGCGAGAGCTTCGGGTCGAGTTCCACGAGTTCACGCTTCTCCTTCATCAGTTTCATGAAGTCGCCTGCCTTCAAAGGCTCCTTGCCCTCGTATTCACGCTTGGCGTTGACAGCCGCTTTCATGAAGTTGATCATCGACACTCCGGGTATCTCGACCGGATATTGAAAGGAGAGAAACAGTCCAGCACGCGCCCTGTCCTCTGGTTTCATATCAAAGAGGTTCTTGCCGTTGAAGATAGCCTCGCCCTCGGTCACCGTATAAAGAGGGTTGCCTGTGAGCACCGCGCTCAAGGTTGACTTGCCGGAACCGTTGGGTCCCATGATAGCGTGTATCTCACCGTCCTTGATGGTAAGGTTGATACCTTTCAATATTTCTTTTCCCGCAATGGTTGCATGCAGGTTTCTAACCTCTAACATAATGTATCTATAAAAAACCTTGTGTCTATTTCGTTATCTCTTATTCCTGCCTTTATCCCACGGTTCCCTCCAGCGATACGCTCAAGAGCTTCTGCGCCTCGACCGCAAACTCCATGGGCAATTTGTTGAGCACGTCCTTGGCATAACCGTTCACTATCAACCCAACAGCCTCCTCGGTGGGAATGCCTCGCTGGTTGCAATAGAAGAGCTGGTCTTCTGAAATCTTTGAGGTGGTAGCCTCATGCTCAAACACTGCCGTGTCGTTGTGGGCATCCATGTATGGGAACGTGTGGGCGCCACAATCGCTGCCCAAGAGCAAGGAGTCGCAAGAACTATAGTTGCGGGCATTGTCGGCATTGGACGTGGCACGCACCAGACCTCGGTAGCTGTTTTGCGAATGGCCGGCGGATATGCCCTTTGAGATGATGGTGCTCTTGGTGTTCTTGCCCATGTGGATCATCTTGGTGCCAGTGTCGGCCTCTTGGTAGTTGTTGGTTACAGCCACGCTGTAGAACTCAGCCACGGAGTTGTCGCCACGCAAGATGCAGGATGGATATTTCCAGGTGATGGCGGAACCTGTCTCGACCTGCGTCCAGCTCAACTTGGAGTTTACACCACGCAAGTCGCCACGTTTGGTCACGAGGTTCAGCACGCCACCCTTGCCGTTCTCATCGCCCGGGTACCAGTTTTGCACGGTAGAGTATTTCACCTCAGCGTTGTCCTTGACTATAATCTCCACGATAGCGGCATGAAGCTGGTTCTCGTCACGCATCGGGGCGGTGCAGCCTTCAAGGTAAGAGACGTAGGCATCGTCGTCGGCAATGATCAGCGTGCGCTCAAACTGTCCCGTGTTGCGGGCATTGATGCGGAAGTAGCTGCTCAGCTCCATCGGGCAACGCACGCCCTTTGGGATATAGACGAACGAGCCGTCGCTGAACACCGCACTGTTGAGTGCAGCGTAGAAGTTGTCGCGATAAGGCACCACGCTACCCAGATATTCCTTCACCAAGTCGGGGTGCTCCTTGATGGCCTCGCCGATGCTACAAAAGATGACACCTTTCTCGCGGAGCTTATCCTTGAAAGTGGTCTTTACCGACACCGAGTCCATGATGGCATCCACCGCCGTGCCGCTCAGCGCAAGGCGTTCCTCCAAGGGTATGCCGAGCTTGTCGAATGTCTTCTCCAGCTCCGGGTCAATCTCCTTGTTATTGGGTTTCTTTGCCAATGGGTCGGCATAGTACGAAATCTCTTGGTAGTCAACTGGCGGCACATGCACATGCCCCCAAGACGGTTGCTCGATGGTCTGCCAATAGCGGAATGCCCTTAGGCGAAAGTCGAGCATCCATTCGGGCTCGCCTTTCTTCTTGGATATGAGCCGCACGACATCCTCGTTCAGGCCCTTTTCTATTATGTCGGTATGCACGTCGGTGGTGAAGCCGTATTCATATTTCTGCTCGGCCACTTGACGCACAAAGGCATTTTTTGTTTCTTTATTTTCCATTTTCCTGTTCTGCTTTGGGCGGTATGCCACACTAACAAAAGGGCGCAATGCGCCCTCTCGTAGTAAAATGCAAAATTACGAATAATGCGGTTATTTTCCGAAGAATTAACGGTTTTTTTAGCAGTAACCTGACATGGGCCTTGGCAGACTGTTGTCTTTTATTCGTGCACACTCACTGTGCGCACAATGACGCATGGGGTAAAGCCTGTCGAAAGACCGTCTACTATCATAAGATAATTACAAAAACAATCCGTCATGCCTGGCATACAACCAAGCATGACGGATTGTCATATTGTGGATGATAGGGATTTACAGTTTCTGCTCCACCTCTATCTCTGTGAATGTCTCAATGATGTCACCAACCTGAATGTCGTTGTAATTGACCAGTGAGATACCGCACTCCAAGCCTGTCACAACCTCCTTGACATCGTCCTTATAACGCTTCAAGGCAGCGATAGGAGCGGTATGAACCACGATTCCGTCGCGAACGACATGAGCCTTGTCCTTGGAGTGGACCTTTCCCTCGGTGACAAGGGCACCGGCGATAGTGCCCACCTTGGAAATCTTGAACACCTGCCTTACCTCCACCTCGGCGGTGACTACTTCCTTCGTCACCTTGTCGAGCATGCCGACCATGGCTGCCTTGATGTCGTCTATGGCATCGTAGATGATTGAGTAGGTGTTGATTTCCACGCCCTCACGATCGGCGAGCTTGCGTGCGTCACCCGAAGGACGAACCTGGAAGCCCACGATAACGGCATCGGAAGCCGAGGCGAGCATCACGTCGTTCTCTGATATCTGACCCACAGCCTTGCTGATGACGTTGACCTGAACCTTCTCAGTAGAGAGCTTGAGGAACGAGTCAGACAATGCCTCGATAGATCCGTCGGTATCACCCTTGACAATGATGTTGAGCTCATGGAACTCACCGCGTGCGATACGATGCGAGATGTCGCCAAGGGTAAGGCGCTTCTGCGTGCGCAAGCCTTGTTCACGCTGCAGCTGCTCACGCTTGTTGGCAATGTCGCGTGCCTCCTGCTCGGTCTCTATCACATGGAACTGGTCGCCGGCGGTCGGTGCACCGTTAAGACCGAGCACGATAGTTGGCTCTGCCGGCTTAACGTCGTCGATGCGCTGGTTACGCTCATTAAACAATGCCTTGACACGTCCCCAAGAGGTACCCGCAAGCACGATGTCGCCCACGTGGAGCGTGCCGTTGCTCACGAGCACTGTCGATACATAGCCACGACCCTTGTCGAGCGATGACTCGATAACGGTTCCCGTGGCCTTGCGGTTGGGGTTGGCCTTGAGGTCAAGCATGTCTGCCTCAAGCAGCACCTTCTCCATGAGGTCGTCGACACCAACACCCTTCTTGGCGCTGATCTCCTGACACTGGTACTTACCGCCCCACTCCTCCACGAGGAGGTTCATGTTGGCAAGGTCCTCACGTATCCTGTCGGGATTTGCTCCCGGCTTGTCTATCTTGTTTATGGCAAACACCATAGGCACACCAGCTGCCTGGCAATGGGCGATGGCTTCCTTGGTGGTTGGCATCACGGAGTCGTCGGCAGCGATGATGATAATGGCAATATCGGTAACCTGCGCACCACGGGCACGCATGGCGGTGAACGCCTCGTGGCCAGGGGTATCGAGGAAAGTCACCTTGTGGCCACTCTTCAGCGTCACGCTGTAGGCACCGATGTGCTGAGTGATGCCGCCTGCCTCACCGGCAATGACATTGGTGTTGCGGATATGGTCGAGCAACGATGTCTTACCGTGGTCAACGTGACCCATGACCGTAACGATCGGGGCACGAGGCACGAGCTCGCTCTCGTCGTCGTCTTCCTCGCTTACAGCCTCTTGCACCTCCGCGCTGACATATTCGGTCTTGAAGCCAAACTCCTCAGCCACCATGTTTATCGTCTCAGCGTCGAGACGCTGGTTGATGGATGCCATGATGCCGATGCTCATCAGCGTGGAGATAACCTGCGTCACGGTAATGTTCATCATCGTGGCGAGCTCCGACACTGTAACGAACTCGGTGAGCTTCAATATCTTGCTCTCCTTCTTCTCTGCGCGTGCCTCGGCATCGAGTTTCTCCTGCACGGCCTCACGCTTTTCCTTACGGTATTTGGCACCTTTCTTGTTTTGGCTCTTGCTTGTCAGACGTGCCAACGTCTCCTTTACCTGGCGTGCTACATCCTCGTCGTTAACCTCCATCGGCTTGTTGTCGCGGTTGCGGTTTTTCTTTTTCTTGCCGTTTCCGTTCTTGTTTCCGTTCTGTTGGTTGGCGGCGGCATTGATGTCCACCTTATTATTATTTATGCGTTCACGCTTGCCACGGTTGTTGGCGTTGTTGGCATTATTGGCATTATTTCCGCCGTTCTGCTGGCGTTGACGCTCACGCTGTCTCTCGGCACGCGACTTTTTCTTTGGTCGGGTGCTTGAGTTGATTGTGCTCAAGTCTATCTTTCCGAGCACTGTCACCTTAGGCGTGTCGTCTATGCGTGTCTCTGTCTTCGTGCGGAAGATTTCGGTTCCTTTCTTCACCTCCTTGGAAGGCTGTGTCACCTCTGCCACTTTCACCGCGTTGGGCTTCTGTATGACCTGACGCTGCTTTGGCGCGGCATTCTTGTCTACATCCTTTGGATATGGAGCTTGGGCTGCAGGTTGCGTCTGCTTAGGCTGTGAAGCTGGCTGAGCCACAGAAGGTTTGGCGACGGGCTTCTCAGCCGCTGCCTTTTCCACAGGGGCGACGGGCTTCTTGACCTCAACCGGCTTCGCGGGTTCTACCTTAGGCGCGGCGGGTTCTGCCTTTACAGGCTCAGCTTTAGGAGCCTCAGCCTTCACTTCCTCCGTCTTAGGCTTCTCTGCCTTGACTTCTGGCTTGTTTGTGTCTGCCACAGTCTCCTTCACAGCGGCAGTCTCTTCCTTCTGACTGACGGCAGCAGTCTCAGGGTTGTTGGATTTCTTCTCCGGAGATGCATCAGACTTGATTTCCACTGGGCGTTTTCCCACGCTGTCGAGGTCTATCTTTCCCAGAGGTGTGTATTTCTGGTGTCCGCCCAATTCCAGCCCGTTGTCAACACGGTGCCTGGAGTTGTCCCGGTCTTTCTTCTTCTCAGGCTTCTTGAAGAGCTGCTCTGCCTTTTCCTTGACAGCAGCATCCTTCTTGAATGCCTCAACGAGAGCAGCGTATTGCTTGTCGTTGAGCTTGAAGTTAAGGTCGTCCTTGACCTCTCCAAGCCCCTCGGCTCTCTTTTGTAGGAAGCCAACTGCCGTTTGGCGTCCTATGTTCAGTTCACGTAATGCTTTGTTTAATCTGATGCTCATATAAAATATTTACCTTCTTTATTCAAATTCCTTTTTCAACACTTCCAAAACATGATCCACGGTCTCTTCCTCAAGGTCGGCTTTCTCTACCAGCATCTCACGAGGGGCGTTGAGCACCTCACGCGCTGTCTGCAAGTCTATGCCCTTGATGGCATCTATGATCCACTGGTCAATCTCATCGTTGAACTGGTCGAGATACACATCGTCCAACTGTCCTTCCTCATCGCTGTCGGTAACGACACGGAACACGTCGATGGTATATTCTGTCAGCATCGAGGCGAGCTTGATGTTCATTCCGCTACGTCCGATGGCAAGGCTCACCTGGTCTGGCTGCAAGTAGACGCTCGCCTTGCGTTCTTCCTCGTTGAGCTTGATTTCCGTCACCTGGGCGGGACTCAAGGCGCGGCGAATGAAGAGTTCGGTGTTTGCCGACCAGTTTACCACGTCGATATTCTCGTTGTCGAGTTCTCTCACGATGCCATGCACACGACTTCCATGCACGCCAACGCAAGCTCCAACCGGGTCAATGCGGTCATCATAGCTCTCCACAGCTATCTTGGCACGCTCACCAGGCATGCGGGCAATCTTCTTGATGGAGATAAGGCCGTCCTGAATCTCAGGCACCTCGTTCTCAAGCAGACGCTGAAGGAACGTAGGGCTTGTGCGCGAGAGGATGATGCGAGGGTTGTTGTTCTCGTTGTCAACGCGCTCAATGACACACCTCACTGTCTCGCCCTTGCGGTACACGTCGGCAGGAATCTGCTCGCTCTTCGGAAGGTGAAGCTCGTTGTTGTTGTCGTCCACCAAGAGCACCTCGCGCTTCCACACCTGGTAAACCTCGGCAGAGATAAGCTTGCCCACACGATCCTTGTATTTGTTGTAGAGTGCATCGTGCTCAAGCTCAAGAATCTTGCTGGCAAGGGTCTGGCGAAGGGTCAGGATGGCACGGCGGCCAAACTTGGCGAAGTCTACCGCCTCAGACACTTCCTCGCCCACCTCATAGTCGGCGTCTATCTTCTGGGCGTCGGCAAGGCAAATCTCCTTGTTCTCGTCAGCCACCTCGCCGTTGGCCACGACGATACGGTTGCGGTAAATCTCAAAGTCACCCTTGTCGGGGTTCACAATGACGTCAAAATTCTCGTCGGAACCAAAGATCTTCGCAAGTACGTTACGGAAACTTTCCTCAAGCACGCTCACGAGCGTGGTACGGTCTATGTGTTTTGTATCTTGAAACTCACGGAAAGAACCCATCATGTTCATCTGCCCGTCGTCAATCTTTTTTGCTGGCATAGCTGTATATCTTTTTTTATTGTTTTTATTTGAAACTTATCAAGTATTTTGTGTATTTCACCGCGTCCATGTTGAAGTCGTGGTCAACGTCCATCATCACTGGGCGCTTCTTGCCTTCCACTTTTACCTTTTCGTTCACGGTGACAGTGAAGTCGCGACCATCGACACTCTTGAGCACACCACGGGTCTTCTTGCCATCGGCATCGAGCACTTCCACCGGCTCGCCAACGAATATCTCATATTGACGTGCCACCTTGAAAGGTTGACCGAGGCCAGCCGAGCCTACCTCAAGCTCATAGTCTTCTTCGTCTCGATTGAGATGGTCTTCTATATATTGGCTCAACTTGGCGCAATCTTCTATCCAGACTCCATCCGCATGGTCTATCTCGACGGTAATCTTGTCATCGGGGCTGATGTTTAAGTCAACAAGGAAATACTCCGTGTCCTTTAGCCACTCTTCTACTAATGCTTTTACGACGTTCTTGTCTATCATGTATTGAAGTTATAAAAAAATGAGGAACTCGCCTTGGGAGTCCCTCATTCCACTGAACACTGCAAAGTTACAAACTTTTTCGCGTTCCAACAAATATTAAGACATACTTTTATAAAAAAGAGGTGCAAAAAGAATCCAGCACAGCTCGGCATCTCATTTTTTATGTTTAACTTTGCCGCATGTCAGACAATGTGTAAAACCATATAAAACTAAATTTCTTGATATGCTTTGGAATATATTGCTAATATGTTTATTTTTGGTTGTGGTGTATTCATTATTGGCGAATGTCTACTATATCATAAGACATCTTCGTCGTAAGGAGTACCAAGGTTCAACCATAAATCTCGTGTTGCTTGTTTTGCAAATATTGATATTAGTGTTCATTCTTGAACCAAAAGAAATGTTGCAAAGACTGATAGATTGCTTTTAAATGCGCCTCTTGAAACATAGCTTACGCAACAGTGCCGTGGCTTGATTAGTGCCACGGCGCTGTTGCGTTTTTATATCTCCATTGCCACACCGCCACCTGGCGCGAGATGCATTGTCACCTTGCCGCCAGCAGGCACCGCGATGGTTGTCTTCTCATAATCTTGCGCGAACTTCTCCGCGTTGACCCCATCCTTGAACACCGTAGCCTGCCCTCCACTTTCAATGGTGCGAGGTCAAGCGTGAGGTCGCGAGCCGCCCAATTGGTCAACGCTCCAACATACCACTTATTGCCTGAGCGACGAGCCACGGCCACATACTCTCCCACCTCACTCTTCAAGGCTACAGTCTCATCCCAAACTGTAGGAATTTTAGCGATGAAATCGGTACATTCTGGCTCTTCGTCATAATATGTAGGGCTGTCGCAAAGCATATTCAGCGGCGAGAGGAACACCACATATTCGGCAAGCTGATGGCAGCGTGTGCCTTGGCTCATCGGTTCAGAGTTTGACGGGCACTACCTTATAATTCTTGACCACTACACTGATGCAAAGCACGAGCAATAACACACAAAGAGATGTTAATCGTTTCATAAGCGTCAAAGGTTTTTTATCCACAAAGTTAGGCTTTGTTCTCTAAAAAAACACCAATCTTCCGTACTTTTCCTCACAATTCTTTTGACAAGTCAAACGCCCCCCCTATCTTTGCATTACATAAAACATGTAACATAAAACATGTAACATAAAACATGGCTGAGAAAAAACGCTGTGCAATAATCAAGCCCCGTCACTGGGTGCTGACATTGTTGCTTGCCCTTGTTACGGTCGTGAGGTTTAGCCCACGCTTAGGGCTCGTCTATACTACCCGGGTATATCCTGTCATCGGAAGTTTCCTGTCTCACGTATCAGGGCTCTTTCCCGTTGCCATTGGCGACATCTTCATCTTTCTAAGCATAGTATGGGTCATTGCCTATCCCATCGTCAAGAGAAAGAGAAAGGCGCTGTGGCATGTGGTCGAGTACCTGCTATGGGTGTATGCCTGGTTCTACCTTGTCTGGGGACTCAACTATTCGCAACCCAATATATACCTCAGAACAGGCATGAAACCGGTGGAGGTAAGCAAGGCCGAATTGAGGAAATTCGCCTATCAGTATGCCGATAGCATCAACAGGTTGAGTGAAGAAAGTGGAAAGAGAAAAGAGATGATTGAAGAATCAAAATGCACAGCAGACGGATGGGGTAACGAAGAGAAGAAGAAGATAGAAAAGAGCATACTTCAAGGATATTGTAGTATAGCAAGGTTGAGCACCAAAATGCCTCACGGTATGAATACGCCCCTCGGTATCAATGCTCCTTTCAACAAGAGCCCACACGTCAAGACAATGGTGTTTACGCCGCTCAGCTCCATGGCAGGCGTAACGGGCAGCATGGGACCGTTTTTCTGCGAATTTACTCTCAACGGCGACATCCGTCCTCACGCATATCCAGCCACCTACGCTCACGAGTTTGCCCATTTCCTCGGAGTGGGCAATGAGGGAGAAGCCAATTTCTACAGTTATATTGTCTGCACGGCTTCGCCCGACAAGACCGTGAGGTTCAGCGGCTATTATCAGATTTTCTTCCATGTCGTCAACGACGTATTCGGCATCCTTGGCAAAGAAGAAGGCGAGAGGTTCTTGAATCACCTCCGACCCGAAATAAAACAGTTGGCCAATAGCGACCGACGCTACTGGCTCGGCAAGCGCAGCAAGGTCGTCAACACCGCCCAGAACTTCATCTTCGACCTCTACCTCCGCGGCAATCGCATAGCGGAAGGCAGGAAAAGCTATTCCCGGGTCATTGCTCTAATCATGGCTTGGGAACGATTCGCCCCTGCCAGTATTCCTTTCTCTTAGCGAAAGAGTTTTTTGTGGGCATCCGATGCTTATAGCATGGCGAGGGCGGCGTTCTCGTTGGCCTCCATTATCTCGCGCTCACCAGGACCCTTGTCGTTGATACCGCAGAGATGGAGGATTCCGTGGATGATGACCCTGTGGAGCTCGTCATCGTATGCCTTGCCAAACTTCTCGGCATTGGTGCGCACGGTGTCAAGGGAGATCACGATGTCTCCGTTGACCACGTCGTCTTCGTCGTAGTCGAAGGTGATGACATCGGTAAAATAGTCGTGACCGAGATACTGGCGATTGACTTCGAGAATCTTCTCGTCGCTGACGAACATGTAGCCAACCTCACCAATCTTGCGACCATGGGCTGCCGCCACACGCTTTATCCACGCCGTGGTCTCGCGGTGACGGATTTTCGGCATTTTCACGCCGTCTGCATTGTAAGTAATCATCTTATATAATGTATAATATATGTTTGTGTTCAACGTGAACCAGGCAGCATCTTCCTCGCTTCCTCATCCTTATGGAAAGACACGAGCGTACGGTAAGATGTCGATGAAATGGTGGAAAATTGAGGTTTCGAATAGAGCAGCACCGTCTCAAGGCCGCCAAGCTTATCGTTGTATTCTGCCGCCACGCGCTCATATTCGAAGTCTATCGACGTGCGGACGCCCCGCACTTGGAACCTCGCGCCCACCTCGGAGGCTATGTCCACTATCATGCCTCCGTATGCCACCACGCTCACCCGGGGCTCATTGCGATAGACGTTGCGGATAGCCTCCACACGCTCCTCGACGGTGAACATGTAACGCTTCTCCGGATTCCTCGCCACCACGATGACGAGCCTGTCGAAGAGCCTCAACGCGCGACGCACTATGTCATCGTGACCTATGGTGAAAGGGTCGAAACTGCCGGCGAAGACGGCAACACGCCCTTTTGTATCAACATTGTTTTCCATCACATATCGTTTATCAGATGCTGACGGCATTTGTTGTTCTTCATATATTATTTTCATGGCGCTAACAAGCACATTTTAACAATGATGCCATTGCAATTCGGGGTGCAGACGGGCACAGGCCCCGCCCCTGCAAGCATCACCCCTTGAAGCACATCTTTCCCTCCCCTGGTTGGGGGAGGGACTAAGGGAGGGGCTTCCCTCAGAACAGTTCCATCTGCATGGCATTCCCTTCGTAGGGATTTCGCCCGAGATGGTCGTAGGCGAGCTTCGTGGCCATGCGTCCACGCGGCGTGCGCTTGATGAAGCCTTCCATGATGAGGAAAGGCTCATACACATCTTCCACCGTGCCACTATCCTCGCCTATCGCCGTGGCTATGGTTGAGACGCCCACGGGACCTCCACGAAACTTGTCGATGATGGTCGTCAATATCTTATTGTCGATTTCATCGAGCCCGTAGGAGTCAATATTGAGCGCGCCAAGCGCCAAGTCGGCTATCTCTTTCGTTATCGTGCCATTGCCCTTCACCTGTGCGAAGTCGCGCACGCGGCGCAACAAGCCGTTGGCTATACGTGGCGTGCCACGCGACCTGCGACTTATCTCCACTGCGGCATCGTCGTGGATGGGCACCCTCAACAGGGCTGCCGAACGCTTTATGATGCGCTGCAACGTCTCGGGGTCATAATACTGCAAATGCATGTTTATGCCGAAACGGGCACGGAGCGGAGCGGTGAGCATGCCCGAGCGAGTGGTAGCGCCTATAAGGGTAAAGGGGTTGAGGTCTATCTGTATAGAGCGGGCCGATGGGCCTTTGTCTATCATGATGTCGATGCGGAAGTCCTCCATGGCAGAATAGAGGTATTCCTCCACCACTGGTTGCAGGCGGTGGATCTCGTCTATGAAAAGCACGTCGCGTGGCTCAAGCGAGGTGAGTATGCCCGCCAAGTCGCCTGGCTTGTCGAGCACGGGGCCCGAGGTTATCTTGAATCCCACGCCAAGCTCGTTGGCTATGATGTTGCTCAGCGTAGTCTTTCCCAGTCCCGGGGGGCCATACAACAAGGTGTGGTCGAGAGGCTCGCCACGATATTTTGCCGCCTCAACGAAGACACGCAAGTTGTCTACAACGGCCTGTTGGCCATTGAAGTCGTCGAAGCGTAGGGGGCGAAGGGCATTCTCGAAGTCCTTCTCTTCCCTGCTCACGTGTCCGTCGCGTATATCGAAATCGTCTGCCATGGTTTATCAAAACGTCTATTCTTTGCAAAGTTACGGCTTTTTGGAGAGAATATCCTTTTTCGGCTAAAAGATTTTAGCATCGTCCCGAATGTGTTTCTCCCATCCGCATCACCAACGTTTGTTTACGCTGCCTTCTTTGGGTGTGGCAGGGCTGGGCTTACCCACAATCCCGCGAACGTCAGCGCGCCGTTGAGCATGAGCAGCTCATAGCCGAACTGGTAGCCAGTGAGACTGCGCACAGTGGTCTCGATGGCAAAGCAGAGCAGCGGACTGGCTATGGCGACCACTGGCACCCAACGGTCGTTCACTTGCCTATGGGTGAGCAAACCGAAGGCGAACAGCCCCAGCAACGGGCCATAGGTATAGCCGCAAAGGATGTAGATGGCATCTATGACGCTCGTGGAGTTTACGGCACGGAACACGAGGATGAAACCTATGAAGAGAACCGCTATCACCGTGTGGGTGCGTTTGCGCAGCCGCTCGTCGTCGGCGCGCTCGAAGAAATCGACGCACACGCTCGTGGTCAACGCCGTCAGCGCGCTGTCGGCACTGGAGAAGCTCGCCGCCACGATACCTATGGTGAAGAGTATGACCACCGTGGTACCCAACTGCCCCGAAGCGGCGAACATAGGCAGCAGATCGTCGCCCATCTGTGGCAACGCCATGCCACGGGCGGCGGAAAGCCACACGAGCAGGATGCCGAGCACAAGAAACAAGAGGTTTACCGGCACGAAGGCAAATCCATATAGGCACATGTCTTTTTGAGCCTCGCGAAGGGTCTTGCAGGTCATGTTTTTCTGCATCATGTCCTGGTCGAGTCCGGTCATCACTATGACAACGAATATTCCGCTGAGAAACTGTTTCCAGAAGTTCTGCCGGCTTGCCCAGTCGTCGAACACGAAGATGCGACTGTGCGGATCGGCAGCCACCTTAGCCACAAGGCCATGGACATCGAGATTGAGACTACCCATCGTAGCCACGATGATAAGCACGAGGGCTGCGAGCATGCAGGCGGTCTGGAACGTGTCGGACCACACGAGAGTCTTCACTCCGGCACGGCGCGTGTAGAGCCAAATGAGCGATACCATCACCACAACCGTACACACGAAGGGCACATGCCAAGCGTCGAGAACGAAATGTTGGAGGATGAAGCAAACCACATAGAAGCGCACCGCCGCGCCCACGAGCTTGGAAACGATGAAAAACGCCGCGCCGGTCTTATAGCTGCGCCTGCCGAGACGCTGACGCAGGTAGCCGTATATGGTGGTGAGGTTCAGCTTGTAATAGATGGGCAGGAGGATGAACGCCACGGCAAAATAGCCAGGGATGAAGCCAAGGCACATCTGCAGGTAGGTCATGTCGCCCTTGAGCACCATGCCGGGCACGGAGACGAAGGTTATGCCGGAGATGGACGCGCCCACCATGCCAAAGGCCACCATTGGCCACGGACTCTTCCTGTTGCCACGGAAGAACGCGTCGTTGCCGGCGTGACGCGACGTGACACGGCTTATGGCAAGAATTACCAGAAAATATATTACAAGCGTGAGGAGCATGATGTGGTTATTGTGGGATGACGGATGACTGCGGGAGCTTTCTCTTTAGGTGCCGGTACAACAGCAGGAAGCCGGGCACAAGGAAGATGTCTGCAAAGACCCATGCCATGGGGTCGCCATAGCACACGCCAAGGAAGCCGAAGGCGGGAACGAGCCACAGGCTCACGCCGCTCCTCGCTATCATCTCCATCACTCCGGAGAGCATGGAAAGGTTGCTATAGCCCAAGCCTTGTATGCTATACCTAAGGATGGAGAGCAAGCCAAGCACGGGGTAGAAGCAGCAGCTTATGCGCATGAGCATAGCGGCGTTGTCGGCAACCGCCTGACTGCCGCTGTCGACAAACAGCACCATCATGTAGCCGGCAAAGGGGAAGATGACCAATGCCGTGAACACAAAATACACAAGCATGATCTTTACCGCCGCCCACTCGCCTTGGCGCACGCGGTCGAGCCGTCCGGCACCGATGTTCTGTCCGCAATAGGTCGCCATGGCCACCCCGATGTTGTCGAACACGCAAATGAAGAGATACTTGATGCGGACGGCGGCGGTGAACGATGCCACGTAAACGGTGCCCAAGGCGTTGTTGGAGCTTTGCAGCATTATGATGCCTATGGCCGTGATAGAGACCTGAAGGCCCATGGGAATGCCATTGTTGAGCAATATGGATATGCGCTTGTTGTCGTAAGCGCGCTCCTCGCCGTGTGGGATGAGAATCTTCATGTGGCGCGCCACATACCACACGCTCAGCACTGAGGCGAACAACTGCGACAGCAAGGTGGCAAGACCGGCTCCTGCCACGCCCATGCCTAATATGAGTATGAGCAATACGTCAAGAAGGATGTTGACAATCGACGACAAGATAAGAAACAGGAAAGGCTGGCGAGAGTTGCCAAGCGCCCTGATATAGCCGGCGAAGAGATTGAAGGTGATGGTAAAGGGTATGGCGAGAAACTGCAGCAGGAGGAACGTATAGGCATCGTCGAAAATCTCATGCGGCGTGTTCACGATGCGCAATATCTTGTCGCAAAACACGCTGGAGAGAAAGGTAGAGACGACGGTCAGCACCAATGCCACGCGAATGGAGTTGGCGACATACACCCGCATCTTCTTATAGTCTTTCGCGCCGAAAGCCCTCGATATAGGTATGGCGAAACCGGCGCACGCACCGTTGCAGAAGCCCATGACGAGAAACATTACCGAGGCTGACGCGCCTACGGCGGCGAGTGCGTCGACTCCTATCCAGCGCCCCACGATGGCGGCATCCACGATGAGGTACATCTGCTGGAGGATATAACCCAATATCAAGGGAACAGCAAATTTTATTATGCCACGGGCAGGATCGCCCACGGTCATGTCGTTTGCCGAGAGTTTATCTGTCATTATATAAATCCTAACGGCCCCTCCCTTGTGACTCGACGACCCCTCCCTGTATCCCTCCCCCACCCAGGGGAGGGAGAAAAATGTTTCAAGGGACGACAGGCCTACCAATGCACGTTATCACCTGTTGGCATAATTGCCATTCGGGTTGCGGACGGGCACAGGGCCCGCCCCTGCAAAGTATCACATTGTCACCTCTTGATACATATATTTCCCTCCCCTGGGTGGGGGAGGGATACAGGGAGGGGTCGTCGAGTCACAAGGGAGGGGCCCGTAATTCTACTTGTTCAATTTCCAAGTGGCACCGTCCTTGGTGTCTTGCACTATGAATCCGGCGTCGGTAAGGGCATCGCGAATCTCATCGCTCACTTCCCAGTTCTTTGCCTCTTTCGCCTTCTGCCGCATCTGCAACACGAGGTCCACAATGTTGCCATAAGCCTTCTCGCGGTCGGGACTTCCCGCGCCACGGTTCGACTTCAGACCAAGGATGTCGAAGGTGAACGTGTTCATGGTGTCGGCAAGCTCCTTGAGGTCGTCGGCCGAGATCTTCGTCTTGTGGTCGAGGAGCGTGTTTATGAGGTGGCATGCCTCGAAGAGGGCGCTGGTGACGAGCGGTGTCTGCAAGTCGTCGTTCATGGCGTCGTAGCAGCGTTGGCGCAGTTCGCTCACAAACTTGTGGGTGTCGGGCTGCGAGCCTTTTGCCGTCTGCACGCGGTCGAGGTTGGATATGCCGTCCATCAGACGCTCGTAACCCTTTTGTGCCGCCTTGAGGGCATCGTTGCTGAAGTCCACGGTGCCACGGTAGTGGGCGGAGAGGATGAAGAAGCGTATGGTCATGGGCGAGTAGGCCTGTTCCAAGGATGGATGGTCGCCAGTGAAGAACTGCTCAAGGGTGATGAAGTTGCCAAGGCTCTTGCCCATCTTCTGGCCATTGATGGTAATCATGTTGTTGTGCATCCAGTAGTTGACCATCTGGTCGCCCTGCGATGCCACGGCCTGGGCTATCTCGCACTCGTGGTGTGGGAAGATGAGGTCCATGCCGCCACCGTGGATGTCGAAGTGGTCGCCGAGATACTTCCTTCCCATTGCCGTGCACTCGCAGTGCCATCCGGGGAAGCCGTCGCCCCACGGACTTGGCCAGCGCATGATGTGCTCTGGCGTGGCGCGCTTCCACAGCGCGAAGTCGGCCTGGCATTTCTTCTCGTCGGTGCCGGCGAGCTCACGGCTCTTGTTGATGATGTCGGTGAGGTTACGGCCCGACAGTATGCCGTATTTGTGGTCTTCGTTGTATTTCTGTATGTCGAAATACACTGAGCCATTGCTCTCGTAGGCATAGCCGTTCTTGAGGATCTCCTCCACGAGTCGCTCTTGCTCAATGATATGGCCCGTGGCATGGGGCTCTATTGATGGCGGCAGGGTGTTGAGGAGTTCCATGGCCTTGTGGTAGCGGTTGGTGTAATATTGCGCTATCTCCATCGGCTCAAGCTGCTCCAGGCGTGCCTTCTTCTCAATCTTGTCGTCACCCTCGTCGGCGTCGTGCTCAAGATGGCCTACGTCGGTGATGTTGCGCACATAGCGCACCTTGTATCCCAAATGGCGAAGGTAGCGGAAGAGCACATCGAAGGTGATGGCTGGGCGAGCGTGACCCAAGTGTGGGTCACCATATACCGTGGGACCACAAACATACATGCCCACGTGGGGGGCATGAAGGGGCTTGAAAAGCTCCTTCTTTCGCGTTAGCGTATTGTAGACTAAGAGGTTCTGTGTCATGCCTTTCTCTTGTTTTGTTAATCCGACTGCAAACTTACGCTTTTTTTGCCAAAATAAAGCAGAAAAGAAGACATAAAGAAGGCTACGGCATGAAAAACGGCTTTCGCAATAGGGAAAAGCCTATTTGCTTTTAGGTCTTTTCCCCATGCGCCTTTCAGTGGCGTTGGCTATCTTTGCCACAAGAAAACAAACATAAAACTCTTTCTCCATGAAAAAGACATTGCTATTGCTCCTTGCTTTCGCCGCTACCCTGTCGGCCTCAGCGCAATATTATCCAGACGGTCGCCCCATCCCTCCACGCCATCGCTACAACAACGACCGCGGCTACCGGGGACATTCGTCGAGCCTCTTCAACGATTCTTATTTCGGCTTCCGCCTTGGCATGGCTGTAGCCACGGTCCACTCCGATGCCGCCAACCTCGACGGCAGCGACTCACGCACGGGTCTCGACTTGGGCATCGTGGCTGGCACGCGTATCACCCACACCGCACCTCTCTATTTTGAGTCGGGACTCTCCTACGTCGAGAAAGGTGGCAAGGGCAAATATGAGGGCGACAAGTTCACATACCGCTTGGAATATCTCGAGTTGCCGCTCTTGATAAAATACAAGTATCCCGTGGCACGCGACATCACCATAGAGCCGTATGCCGGCGGCTATCTCGCCCTCGGCGTTGGCGGCAAGGTGAAAGACTATGGCAAGCGTGAGGCTTATTCGAGCTTCAGCAACGAGAAGGGCAGCTTCCGCCGCTTCGACGGTGGCCTGCGCATAGGCTGCGGAGCGAGCTTCGACAAGCTGTATGCGGGCTTGAGCTACGACGTGGGCTTGGCAAACGTGGGGCACTACGACTTCGAGGACACGCGCACGGGATCGCTGAACCTACACATAGGCGTGACGTTCTGAGCAGGCAAGTTGCCGCCCTCACGAACCAACCAAACAAAACATTGATAACAAACAAGTTACAAGTGCTACACCTAATAAGAATTTAAACATGGATTTTGCCGTTTTACCTCTACGTTAGAATCGCGTTGCCGTTACGTTAGAATCGCGTTGCCGTTCTAGCGTAACGGCAACGCGATTCTAACGTAACGGCAAACGGGTCGTGAAATTCCAAAAACGAACGTGATTCTTAAGCCAACAACGCGACACCAATTCTACAAGTACAGCACAGCCTCGTTGCCCTCGTTGAAAAGCAAGTCGAGGATGGAGAGGTTTGGCAAAAAGCCAAGCTTCTGCCCATATACCTGATAATAAGGACGAGGCACAAACGTGCTATCGGGCAGCGGATGCTTGGGACGAATGGCGTCACGATAGTCGACCGTGGCTTCACCGTAATGTGAGGACGGCAGATATTCGTCGGTCAACTCAATGTGCGGCTCTATGTCGAGCAACTCGCACATCTTATGGGTGATGGCAAGGTTGAAATCGAAGAGAAACTCCCATTTCTTCTCGAAGAAAGGCAAGATGTCGTCGACATAATACTCGAAGAAAGGACTCTCGCCATACGCCGACTGCAACGCCTGCCAGTGGAGATGGCGCCACGCTCCATGGTCGGATATGCGCACGTCTTTCATCTCCGTCTTGTCAATCCTTAAACCTTGCGGACTCTCCACGGGCACGGTCAGCGCTTGCGGCCCTTGCGTGGTGGCGATGACGCATCGGTTGCGGAATGTCTGCTTGATGAAGTGGTCGTGCCGCTCAATGATGGAGACGCCGCCATGGGCGAGCTTCTGATACCATTGCACGGGACCGAAATATGCGGAAGAGAGAATGCTGTTCATTTGAAAAGGCGAGCGGCCTTGCCCATTATCTGATGTCTATGCACGAGCCGCTTGCCATGTCCGGTCTCCACAAGGCAGATCCGGCAGTCGCGGCACGGGCAGCGGTCGCAGCACTTGAAGGGGATGACGTAGCGACGGTTGGCAACGGTGATGGTATCGCCTGGGAGGTTGACCACCTCGCCCAGTTCCTGCGGCGGGCCTATGAGCGACACCGCGGGCGCCTCGCCACTGACGGTGAACACTATGAGCTCTCCACGGTGGAGCGCACGGCTGCGGGCAAGCTTGTTTACCACCACCTTGTCGCCCGTCCTGAGCCTTTGGCCCAAAGGAGCGGGCACGGTGTAGATGGTGATGGCAAACACGCGAACAACCACGACAAGCGTCATGGCTATCGCCAGGGCGATAAAGAATTTCAGAAGTTGCCGTGCCAAAACGTGCCGTCTATAAAAGATTACGTGTTACTTTATGTTGTCAACAAACCTGAACAGGCGGCTCCACCTTATGCCAGCGAATCCCTTGCGGTCTGGATCGGAACTCCACCATATGAAGATAGGCTTGCCCACGACGTGGTCTTCGGGCACGAAGCCCCAATAGCGTGAGTCCTCGGAGTTGTGGCGGTTGTCGCCCATCATCCAGTAGTAGTCCATCTTGAAGGTGTAGCTCGTGGCGAGCTTGCCGTTGATGTATATGTGGTTGTCTTTAACCTTCAGGTCGTTGTGCTCATACACGCTTATCGGCCTCTCGTAGAGGGCTATGTTGTTCATGTTGAGCTTCACGGTGGCACCCTTCTTGGGGATCCATATCGGACCGTAGTTGTCTACCGTCCATCCTGTCACCACGTTGTGCGGATAGAGGCTTATCGAGGGCGCTGCATCGGTGTTGAGCTTGATGCTCTTCACGAGGTCCTTGCGCTTGGAGAGGAACTCCACCGCGTGCTTGGTCAGCGGCATGTAGCCCATTTGGTTGAGAGTGGTGAGGTCTTCCATGGAGATGCCAAGCTCCTTGAGCACGTCGTCGGGCAGGTGGTCGGTGGCAAACTTCACATAGTAGGTATACTGCACGTTGTCGGGTTCCTTGTTTGGCTTGCCGTCGAGACACACTATGCGGTTCTTTATCTGCAACGTCTGTCCGGGCAGTCCGACGCAACGCTTGACGTAGTTCTCGCGACGGTCGGTTGGCCTGTGGTCTATGGAACCGAACTCGTTGGGGTTGTTAACGATGTAGTCGCGGCCAAGGGAGTATATCATGGAGAAGAAGTCGAGCTGTTGCTGCTTGTCCAGCGTGGCAGGGTCAACAGGATTGGCACTGTTCTCCTTGTATAGCTGCATGCCAAGGGGATAGACGAGGTCACCGTAGAAGTCGGGGCCCTGATAGCGTTCCTCGGTGACAATGCTGTCGCCGCAAGGATAGTTGAACACCACAATGTCGTTGAGGTTCACCTTGCCCAAGCCTTTCAGCCTGCGATAGTCCCACTGGGGCCATTCCACGTAGCTCTTGGTGTTGATTACAGGCATGGTGTGCTGGGTGAGAGGCATCGTCAGCGGTGTCTGCGGTATGCGCGGGCCGTAGCTCACCTTCGACACGAAAAGGTAGTCGCCCGTGAGGAGGCTCTTCTCCAAGGAAGAAGAGGGGATGACGTAGTTTTGGAAAAGGAAGAGGTTGATGAAATACACGGCCACGAGGGCAAACACGAGGGCATCGACCCAACTCATGATGAACTTCACGGGGCCTTCGGCCTCCTTCCACCACTGCCATCGCACCTTCTTCGACACGTAGCAGTCGAAGATGAAAACCGCGCCGAGCAACGTGAGGATCCATCCCGTCAGCGTGCGTGGCGACATCCATATGATAAACAGCACGTAGAAAAAGAAGGCACAACCGAACTTCATCCATTGCTTCTTCATGTTAAGAGAAGCTTTTTCCTTGTCAATCATTATATTGCCTTGTTTGTTTTAATCAGTTGTGGCTTTAGAACTTGAAGAGGTCTGAGGTGGTGAGCAGGCCCGAATGGTCTTTGGTGTATTCGGCGGCGAGCACGGCACCGAGGGCAAACCCCTTGCGCGAGTGCGCGTTATGGGTAATGGTAATCTCGTCGGCCTCGGAGTCGTAGCAAATGCTGTGGATGCCTGGCACCTCTTCGTGGCGCACGCTGTTGACGAGCAGCTCGTCGGCATCGTGGTCCTCAGAGCCTTCCACGCGGCCGTCGTCCCAAGTGGTGGTGCCGAGCTTCCAAGACTTCTTGCGGTCGAGGCGCTCCACGATGTCCTCGGCAAGGGTGATGGCGGTGCCGGAGGGCGCGTCGAGCTTGTGGATATGGTGAGTCTCAGTCTCGCAAACGTCGTACTGGGCAAAGCCGTTCATGATCTCTGCCAGCTTATTGTTGACGGCCTGGAAGATAGCCACGCCAACCGAGAAATTGCTTGCCCAGAAAAGCGTCTGCTTGCCGTCCTTGCAGAGGGCCTCCACGTCGGCCTTGTGGTCTTTCATCCAACCGGTAGAGCCGGAGACAACCTTCACGTTGTGCTCGAAAGCCTTGAGGTAGTTGCCGTAAGCGGCGGTGGGGTTGGTAAATTCTATCGCCACGTCGGCGGAAGAGAAAGCGGCGCTGTCGAAGTCGTCGGCATTGTCAACGTCTATCTTGCATACTATCTCGTGACCACGTTCAAGGGCTATCTGCTCTATCATGTGCCCCATCTTGCCATAGCCTATCAATGCTATCTTCATAATCGTGCGGTAATATTAATTATATGTGTTTGTATTTATATGCTTACATTATATTAATGTGTCGTGCAAAATTAGCTATTTTATGGCGAAAAGGCATTCCCGTGTTGCATAAATTATTATAAATCTTCACGAAATTGCGGTCGATTAGGGCAAATTAACGATTTTTGATTTCTAAAAAAGTGTTTAATACAAGAAAAAACCGTAACTTTACGCCCAAATTCACGCGGATGCGTACGTCCGTGTATCATACGGATTTACAATCAGATAAAAGATTAATCAAGATAACAAACCATTATGCACAAGACCCTAAGGACGTGGGTGAGCCTCATGCTGTTGCCTGTCGCGATGACAGCCTCGCTCACCTCATGTATCAAGGAAGAGGCGCTTAACAGCGAAGCCGATATCACGGGAGTGACTCTCGGCGATGACAACTTGTTGCTTCGTGATCCTGATATCACGAACAACGAGGTAACGCTCTATCTCAACACGAGCGACAGCATCCTCGCGCCGCAGTTCACTCTCACCGAAGGCGCTACCATCGAGCCGGCAAGCGGCACGAAGCGCAAGTTTTTCACACGTGTGCCAAACCCACAGAAGACCGGTGAGGAAGATGGCCAACCCGACTCCATCAACCAGGCACTGCCACAGGAATACACCGTGACATCACAAGACGGGGCTTGGAAAAAGAAATACACAATAAAGGTCATGGCATTTAACACTACGCCGTCTGATTTCCACTTCGACGACATACGCTATTACATGTACGATGTCAACGGTGATGGCGTGGACGATCCTTTGTTCCATGTTTTCTACGAGAAGCATGGTGGGCAGCAAGTGGACTGGGGCACAGGAAACCCCGGCGCCATGATTACGCTCATGGCATCTAACCCAACACCATTCGACTATCCAACGAGCCAAGCCGATAACGGCAAGGAGAACAAATGCGCCAAGCTGACGACGATAAGCACAGGTGCCTTGGGAGCGATGTTTGGCGCGCCTATCGCCGCCGGAAACATCTTCCTTGGCTCTTTCTCGGTTAACATGGGCGACATGGCATCGTCGACCCATTTCGGAATCCCGTTCTTCAACACCAAGCCTTTATCCTTGACAGGATACTACAAATATAAGGCTGGCTCGACCGTGACCGACGAGAATTCGAACGTGGTCAGCGGAGCCAAGGACGACTTCGCTATCTACGCCGTGCTCTTCGAGGTGACGAAAGACGTGCCTTGGCTCGACGGCACCGACACGAAGCTCAATTCGCTGACGAGCCCAAACATCGTGCTCAAGGCAGAGCTGACCGACAGGAAGGAGACCGACGAGTGGACACAGTTCACCATTCCTTTCGAGCTTGTGAACGGCAAGACTTTCGACTTGGACAAGATGATAGCTGGCAAATATAGTTTCGCTATCGTTGCCTCATCGAGCAAGGACGGCGGCAAGTTTGTCGGCGCGGTAGGCAGCACGCTATATTTAGACGAGTTCCACATCAACTACGAAGCAAACTAACATGAAAAGCAAGATATTATTGTTCCTGCTCGTGGCTTTCTCCATCTCTGCCACTGCCCAGGAAAACATTGGCGAACGCGACGACAACCTCAAGCAGATGAACAAAAAGGGATGGGAGCTTGAGCTCAAGGCTGGTCTCAACTTTGGTGGCGCGACACCATTGGGGTTGCCACGCGAGATTCGCCATATCGACAGTTTCGAGCCAAAATTCAACGGCACGGTAGAATGCGTGGTGACAAAATGGCTTGGCAGATGGGGCGTAGCCTCGGGGCTGAAACTTGAGGCGAAGCGCATGTCTACGGGAGCCACAGTGAAGAACTACAAGACAGAGGTAATACAAAACGGTGACCGTGTGAGCGGATATTTCACGGGCTACAACAAGACCAACTATACCAGCAATGACCTTACCCTGCCCATCACGGCCAACTTTCGCGTCAACTCGCGTTGGAAGGTGAGAGGTGGCCTGTTTTTCTCTTACTGCCTCTCCAACGAGTTCAACGGCTACGTGAGCGACGGCTACCTGCGCAACGGCACGCCTACAGGCGAGAAGGTGACGTTCGACAACGGCAGCTCGGCGACCTACAACTTCGACGACGACCTGCGACGCTTCAACTGGGGCGCGCAAGCCGGATTCTCATGGAATGCCTACAAGCACTTCTCGTTGTCATGCGACCTCACTTACTCTTTCAACAACATCTTCAAGAAAGACTTCAAGACCGTGGCATTCACCATGCACCCTGTTTATCTCAACGCCGGATTCGGCTACAGATTCTAAAGCATCTGAAACATTTTCAAATATCAAAAAGGAATTATCATGAAGAAACTTTTTACACTTTTCACGCTTGTCCTCATGGCGGTAAGTTGCTTTGCAACTGACTATACGGATGAGCTCGTGATTGATAGCAAGAGCCAAGGACAAAAAACCGTCTCGGTGAACCAGCAAACAAACGGTAAATATAAGATTGAACTAAAAAATTTCTCATACAACGGTCTTAATGTGGGTACCATAACCCTTACAGACGTAGAAGCTACAGACGACGGACACGGCAACACCGTGCTGACCACAACTGGGCAGAAGGTAACAGTAAAAGTTTGGTTATTGTCTATGACAGTTCCAGTAGACCTTAACGGCAAAATCGTTGGCGACAAGTTCTATGCGGACATCACCATTCACGACATTCCATCACTTGGAACTTGGAACGCGACTTTCGCTGGCGGCTTGAATGCGGCTCCGACTACTGGCATCTCCAACCTGCCCGTTGACAACAGCAGCGAAAAGGTTGAGCTTTACAACCTCCAAGGCCAGCGCATCAGCGAGGCAAAACCTGGTCAGGTGGTCATCGAGAAGCGAGGCGGAAAAGCCGTTAAGAAGGTGATGAAGTAAGCCACTGAAAACAACAAGCGATTTGCAGGGGCGGGCCCTGTGCCCGTCCGCAACCCGAATGGCGACAACACATGTTCGCGGCATGAATTGGCGAAAGCGCATGCCGACAACACGATGATGCCACGCGGGGTGCGGACGGGCACAGGGCCCGCCCCTGCATATCATGCCATTGAATATATCATTCACACCCAAAAGTTTTTGGCTAAACATTTGGTGGTTTAGTGGAAAAAAACGTATTTTTGCAGAAACTATAAAAACACTACCATGGCGGAAGCAGCAACATAAACCAAGCGCAAATGCAGATTCTCGACATGATGCCATTTGTAAACCTCACTTTAATCAAGTTATTATTATGGCCAAACATTTATATATAATAGCAGGTTGTAATGGAGCTGGGAAGACCACTGCATCCATGACGATTTTACCAAAGAGCCTTTTGGTAAAAGAATTTGTTAACGCTGACGAGATTGCGAAAGGTCTATCGCCATTCAACCCTGAAGGTGTTGCCATCGAAGCCGGAAGACTCATGTTAGAAAGAATAAAATACTTGATTGACAAGGAGGAGTCTTTCTCCATAGAAACGACTTTGGCGACACGCTCGTATATAAACCTCGTTATGGATGCGCATAAACGTGGATATATTGTCAACATTATCTATTTCTGGCTTGAGACTCCAGAATTAGCCGTAAACAGAGTTGCCGAGCGCGTCAGTAAAGGCGGACACAATATTCCAAGAGATGTTATATTTAGGAGATATTCCAAGGGCATTAATAACCTATTCAAATTGTTTATGGATAAAGTAGATGTTTGGGCTATTTACGACAATAGCCAGTATAAACGTGAGAGAATTGCCTTTGGCGGCAATAATATAAAACAAATTGTAAATAACATAGAAAAGTTTAATAAGATTAAGAATTATGTCAAATAAAGAGGTAGAAGAGTATATTAAAAGACTAGACGAAGGTCTTGCTTTAGCAGAAAAGGAAATGCTGCAAGACAAGGCCTCCCGCAACGAATCCATTGTCTATTCAGATAGTCATGGACATATAAAACATGCATTAGCTACAGATGTTATCAATGGGAAAATAGGAGTTTAACTAATGCGATCCTATCAAGACAGCTTCATCAAATAAATTATCACCCAACACCACATGGAACAGCTCTTGCACTATTGCTGGAAACACAGGCTCTTCCCCGTGGTCGGGCTCCGCACGACAGGGGGCGAGACCGTGGAGGTGATAGACCCAGGCTTGCACAACAGCAACGCGGGGCCCGACTTCTTCAACGCCAAGGTGAGGATAAAAGGGCAGATGTGGGTCGGCAACGTGGAGATACACGACAAGGCAAGCGACTGGTTCGCGCATGGGCACGAGAAAGACGCGCAATATGACAATGTGGTGTTGCACGTAGTGGGCTGCGCCGACGCGCAAGCCGTAACAAAAGATGGCATGAAGCCGCCGCAGATGGAACTCGACGTGCCAGATTATGTGAGGGAGAACTATGAGGAGCTGCTGAAAACCGACAATTACCCTCCATGCTACAAGATAATATCATCGCTGAGCCAGCTGATGAAGCACTCGTGGATGAGCGCGTTGGAAACGGAGCGACTGGAGCGGAAGACCGATGACATAAAACGGCGGGCAAAGCAATGCCAAGGGTCGTGGGAGGCGGCATATTTCGTCACCATGGCACGAAACTACGGGTTCGGCATCAACGCCGAGGCCATGGAGCAGTGGGCTCTCAGCGTGCCGCTCAACGACGTGGCACACCACGGCGACAACATATTCCAGATAGAGGCAATCTTCATGGGGCAAGCCGGACTGCTCGACCCAAAGTCGGTACCGGAGAGATACCGCGACGATGCCCTCACCGACGAATACTTGTTCAACCTCAGCAGGGAATATAAATACTTGGCACATAAATACTCGCTCACGCCAATTGATTTCCACCTGTGGCGATTCCTGCGGCTACGACCGCAAAACTTCCCGCACATAAGAATATCGCAACTCGTCAACCTCTACTATCATCGCAAGGCGAGCCTGTCGATGATCATCGATTGCAAGGACATAAAGGCAGCAAAAGAGGTACTGATGACGGAAGCTACGGAGTATTGGCAAACCCACTATGCCTTCGGGCGGGAGAGCAAGGCAAGCAGCAAGCACCTGTCGGAAGCGTCGCTCAACCTATTGCTGATAAACACAGTGGTACCCATGCTGTTCGCCTATGGCAGACACAAGCAAGAAGAGGCTCTCGTAGACAGGGCGTTCGACTTCCTCGACCAACTGAAGGCTGAAGACAACCACATAACAAGGACATGGAAGGACGTGGGGCTGAATGTCGACAACGCGGGCGATAGCCAGGCATTGATACAACTGAAAAACGAATACTGCGACCGTCGCGACTGCCTTCGCTGCCGCTTCGGATATGAATATCTGAAAGGCGGGAAGCGGAAAGCCTAACCAACGAGAGCGACAAATGGAAAACCCGGAAGAAAGACCACTCACAACCCATGAAGAAAAGACCTCACTTGTGCTAAGACAAGGCAACGACTGGCGCAAGTTGCACTTTTATCATAAATCGGATGCGATATACCAGCTCACATTCGTGTTCTGTCATCGTTTTCTGCCCATAAATGGCGACCGCACGGTAGACCAAATGGTGCAAGCTGCACGCTCTGGCAAACAGAATATAGTGGAAGGATCGGAGGACGGCAGGTCATCTACGGAGATGGAGCTGAAGTTGGTCAATGTGGCACGCGGAAGCATAAGAGAGCTGTTGGAAGACTACAAGGATTTTCTGCACAACGGGAGATTCGCAATATGGAAAGAGGGCGACCCACGCTACAATAGCCTTATAGAGTACACGAGGAGCCACAACGATCCAAAGGATTACATGCGCTTTGCTGAGAAATGGTCCGCGGAGGAATTTGCCAATACTTGTCTAACGCTCTGCTACCAAGTAGACGCCATGATCAACTCGTATCTCAAAAAACTTGAGAAAGACTTTGTGACAGAGGGCGGCATTAAGGAGCGCATGTATGCTGCACGTACCGGCTACAGGAAAGAGCAGGATGAGAAAATGAAGCGTTTGCAGACTGAGAACCAAAAACTCAAAGCCAACAACGCCCAATTGGTCACGGCAGTCAATGAGTGGAAAGCTAAATATAATGACCTGAAGCAGAGAGCCCTGAAAGCGTATTATGGACAGAAAGAAGAGATAGAAAAGTTAAGAAAAAGGATAGAAGATATAGATAGGGATAGAGGAGATAGACGGGGATAGACTGAATAGATAGAATAGACAGGATAGACAGGATAGAAATATAAAAGTCTATCAAGTCTATAAACTATAAAAGTCTATCGAGTCCATAAAAGTCTATCGAGTCTATCAAGTCTATAGCATCTACAACAATTAAAACAAACACAACATGAAAAAATATTTATTCACCACACGCATGGAAGTGCGCGACTACGAGTGCGACATCGAAGGCATTGTAAACAACGCCAACTACCTGCACTACACCGAACACACACGTCACCGTTTCATAAACAGCTTAGGCATCAGCTATGCCAAACTGCACGAGGAAAAACACGTTGACCCTGTGGTGGCAAGAATGAACCTGAAGTTCAAGGCCCCACTCCGCTGCGACGACGTTATGCTATCGTGCGTAAACGTGCGAAAGGAGGGCTTGCGCTACATCTTCTCACACGACATATACCGTGAAGCCGACAACAAGCTTTGCTTCCATGGCGACGTGGAACTCGTCATGCTCATCAACGGCAGATTGGGCAATAGCGAAGACTACGACAACGCCTTCTTGCCAAAAATAGAGAAGTTTAACAAGGAAAATGCAGAATAGAGAAGAAAGGCTCAACACTGCCATACTCACGCGGCTCAGCTATTACCACCTCAACACCATGGTGGAACTCTATCGAAGGTTAGGCTCAGCTACCGCCATAATTGAACACGGGAAAGAGCTTGCCTCGATGTTTCCAGGCCTTCCTGCGCGCATTGTCAGCGATCTCAACGACACGTCGCGCATCCGCGACCGCGCGGAAGGGGAGTTGGCCTGGGCAGAAGAGCACGGCGTTACGGTGCTTTGCCTCAACGACGACGAATACCCCAGCAGGCTGAAGGAAGCCCCCGACGCACCTCTGATGCTTTTCTACAAAGGCAACGCCAATCTCAACGCGCGCCATATCATAAATATAGTGGGCACTCGACATTGCACACGCTATGGTGAAGACTTGATAAGAGCTTTCGTCAGGGACTTGCGCGCCTTGATACCCGATGCCATCATCGTCAGCGGACTCGCTTATGGAGTAGACATCCATGCGCACCGCGAGGCATTGGACAACGGCATGAAGACCGTGGCAGTGTTAGCCCACGGTCTCGACACGTTGTACCCCACCACGCATCGCGACGATGCCAACCGCATGGTGAATCAAGGCGGACTCGTGACCGAATACATGACGCACACCAAGCCCGACAAGCTCAACTTCGTGAGGCGAAACCGCATAACCGCCGGACTGTGCGACGCCACCATTCTCGTGGAGAGCGCACGCAAGGGCGGCGGACTGATAACGACCCGCATAGCCAAGGAATACAACCGCGACGTGTTCGCCTTCCCTGGTCCCGTGGGTGCGCCTTACAGCGAGGGTTGCAACAACCTGATACGAGCTTGCGGAGCAGGACTGATAACGTCTGCCGAGGATTTCGTTAAAGACATGGGATGGCAGAATGAGGAGACATTGGAGAAAGCGAGAAGCAAAGGAATAGAAAGGATGTTGTTCCCCGACTTGACCGAGGACGAGCAAAAGATAGTTGACCTGCTACAACACGCCAACGACCTGCGCCAAGACATGATTTCCGTGAAGACAGGCATCAACGCCGGAACACTCACCGCCCTGCTCTTTCAATTGGAGATGAAAGGCGTGGTAAAAGCTTACGCCGGAGGCACATACCACCTAATGGCGTAAAGCCTCTTGGCGTAAAACAACCACGAAGCGTGGCAAACATCCACATGCCTTCTTAATAAATATCGAAAATACTTATTATTCTTTCAAAGATAATGATATTTACGGGTGTCCTCCAAATATTGCGCTAAATTTATGTAACTTTGTGGTTGTCTCTTACACATATATTATATAGAAGTTAATTAAACCGAAACATGACAAAAGAAATCCACCGTGATGGGCTTAACAACGAGCAAGTAGTCGCCTCACGCGCCAAATACGGCGAGAACGTTCTTACACCGCCGAAGAAGACCTCCGTATGGAAACTCTACATTGAGAAATACAACGATCCCATAATCAGGATTCTCCTTGTTGCTGCAACTGTGTCTTTTGGCTTGGCGTTTGTAAACAACGACTTCATGGAGACCATCGGCATATTCATCGCGATATTCCTCGCCACGACAGTTGGTTTCTATTTCGAGCTCGACGCGGCAAAGAAGTTCAAGGTGCTCACAGCCATGAACGACGACCAACTCGTGAAAGTGCGTCGCGACGGCAAGGTGACACAGATTCCGCGACGCGAAGTTGTCGTGGGCGACATAATAATAGTGGAACCTGGCGATGAGGTGCCTGCCGACGCTCGCTTGGTGGCAGCCACCAACCTGCAGATAGACGAGTCGACACTGACAGGCGAGACGCTAACGACAAAAAGCGTCAACAGTGACGGCAACCACACGACCACCTATCCACCAAACATCATCCTGCGCTCCACGATGGTCATGAACGGCCACGGCGAGGCGGTAGTGGAGAAAGTAGGTTGCATGACAGAGATAGAGAAGGTTGCGCAAAAAGCCACAGAGACCACCAACACCAAGACACCGCTCAACATCCAACTCACAAAGCTTGCCAAGCTTATATCAAAGGTCGGCTCCTTTGTGTCGGTAGCGGCTTTTGTCATCTTCCTTGTTCACGACATCCTTACCAACGACCTTTGGCACACCACCAACTATCTCGGCATGGCGCAAACGGTGCTCAACTACTTCATGATGGCAGTCACGCTCATCGTCATGGCAGTGCCGGAAGGATTGCCCATGGCCGTGAACCTCGCCTTGGCCCTGAACATGCGCCGCATGCTCAAGAGCAACAACCTCGTGCGCAAATTGCAAGCGTCTGAGACAATGGGAGCCGTGACCATAATATGCACCGACAAGACTGGCACGCTTACTCAAAACAAAATGCGTGTGAGCGAGGTCTTTGCGTCGCCATCGGCAGACAACAATGACACGACGAGCCAACTGTGCGACACCGCCATGGCAATCAACTCGACCGCCGAGCTCGATGGAGACAAGGTGGTGGGCAATCCCACGGAGGGCGCATTGCTGCTTTGGCTCAAGGATCACGGCCATGATTACAATGCGATGCGCTCGATGTGCACGATGGTAAACCAAATACCATTCTCTACCGAGAAAAAGTTTATGGCGACGGTGGCATTGGTCAACGGCAAGATCTTGACGTTCGTGAAAGGCGCGCCGGAGATATTGATCAACATGTGCGATTGCGACACCGCGGAGCGCGAGACATACGAAAAAAAACTTCTTAACTACCAGCAACAAGCAATGCGCACGTTGGCTTTCGCCTATGGCGAGGGCGACCTCTCCGACGCACTTTCGGAAGGCAAAGGTTCGGGCCTGACGCTTCAGGGCATTTGCGCTATCTGTGACCCTGTGCGCGACGATGTGCCAAAGGCTGTAGACGAGTGCCGCACGGCTGGAATACGCGTAAAGATTGTCACGGGCGACACCACGGCTACCGCCTTGGAGATTGCAAGACAGATTGGCATCAACGAGGGCGAGGCTATCACCGGGCCTGAATGGGCGGCTCTCTCTGACGAGGAAGCCTATAAGCTTTGCGAGAACATTCGCGTGATGAGCAGGGCGCGCCCCAACGACAAGCAGCGACTCGTGGAGATGCTGCAGAAACACGGAGAAGTGGTAGCGGTGACGGGCGACGGCACCAACGACGCTCCGGCACTCAACTACGCACACGTCGGCCTGTCGCTTGGCTCCGGCACCTCAGTGGCGAAGCAAGCATCCGACATTACACTCCTTGACGACTCGTTCGGCTCCATCGCCGCGGCGGTGATGTGGGGACGCTCCCTTTACAAAAACATTCAGCGATTCCTCTTCTTCCAGCTCGTGGTCAACATGTCGGCATTGCTGCTCGTGCTCGGAGGCTCGGTGATAGGCACGGAAATGCCGCTCACGGTGACACAGATCCTATGGGTCAACCTCATCATGGACACCTTTGCCGCTCTTGCCCTTGCCTCGCTTCCACCTTCCCACGAGGTAATGCGCGACAAGCCACGAAAGGCGTCACAGTTTATCATAACCAAGCCGATGGCGAAAGGAATACTGTTCATTGGCACCATATTCTTCATCATCATGTTCGCCTTCCTCGTTTGGTGTGAGCGACATGGAGCAGGAAGCATCATCGACGTGCATGAGTTGACATTATTCTTCACCACGTTCGTGATGCTGCAGTTCTGGAACCTCCTTAACGCCAAGTGTCTGGGAAGCATCCACAGCGCCTTCCGTCATTTCTGGAGCGATCGCGGCCTCGTTCTCGTGCTGATACTGATTTTTGTGGGGCAATGGATTATCGTCACCTTTGGAGGCAAGATGTTCCGCACGCTCCCGTTAAGCCCGATGGAATGGGTGACCATAACGGTGGTCACAGGCGTTATGGTTCTCGGAGGCGGAGAACTGTACCGGGCCATTAAAAGACTCAAAAAATAATGTTGGAAGACAGTTACTATACATTAAACGGCAACTTACAACCTTGCGTAGCCACGATAGGATTCTTCGATGGCGTGCATCGTGGCCACCAGTTTCTCATCGCCAATGTCATGGAAGAGGCAAGGCGTGCAGGTCTCGCCTCGCTCGTCATCACCTTCGACCGCCATCCACGGCAGGTTCTCAACCAAGACTATCAGCCTCAGCTGCTGACCACTCTCGAGCGCAAGCTGCAACTCATCTCGCTCACGGGCGTTGACAACGTGGCGGTGCTGCGCTTCAGCAAGGAGATGGCCTCGCTCACGGCTAAGGAATTCATGAGGCAAGTGCTTGCCGAACGCCTGAATGTAAAGGTGCTCGTCATTGGTTACGACAACCGCTTCGGCCACGACCGTACGGAAGGCTTCGACGACTACGTGGCTTACGGCCGCGAACTCGGCATACAGGTCGTACAAGCAAAGTCGTACACTCTCGACAACATGAAAGTAAGCTCCTCGCTCATCCGCTCTTTTCTCGAAGGTGGCGAGGTAGAGATGACTGCCCACTGCCTTAACCGCCCCTTTGAGTTGTCAGGCAAGGTCAAGAAAGGCTTTCAGGAAGGCAGGAAGCTGGGCTTCCCCACCGCCAACCTTGACCTTGGCGATAGCGGGCTGCTCATTCCCAAGGAGGGAGTGTATGCGGTTTGGGCGACAGTGGATGGGCAGTCGCGCCTTTTGCCAGCCATGATGGACATTGGCTCACGCCCCACTTTCGGAGGTTCACGCCTCTCGTTGGAGGTCAACATCATCGGGTTCCACGGCAACCTCTACGACAAGCAGGTCAAGGTACAGTTCGTAAGCCGAGTGAGAGACAACCGCAAGTTTGACAGCACCGACAACCTGGCAAAGCAATTGCGGGAAGACCAAGAACATGTTTTGAAGAAACTAAATAAGGATACAAAAAGAAACCAATAAAAAAAGATTCTTATCCATGACAGATAATAAAAACACCTTGCGCGATAGCCTCGACATTCTTTGGTATGCTGTTGTTTTCCTGCTTATGCAGTTAGGCATTGGCGTAATATTCCAGCTTGCCAAACTCTCCGGCATCACTGCCACCATCGCAATAAGTTCGCTCAGCAGCGTCGCCACGCTCTTGGTCTTTCTCAAGTGCAAATGGACTCGCCTCTCAAACTCTTGGATGCAGACACGCCCATGGGCGGTGATTACATGGGTGGCGCTCCTTGCCGTTGGCAGCATAATCCCCTCCGAGCAACTTATAGAGTGGACACACTTCCAAATGCCCGAGCAGATGATGAAGATGATGGAGGAAGTGATGAAGAAACCCATTGGCTATTTCGCCATAGGCATCCTCGCGCCGTTTGCTGAAGAGGTGGTCTTCCGTGGAGCCATACTGCGCAAGCTCCTGAACATGATGCCAACCAACAAGCATTGGATAGCCATTGCCATATCAGCTTTGCTCTTTGGCATCGTCCACTTCAACCTGGCCCAAGGCACACACGCTTTCCTCATCGGCTTGCTGCTGGGGTGGATGTATTATCGCACACGCTCCATCATCCCGGGATTCGTCTTCCATTGGATCAACAACACCATTTCCTATATCTTTGTCAACCTCATGCCACAGTATGCCGACGGAAAACTCATCGACATTTTCAACGGCAACGAGCGAATGGTAGTCTTTTCCGTCATTTTCTCCCTCCTCATTTTCGCGCCAAGCGTCTTCCAGCTCCATATCAGGATGAAGACGGCAAAAGAGTGACACAACAACCATCAATATAGTGCCAAACTGTTTTTTTTTACAATAATGACCATACAAATTGTAACAAATCGTATTTTTAACATAACAAAAAGGTAAAAATTATCTACAAAGGCTTTGCCAGCGTTAATATTTTATCTATCTTTGCAATTGACAAGGGATTAAGATTTACGTTTCTTGAAACAATCCAACAGTCACTAACACACTTTAAGTTATGTCATTATGAGTGAAAGCAATTGCAAAAGAACGCTGAATGCGAAGTCATTACTGGCAGCCACGGCGTTGACCACCATGTTTCTCGGAGGCAATGCTCTTTCTGCTAATGCTACAACGTCAACGGCCACAGCCCCTAAGCCGTTGGCTGAGCAACAGAAGAACACCGTCAAAGGAACCGTAACCGATCAGGCTGGAGAGCCTATCATTGGCGCAAGTATCGTAATCAAAGGAACCACCAAAGGTGTCGTGACCGACACTGAAGGCAATTTTGCCATAGACGTATCAAAAGGCTCTACGCTTGAGATCTCATGCATAGGCTATGAAAAGCGAGTGGTGAAGGTAGGTGCACAAAGAAACGTCAATATCACTCTTGCCGAAGACACCAAATCGCTGAGCGACGTGGTTGTGACAGCCATGGGTATCAGGAAGGAGCGCAAGGCATTGGGTTATGCCGTCACCGACATGAAGGCCGACGAGCTGATGAAAAACAAGAACACCAATGTCATCAACTCGCTGCAAGGCAAGGTTCCTGGCCTTAACATCACTCAAAGCAGTGGCGCGGCCGGAGCTGGAGCTTCGATCGTGATGCGCGGTGCCAACTCCACTGCCGAAGGACGAAGCAACCAACCGCTTTTCGTGGTAGACGGTATCATCTACGACAACTCTACAAGCGTGGTCGGCAACTCGGGCACCGACGGCATGACGCGCAACGCCACGACATTCTCAAACCGCGTGATGGATATCAACCCTGAGGACATCGCCGACATCTCCGTGCTGAAGGGTGCTGCAGCAGCTGCCCTCTACGGATCGCGCGCTGCCGATGGTGCCATCATCATTACCACCAAGAAAGGCGCCGAGGGATCTGTAAAGATTGACTACTCGGGCAAGATAAGCGCATCGTCTGCCACAAAGTTGCCAGAAGCGCAAAAGCAGTTCGGACGAGGATATTATGCCGACAATGGCGTGTTCAACGACCAGACTTACAACTCATGGGGCAAGGCTTACGACGGCTCCGAGACGTTGTACGACAACATTGGCAACTTCTTCCGCACGGGCACGGTGCTCGACAACAACGTCAGCATCTCTGGCGGCTCAAAGAACCAGAGCTTCTTCCTCTCACTGTCCAACTACGACCAGCAAGGTATCGTGCGCAAGACTGGCTACAACAAGACCACCGTGCGCTTCAACGGCGAGCAGAAGTTTGGCAAGCTGACCGTCAGCGCAAACATGACCTACTCGCTCTCCAAGACCGACAAGACCCTTACATCCGGCGGATTGTATGGCAGTGGCGGAACCGGTACGATGACTGCTCTCTACAGCTGGCCGCTGCAAGAGAACATGTCGCATTATGTCAACGAGGACGGCACCAAGTATCGCCTGTTCGACGGCATCTGGGAGCTGGCAAACGACATGGAGAACCCTTATTGGATAATAAACAAGGACAAGATGTATGACAAGACTCACCGTTTCACCGGTGCCTTGTCTGCCAACTTCAAGATAACCAGCTGGTGGGATGTCACCGCACGCTTCGGCTACGACAACTACACCACAGATGCTTATACCTATATCGCCCCTGGCTCCGTGGTTAAGGAACTGTATCAGAACGGCCGTCTCTCCAAGAGCGACTACCGCTACGAGTACTGGTCAAGCAACGTGATGACCAACCTCCACAAGACTTTCGGCGACTTCGACCTCGGCTTGATGCTGGGCACAACCGCTGAGGGCACCGAGCGCCTCAACCAGACTCACTGGGGCTACAACTTCGTAACGCCTGGTACCATCAGCTTTACCAACATTGCCGACGGCAACAAGTTCTTCAACGACGCTACCACCCAGAAACGACTTGTTGGCGTATACGGTGAGGCCCGTGCCTCCTACAAGAGCCTTGCATACCTCACTTTCACAGGACGCAACGACTGGTCGTCAACTCTTCCTCTCGACAACCGTTCTTATTTCTATTCTTCAGTGAGCGGCGCGTTGGTTTTCACCGAACTGCTTCCAAAGAACGACATTCTCTCATTCGGCAAAGTGCGTGCCAGCTGGGCACAGGTTGGTAAGGATGCTGACCCATACGCCACGCTGACATATCTTGCGACACCTATCAACTACAACGGTTTCATAGGCGTGGGCAACGTCTACACCAAAGGTAACAACAACTTGAAGCCTGAGATTCAGACCGCATGGGAAATTGGTGCCGAGCTGCGTTTCCTGAAAGGACGCTTGGGCATCGACTGGACCTACTACCACAGCTCTACGAAGAACCAGATAGCACAGCCTCGTTTGTCTAACGCCGGCGGATACATCTTGATGTCCATCAACTCCGGCTCCGTGATAAACAAGGGTATGGAGGTGAGCATCACGGGCAAGCCTTTCGACGGCAAGGACTTCAAATGGGAGTCTACGCTCAACTTCTCTTACAACAAGGGCCGCCTTGGAGAGTTCCTCGATGGCGTGGGAATGTTCTACCCCACCGACGCACAGTTCGGTACTGTGAAATCGGCTTCAGTGCCTAACGGCGGCAACTTCATGGCTCTCGTCGGCACACGATTCGAGACCGAACACGATGCCGACGGCAACGAAATAGAAGGTGGCAAATACCTCGTTGACCCAACAACCGGATTGTATAAGGTGCACAGCGGCTCAAACGACGTGGTGGGCAACCGCGAGCCTAAGCTCATTGGCGGTTGGAACAACACCTTCACCTACAAGAACCTCTCTCTCTCGTTCCTGCTCGACTTCCGTCTTGGCGGCGACGTGTTCAATGGCACAGAGCAGTTCATGGTCAGCAATGGCTTGAGCAAGCTCACCACACTGAACAATCGCCAGAGCGTCACCGTGGATGGTATAAACGCTACCACAGGCGAGGCTTACACGCAAACCTACGAGGCTGGCAAGACTTACACATTCGGCAAGACCACTTATTCGGGCGAGGCCATGATCCAGAAATACTGGAGCAACTACGCCAACAACTCTTACAACTTCATACAGAGTGTCAACTGGCTGAAGCTGCGCTCAATCTCATTGAGCTACGACTTCACAAGCCTTCTGCGCAGTCACACCATCATCAAGCGTCTCTCTGCCAACGTAACTGCACAGAACCTGCTCACATGGACCAACTACAAGGGCATGGATCCTGAAGTTTGCACAGCAGGCGGAACAGGCGGTTCAGGCGCAACGGGCATCGACTACTGCAGCGTGCCTTCTGTACGCACATTTACCTTTGGCGTAAACATCACGTTCTAATGCCACTGCCCCGTGTGTGAATAAGCATTTGTTTAAACATCAAAAACAAGATTATATATGAAGAGTTTAAAATATATGATGGCAGCCGGATGTCTGCTCACGCTTGGACTTTCATCATGCAGCGACTTCCTCGACGTGAACGCAGACCCCGACAAGCCAAACAACGCCACCGCTGAGGTGGCAAACCGCGTGCCTTGGATTGAGCGCATGTATATGTACTCTGCCGGTGTTACCAACTACCGCACGTCAATGATCGCCGGCGCGCTCTATTCTACGAACGCCACTCACGGCCCTGCCGCCGTGACATGGAACTTCGCCAACGGAACCACCACTACATCTTACCAGACATGGTTCGTGGAAACGGCAGCCAACCTCAACGACCTCTACGACAAGGCAAAGGCTGAGAACGCTTACCACTACATGGCCGTGGCAGACATCTATCACGCGCTCGGCTTCATGCAGATGCTCGACCTCTACGGCGAGATGCAATACACCGCGGCTCTCGGCAATTCGCCAGTGCCTGCCTACGACGACGGCAAGACCATCTTCAACGGCTGTATAGCAAAGCTCGACGAGGCCATCGAACTGCTCAGCAAGGCACAGCCTTCCACTGCCACAGCTCTCTCCAGGGGTGACATCATGAACGGAGGCGACGCACAGAAATGGCTCAAGCTGGCTTACGGACTCAAGGCCCGTTACCTGCTGAAGTTGTCGAAGAAGGCAGAGTTTGACCCGGACCAGATTCTCGAATGCCTGGCAAAAGGCCCACAGAGCATCGACGACAACTCCGTGATGCCTTGCTACAACAGCGGACAGGACGTTACCGACTATCTTCTTGGCGACCCCATCATGACCAACGGCAACTGGAACTGTGTGGGATATGGCACAACCCAACGCATCACCAAGTATTATACAGACCTGCTCACCAACATGCGCGACGCTGGCGTAGAGGATCCACGCTACACCAAGATTGTGCCGGCCGTGATGACAAACATCAAAGTTGTAGACGGCAAAGTGCAGTCGTATGATTGGGCACGCTCCAAAGGCGTTGACTGCCACGGCGACTGCGTACGCCTGCAGGCATTGGGATGGAACAGCATCACCGCTCCTACATGGGCAGCCAGCGACAAGACCATTACATACAACATTGCCGACGCTACCGCACGCGAACAGTTTGTTGCCGACATCCAGAAGAATCACAAAGCAGAAGTAGACGGCACCAACGTGAAAGTGACCTATCAGGCAGGTTCTGTCTACGTCAACAGCTCCAACTACGCATACGCTGGCGATACCGCTTACGTCTCTCTGCGTAGCAACTCCAAGCTCACCGGTAACGAGACGAAGGAGGAGACCGATGTCTATTGGTACTTCTCTTCTTCCGACGCTCTCAACGCTGGAGCCGTGGGTTCTACCGGCTCGTTCCAGTTGCGCCCCGTCAGCGACTTCGAAATCATGACCTACCACGAGGCTTGCTTCATCAAGGCCGAGGTGCTCTTCCGCAAGGGCGACAAGGCTGGTGCGCTCACAGCTTACAAGGCTGGCATCAAGGCACATCTCGACTACATGCAGAAGAAGCTCAACGCCTGGAAGGGCCAGGGATTCAGCAATCCTGACATGATGCCTATGGACGACGCCAAGATTTCGGCTTACCTCGCCAGCGATGCCGTATGCCAAAACTCTTCCGATTTGAAGATGAGCGACATCATGCTGCAGAAGTATGTAGCCATGGGTTGCAGCTTGGAAAACTGGAACGACATGCGCCGTTTCAACTACAGCGCTGGCAACATCAAGGACTTCGGCGTGGTATACCCGGGCATGGATCGCTCGGTGCTCTTCACCGGAACCGACAAGCTGAAAGGCACTTCAAAGGACGACCCGAAGTATTGGCCACGCCGTTATCGTCTGCCCGCAACGCTCGAATTGTCTTACAACGAGAGCCAGGCTCTCGCTGCCAACAAGCACGCCGAGGACACCGACATCTGGAGCTATCCTGTATGGTGGGACTGCGAGTCGGATGCCGAGTATGAGGGCTACATCAAATAAGGCAAGCATCATTTCGACCTGCATATAAGATTATAAAACACTTCTCTCCATGCGATAAACCAAAAGTTTACGCATGGAGAGTTTTTTTATTTTTGGCCGTGGATAAAGTCGTCAAAATAAGTTACCTTTGCAATGTCTGACAAGGAATAGATTTAAACTAAGACATAACAACATGAAACAACAGTTTGTAATGGCGTTTGCCTTCATGCTGACTGCATTCACGCCTGTAGCGCAAGCGCAAAAGCAATGTTGTGGCAGCAAGTCGGCATTGCCGGTCTATCTCGACGACACCAAGAACATAGAGCAACGTGTGGAAGACGCATTGTCGCGCATGACACTCGACGAGAAGATTGGCGTGATTCACGCGCAAAGCAAATTCTCTGCCCGTGGCGTGCCACGCCTCGGCCTTCCCGACTTTTGGACCGACGACGGTCCTCACGGCGTGCGTCCCGACGTGCTCTGGGACGAATGGGAGCAAGCCGGACAGACCAACGACTCTTGCGTGGCATTCCCCGCACTTACCTGCCTCGCCGCGACATGGAACCCCGAAATGGCATGCCTTTACGGCAGGAGCCTTGGCGAGGAAGCCCTGTATCGCGGCAAGAACATGATTCTCGGCCCTGGCGTCAACATCTACCGCACGCCTCTCAACGGACGCAATTTCGAGTATATGGGCGAGGATCCATGGCTCACCTCCACAATGGTGGTGCCCTACATCAAGGGATTGCAGAGCAAAGGCGTGTCGGCATGCGTGAAACACTATGCCCTCAACAACGACGAGGAGTATCGCTTCCAGGTCAATGTATCCGTCTCCGACCGTGCCTTGCACGAGATTTACCTGCCAGGGTTCAAGGCTGCAGTGGAGAAAGGTCACACGTGGGCCATCATGGGCGCGTACAACCTGTATAAGGATGAGCACAACTGCCACAACGACATCCTGCTCAACAAGATTTTGAAACACGACTGGAAATTCGACGGAGTAGTGGTGAGCGACTGGGGAGGCGTACACGATACCGACCAAGCCGTGAGAAACGGACTCGACATGGAGTTCGGCACATGGACAAACGGACTTAGCGAGGGCGCATCAAACGCCTACGACAACTATTATCTCGCCATGCCCTACAAGAAAGGCATCCTCAGCGGCAAATATACCGAGAAAGAACTCAACGACAAGGTGAGACGCGTGCTCCGCCTCTATTTCCGCACCACGATGGCCAGACACGGCCACGGATTCCTCTGCAACGAAGCCCACTATGAGGCGGCAAAGCAGATAGCCGAGAACGGCATAGTGCTCTTGCAAAACAAGGGCAACTTGCTGCCACTGCAATTAGACGGCAACACCAAGAAGAAAGTGCTCGTGGTTGGCGAGAACGCCATAAAGATGATGACCGTGGGCGGAGGCAGTTCCTCGCTGAAAGTGCAACGCGAGGTTTCACCGCTCCAAGGACTGCGCGAAAGGCTGAAAGGCATTGCCGAGGTAGAGTTTGAACGTGGATATGTGGGCGACACCACGGGCAACTACAACGGCGTGACCACGGGACAAGACTTGAGAGAGAGCCGCACAAAGCAACAACTCATTGCCGATGCCGTGGAGAAGGCCAAGGATGCCGACTATGTAGTGGTGTTTGGCGGATTGAACAAGAGCGACCACCAAGACGCCGAGGGGCACGACCGTGAGCAATACGGCTTGCCATACGCGCAAGATGAGCTTGTGGGCGCGCTCGCCAAGGCAAACAAGAACATCGTTTATGTCAACATCTCGGGCAACGCCGTGGCCATGCCATGGAAAAGCACGGTGCCTGCAATCGTTCAAGGCTGGTTCATCGGCTCTGAGGCTGGCAACGCTCTCGCTGCCGTGCTGTGTGGAGACGCCAACCCCTCGGGCAAGTTGCCGTTCACGTGGCCCGCATCGCTCAACGACGTGGGCGCGCATGCCCTCGGCACCTATCCTGGCACATGGCGCGACGGCCACAAGATCATCGACGAGGATTATAAGGAAGGCATATACGTGGGCTATCGCTGGGCAGACGCCCACAACACCCGTCCGCTCTTCGCCTTCGGCCACGGCTTGAGCTATACCACGTTCAAGCTCTCCGACCTTCGCCTCTCTTCCGCCGAAATCACCTCAAACGATACCTTGCGGGTGAAGGTCAGCGTGACCAACACCGGCAAGCGAGCCGGCGCCGAGGTGGTGCAGCTCTATATCCACGACGACAAGGCAAGCGTAGACCGCCCATACAAGGAGCTGAAAGGCTTCCGCAAGGTGTTCTTGCAGCCTGGCGAAACAAAGGACGTGGAGATGACAATAGCCAAGGACGCGCTCAGCTTCTACGACGAGGCCACGTCAACATGGAAGGCGGAGCCGGGAAAGTTTACCGTGCTCGCCGGCAACGCATCAGACAACTTAACACTAAAGAAGGGCTTCACGCTCAAATAAGAAAATGACACAAAACGATAACAAGATTTCCGCGCACAGCGCGTTATTGATAGCCAACATCATATTCGGATTGGGAGTGCCCATCACCAAGCTCTTGCTTGACAACTGGGTGTCGCCAATGGCTTGGATGGCAACCCGCTGCATTGGCGCAGCTGTAATATTCTGGGGCATCTCGCTCTTCATGCCCAAGGAGAAGGTAGTGGCAAAAGACCTCTTCGTCATAATGATTGGCGGCTTGATAGGTTTCCTCGTGTCGCAGACTTTCACGGCATGGGCTATAGACTACAGCACACCGACATACGTGTCGCTCATCTTCACGTTGACACCGGTCATGACCATGCTATGCGCCACGCTGTTCATCGGCGAGCGGTGCTCATGGAAAGGCTTTGCCGGAATAGCAGTAGGCATCATCGGCGCCATGCTCATGGTGGCAATGAACTGGCAAGGCGGATCCGGCAAGAACAATGTGCTCGGCATAGGATTCGCGTTGCTGAGCTTGCTGACATGGGCTATCTATCTCATCATCACGCGCAAGGTGTCGGCAAGATACTCTGCCGTGACACAGATGAAATGGATATTCCTCGTCTCTTCCATAGCCATTCTGCCATTCTCGTGGAGCGACCTCACCCACTCCACCCTCTACAGTGGCGCATGGCAATGGAGCGGCGTGTTTGAGATGGCATATATCGTGGTGCTCGCCACGGTGGTCGGCTTCTTCGCCATACCGTTTGCGTCGCGATACCTCAAGGCCACCACGGTAAGCGTATACACCAACCTCCAACCCATAGTGACCGCCATAGCCGCCATTTGCCTTGGGCAAGACAGGCTGACGTGGGACATTCCCGTGGCCCTTGTTCTCGTATTGCTGAGCGCATATCTCGCGGGAAAGAAATGACGCTTGCAGGAGCTATATTGATTCGTGTGGGTAAAATATTCTTTCTTGCGGATTACTGTCACGGAGTATTTTGCACCACACGGATTATTTTTTTCTCCACACGGATTATTTCTTCTCCACACGGATTATTTCTTTCTCCACACGGATTATTTCTTCCCCACACGGATTATTTCTTTCTCCACACGGATTATTGCTTCCCCACACGGATTCTAAAGATTTAAAAGATTGCTACGCCGCAAGCGGCTACGCGATG